>MGHG01000001.1 GCA_001793095.1 Candidatus Woesebacteria bacterium RIFCSPLOWO2_01_FULL_39_23
CTCTCGTTTATATTCCAGAATAATATCTCTTGGCTTTACTCTCATACAACAGTTTATTACTGTTGCAAATGTGGTGCTAGATTACGAACCCCTTGACCTTATTCATATCCTTATATATAATTCATTTTGTCCTAAGAAAGCATGCTGACTTAGAGCATAAGAGTAAAAGAGTATAAGCGGTAAGCAACCAAACTTAAACTCTCAAGCTCTTCCACTCTTAAACTCTATTCATCATAAGTCGTGCCGAGGAAATCAAAATTAGATATTTAGATATCGGTTTTGCGCTCCTTGGAGCGCTTTTTTTATGAAAAAAACGGAAAAAACTTTCTTTGTCGAAAATTTAAGCGAGGAGCTGAAAAGCGCGACCTCTTTGGTTCTTGTTAATTATACCTACCTTACAGTAAAGCAGGAACAAGCGCTTAAAAAACGTTTAAAAGAAGTCGGTGCGAAAATGTTTGTTGCCAAAAATACCCTATTCAAAATATCTGCTAAAAACGCAAAACTTTCAGACGATCTATTAACAGATACTGTCCTTAGCGGTCCGACGGCTTTCGTTATATCCGAGGCAGATCCGATTGCACCTCTACAGGTTCTTGCAAAATTCACTAAAGAATTCGAAATTCCGCAGCTTAAAGTAGGAGTTGTCGAAGGTAAATTTCAGGACAAAGAATCTTTACTAAAGCTGTCCCTACTTCCTTCCAAAGAAATTCTTTATGCGCAGGTAATCGGCGGGATCTCGGCACCCATGTATGGACTTTTGGGAACCCTACGGGGAAATACTCAGAAATTAATTTATATTCTAAAGACAAAATCGGAATAAATCAGGGTGGCCTGCCACTCCGTAGCCCGGTGAGAAGTAAAGTCCTCCTTCGCCAAGGCTTCGGAAGGGTCACCCTTTACTTTTACAATAAAATTATGGAGGGCGAAGGGTGGTGAAATTTATGACAAATAAAGTAGAAGAAGCCAAAGACACAAAATTATCCAAAAAAGTCGAGTCTTTAGTTGATGAGATTTCAAAACTTTCGGTAATGGAGTTATCTAATTTAGTAAACGCACTGCAGGATAAACTGGGTGTCTCCGCTATGCCTGTTGCAGCAGCTCCCGCTCAAGCGGCTCCTCAAACTGAAACGACCGGAACTGAGGCGCAATCAGCAGGTAGTGGAACACAAACACTAAATATGACTGCATCAGGAGATAATAAAATTTCAGTTATCAAAGCTCTTCGAGAAATCAATCAAAATTGGGGACTTAAAGAAGCAAAAGATATGACCGAAAATTTACCGGTAGAAATACTGAAAGATGCAAAAGCAGAAGACGTAAAAGCAGCTGCAGATAAACTGAAAGCAGCAGGAGCACAGGTAGAAATTAAATAACGCGACTTGAGTCCCTGACTTTACAGCACGAGTCGTGAACGAAACCCGTCAAACGGGTCTGGTGGTTCCCGATAGATGAGTGCTAAAAAGTTTTCGGGACGGCAAGGGCTACAGTTAAACTGAAATAAAGTTCTCCACATTGCTGTTTCCACATTGATATTTCTTTGCATTAGGTGTGTACGTCCTGCGTCCCAAAATAATTCACACCCCTTTGCTCTATCGCTATATATCAATAGAACGAAACGAGGCCAATTATCTATATATTTTAACACTTTATTTACGGAATTAAGTCATATCTTGTTGAAGTTAAAAAATAAGTTTGATTACTTATTTAACAGATTTCCGAATAATTTCTCCGAAACCAACTCGAGTTTTTAAAGATTTCCGTTCAACCGCCAATTCACTATAAAAATCATTGAATTCTTTTCTAATTCCTCTGTCTAGATTATCTTTGTTTTTAATGACTTCGACAAATCTCTCTATTCTCTTATTCTGTCCTTCTGCAACACCATGTTGTGCCAAAGCCATAAGTGTTTGCGGTAAGTGAAACTCTATGGGCCCTCTCGGAAGATTCTTCGGTACGTTCCATTTCAATGGCAATCTTTTTATAACTCTCTTAAAACCTTCTCCGCCGGACTCCAACCAACTACTCACTTTACTAATTGTTGCAAAACTTGAACCTATTTCATCCTTTATTTCTCTATAACCTTCCCCACTTAATAGAAGCTTTGCAATTCTTAACCTTACTGATAGATTTCTAATTTCGTTTGACGTTAATAAATCCTGAAGGAAAAATGCAGTATCTAATGGGTTCCTGACTTTTTGAAAGGAGTTAATAAGATCAAACATCAAACCTATCTTTTCTTCTCTCGATAGTTTTTCAAATTTGTCTTTACTATTTGCCACTATACTTCATTCTACCTGCTCTATTGCTATATAGCAATAGAGCATACCAGCTTCAAAAAGACTTATATAATACTACACACTTAAGGTCGGATAGAAACATTTTCTCCCTACAGGCTCAGTTTATTTATACATTATTATTGTGAAGTCTATCTTGCGGTAATGGTGGCGAAAAATTATCTTCGAAGTTAAAGTCAAACAATACTTTAAAATTACAAGAGAATCTGCATAATAAACACTATTTCCTTTTTTATTTCGCGGCTGGGGATGCCCACCTGCCATATTGAATGCCAAAGACTCTTTTGTATGATCAAACATTGTTTTAATCGCATTTTTCCGATAGTTTACTGCATTTTTTATATTCGAATTAAGAGCCCCTGACAAAATGACTATATCGAATTTTCTAGTGAGAGGGTTTTTAAAATAATCTAAAACTTTAAACTTATACTGCGGGTGTCTTCTTTTCGAAATCTTAATGAATTCAGGCACCAGGTCTACACCCATATAATTAACATCCTTAGCTTTAATATATTTAAGTATGTCCGAAAATCCAGATCCTACATCCAAAATACTTTTACCTTCAAAATTTATATCTTGGATGATATTTTTATATCGAACTTCAGCGGCTTGACTATTAAGCCAATGCAAAGCACGATAATTCTCGCCGTACTTTTTGAAGTTTTTCTGATATCTTGCGGCGATACTGTCGGATGAAGTTTTATCTTTTACCATTTTTTGAATACAATTCTTCGAAATAATTGATGATTTTACCGGCTATATTAATGCCCGTGTATTTCTCGATTCCCATAAATTGCGGTCCCGGATTGACCTCCAAAATATAGGGTTTATTGTCCCTAAGGTCTATTATCACATCAACACCAGCAATTTCAACTCCAGCAGCAATACTCGCCTTTTCGGCTAATTTCTTTATATTTGAATACTTACTTAAATCAAATTTAGAACCCGTACCCCCTTGACTGATATTACTTCTGAACTCCCCCTCTTTAGGGGTTCTTTTCATGGCTCCTACTGCCTTATAGCCAATTGTGAAAACTCTGATATCCCCATCGTTAGGGATAAACTCACGGATAACAATTGCTTCTCCTGTATCTTTTTCCAATTTGGCAACAACTTCCTTTAATTCTTTTTTGTTTTCAACCTTATAGACATTTTTTCCCTGTTTGCCATTTGCCATTTTAACTATGACAGGAAATTTAAAATTACCTACAATAGAATTTACCGACTTAACAGAAAAAATTACTGCTGATTTGGGAAAATCAATTCCGGAATCAGACTGAACATACAGATCCTCCAAGATACTGGGATTATAACGACCTAGATTTTTTTTGTTCACCACAATCATAGAATATTTCTTATGAAGGTAATTTGCTGTAGCATACCAGTCCCACCTTTTTTTACCGGGTGCCCAAAAATACAGTAGATCAAAATCCTCTATTTTTTTACTGCGAAGTGTCGGCAAAAAATTATTTAGCTCAGCAAGGACAACCAGCTCCGAGCTATAACAGCCAACAATATTATGACCTCTTTTATAGCCTTCGCGCCATAATCTATCCATCTGCTCATTTTCAACCAACCCAACAACTAAAATTTTCATATCTCAAATTACACTGCTTTTGCGATTGCATAGTCAAGGTAATTTCTTGTAATATTCTTACCCGTTGCCTTTTCCATGCCAAGCATACCGGGTGTATGATTAACCTCCAAGATATATCGCTTACCATCCGCAGCTATTAACATATCAACTCCTCCGACTTTCAAGCCGACTGCCTCTAAGGCACGCCTTGCAAGTATTTCACCTTCCAAATCCAGATCGTAAAGTTCAACGCTACCGCCTAAAGAAAAATTCGCTCTGAATTCTCCTTCTTTAGGTATTCTCCTCATCGTATAAACATTGCTTCCGATAATTAATATTCGAAGGTCAAATTTATAAGGAATATACTTTTGAATTAAATATGTTTTTGCTTCGACTCCCAACTCATCGACTCTTTCAATGAAATTTTTCAGTTCTTCCATACTATTCAACTTATAAACACCTGCTCCTTTGCCTGTACGGGTGAGTTTCAAGATAACAGGAAACCCAAGTCTTTCCGCATATTTAGGGTAATTATCAAACGCATGTACGTGATATAAATCAGGCACATTAAGTCTGGCATGTGCCAATTTGAGCATATCGGCAAGTTTATTTATTGAATATTTATGGATGAGAAAATTATTATCGAACACTTTGACTCCCTTCATCCTAAGTCCCTCAATGTGGGCAGAAATTGCTTTAATTGAGTTAAAAACCCCCCTTATTATAATAATGTCCCCACCCTCAGCACTATAATTAACCGTATCGATTTTCCCATCAATTATGCCAAACTCGAATTTTTTCAGGTCCTGGAGCTCAAAATCATATCCAAGCTTCCGAGCCTCCTCGGCTATCCTGTTATTTTCTTCAAGATCACTTTGCGTTGTTATTAGAATCAATTTCATACTTACTTAACTCACTTCTATCTCTGGGTTTATCAAGAAACCTTTCAAATTTTTTCTTCCGATTATGACCGGGTGCCTCAGAGAGACTCTTTTTGCTACAGATGCTGGAGTTATGATTCTCCTCCCCGCAAGCCAGAAGGTCAAGCCTATTATCGGCCTGTCTTCTCTTCCAAAAGAACTTCTTACGCTTTTACTCCATAAAATATTCTTTTTATTCAAAAGACCAAGTTCTTTGGCTAAACTCTTGCTTATCGATGATCGCCAAGCTCCGGTATCAATCTTTGCATTTACCTTTACTTTTTTTCCTTCAAAGCTTTTAATTGTCACTTCTTCAACCGATGATATTGTTTTTATACCTTCTTCAGCCTTAACTCTATCCGCAAACCTTTCAGAGAAAAGGGCTTTTGCAATTCTGACACCATGTTCAGCATCAATAACCCGTAAATCCTCTATCTTATCCAATTTTCGCCTCAATCCGGATAAATTTGCCAATTGAATCTGGAGTCCGGGCTGTGCATTCAGTTCCAAGACCATCGGACCGCGTTCAGGATGCAACACAATATCCACCCCAAGATAACCAAGCTTAGATGCAATATGTGCACTAACTGCAGTTTCCAGTATCTCATTCCAATTGGGTATTTTTATTCCATGAAGTTTTCGTTTTGTCCCTGGTTTACGCCGAATTAGTTCACCATGCCATATGGCCTTTGTTGTAATACCTGTTGCGATATCAACTCCAACACCAATAGCTCCTTGATGCAGATTCGCCCGCCCTCCGCTTTCTTTTGTCGGAAGCCGGAGCATTGCCATGACAGGAACCTTATTAAATACAATAATTCTTATATCCGGAGTTCCGCGGTAAGCATACTTCCTGAAGGCTTTATGTCTTCCTACATATTCCTGAATAAATGCGACGTCCGGAACATTACCCATCGAAAATGCGCCTTCCAATACATCCAATACATGAAGTTTCAAATCTTCTCCAGTTACTTTTTCCCGCTGCGTTGTTATCCATGATTTACCGTCCACCGACTTTTTCTTTACTACAATTATCCCTTCACCGCCCAATCCACGGCTAGGCTTTAAAGCAAAAGCAGAAGGAAGGCATGACCAGTCATATGTTTGGATATCATAAGGAACCCTGAACTTCTTATAAATTTTTGGTGAGGGAACATTGCAACTTTTCAATACCTTGGCTGTTTGAATTTTAGAATTCGCGATAATCCGGCCTTGTCGGTTATTGTGCCGATAAGAATAAATATTTGTCCTGGCATTAAGACCCAAAATAGAAGAGGTTTTCATAACTAACTTTTAATGAGTTTTCGAAATCGCCAAATCTCCATTATCCTTAGACCTACATATTTACCCAGCAATAGGTCTATAAATAAAACTCCCGATAGTAAGATCTCGGGATTAAGAAGTGCAAATTTCTGAACCGGTTTTAAAGTGAGAATAAGATACGATATAAGAGACAAAATAAGTGTTTCTGAGGTAAGATCGATTGCGGTTTTGACACTTTTTCCAAGCTGGACTCTAATAAAATCTTCCGTAAGCAAAGCCAATATTAATACGGCAAAAATTGAAACATTCATGATTGGAGCGTAATTAATCATAGGAACACTAAATAAAATACCTAAGACAAAAACAGATACCACCCAAAATATGATCGCCATTCTCGGTAAATACTGAAGCTTAATCCTAAGCTTCCTCAGAACCATGCGTGTCAAGGTTGATGACGCAACTATAACTAAAAATAGGCCAATTCCAACTACCGGTCCCGTAGCAAGAAAGACAACTGAGAGCGCAACGGGTAAGAATATACCAAAGCCTCGAATTCCGATTATGTGACGCGAAAATGCAATCGCCGCAGCAACAAGGGGTAATAAAAGTACAAGGACGATGGTATTTGCGGGAACTCCTGACTCAACTGAGTATCTTATTGCGAATTTAATGAAATTAAAAGGTAATACTGAACCCAATTGTTGATCATTCAGAATCTTTCTTAATGGTTCAACAGTTTCCTCACTTTTTTGTGTTAAATCCGCCCTCGGAACAAGGGTCGGCACCGGAGTCTCGGTAGCAGTTGGTGCAAGTGTTGCTGACGGTGATGCAGTAGGTGTAATTTTGGCAGCGAAAACCCCGACCGGTATTGAGGCCATAACACAAACAATTAAAATACTAATCAGGAATTTTTTCATTGCAGTGGTCTTCAAATAACACTATCTATATGTGTTTATCCAATAGAAATAGACGATGTTATTATACAACTTTGCGGCTTTTTAAGCCATATTGTGGAGATTATTCTTTTTCCTGAATACCGAGTAACCACAAGACCGCTTCCTTCTTTTGCGCGTAGCGAGTCAAGAAAGAAGCTAACTATCCTTCTCTTGGATTCCTAGTAACCAGATAACCGCTTCTTTATTACAACGCGAAGCGGTGCCAAGAAAGAGGTTACTCCTTTTCTTGGATACCTAACAACCAAAGTACTGCCTCTTTCTTAGTGCGAAGCGCAAGAAGGAAGCTACTACTCCTTCTCTTGAATTCCTAATAACCAAAGAACCGCTTCCTTCTTATAGCGCCGATCTCCGCGGGAATTAATTCTTATTGCAGGAAGTTTACCCCGTTTACCCCAACGCTTAATTGTTAAAGGAGATACTCTTAATATTTCGGCTACTTCGCGTACAGTAAGAAGATCCGGAAGTTCATCAAGTCTTATTTTTTTCTTTAAATCAGCCATAGTTAAGGTATTAGTTAGTAGATATATATACTATGATATATTTTCAAAGCTAAGGCTTTACTTTAGTTAGTCACAATGTATCAAAGGCTAACAGGGGTGTCAAGAGCCATTCAGCACTCGGACATTGAAAACCTTTACTGTTATGCTAAAATACTAACCATGTCAAGAATAGAGTTAATACCACCTTCCTTTCTTATTAAGGAACCAAGGGGTTCAAATCCCAATGATAATAAAGATAATGGAGAAAAAGTTAAAATACCGGTTGGGAAAAATATACCTACGGAGTATGACTGGGACGAGTTCCACAACGATGAAGCCCAAGGTCAACCGAGCGAGACTGATTAACTACCAACTAAGGTTGAAACTACCCTCTTATCTAAAATTGAATCCAATAAATTTCCATGTTCGGTTCCGTTAAGAATTGTTGTTTGTATTCCGTATTTATTTGCTATTTTAAGGCTCTCTGAGACCTTATGAAGCATCCCGCCAGTAACATCAATAGACCTCGAACCTCCGATTTGTTTTTTAAGTTTGATAAATAACTTTGAATCTATTATAGATATAGTTTTACCATCTGCATCGTAAACACCTCTTGTATCACCACAATAAATAATCCTTACCTTTTTATATAATGGCTTAAGCTTAGCGGCAAGGATAATTAGTGTTTTTTCACCTGAATATATACAACACCCCTTTTTTTCATCAAAAATTATATCTCCATAGATCACTGGAATGATTCCTATTCCTAAGGCTCGAATTATTGGTTTTATATAACTACTCTTCAGTTTTTTACCTGAAGTATGCAAAAAACTTGACGGTGAAAAAGAAACAACTGGCAAACCTACTTTAATAAGTTCATCAATCACAATTCTATTAATTTGTACTGCTGCATCCGAAACTAACGATAAACCAATTATACTTTTTTTATTAATGATTCCATCCTGAGTATTATATTTTGATGCAACCGTATGGCCAAACGAACCGCTTCCATTTCCAATTATAATATCTACTTTAACTTTGTTTTTAGCTCTAAATATCTCCTTCCCCAACCCGGCTATAACCTTTCTTCGTGCAGTAAAAGGTATATTTTTATCGGTAATTATACTTCCGCCAAACTTAATTAAAATTAATTCTTTATCCTCCATAAAAAGCATCATCCCCTCCTAAAGGCAGATCCTCTTTGCGTACAGATTTCCACAGCCTATTGTAATTATAAAGATTGCAAAAATCATTATAGATCGGTGTTTTTTTAAATGCACATAAGACATTCTTTACACCCAATCTCGTATTATCGCCAGAAACTAAATTATCAATCTCACTCCATCCAATAAATTCCACCTCGCCGTCTTTCTGACTTCTTGCAATTACTTCTTCCAATCTTTCAGGATCGCCGCAGTACATACCAACTACCTTTGCAAGCACTCCCGGAACAAAAAGCGTTTCTCCTAAATCTGACCCTTTCGTATCAAACAATAATAAAGACTGTAAGTTTTCTACTGTTAGACCTAATTCTTCGTTTAATCCCCTAATAACAGTTTCATGCCAAAATTCACCCGACTCCGATGTTTCGCAAGGTATACCCAACTCTCCGGATATCTTATGGGTCACATCAACATTATTGTTCTCCTTGATTGTAAGAATTTCTCCTTTAGGATTAAAAATGAGCATTACAACACCCCGCTTTCTGTATTTCTTTTCTAACTCGCTATCACCGCTTACCATTCTTTCCATTTATATTCCCTCACTTTTGTTGGAATAACTATATTTTCCCAAGCTTCATTTGTCTCATAAAAATACACTAGATTTATCCCGTAAAAACTCGTTACTTGGTAATTTAGTTGAAGCTATATTTTAAGAACATAATTTTCTCAAACGCTCTCAAATACTTAGTTCAGAAGTTGGTTAAATAGATTTAATTTTGTAGATAAATACTTTCCAGGGGAAAAGAGGAAAAGAGATAAATAACCGCCTTAGATTTTGGTTACCGGCAAAAAGTCTCCATAACCATTCTAAATTTAAAGCATCAAATATTTTAGGAGGAACTTTTTGTTTTCCAGCAATGTAGTCAAATGTACCGCCTACTACCATTCCCGCACCGATATTCAATTTATTGATATGACGGTACAACCACTTCTCTTGTTTAGGTGCTCCAAATGCCACGAATAGAAGATGTGGTTTAAACGTACCAATTTCGTGTACCGCCTTTTCTTCTAATTGCCTGTCTGTTTCTGTTACAGGGTAACCTGCAGAATTTAATATCGGCCCCGAAAAAGATTTTATTTTTACTTTTTTGTAACTTCTCTCAAGAACGGCTTGCACCGTCTCGGCTGTTCCATTTTTTCCCCCGAGAAGATAAATTCTCCAACTCCTTTTATTAGTAATTTTGATTAAATCAATAAAAAAATCCCTGCCTTTTATAACATGTAAATTTTCCTTTAACCACTTATTATTTAATAGAGTACAAAAACCAATATATATCCCCTGCAAAAAAGCATAGAGTACTTTAATTGAAGAATTATTCGGAAGAGAAAGATTTAAATATCTATGCGCCTCTATAATACCTATCCCGTCAGGAAGTGCTATATCAGCGATATTAATAATAGTATTGAATTCCCTGTCTTTTTGCGCAAGAATAATTTGTTCAGGATTAGGAGTTACAACAAGAAGCCTCGACTTAGCCTCACTTTTGTCAAATTCTACTAAATTTAAATAAATAGCCCTTAGCAAACTCTGCTTAGGAGTGCTACTTATGCTTACATTAAGGATATTGACATATCCTCGGTTCTTTTTAGGAGAAGTTTTAATCATTTTTTAAATAAATTTTGTAATAAAGCTCACAAAATTAATTAAATATTTAGTTTTTCATCATCTGATCTTAGATTGTGTCTTGCTAAGCTTATTTTTTTTAAGAAATTTTGAATATTTTATTAGTAATATTCATCCTATATTATTCGATTACTATCCAAAAACATTATGGCTTACATGATTAATTTTTTTGACGTTGAATAGTATATTATAGGTATATTATGAAAATATATTAATCATACAATATACACAAGTTGTACAATTTCTTTATTCAATTATTATATATGATTATCTTTAAGTTATCCTCATTCTATAGACAAACAACAAAGTAATCTTTGATATATACTATAGTACTTTTATCGACACTGTTTCCGATCACTATGATATCTTACCGTAATTATTTTGAAAATTAGAAATTTGTAATTGGAAATTTATTACTTACTACCCTCTAGTATATATAAAATTACTAACCTTATCCCCTAGCAGTCACACTCCTTTTCCACAGTTCTATATTTTCCAACACTACTCCCGTTCCCCTTACTACACACAGCATTGGATCTTCCGCTACATGAGCCGGTACTCCGGTTTCCTGAGTCAGAAGCTTATTAAAATTCCGTAAAAGTGACGTTCCCCCGCTCATTACTATACCTTTATCTATAATATCAGCAGCTAGCTCGGGCGGAGTATCTTCTAAAACACCCTTAACTGCGCCGATTATCTGCATAAGGGGTATTTTTATTGCCTCTGTTATGCTGTCTGAAGTAACGACAAGACTCCTTGGAAGTCCGAAGACTAAGTCACGTCCGCTTATTTCAATTTTTTCCTCCTTAGAAAGTTTAACTGCCGAGCCAATTTTAATTTTAATGTATTCTGCTGTTTGATCACCGATTATCAAATTATGTTTCCTTTTTAAGTACTCCTGAATTGCCTCATCTATTTTATTACCCGCCACCCGAACACTTTTATGTACGACAACTCCGCCAAGTGAGATTACTGCAGCTTCGGCTGCTCCACCACCGATATCTAATATCATACTTCCCGACGGTGCTGATACCGGAATTCCTGCTCCTATTGCTGCTGCCAACGGCTCATCTATTAAATAGGCATGGGCCGCTCCTGCGGACAAGGTCGCGTCGAGTGCGGCTCTTCTTTCAACCTGCGTACACCCCGCCGGGACACAGATCATAACATCAGGTTTAAAAAACTGTACCCTGCCCACTACTTTACTGATAAAATACCTAAGCATTGCCTCGGTCACTAAATAATCTGCAATAACTCCTTCCCGCATTGGTCTTGAGGCAATTAAGGCTTCGGGCGTACGACCAAGCATTTTCTTTGCTTCCTCACCAACCGCAACAACCTTATTGTCTTCGGCAGAAATTGCTACAACCGTCGGTTCATTGGCCACTATCCCCTCGTCTGCCAGCCATACAAGAGTATTTGCCGTACCCAGATCAATTGCTATCTTTTTACGCATCATATACCTCGGAAAACCTGAAAACTCAGCACACCAGAGTCTCGGGTCGTCAGACTTCCAGAATACCAGAAGAATTCAATATTATCTGAATTTCTAATTCTCCAACTATCCGATAGTCCGGATTTCTGAGTTTTCCGAGTATTCTGATCCTCCGACCTTTCCTTTCCGAATTATATTGCCGCAAGTTTAACCGAACAAGAGGAAGAAAACCGGTATTTGCTATATAATAGACATGCTATGACAAAAATTAGACTATTTATTTTCTTTTCCACCCTGATTATTGTCAGCATCATTGGTTATGTCGTTTCTTTATATGCACGCGGTTACAGAATTGGCAAAGACAGCCTAAAACTATCACCTAATGGTCTAATGGTTATTAAATCAGATCCTGATGGGGCTCAAATTTACATTAATGGCGAGCTTAAAATAGCCACGAATGCTTCTCTAACCCTACCTCCGGCAACCTACGACATCATCGTACGCAAAGAAGGTTATCTTACTTGGAATAAACGCCTGACTATTAAAAAAGAGGAAGTCACGGAGGTGACGGCGCATTTATTTAAATCTGTACCGTCGTTAACTGCATTAACTTTTTTAGGCGCGTCAAATCCCGCCCCTTCTGACGATATGGGAAAGATTGGTTATATTGTACCGCCAACGGATACTAACTCCGGTGAAGATAAATCAGGCCTTTGGGTCTTGGAAACCGTAGATTTACCTATTGGCTTTACAAGAGAACCCAAAAAAATAACGGATGGTGATTTGACTAACTCAAGTTGGTTTTGGTCCCCTGACGGAAGAGAAATTCTTCTTATGCAAAGTATCGCTACATTTTTGTTACCAGTTTCAGACTACACGCCGCAAAATAAAAGGACAAATATAAATAATCAAAAAGACACTATTCTTAAATTGTGGGAAAATGAGCGACAGATAAAATTAAGCTCAAAACTTAAGAAATTACCAATTGATCTCGAGTCAATTCTTGAGAGAAAGGCTAAAACCATTGTTTTTTCTCCTGATGAAGATATGGTACTTTATACCGCCAGCGGATCAGCACAAATTCCCGACAATCTTATTAAACCTCTACCAGGAGCCTCAACTCAGAAGGAAGAGAGGACTATCAAAGTAGATAAAACCTATGTGTATGATATCAAAGAAGATCGTAATTTTTTAGTGGATGAAAATTCAAATGAATTAATAATCGGCGGAGGGAACATTGACGGAGCCAAGAGAAGACTCATGTGGTTTCCGACATCCCGACACCTAATTTTAGCAGAAGAATCCAAAGTAACAATCATGGACTACGACGGAACGAATAGGCAGGAAGTTTATGGCGGGAACTACATTTCTCCCCATGCCTACCCAATTGTAACTACAAACCGGATTTTACTATTGACTAATTTAGCTTCCGGAGCGACCACCAATCTCTACATTCTAAGCCTTAAATAATGTGTTTAAGAGGCGGAATATGATAGAATTTGAGCTATCGTAGGCTAAGCCCCTGTAGCTTAAGCCAAAGGCTTGCCAGCCTATGGCTGGCAACGGACCCAGACCTGCCCCGCCGCAATTTGGTCCCGTAGCTCAACGGATAGAGCAGAGGTTTCCTAAACCTCAGATGAAGGTTCAATTCCTTCCGGGATCACAACCTTTGGCAGGCGGGGCAATCCCGTCCTAAGCGGGTGATGTCAGTTTATTTCTGGCCAGGGGCACACTAAAAACTTACTACAACTACTAACTCCCCTTTTATTGTGCTATGTTCCAGACTATTTCTAACCTCATTCACACCACCCCGGTAAAGAGTTTCGTGAATTTTAGTAAGCTCGCGGGCAATAAGCACTTCGACACCTTCTCCGAATTCCTTTTCCAGTAAATCAAATGTCTTGAGAATCCGATAAGGTGATTCATAAAAAATAAATGGCAATTTCGAATCCTTCAAATAGGAAACTAATTTGTTCTGCTTTTTTTTAGGCCAAAATCCAAGAAATATAAATTTATTAGTATTAAATCCCGATACGGACAAAGCAGTTGTAATCGCGCTTGGACCGGGTATCGGAACAATTTTAACATGTGGATCATTTCCCAGAATAAAATCAATCAATTCATTTCCGGGATCCGATATTCCCGGTGTCCCCGCATCACTGACAAGAGCGATATTTTTCCCTTGCACTAAAAGATGTAATATTTCAAATTTCTTTTTTTCATCGCTTTGCTGGTGGTACGAAATTAATTTGTCATTTAGCATTGGCCATTTATCATTTATGGAATATAATAATTTCTTTGTTACACGGGTGTCTTCGGCTAATATTATATCTACCTCAGAGAGTATCCTAATAGCTCGTAATGTAATGTCTTCTAAATTCCCGATCGGCGTAGCTACAATGTATAGTGTGCCCTGCATTTGGTATAATTATACCCTATTCTAATATTTTATTAGATGAATATATGCCTGAACGAAATGCCAAGGGAATCGACTATGAAAGGGCAGCCAGAGCTTTTATATTTACGTCAACAATACAAAATATAGATTGGACTTCTTCTCTAGAACAAGTAATGGAATATGCAATTGACCTTTCTCGTAGATATCAGATCGAAGACAGACAAGAAGTGTTTGACCAATTAATTGGTACCCTTAAGCAATTAAACGAACAAGGCTTGGATCACGAAGGTCCTTTTGATTTACTTGATTTACTTACAAAGAGTAAGTAATTTAGACTATAATTTCATTAGAATCCACGGGGTGTGGCTCAGTTGGTAAGCCTCGGCGGGAATGTACCCGCCTCGACCTGCTTGCAGGGTAGCTTGGCCAACTTCGTCAACTCCTCGCTGACGCTTCGGGGTGTGGCTCAGTTGGTAGAGCGCTACGTTCGGGACGTAGAGGTCCCCGGTTCGAATCCGGGCACCCCGACCAGATAAAATAAGATTGACAGGGGCTGTCAATTATCAAGGTTCGACAAGTTTCTCTCGAAGCTTTTCCCAATCTTTATCGTATAAGATTTTTTCAATAGCTAGATCGTAATCAACTAATTCTTCCTCCTTGAACCAAACTTTCAATTCGCGCTCGGCTTCTTGTAGATTACCCGAAGCATGAACTAAATTTCTTGCTGCCCTATCAACCTCATCTGCTACTACGTAAGAATCAATAGTTAAGTCTGCCCGAATTGTTCCTACATCTGCGGCAAGAGGATTACCATGTCCTACCAGTTTGCGAACCTGTTCAATTGCATGGGCACCTTCCAATACCATTGCGATAATCGGACCCGTCTGTAAATAGCTATACATTCGCCTTTGAACGTCTTCTGCGTACTCCTTAGCTGTCTTTGTAATTTTCAATCCCTTTGCCAAGTAAGCCTCAATTGTACGATTACCCGTTCCTTCCTTCTCTTCATCTGACCAGAAATAATGATCCATTGCAATCTTCTTTGTTGGCCAAATCATCTTCATGGCAACAATTTTAAGACCCTTTTTCTCAAATCTTGAAATAATTTCACCAATCAGTCCTCTTTGGATTGAGTCCGGTTTAAGTAACACTAATGATCTTTCGTGGTAATGAGTCTTCATAGAGTTATTATACTTTTTTTTCCGGATATTAGGAACTTGAAAATTATTTTAATATCGATTTGAAATGCTCCTGATCTTTATATGGCCCTATTATTGCCAGATTCAACCTATCAGGCTTGAAAAACTTTTGGGCAAGAGCGTAAATATCATCCAGGTTGACTTTATCAATTTCTTCAATTACATCTTTCGGTGTTTCAAGACTACCGAGCATCAGCTCACGAATCCCGAAAAAAGCATTAACGCTTTTTGTGTCCTCTAAAGAAAGCGCCAAATGCCCCTTAATATATTCTTTAGCTTTAGTTAGCTCTTTTTTTGACACAGATTTGCTTTTATCAGCTAATTTATAATGCTCATCAAGTATAACCTTAATTGCCTCGTCAATCCTTTTCAAATCAACGCCGACATAAGTTCCGAAGTAACCGGTTTCAGTATAATGCTCTGAATCCGATCTAACTGCATACGCAAGCCCTCGCTTCTCTCTAACCTCGGAAAAAAGCCGTGAACTCATGCCTCCACCTAAAATTGAACTTAAAACAGCCTCTGTAAATCTAGCCTTATGTCCTCGCTCTGCCCCCAAAAAACCCATTATTAAATGCGCCTGCTCGTTTTCCTTAGTTTTAAGAAGTACTTTCGGTTCTTTTTGTAATGAAGCAAATTTCTTAATATTCTCCTTCTTCTTCGTTTCTAAAGGACTAAAATATTTTTCTGCTAATTTTGAAACGTCTTCTTTCTTAATTCCCCCCGACACTGTTACAACGATATTATTACTACCGTAATGTGATTTTCTATATCGTAAGAAATCATCTTTTCTTATACCTCGTACTGTTTCTTTCGTTCCAATCACATCTCTCCCTATTGTCGTCTTACCAAAAATGAGGTTTTCGAATACATCATCAATTTTTGCCATCGGCGTATCTTCATACATTGAAATCTCTTCAGTTATTACCCCTTTCTCTTTCTCTATTTCTTTAGGGTCAAGAATAGGATTCAGTACCATATCGGATAGAACATCAAATGCAGTTTCAATCACTCCCGTTCTGGCTTTTATATAAAAATTCGTCCACTCTTTTGAAGTTGAGGCATTAAACTCTCCCCCTATAGCATCAACAGCTTCGGCAATCTTCGCAGCAGTGGGTCTAATCTTGCTGCCCTTGAAGACCATATGTTCGAGGAAATGGCTTAATCCGGCAGTTTTATCGTCTTCAAATCTGGAGCCTACTCCAACCCAAACCGTAACCGTTGCAGACTCAAGATTCGGAAGCTCAACCGTAATCAACCTAAGATCATTATTTAATTTATCCAATACGTATTGCATTTTTATTCTTTTGCTATTATATTATGTTTTTAAGCAATTTATATAAGAAAAATTACAACTTCAGATTTGGGGAAGAAGTTTAGCTTTCAGGACTTAACCTAGCAGGACATTTGCAATAACTTCATATGGTGTTTTCAGGTTTATTCCCAAGTGTGGCCTTTCATAGTTA
>MGHG01000002.1:0-27052 GCA_001793095.1 Candidatus Woesebacteria bacterium RIFCSPLOWO2_01_FULL_39_23
GGATTCAAACAATTCCCATGTAAGTGTGATCTTAGTTGTTTGTAACACTTCCATATTTTACTTTGAAAGTGTCGGATTTCTACGGAGAATACAACGAAGGGTTGTATTTTCCGCACAATAACCGTAAGATGAAATTATTGGAATGTATACTCCGAAGTTTACCATTAGTAATAAGATTCTTAAAAATATAGGCCAAATTGAGGCTGCAAAGGAGGTTATTGAGAATGCACCTCTCGTTCCGTACTACGAAAAGCAATTCAAAAGTGAAGCAATAGTTCGAACCGTCCATCATGGTACACATATCGAAGGGAATGACCTCTCCCTTGATCAAACACGGCAGGTATTAGAAGGTGAACAGGTAGTTGCTAAAGAACGTGATATTCAAGAAATTATTAATTACAGGAAAGTTGTAAATCTGATCGATGAGTTAGCTGCAAAAAGGGGAGGGTATGACACAACGATGCTCACGGATATCCATAAAGAGACGGTTGATAAGATAGTAGCTCCTGAGAAAATAGGAGTAATCAGAAAAACAAAAGTGGTTATTAAGGAAGAAGAAACAGGTAAGATTGTTCTGCAACCACCTTCAGCCGGTGAAATACCTCACCTTTTGGAAGAATTATTTGACTGGTTAAATATGCCATCAACAAGTGACATACATCCAATATTGGAGGCAGGTATTACTCATTATTATCTCGTCTCAGTTCATCCTTTTGTTGAAGGAAACGGCAGGACCACCAGAGCTTTTTCCACCTTAGTGCTGCTTAGGGAGAACTACGATATTAAGAAATTTTTTTCATTAGAAGAACATTTTGATTCCGACCTTGGTTCTTACTACGATGCTTTTTCGAAAACTGATTCCCAGTCAGAAATTATTGGTGAAAGGGATCTGACTTATTGGCTTGAGTATTTCACCGGCGGTGTCGCAATAGAGTTGGCCAAAATAAAAGACCGAATTAAAAAGCTCTCTATCGATAATCGTCTCAAGGGCATAATAGGAACACAAGTTGCGCTAACGGAGAGGCAGATGAAACTTGTCGAGCATCTTTCTGAGAATGGTACGGCTACTATGCAGGATTTGAAAAACACATTTCCTATGGTTTCCGAAGATACTGTACTAAGGGATGTTAACTATCTGATAGCGAAGAAAATAATCAAAAAGGAAGGCAAGACTAAAGCTGCAAGATATGTTATGGCGAATCGTTGATTTGCATAACTTAGAGCTTATGACTAATAACTTAAAACCATGAAACCATCCGATCCACAATTTTTATATTTAATTTTAGTTTTGCCGGGTTTATTCGGTTTAGCTCTCGTGGGGGATGGTATAAATAAAATTATTCACGACGATAGCGGAGGCTATATCAGCTTAATTTTCGGAGTGATATTTTTTGCAGTTATAATTTTTGCTTATTTTTTCTTCTCAACATACCTTCTTGGACAAACGTAATGACATCCTCCCCGCTTTTATAAGATCGGTGGTTTTATGTAATTCTGCTATAATTTGGGAATAATATGGTAATTTCTGAGCTTGGTGTATTTATGGATCGACTAGAGAAGGTTTCATCGAGACTTGAAATTACCCGAATACTTTCAGAGCTATATATTGCTTCACAACCCAAGGAGATTGATAAAACAACTTATCTTATTTTGGGCATTCTTGCTCCAAGCTATAAAGGCATAGTTTTTAATTTAGCTGAGAGGATGATGCTTAAAGTGCTTGCACAAGCGTATGATACAGATATTGATAAAGTTAAGAAGCTTTATAAAGAAAAGGGAGACTTGGGAAATGTTGCTGAAGGACTGGCTCAAAACTTAAAGCTCCCACCGGGTCGGGTCAGAGACAAAGCTCAAAACTTGTCTGTGCTCAACGTGTATGAATTGCTGCTGGTTATTGCCCAAGATGCTGGCGAGGGGAGTCAGGAAAGAAAAATTCAAAAAATGGCCGACCTATTAAAAATAGTAGACCCTTTGTCGGCAAGATATATCTCTCGTATGCCGGTTGGTCGGTTGAGGCTTGGATTTTCAGATAAAACAATTCTCGATGCATTATCCTGGATGGAGGTTGGAGACAAGACTAAAAAGGTCAAACTTGAGAGAGCTTACCAGGTTATTCCGGATGTTGGCCTGCTGGCAAAACATGTTAAAGAGGTGGGAATTGATAAAGCGGTGAAAAATATCAAACCGGTTGTAGGGATTCCCGTTCTTCCCATGCTGGCACAAAGAATAAAGAGCCCGAAAGAGATGATCGATAAAATGGGGGAGGTTGTGGTTGAACCTAAATTTGATGGTCTGAGGGTGCAGATACATTTTAAGAGAGGAAAAGGAGGGTCCCAGATAGATAGCTCCTTCAGAGCATCAAACGGGACCCAATTGAATGCGCAGAGCGCTATTCAATCGGGGGAGGTAAAGGCGTTTACCAGAAATTTAAATAATATTGTTGATATGTTTCCCGAATTGAAAGAAATTGGCAAGTATATAACCGCTGATGAGGTTATATTAGACACGGAGGCCGTTGGCATGGATCCAGAAATGAAACAGTTGGCAAATTTTCAAACAACAATGCAAAGACGGCGTAAATATGAGATAGAACAAAAAGCAAAGGATATACCTGTAAGGTTTCAAGTTTTCGATATGATCTTCGTGGATGGTAAAAGCCTGATGGATGAACCTTATTTAAAGAGACGAGTAATACTCGAGAAGGTATTCAAAGATAATACGTTATTTGTAGTTGATGAAAAAATTGCAACTACCGATCCGGATGTTATTAATGATGAATATAGAAAGAATATTGCGGAAGGACTCGAAGGAGTGATTGTTAAAAAGGCTAATGCAGAGTATGTTCCGGGACGGACCGGTTGGCGCTGGGTAAAAATGAAGCAGGAAGAGGAAGCCTCGGCAAAACTATCCGACACAGTTGACTGCGTTGTCATGGGTTACACGGCCGGGCGAGGCAAGAGGGCATTATTCGGTTTAGGACAATTTTTGGCCGGAATTATCGATTATGATGTAATAAAAACGGTTACTAAAATAGGCACTGGAATTAGTGATGAACAATTTAGAGAACTCTTTATCCGCTTACGGAAGCTGAAGGTTAAGGATAAGCCAAAAGAATATGGAGACGTAAGTAAATTAATAATACCTGATGTCTGGGTTGAGCCATCTTTAGTCGTCGAAATTGCAGCGGATGAAATCACTAAAAGTCCCATTCACTCTGCCGGCTACGCACTAAGATTTCCAAGGTTGATTAAATTCAGAGATGATAAGTCATGGGACGAAGCAACTACACTAAAGGAACTGAAACGACTTTCTGATTTTCAAAAGTCCTAGTTAAAATCCCTATGTGTCTAGGACAATTCACCCCCCCCAAGGTGGACTTGTAGCTACTAATATTCTGATGTACTGGTTTTTCTTCCGGTGATTTGTTGAATTATTTCTGCTGTTTCCCCTCTTGCAGTTTCCTTATCTCCTCTTATCCGACAGGTATGAGCTTTTCCTCGAATGCTGAGTTCGTCATTCAGGTCAAGAATTCTTCCCGCATCGTCAACTTCTCTTTTACAAAAGGTGTCGTTTAGAGGAGTACCCAAACTGTGAGTTTCAGCAATTTGCGCGTGATCCAATTCGGGGTCATCCACGGCGATTACATTTCCATCTCTTACAAATTTGACTCTACCGCCATATTTTTCCAGATCGGTATCTCTTTCTAAAATTGGTGCCATTATGGTCGAAATTCTAGCAGTGTGTGTGTGGATTTGTCAACCATTTGTTGCAGCGATATTGGAAGAAGGTATATTATTAGGGTAATATGGCTGAGAATCTAAGGAAATGCAGCGAGATTGCCAGAAAACTGGAAGGGTTCATAAAAGCGCAACGTGGTAGAACTATAAGTGTGGAAGAAGCCGCAAGAGAGATGGGGTTATCTGAGGATGATATTCGTAGGTGCCTTGGTTTTTCCGGTGACTTTTCCCAAAGTGAGGATCATTTTGGCCCCACTGGTACCTGGCAGTATACACCCGGATTGGGAGCAGATACTCTTTCAGAATATAATAAACGTCTAGGTATTTTACCTGTAAAGAAAGGGAAACATAAGAGTTTAGCTCAACTGGAATTAGATAAATCTTAAATTCTTCTAAAAAACCCTAAGGTAGATTATATTGACTTTAAAGTGGGGATTTGAAAAGATTGGTACGGTATCGTTCCTAATTAGCCATGGGGTAAAAGAGCTATGTATTATGTATATGCGTTGAGGAGTTTGAAAGATAATAATTATTATTTTGGACAAACAGATAATTATAAAAGGAGGATCGGCGAGCATAATTCCGGTAAGGTTATATCAACTAAACATAGAATACCGTTTGAATTAGTGGGACTTAAGTCGTTTAACAGCAGAAATGAAGCGAGATGGTTTGAATATTTGATTAAACATCATAGTGACAAAAAATATAATTTTATTAGGTTGCTAGAGACTCGGAAAAATCTGAAGCCGGTTAGGTCTAGAAGTGAGGCCTCCGGCTCGGAGAGCCTCCGGCTCGGAGAGAGGTGATTAATTATGGCAGAGAAATCTTTAACCGGACTTCCTAGAAATACTGCGGCTGCATTATCTTACGTATTAGGTCCAGTATCAGGAGTCGTGTTTCTGCTTTTAGAGAAAGATCCCTTTGTAAAGTTCCATGCGATGCAGTCAATAGTCGTTTTTGGGATATTATTCCTTTTACAATGGGCTTTTGTATTGACTATATTTTTAGCTCCGCTTTCGGGGCTTTTGATAATAGTCATGTTTGTACTCTGGCTAATGCTTATTTATAAAGCGTGGAGTGGAGAAGAGTGGGAAGTCCCGGTCTTGGGTAAGTATACTAGGAAATTTCTAAAGAAGGTGTAAAACTAGGCACCAGTAGTTAGGCAATAGGTACTAGATAAGATCCTGCCCGATTATTACTATGGATGTTAAGCCGCCGGCTCGGAGGTCTGGCTCGAAGAGAGAAGAGATGATCCGCAAAATTCGGGAGGAATATAAACTTGATTCCCCTAAAGTTCTTAAGGCTATGCTTCAAGTTCGGCGTGAGAAATTTGTCTCCAAAGCTGATGTAAATATTGCTTATAGTGATTGCGCTTTATCAATCGGCTACGGACAAACAATTAGTCAGCCGTATACTGTCGCGATGATGACGGACTTAGTAGTGGGCAGAGTGGAAGAGCCTAAGAGTGGTAGTAATAAGAAGTTGGAGAAGGTACTTGAGATTGGCACGGGGAGCGGTTATCAGGCGGCTGTGTTATCGCTTCTTGTAAAAGAAGTTTACACTTTGGAGATTATTCCTCAGCTGGCAGGTAGAGCGAAAAAAACACTGAACAAGTTAGGATACAAGAATATCCATGTAAAAGTCGGTAGCGGGAAATGGGGATGGCCGGAAAAAGTTCCGTTTGATGCAATCTTAATTACCGCGGCCTTGGAAGGGGTGCCAGATGAGCTATTTAGGCAGTTAAAAATCGGCGGGGTGCTCGTTGCACCAATTGGCCCCCGGCAATCGCAAATTATGACTCGTTTCACCAAACTAGAGAATGGAAAAGTTGATAAGGAAGAATTTCAAAATTACGTCTTCGTTCCGTTTGTGGAGACCGCCAACCCCGAGGGATAAGAATTAAAGAATTTATATTATTGTTTTTTTTCTAGTTAAATCTCCGCCGATCAACAAATTCTGCATCGATTATATTAGGGTGGGTGGGATGACCAGTTCTATATATTTTCAGCCAGTTTTCTTTCCAAAACTTATGGTCCATATGATCTAGCTTTCTCGAAAGCAGAAGTGCAGCAGGAAGAGTAACGATATTTCCTGCTAAACAAATTGGGTATCCATTGATTGATGCAACGGCACTTCCAAGATATACTAACCCTACTCCAATATAATTTGCCTTAATAAGGAGTCCAATCTTTCTGTGATAGGTTGTCACTTTATCTAAGGCTTCTTGTTCCTCTCTATCTAGTGCCTCTTCAAGGCTTTTGGGTAGACCCTCTTTAGACATAATGGGTATATTACTTATTCACTTCATCGATTGTCAAATTGTGGGTACGAAAAGAAGAGTTTCAGAAATATGTCTTCGTTCCGTTTGTGGAGACCGCCGGCCTGGAGGGAGAAGAATTAAAGATTATAAAATAGGTATTAGAGCTTAGAGGCTGGTAAATTTAGAAAGGAGTTTTATCTTAAAGACAATTCCTTAAACTTTAATGGGGACACAAAAACGCCCGTTAGGAACGGACAATTCTCGCATTCTTTTACTTCGGCTCCGGTACAATACGCATTACCGCCTCCACTTAGTGAGTGAATTTTATATGTAATTCTTCCTGAATCAACAATAAGTTCACTTGCGGTTGAGGTGATTTGGCTGGGTTTCTTGTGCTCGATTTCTTCTTCTGGACAGCCTTGTGGAGCGTTATTTTCTAATAAGGCGTCGGTTGCTTTAGCAAGCACACTTGCAGCTTTATTATTCTTCTTTCTCAAAGTCTCAGCATCTTGTCTAATTTGTTCTGCGGTAATAAGGCTTTGATTTCCTTGTGAATTTTCTACCATTTAATCATTTGATATACTTTGGGCAATTCTACTTCTACTTCAGATTCTCGTCAACATGCGTGGTAAAATTGGACTATGAAATTAATAATTGGTTTGGGGAATCCTGGAGAGAAGTACGAAAATACGAGACATAGTGTGGGGTATATGGTAGTGGATGCGTTATTGGAAAAACTCCAAAACTCCATAACTCCAAGCAATTTTAAATTAAATAAGAAATTTAAATCTTTAGTTATAAGTTATCAGTCATCAGTTGTTTTGGCTAAACCAACAACTTTCATGAATTCTTCAGGTATCGCAGTGAGGAAATTAGTTAATCACTTTAAGATTAATATGGCGGATGTATGGATTATTCATGATGACTTAGATTTGAGTTTAGGAAGCTATAAAATCCAAAAAGGCAAAGGCCCTAGAGAGCATAATGGACTACTGTCGATTTACGAAAAACTAGGAACCAAAAACTTTTGGCATGTAAGAATTGGCATAGAAAACAGAGGGAAGGGTTCGGGTGAGCCCTCCTTCGCTAAAGCTATGGAGGGTAAAGAATATGTTTTACGAAATTTTAATGAAGAAGAAAAATCCAAGATCGATGTTGTTGTCGATAGTGCAGTCAAAGATTTGATTCATAGATTCACCAACTAACCGCCCTGCCCACAATGCTTTGGATAGCGCTACGGTCAGGTTTACTGATAAACTTAATCCATGCGGGCAGTCCATCCTTCCCACAACTTAAACACGTTTTACTTTGAGCAAATGCGAAAAGCAAGCTTTGCTTATCTTCCGAAACAAGGATTGATGCGTCTTTTTTGGTCCAGAGTTTTAAGACAAGTGGGAGTAAGCTTTCTTGTGTTTTTTTCTGCAATTTATGTATATAAAACTGCCAAACTTCTGAGTTATGATACAAAATTTTCTTTCCTATGGGTAGTTCTTTTCTATTTTTTAATGTTTCTCTCTAAACAGGTGTTTCTTTCAATCTCTGAAAATCTAAGCCGGTCAAGAGGATTTAAAGGAATAATTAAACTTTCTCTCTTACCATATTTTTTATCAACAGCATTTTACGTTTTAGGATCGAATAATCTAATTTTTCTCCTTTTAGCCGCAGTTTTTTGGGGAATACACGCAAGTTTTTATTGGTGGGGATATCACGGTTATTTTGCAAAAACCGAAGATAGGGCACATTTTGGATTTGGAACTGGGGAGCAGGAATTCTTAGAAACCATGGCAATGATACTTGCTCCTATACTGGGCGCTGGAATAATTTCTTTTTTAGGTTTTAAATTCTTATTTATAACCTCTTTTGTCTTTATGGCTGTTTCTGTCTTTATTCTCGGGAGAGGAAACGATAAGAAACAAAAGCACGATGTCAGTTTTAGACAGATAGTCTATCTTTTATGGAAACATAAAAGTGTTTCCCTTGCTTATGTAGGAGAAGGGGTAGAGGACGTTTTTTATAGTACAGCTTGGCCGCTATTTTTATTTCTCCTGTATGGTCAAGTACTCAATTTGGGAATAATTGTTACTTCATCTCTTTTCATTTCTGCAATATTTGGTATTGTGATTGGAAGTTATGTCGACAAGCAAGGAGAACGCACTGTGGTGGGTATTGGAACTCCCATTTTTTCTTTATCTTGGCTGATACGAGCGCTCGGAAGAAGTTTCCCTTTTTTTGTACTTGCCGATACTTTGAGGAATTTCGGTGAAAGAATGGTTTATCTGCCACTTCTTGAATTAACGTATAAAAAGGCCGCTGAGGGATATGTTTCCAAAGCTATTTTTTTTAGGGAACTTGCTTTGGGAATCGGTGCTATGGTTGCTTTAATTATTATGGCTTTCTTAATTTATCTTGATTTTGAAATATCGCAGACATTCATTATTCCATTTATTTTTTCTCTTCTTCCTTTTATTTCTATAATTAAAAAAAGCATATGAAGAAAATTGGAGAGATATTAAAAAGTTTTAGGTCTGATGAAGATAAATATATTTCCCGTGAGTTTCAAAAATACGGTTACGAGCTCGCTGAAGAGTTGGGTGATTTGAAGCGCAAGGCACTTTATATAAAATTAGCAAAAGAAACCAAACGTGGTTTGTTAGAAAGCGCACGGAATTTCGTCAAAGACGCATATAACGTAAATAACAAAGCAAGACTTTTTATGTGGAAATTAGCGGAACTGAAGAAAACGAAGAAAGCTACCACAAAAGTGGAGCTTCGAAAGTGATCATTTATTTGATATGAATCTTCAAGGCAATTGGATAGATTTAATGATACTTATCATCATAGTCTATTTTTTATTTGATGGGATGACGTCTAACTTCTGGGTTGTGACAGCAAATTTTTTCTCGTTTTTAGCTTCAATGCTGATTTCTCTTAAAACTTACAAGTGCGTCGCGGTATTATTGAAAAATAATTTTTCTATGCCGTTTTCGATTTCTAATGCTATTGGTTTTCTGATAACAGCTAGCCTGGCGGAAATAATGATATCGTCACTTATTATGTATTTAATCAGAAAATTCCCGTCAAAACTTCAGCGATTGCCTTATCAAAAAATTCTTAATGTGATTCCGGCTCTTGGAGAAGCCCTTGTGTTAATTGCTTTTATTCTGACACTGATACTGGCTCTTCCAACGCATCCTAAAATCAAAGCGGCAATTTCTGAGTCAAAAATAGGTGGGTATATTGTTACTAAAACCGGCGGAGTCGAGAAGGATCTGAATGAAATCTTCGGAGGAATCGTAGAAGAGGGGATAAATTACCTAACAATTAGACCGGGGAGCAGTGAGCGTATTCCTTTAAATATTGAGAAGAGGGATTTGGCTGTCGATAAGGAGACGGAGATGGCGATGTTCGCCCTTGTAAATGAAGAAAGAAGTAAAGCTGGGTCAAGGCAGTTAACGATTTTTACAGGAGCGGTACCGGTTGCAGAAAATTATGCAGAGGATATGTGGGAAAGACAATATTTCAGCCACTACAGTCCGGAGGGAGACGACGTTGGGGATAGACTCGAAAAAGCCGGAATTGACTATCACACAGTTGGCGAAAATCTGGCACTGGCTCCGACTTTATCAATAGCTCATAAGGGGCTGATGAATTCAGAAGGCCATAGAAGAAATATACTTGATCCGCAGTTTAAAAAGGTTGCAATTGGTATAGTCGATAATGGAGTTTATGGTAAGATGTTCGTTCAGATTTTCAGTGATTAAGTAATACTTAAATGTCAAAGCTCAAAACTAAAAAAGAAGACCACAATTTGTTTAGTCGGATTTATACATTGGTTAAAAAGATTCCGGAAGGTAAGGTGATGACTTATGGACAAGTTGCTTCAATTTTGGGGACAAGAGATGCAAGAAAGATCGGCTGGGCATTGCATGCCAATAAAGACCCCAATATCCCATGCCATAGGGTAGTTAATAAAGAAGGAAAGGTAGCCGAAAATTATGCTTTTGATGGTTGGAGAGAGCAAAAGCGTAAGCTTGAAGAAGAAGGAGTGGGGTTTACTGACGATATGCATGTTGATTTGCCTCGTTTTTTGTACGATAGAAAATCTTTCTAATATATAAACTACGGTTGAATATTGGAGAGGAAAAATGCAAAATGATAATACAAGTAACATGAGGAAATATTTGATTACACATCTTGCATTTTTATTAGCCTTCTTTCTTCTTATAACACTTTTAAAACATTGGTTTAGCTTGATTTATCTGTATTTTTGGGCTGGTGGGATGGTGGGTTTCGCTTTTCCTTTGGTGGACCACCTGTTATACGCATATGTGTTGCGGCCTGAGGAAGTTGTTTCGGAAAGAATCAGATATATGATAAGGAAAAGGGAGCTTAAAAACGCATTGAATTTTATAATTCTAACGAGACATGAAAGATCAAAATTAATTCTTCACACAGCCTACTTTCAGGCATTTTTTTTTGTATTGGCGTTTTGGGTTATTACGTCATCCGGGTCAATATTCGGCAGGGGATTGGTTTTAGCTTTCTCTCTACATCTTTTTATTGACCAAGTTATCGACTTTATGGATAAGAGAGATATAGGAATATGGTTTAAAGACTTGCCAATTATTATGGACCAACAAAAGATCAGAATTTATATGATTACAAACATTCTTTTGCTTTGCTTTTTAGGATTTTTCCTATAAACTCCAAGTTATGGAAGAAAATAATACAGAAAATGTTCCACTGACTCGCAAGGAAAGAAGAAATTTGGCGAGGGAAGAGAAACGGGATTTTCGACGGGCTTCCGCCAAAGACGGACAGGCAGGACAAGCTAAAAAGCTGAAAAATTGGATCGTTGGAATTTTGGTAGTTATAGTTTTGTTTTTTGCCGGTTATAAGTTTGTTAAATTTATAAATACTCCAACCGGTGATTCCCAGACAACAAGAGCCGAAGTTTTATCAATAAACGATACGGATTGGGTAAAAGGTAGGGCTGATGCACGGGTTTCGATAATTGAGTACGGTGATTATGAATGTCCGGCATGCGCTATTTATTACCCGTTAGTTAAGAGGCTTGCAGAAGAGTTCCCTGATGATATAAAAGTTGCGTACCGCGATTTTCCCCTTCCTTCGCACAAGAAGGCACTGCCTGCTGCTCGTGCAGCCGAAGCAGCTGGAGTACAAGGAAAATACTGGGAAATGCACAATATGTTATATGAGAAACAGGAGGAGTGGAGCGCCCTATCAAATCCTAAAGATAAATTTGTTGAGTACGCACTAAGCTTGGGCCTCGATAAGGATAAATTCTTGACGGACTTTGATTCTAAAGAGGTGGAGGACAAGATAACAAGCGACGAATCGGGAGGCTATAAAATAGGGATAAATGCAACCCCGACATTTTATATCAATGGTAAAAAATTAGGACAAATCAGAGGTTATGATGATATGAAAAAAGCAGTCACCGACGCCCTGGGAAATTAAATGGATCTAATTTTTCTTTTAGCCCTTCTTACAATCTTGGCAAATATTACATTAGTTATTGTTTTAGCTGTGTACTTTTTGAAAAAGACTCTGTGGAAAAATATTGAAAAGCTAATTGTCAAAAATTCGATCAAGTATGCTTTTATCGTTGCTCTGACTGCAACTTTAGGAAGTCTTTATCTGTCTGAGGTTAGAGGATTCGCCCCGTGCAGGCTGTGTTGGTTTCAACGAATATTTATGTATCCGCAGGCCGTAATTTTAGGGGTGGCGCTTATTAAAAAATATAAGGACGCGCTTAACTACACTTTTCCTTTGAGTTTAATCGGCGGGATAATTGCAATCTATCACTATTACCTGCAGGTTTTTCCCAATGCCTATGCACCCTGTGCTACTGTTGGATTCTCAATTTCCTGTAATGAACGCTTCTTTACCTATTTTGGCTATATCACAATACCTTGGATGAGCTTTACAGCCTTTCTCCTAATCGCTCTTATTTCGTTTGTCAGTCTTAAAATTTTTAAAGATTGAACTATTGATTGAAGTCGAGATATTCAACCTTTTTGTCTTTAATCACAACCAAAACCCCCGGATCGGGATAATTTTCCAAGTCTGCTCTTGCTACGTGACCTTTAGTGATGAGTGAAATGAGGGCATTTATTGGATAACCATGTGTACATATGGCCACAGACTTATAATTAGATCTTCCCAGCTCTCCGTAGAAATTGGTTATCCGCTCGAGCATTGTATTGATAGTTTCTTTACCCAGGTACCAATCTTTTAATCTATCATCAAAGGTAAATTTTTTTTGAGTAGTTTTTTCAACAATTTGGACAGTTTGAACACACCTTTTATATGGAGAAGAATAATTCGCGCCGGTAGTTATATCCTTAAGATAATCGGCAAGTTTTTCAATTGGAGCATATGCTTCGGGAAGTATTTCAGCCGTTTCCATTTTATCTCCATACGGTATGTCGGTTTTTGAAAAGTAAGTTGTTCCATGTCTGAAAATATATAAATCCATAACGTACTATTCTAATAGAATTTAAGTATCCTTCGAAAGTACTAACTTCACTGACAGGGTCTGACCCTGTCAGTCTAGGATGTTTGTCTTGTCAAATTGAGTCAAGATAATTTTTATTCAAATCTTATAATTCTACTATGGTAGAAATGCAGGAAATGAAGAGAATAATAGGTGTTTTTGATGCCTATATTAATTCTCACGAGGCAGACGAGGTGATCAGTAAATATGAGAAACTAGGATTAATCGAAAGCGGGGTATTTATTTCTAAGGAACTTTCAAGGAGATTAGCTTTACCTTTAGCGGCTCCGTTGAGTTTTGGTGATTTACGTAGAAAAGCTATTGAAATTCTCAATTCGGAAAAGCCCGGCAATAAGAATATCCTTCGAGCTATAGATGACTTACCTCAAGGATTAAAAGGTGTTGTCAGAGTCCTTTTACCGAATGATGCTAGTCATGTAAAAAAGATGCTTCCGATAGAGAATGACCAAGGTCTATATTTATACTTGACAGAATCATGGAAGGAAGTGTTGAGCGGTGGAGAGAAAGGTGATTTTGGGCAACTCGTAAATAGAGGGGGAATAGCACTTCCTCCAGGAATTGATAAAGACAATATTTTTAGGTTATTAAATGATATTAAGGATGACTCGAGTGATACGAACTTTATAACCAGAGTGAACGTGCTCCAGTGTGCCTGGGATCTGTCTAAGGGATGGCTTTGGAATGTATAAGGATTTCTAATTCTTTAACAAATACCCTCGTCCTCTTAATGTTTGGATATAGCTTCCCGAGATGCCGTTTTCTTCGAGCTTGTCACGAAGCCTTTGAATGGTTTTGGATATTGCATAGAGGCTGAAATTGGCTGAATCAGGAAATAAATAATCGGCTATTTTGTCGAAGGTTACCACGTTATCTGCATTTTCAATTAGAAGTCTTAGGATATTTTTTTCTGTATTGGTTAAATCTTCAATCTGTTTTTTGTTAATTTCGGGAGTTCTGCCGTTTAGGTTAAAGACTTTACTATTAATTGGTAACCCCAGCTTTTTATAAAATTCGTCAGATTCTTTTAGTAACTGAGCATTTTGTTTTCCTCTGGTTCCTTTCAGGGTGGGAAGGTAATTTGAACGTTTTTGATATTTAGCGATAGCTGTAGCTAAAGCTGATTTTGTAACCAGCCAGTCGGATAGAAACTCGGATTCGGACCAGGTTGCATGAAGCTCGTCAAATGCTTCTTTTCTGGTAATAGATGTGATAATTGCCTCAACTATAGAGTAGATATCCCGATCTTCTCTTAACCAAATGTAAATTATGCTGTCTTTTTCGGATAGAATATTGAAAGAGCAACTGGTGCCAAGAACCGTTGGATAAATAATAATTTCTCCGATTCTGTCGAAAGCTTTTGGTATTAGATCGTTAAGTTTTTCTAGAATAGTGTTTGATGCTTTACCCCAACCTTTTTTGATGTGGTGATAGTTGGGTTTAGGTAATCTCTCTTTTTCTAAAAGTAATTTAACCTCATCGACAATTCTTCTATCTGCCTTGATAGGAAGTGTCGTAACATCGACCTTTTTGGCTTTGTTCCAAAACCGAGGAATTTTATGGTAGGGTAGATCTGGAAATAGAACGATATTTGAAGAATGGGTTTTTAAATCTAGCGGAAGTACGTAAAAGTTATTTACTCTATAAAAGCCTACAACCATTTGATGGGCGCAGTGGATGACCCTCTTTGCTTCGGTTTCTAAAGAGTATTCCCATGTAGTTTTTATTTTCATAACAGTATTATAACAAAGTACCCTATAATTATATATGTCAGATATCTGTCAAGTTAATAAGTATGCTTTGAGTATAATATGTTCATTCTGATGTCAGAAAAGGTAAAACCCAGAGAAATTAGTAAGTTGGAAAATCTTGAAAGAACACTAGGTTATGTTTTAGAGGCTCCAGACGGTTATGGTGTTAATGAACGTTTAGAGGCTGCTATCCGCAAAGCTAAAGAGAAAACAGAATTAGATATAACTAAGTTAATCGCAGACGGATATGACCCCGCTGATGATTATATCTTGCAATGTAGGAGATCTCTAGAAGTTTATTACACGGCTGAGGGAGCATTTAAGTCGGGGCTAGATTTAGTTAAAGAATTTATTCAAAGTGCAAGGCGAATTCCCTAAAACGTAAGTTTGCTGACAAGGTCCGACCTTGTCAGTTGAAGGGGTTTAGTAAAATATAAGTATGCAGCAAGAAAGATCGGGAAACCGCCGCATGAAAGATTTAATGAATTTTCCTGAGAAAGTAGCCATAGGTGGTGGGGCAGGGTTAATAGTATTAGCTTCTGTTGGGCTTTTGCCGGTGTATTTTGTTGGACTAGGTGGGATAGCTATAGTTGGTGGGGGAGCAAGTATTGCGATTACTGAAGGGGCAATTAAGGACTAGATATTATTCCCTGCAGCAGTCGATGGCTTTCTGTACCAGACTACCTAATTTGGAGAAGACTGATTCTTTTCCTTTTTCTCCGCCAGCTGGCGGATCTTTTTCATCTATAAACTTCACTTCATCGGAATCATCTTGTTTGACATCTTTAGTTCCGACAACTCCAAGATTCAACCCCCAGAATAGGGAATAGAGCTTATAAGACTTATCGAACAGATTCCACGCTTTGTCTTTGTTACCCTTTTTCAACTCCTTAGTCCCGACCTCCATAATTCTCATTGAGGCGGCCAATAGGTGTTTTGAAATACACCAAACCTCACCTTCGTAATCTTTGATAATTTCTTTCATTAATTCCGTACGCATAGCCCGAATTTCATTCAAAAGGTCTAAGTATTTGGAGTCCTTAGTTTTATTAAATGTGTAGAAGAGGTGCTCTTCAATGGAGATTAAATTCATGATTCCGATTGACAAATCCTCGCCGGAGGAGAGGTCCAGCTCTTTTTGTTTAGTAACTTCTTCAACCCTTTGGAGAAGCGATTTGACATTTTTAATTTTATTCATAATTCAATAATCTTCATTCTTTGCTCGTCCAAAGAATGAAGCAAGAAAGGACAGCCTACAGAAATTTGATAGCTCGTTCGCTTATTCATATTATGTTGCTCAGCTCAAAACTAAGTCAGACTATTAGCCGTGAGATGTCTGTCTTAGGTTTTCGGTTCGCAACATTTTAAGGAACTCACTCGTTCATTCGAAATCAAATTTCTGACGGCATCATTAAACGCAAATCAAAAAACACACGGGACTATCAATTTTTAATATAAGTAACCGCCGTAGTAGTATACAACTAAGCTTATGATAACTAAACTAATTACCGGGAAAACTACTCTTTGATAGGAAAATAGTTGCTTGCCATTAATCTTTCTTACTTTTTTATCGAGCCGAACAGCAAGGAGAAAGACTAAAGAACCAACGAGCGAACCGAAAAGCAATTTATCCATTCCCAAAATTTTATTTAAGGGGTGACCTAATATACTTGTATATTTGAGGGGTACGAAGGTAAACGCATACCAAAAAAAGATGGACAGTATAATTATTATTCTTTTGTCATATTTTTCAATTTTTTTGTATTTTTTATACAACCAGTCTGTAAACCACAAGGATAAAGAGATAATTAACCCTCCAATCCAAATACCTGTAATAGCGTCGTCGATCCCTAGCCATCTGGAAAGTCCAAGCCCACCGATTACAGCAACAGTGCAGACCGGGCAGACAGCATCTACTTCATTAACAAATAACAAATAACGAATAGCGAATAACGAAAACACAAATACGAATGTTTTAAATGATTTTCTCATGCAATATTGTTATCGTAATATTTAGCATATCTTTTTGCAACCGATAATTATTTTATTGATATGTTATTGACTTTTCGTGAAATTAGACGCTATAGTGGTTAGCGTATGGCCACGCCAAGTCTAACTGGTTGTCGAGTATGACTCGATCAAACGTGGCTCAAATTAAATTATGGCAACATTCGATGTAACAGATAGTGATTTTGCAGAGAAAGTGCTAAAAAGCCCGACTCCTGTCTTGGTTGATTTTTGGGCACCATGGTGCGGTCCATGTAAGTTAGCGGAGCCGGTACTTGACGAGCTTTCTGAGGAACATAAAGACAAACTTACGGTAGTTAAATTGAATGTTGACGAAAATCAGAAATCCGCATCCGACTATGATGTGATGTCGATTCCGACTACCATCCTTTTTAAAGAGGGAAGTGAAGTAGATAGACAAATCGGCTTCGCTGGAAGACAAGCGTATGAGGATTTGATAAAGATGGGAATATAAAAAGATCCCAGATGGATAGCACTTAAGTGCGCCCAACGGGATCCCGTGAGATGCAAAAGCTGTATCACTGGAAAAAAATACATATGATGAGCTTATTAAAAGTTTTTATAAGAGGCCTCCGGCCCGTGAGGGCCTCCGGCCCAGAGGGAGGTGATTTAATTGGATCCAAATGACAATAAAACACAAGATTTAGGAGGAATGATGGGGGGTGTTTCACCAACCGCTCCGACGACACCAGTTGACGACATGTCGGCTACAGATATGCCGGTTTCTACACCGGAACCGACAACGCCAGCTGAGCCAACTGAACCGACAACAGGTGGGGATACGGGTTTACCAACTGAGCCAGCAGGCGGGAATGTTATGCCAGAACCCACTGGCGAAGAACCAGCAGATGAGGGAACTGGTGGAACAGGTACGAGTGGCCTTTAATGAATAATATGAAAAACTACTGAAGGGATTTAGTAGTTTTTCTAGTGGATAAGAATGAATGATATTATTAACTTTGCATCGAAACCGAGAGAGGGTGATCCTTGGGAGGTTGCAATAATCGGCAGCGGTCCGGCTTCTTTTACTGCTGCCATTTATACAACACGTGGTGCGGCATCAACTTTAATTTTGGGTGGAGAAAAATGGGGTGGGCAGCTTATGTTGACGACTACAGTTGACAATTTCCCCGGTTTTCCTGAGGGAGTTCAAGGACCTGATTTGATGCAAAAAATGAAGGCTCAAGCTGAGCGTTTCGGAGCGGAATTCGTAGCCAAGAATGTAGAAGCTGTTGATTTTGACAAAAAGCCTTTTGAAATACTTGCGGGAGGCGTAAAATACCTGGCAAAATCTATTATCATCGCAACGGGTGCTGATACGAAGTGGCTAGGTGTACCGGGTGAAAAAGAACTTATTGGACGGGGGGTATCTTCGTGTGCTCCATGTGATGCGCCATTTTTTAAAGGTAAAAGAGTAGCGGTTGTAGGAGGAGGAGACTCGGCGATGGAAGAAGCTCTTACATTAACGAAATATACGGATGACGTGACGATTATTCATAGAAGGGATGAGTTTAGAGCGTCTGTCGCTATGCAAAAAAGAGTTACGGAAAATTCCAAGATAAAAATACTCTGGAATACTGAAGTTACTGAAATTATAGGAAAAGATAGAGTGGAGAAGCTTATTTTGAAAAACAATAAGGACGGAAGTTCGAGCGAATTACCAGTTGATGGTGTTTTTGTGGCAGTTGGGCACGTGCCGTCAACGCAAGTATTTGCCGGAAAGATAGAAATGGACGAGAAAGGTTACGTTGTAGTTAAAGATAGCGCAGCGGTAAATACTCATGAAGGTGTTTTTGTCGCGGGGGATGTCCACGATTGGCACTATGGGCAAGCTGTAACGGCTGCCGGTTTCGGGTGTATGGCAGGGATTGAAGCTTTACGTTTTTTGGACAAACCTGCTCCCTCGTGGTAACAGAGGCTTGACAAAGGTGTAGGTAGCAGTTAGATTACTTAATATGGCAAAAAGACTGCCGAAGGGTTACATTGAAAAACTTTTTCCAATACTTCTTGGTGGTTCGATTGTGATGGCTTTCGTATTGGGTATATTGTGGGAAAAGGTAAATTCGCTCGAAAAAGGAGGAATTACCCCGACAACTACTACTGCAGGGACGACTCCTGCAAACGCTCAACAACAACCTGCTCAGGTGCAGGTAAGTTCAGACCAAATAAAGAAGCTATTCAGTCAGGATTTAATTAAGTTCGGCGATGATAAAAGAAAACTTCTTGCCGTAGCGGTCGAAGACCCCAGTTGTCCTTATTGTCATATAGCAACTGGCTTGAATTCTGATTTAAATAAGCAAGCGGGAGATAGATTTAAGTTGGTTGCTGATGGAGGAACTTACGTTGCACCGGTGCCTGAAATTAAAAAGCTTGTCGATGCCGGCAAAGCATCTTTGGTTTATGTCTACTCGCCTGGGCATGGGAATGGCGAGATGGGCATGAAGGCGCTTTATTGTGCATATGAGAATAATAAGTTTTGGGAAGTACACGATCTTCTGTATACCAATGCCGGATATAATTTATTAAATAATACTGTTAAGAATGACAAGACTAAAAGCGGCGAGCTTGCAGATTATTTAAAGAGTGCAGTTGATTCGGCTAGTCTTAAGTCTTGTCTGGATAGCGGTAAATATGACCAAAGACTAACAAGTGACACCTCACTTGCAAGTAGCTTGGGTGTAAGAGGTACGCCCGGATTTTTCCTGAATACTTCTAGCTTTGCAGGTGCCTATTCCTGGAAAGATATGGAAGCGGTAGCCACAGCAGCTCTTAAGTAGTTAATTCGTTACTTCGTTCGGTAGAGATTCAAGGACTTTGTACACGATTACTGCAGCGCTACCCCAGACATTGAAGGATTTATTAATTCCGAGCATTGGCAGCTCAACTATAACATCAGCCTCCTTGAGTACTTTCGTGTCAATTCCATCGGTTTCGTTGCCGACAACGATTGCGCAAGGAAATCGCAAGGCACTAGCCAATAGGGAATAGGCAATAGATTTTGGATGTTGTTCGACTGCTATTATTTGGACATTTTTACTTTTTAATTCCCTGACCACCTGCAATGCGGAGCTTGTGGTGGTCCATGGTACCCAATTTTCTGTTCCTACGGCTGCTTTGTGAATCCTAGAGGATGGTGGATATTCCATCTCTCCGCAAAGATACATTTTCTCAACTGCGGTTGCATCGGCCAGTCTGAAAAGCGAACCGATATTATACGTATCAATAATTTTATCTAATACCAGATAGATAGGATTTCTTTTCAAGTTTTGAACCTCTTCAGCTGTCGGTTTACTAATTCTTAATTCTTTAGCATTTAGCTTTGGCATGTGGTATTTATTGTATCATTCGTTGAATGTAGGTGGTAAGATACTTAGATTAAATGATGAATAGTCCTGAACAAAGTGAAGCCGGGAGGGAAGTAGATTACCTTGGTTTAATTTCTGATCGAGGACGTGATTTTATTAATGCACTTTCCAATAGTTCGATGGAAGGAATCCTTTTTACACGTAAGGAAGTTTTAAAGTTAATAGTGGGTAATGAAAATTTAAATAAGGAGCGAAGGTTAATTATGTCAGCGTTAGTTGACCTGCAGATTATTCAAACTAAGCAGGATGAACGAAAGAATGAACGTAAGTAAAGAATATTTTATCAGAGAAAATTCTACTGCTGCATATAGCGGTGAGTGGGAAGCAGACCAGTATGTGGGTTCCTTGACTCTACGCAAGAGTTTACCCGATGCAGAAACTATTGTAAAAGAGTTGCATCAAAGAGTTCTATCCCCGTTGTTACCCGCTGAAACAAGAGACCGCTTTGCGGGTGTATATCGAACTGGAGATTTTATGGGAGTAAGCGGTTCGGGTTTGTCTTGCCCTCACGGATATGAAGTTCCTAGAGAGATGCGACTCTACGGTCAAGTGATGAACGCAAAGCTTAAGCAAGTTAAATGTGACAAAGTAGTAGATATAGCAAGTTTGATTAAAAGTATGGGTTATGGCCATTATGAATTGGTAAGAATTCACCCCTTTGTGGATGGTACCGGAAGAGTTGCCAGAAAAATGCTTACTTTAATGTCTAAACTGGCTTGTAAGAAACCAATAATTATTGCACCTAAACACAGAAGCGAATATTTGGATTCATTAGAAAAAGTTACTGTTACTGATAATGTTGACTATTTTAATAAATTCCTAGCGAAAAGATGGATAGGATCACTTTCTAGAAACAAAAGTGAGGATTTGAGTCAAATTAACGAGTTAGAAAACTATGTCGCATCATTAAGAATTAAATAGTCCCGTTAAGCCTTGAAATTTTTAACTAAATCCTTTTTAAGACAGTCCTCACAATCTTGCTGACGAAATCTAATTCGGTTAGGCCAAATTTGTGAGCTAAAAGATGAATTTTTTCATCTTCTTTTTTGGTTAAATCAAGTCTTACTTTTCGATCAACATTTACAAGTTTGCCGTTAAGCCATTCAAAATTGCCTATTTTGATATTGGCGTTAATAAAACCCTCTACACTACGATGGCCAATCGGATGTTTTTTAAGGCTGTTAAATTCTTCTTTTGTAATTCCGCAGGTGACCAGTCTATTTAAAACATAATCATAAAGTACTGTATATTCAGCTTCCTGTTCCACCATTATTTCTCACCTCCCCTAAAGAGATAGCTCCTTCAGAGCATCTCATGGGGTCCCGTGAGATGTCGAAAACTATCTCATTAGGACCTCTTAAGTAATTCTGCCCTAGTGGATAATTACTTATTCCATAAGATCGGTACTTTCTGATGATTACGTGTAATCTACTTAGCGTTGGTCTTTGGGAAGATATTTTTGAACCCAGTGCTAAATGTTGATATATAAAAAATATTCTTGAAGATGAATTATTTACGGTTAGCAACTTATACCATTTTCTTGCCTATTTCCGACATATAATAGAGCAGGATGATGATATTAACAGACTGGTTATATATTAATAACATGCTCAGAAGAGTCTTTATCTACTTGAATAAAGCTAGAAGTATGTCAATATGTAGTTATGCACTGTCCATTTTGTGGAAGTAATCAAATTATGGTTGTTAACTCGCGACCGACCAAAGCTAATGCTCAGATATGGAGAAGACGAAAGTGCCTAAAATGCGACGGGACGTTTACTACTTATGAAAAAATAGATTTGTCATATTTGACTGTCATTAAGAAATCAGGAAAAAGGCAAAGATATAACCGAGCAAAGCTTTATTCGGGGATATACCATTCTTCACTTGATAAAAAGAACGCGGACAAAGGCGAATTGAGTGTAATGTCAGATGATCTTACAAATCAGGTGGAGCGGGAAATATTAAAAATGAGGAAAAAGGAAATCTACTCTATAGAAATTACTGCACTTGTACTTAAAATGTTAAGGAAGAAAGCTCCTGATGTATTTTTACGCTATCTTGCTTATAGGGAAGGAAGCGATAGGGGAAAGTTAAAAAGAACGATTAAGAGACTTTTCTACTAATATATGTGACCCCACTGGGATGGTTCGACATGCTCACCATATAACCCGATTGTAACCTTCAACAAACTCAGGATTTACTCAGTTTTTTCAACAATTCAACATCTCCTTCTATTAGTGCTTTCTTCTTTGCTTTAGACCAACCTTTAATTTGCCTTTCCCTTTTCTCTGTCGCTCTTCTAGTTTTATATTTTTCTATGTATACCAGTTCTAAACCAGAAAACTCTTTGGTGGCAATATTTTCTTTAGACTTATGAGATCTTAAACGGTTGTCTATATTGGAGGTCAAACCAACATAGTATGTTTTCTGGTCGCAAAGAAGAATATATACATACCACATACTTTATTATGAAGTAAAACTGGGTAAAAGAAACGTAACAAACCCTGAGCTTGTCGAAGGGTGACCCCACTGGGATTCGAACCCAGGATTTTCGGGATGAAAGCCCGACGTCCTAGTCCACTAGACGATGGGGCCTCGTCGAAATAAGTTTCGCTATTCGCAAATCGCTTACGCTTTTTGCTTAACGCTACACTTTTTCTCCTCTCAAAATTCCATTAGGAATTTTGTGTTTAAATCAAAATTTGCTTAGCAAATTTTGAAACGAGGAACCGATAGATAGCTGAGATTACATTTTTTTAAAATGTAACAAGAGCACTTATCGAGTTCTGAGGCTGTGACCCCGGAAGGGCTCGAACCTTCAACCGTTTCCTTAAAAGGGAACTGCTCTACCATTGAGCTACGGGGCCCTGGATCACAACGTATTTTACCCAACCGACTTCTATATTGCAATTATATATTATTTTGCTTTAAGATTGAACGGAAGTATAATGTCTGAATTAAATATAGACCATAGTTTGAGATATGAAAAATATAAGACGAAAACGAGCTTGTTACGTAAGAGTGGCCTATCTTATTCTGAAATAACTAAAATAGTGCCGGTATCAAAGTCTACTCTTTCTTTATGGTTACGAGATATTCCGCTGCTTCCAGAACAAATAGCGAGACTTAAACAAAGAGGCGATCTAAGTAGAAAATTGGGTAGTCTAGCCAATATGCGAAATCGACTGGGAAGGACTCAAAAAATAATTAGTAAAGCTCGCAAAGAAGTCAGCAGAGTGTCAAAACGTGAACTGTGGTTAATGGGTTCTATGCTTTATTGGGCAGAAGGATCTAAGCAGAAGAATGGAAATGTTGGGCAGCGAGTTATTTTCAGCAATTCTGATCCTTTAATTATAAAAGTTTACCTTAAGTGGTTGCGAGAAGTTTTGTTAATAGAAAAAGGTAAGATAGATTTTGAGATTTATAGCCATAACAACATTATAGAAAGGGAAAAAGAAGTTATTAAATACTGGAGTAAAATTACAGGCTTTCCAATTTCACAATTTAGAAAAATATATTATAAAAAAGATAAGAAAAACGATTACAGAAAAAATCAAGGGCAAGATTATTATGGTTTATTAAGAGTAATTATCCTTAAAAGTACAGATTTAAATAGAAAGATATCGGGTTGGATACGGGGAGTTTGTGAGGAAATTATATAAATTTAGTATAATACTCAAGAAATATCGAAGAGTTTAGATAATTTTAAATAATGCGGAGTCGTCTAACGGTAGGACGACGGACTTTGGCTCCGTCTATCTTGGTTCGAATCCAGGCTCCGCAGCCCTTCGACTCACTTTGTTCGCTCAGGGCTATAGCCATTGATAAATAATGTCGAAGGAGTTGAACCAAATCCAAATCCCGTAGTTCTTCATCTATCTAGGATATTTTAAAGCGGCTAATTATATTCAATTGATTTGTTCTAAAAAGAATCCTATAATAAATAATGACAAGAAATTCATTTGATTCTGAATGTATATATTGCAGAGAGAAATTTGTTGTTTTGATTGGCAATATTCCTGTCTGTCCAAAATCTGGTCTAAGTATTGAGGCTAAACCTATTAAATTTGAAAAGATACAAACAAGGTTGTTGGAAAGCACATCGATAATAGTGGAACTTTCTAAGGAAAGAGCTAGTTGACAAAAAGTAACGTCTTTTATATTCTATTTCAAGTTGTCAAGAAGTCCCGATATAAAATCGGGATGGCAACCGAGACCCGAGTCAAACTCGGTGACGCGGTGCCGGCCCCGCTAAGCGGGGGACAAGTCCTTAGACTTTTCGAAGGGTTACAATCCTGAGTGTAATCGAAGGGTTACAATCCTGAGCGATGTCGAAGGAAAAAAATATGAATTACTCAATTTTTGCTTCCGAATCAGTTTGTGCAGGTCACCCCGATAAAATTTGCGATCAAATCTCCGATGGAGTTTTAGATGAAGCTCTTAAAATTTACCCCAAATCAAGAGTTGCGATTGAAACACTCGTTACTAAAAATCATGTAACCCTTGCTGGGGAGGTAACGTGTCCTAAGAAGTTGAACTTCTCCGCAATTGCCAGGTGTGTAATAAAAGACTTGGGCTATACCGATCCTAAACTAGGTTTTTGGTATAAATCACCGATTGATGTTTTCGTTCATCAGCAATCTCCCGACATTGCTTTGGGTGTTAACACGGGAGGTGCAGGGGATCAGGGGATGATGTTTGGTTATGCCGTAAATGAAACGCCTGAGCTGATGCCAATGCCCATAGTTTTGGCCCACGCATTGACTAGAAAAATGGATGAGCTAAAGCTAAAAAAGCTTTCATATCTACGTCCCGACGGTAAAAGTGAGGTAACAGTCAAATATTTTGATTCAAAACCGGTTGAAGTTGAAACAATTGTTCTTGCCAATCCGCATGATCCGGAGGTTTCCAAGGATAAGGTGAAAGCCGATCTATATAACTTTATAGTGAAACCGATATTAAAATTCTATGGTTTGCCTCAAATTGAATACGACAGTGTAATACTCAATGGAACAGGAAAGTGGGCCATCGGAGGACCTGCTGCAGATACTGGGGTAACCGGAAGGAAAATTATTGTCGACACATATGGGGGAATGGGGAGAATCGGAGGAGGATGCTTTTCAGGAAAGGATCCGACAAAAGTAGATAGAAGTGCTGCATATGCCGCGCGCTATCTTGCCAAAAATATTGTTGCTCAGGGTTTTGCTGAGCGCTGTGAAGTGCAACTGGCGTATGTTATTGGTTACAAGTATCCGATTGCAAAAGAAATTGAAACGTTTGGCACGGCAAAGAAATCTATTGGTAAGATTGAAAAATTTGCATGGGAACTGCTTGATCTGTCAACAGAAGGAATCATAAGAGGACTTAAACTTCAAAAACCTATTTTTAGGCAAACTGCGCGCTATGGTCATTTCGGCAACTCTCATTTTCCATGGGAGCGAATCGCTAAAACAAAAATTAGAAAGTCCCTAGGCGCTAACAGGAAATCACGATCCAAGTGGTCAAATGGGAAAGGTAATAGTAAAAGAATCTTCATTGAATCCCTCAATAAGTAGTACACTAAGTTTAGTGGGAAAAATTAAATTATCTGTCCTGATTGGTGTATTTTTAATCTTATTATTACCTAGACCCATTAGTGCGAAAGACTATTCAATTGATTCTGCAGATTTTATTGTCCAATTGAAATCGGACGGTTCTGCATATATAACTGAAACCCGAATTTACAATTTTGACGGAAGTTTTAGTTGGGCGGATGAGTGGATTCCGTTGAAAGGGAATAGTATTAAAAATTATGAATTATGGGAGGGAAACAATAAATATAAGGAAAATTCTTTGACTCTACCTGGGAATTACTCGATAAATGTCGATGGAGACAAATTTTATATTAAGTGGTATTACGTTGCCCAAAACGAAGAAAGAACATTTACTTCTAAATACGTTATCCAACATGCTGTAACCAATCATTCTGATATATCGGAATTTTACTGGCAGCTGGTGGGGGACGAGTGGACTAAAGGAACTAAAAACGTAAGTGCTAAAGTTTATCTTCCGATACCTGCGCCTAGCGATAAAATATGGGCATTCGGTCATGGACCGACTAACGGAAAAGTAAGTATCGTGACAGCGAGTGAAGTAGATTTTTCAGCGACAAACTTACCTCCTAAGAAATTTTTTGAAGTTAGAGTCCTTTTCCCTAAGTTAGAATCAGTGGCTAGTACGAATAGCGGGAAACAGAGTTTAACAGCAATTTTAGCGGAGGAGAGGGGTTTTCAAGCGAGGACCAAAGCTAAGGGGATATTTTTAGTAATTTTATTGGGGTTTCTTTCAATTCTACCTCTTTGGCGTTTTTTGTATTGGTTTAATAAGTGGAGAGTGTTTGGCGACGATGCGCCGCTTCCTGAGGTTAACCTTGCCGGAAAGCTTCACGAACCACCGAGCGATCTTGAGCCGGTGTTGGTCGAAACACTCCTAGCAGCTGAAACTTATAAACCGTCAAGTAAATCTGTGGTTGCGACGATAATCGATTTGGTGAGGAAAAAGATTTTAAGTATAGAGAGAGAAGAAAAGAAGAGTTTATGGGGTAAACGGTCGGAATATATACTTTTAAAGAATGAAGCTGTTCTGCGAAAGTCAAAGTTAGGTTCACATGAGCTGAAATTAATTCATTTTCTATTCGGTTATGGTGTAAAGCGGATTACTTTTAACGAAATGAAGAACATTGCTATGAGAAAACCAACATCGACACGTAGTTTTTGGGAAGGTTGGCAAAAAGATGCGTTCGATAATCTAATTCAAAAAGGTTTTATAGATAAAGAAAGTAAGAAAGTAAGAGAGAAACTATCTTTGGAACTAATTATTTATTTTGTATTAGGGATATTATACTTTACGTTTGTTATACCCTTAGGTATTGATTATGTTGGTGGAGTATTATTCGTACCGATAGTTATTACCATAGTAAGTTTCCTTGTTCTAATAGTATTGGTACTATTTATGTATAAAAGGACTGATCGGGGTAACTGGGAGCTGGCTTCTTGGAAGGCATTTAAAGTATGGCTAAAAGATTACTCGGTTACAAAGAATTATCCCATCGACTCGGTAATACTTTGGGAGAAATATTTAGTCTATGGGGCAGCTCTTGGGATATCCTTGAAGGCATTATCTGAACTGCCGATAAAATTCAGTGAAGCTTATGCGAGCTCTAATTTATACGTGGTGGGATATAGCGGGGGTGGTGGGGGATTAGGGGATGTGAGTGCATCGTTTGCAAATTTATCATCGGCCATGTCGGGTTTGTCCGTTTCTTTTTCAGGATATGGTGCAGCCGGAGTTGGTGGAGCAGGAGGATTTTCCGGTGGCGGAGGAGGAGGTGG
>MGHG01000002.1:27060-36300 GCA_001793095.1 Candidatus Woesebacteria bacterium RIFCSPLOWO2_01_FULL_39_23
CCTTCTCATTTAGCGCTTTATTAATAAAAATGAGCTGATCTTTACGGAGACGGGGAAGTTCATCAAAAGAAAAAAGTCCCATATCCATTACTTCGCTGGAAGGTATGAATTCACCACCTATAAATCTACCGCTATAGACTATGTCCAAGCGTGGTGTATCTCTATCCGTTCTTATTTTCAACCGTTCATCCGCACTTACAACCAATCCTGATTCTTCTTTTATCTCCCGTTCCAATCCTTCTTTTGGATGTTCTTTGCCTTTAAGATAGCCTCCCGGTAGACTCCAACGACCGGTATCTCTATAGGTATGTTTAAAAAGTAGAACTTTATTATGATCGTCCACGAATATGCCCGTTACTCCTATGAGAAACTTATCGTTAATTCTTCGCATGACGAAAAGTTGTAAATTTGTAGGAAGTTTAAGGGCTTGCCAAACCTTGAGAAGGAAAGTTTTCATAACAATTTCAAGGAAACCGTCGAGTCAGACTTGACGGAGGAATTGAACTTGATATGTCATTCTCTCTCAAGAGAGAAACCACGGACTTCAGTCCGTGGAGAATGTCATAACACTTATTGTTGGATTGAATTTTCATCAAATTCGTCTCCGTTTGAGGCTTTAAGTTTGGTATTTTCCAGTTCTAACTTATGAACCTCTTTAGTGAGTTCGGAGTTTTCCGTCTTTAAGCGTTTCAGTTCATCTTGCATCTCACCCTCCGTTAATCTGGCAGAAAGGTCTCGTGTAATATAAATTAGAAATGCTACGAGGATGCCTATTAAAAGAGGAACAAGAGTTACTAGGTATAGAGGGGCATTGGGGATCGAATAACGTCCGAAGAATATAGAAATGGAAGAGGTATTTTGCGTAGCGAAATATGCAAACCCTAACCCTAGTATAACCGTAACAATTAGGGTTATCATAGTTAATAATATCACATTGAGGGAGGATTTCGGCACTTGTTTATTGGAGAGAGAAACTTTGTACCAAGTGTCAATTATCTTCTATTCTAATAGAAAAATAAAGACTTGATTAACCTTTTGAATATTTGGGACAATTCCAGCTACCATACGATGGAATCGTCCGGTTGTTATTGAAAGGAAGGTGATTATACGTGAATGCAAGTATTGAAAGTGAAAAGAAGGTAGTGGGTTGTCCCAGGGGAGTGACAGTTAGAGTAGCAGGTTCTACATCGTGTCCTCCCGATCGGCCTCCGCTGTGTAAAGGTTGTGATATATGTCTAACGCATGATTTTAATATTGCAGGACAAAGCTATGAAAATTATCTACAGCGAGTATTAAATAATCCTACTAACTGAGTAATGATCTAAAATAAGAATCTTCTTTAGTCAATAAGGGTTGTTTATGCGAAAAGAATTCAAAGACTATTGTTTGGTATTTTGTAAGTGGGAAAGGAAAGGTAAAAAATTAGCAATTGCGCAAGGAAAGTCTCCGCGGAATGTCAGATGTCCTTTGAGGATAAATTGTGCAGTATTAAACGGATGCCCATTTATTAATCCTCGAACAGAACAATATGTAACTGAAGATTATAAAGATATTAATAATAAGAATTGATCAAATATAATTTAATTTACTCTTGCTACGCTTTTAATCTGTGTTATAATACTTCATACATCGAGATTTGTTCTCGGTGCGGATAAGATGAATACCTGAGATACCAGATGGCCTTTGGGCAAAGTATGACCCACCGTCTGGTGGGTTTTTTCGTTTTACACCTTTGAAAATTTAAGAATAGCAAAACGATCCTCCAGCAAACGCACCTTGAGGCGTGAATGAATAATTCTAGCCCGAATGGCGTAGAGCCGAAAGGCAAGTTGCGGAGGATATAATTAGCACATTAACAATTGAAATTAATTTTAGGGTACCTTTTTTAATAATAATTGCAATCAACCCGCCTTATTTTCGCACTCTGCTTTCAAGAACTATTCGTTCACGCATCGTGCCAAAATTTATCGGCGGATTTCGCATTATTTGTATGAAATAAAGGTGCTCAAGAAATGACTGGAAGTGTAAAGACGTTACCTAATGTTTTTACATTTAGGGTATAAATCGTCACATTTTGAGGGTTTGATCCTGGCCCAGGATGAACGCTAGCGGTGTGCTTTAAGCATGCAAGTGGAACGCCGCCCCACATTCAGGATTTGATAATATAAGATATGTATTATTTTTATATCCTAAAAAGTAACAAACTTAAAAGTTGTTATTATGGATTTACGAACGATCTAAGGAGAAGATTTAAAGAACATAACCAAGGTTTATCGGCTTATACGAAAAATGGTAGACCTTGGAAAATTGCGTATTACGAGGCATTTTCGAATAAAGCAGATGCATTTGAAAGAGAAAAACAGATGAAGAGAAGAAAGAATTCATACACTCTCCTTAGAAGAAGGATAATAAGAAGTATCGAGTTTTGAATGTGGGGCGGAGTCGCGAACGGCTGAGTAACACGTAAGGACTTACCCTTTGGCGGAGAATACCCCCGCGAAAGCGGGGCTAATACTGCATAATCCCGATTTATCGGGAAAAGGGCATAACTGCCCACCGAAGGAGAGACTTGCGGCCCATCAGCTTGTTGGTAGGGTAATGGCCTACCAAGGCTACGACGGGTAGGGGATGTGAGAGCATGTCCCCCCAGAACGGGACTGAGACACGGCCCGTACACCTACGGGTGGCAGCAACTGGGAATCGTGCGCAATGGACGAAAGTCTGACGCCGCGACACCGCGTGAGGGATGAAGGCCTTCGGGTCTTAAACCTCTTTTGATCGCCAAGAAACGGGCGATAGAATAAGCACCGGCTAACTACGTGCCAGCAGCAGCGGTAATACGTAGGGTGCAAGCGTTATCCGGATTTATTGGGCGTAAAGCGTTTCGTAGGCGCCCCGTTGCATCTTGTTTCAAATACCAGAGCTCAACTTTGGGAAGGGACAAGAGATGAACGGGGTTGAAGTACTTAGGGGCTACTGGAACTATCGGTGTAGGGGTGAAATCCGTTGATATCGATAGGAACACCGAGGGCGAAGGCAGGTAGCTAGGAGTTACTTGACGCTGAGGAACGAAAGCCAGGGGAGCGAAAGGGATTAGAGACCCCTGTAGTCCTGGCCGTAAACTTTGCTCGCTAGGGATAGGACTCGCAAAGGATACATTCTTTGCGAGTGAAAACTCCAAAACTCAAAGATTCCAAAACTCCAGGCAATTAATAGTAGAAGTTTGAAATAATTTTAATTTTTACTTTAAACTGTTTGGCAATTTGGATTTTTGGATGTTTGGCGTTTTTCGCAAAAGTATGATGTATTTTTTGCGAGTTCTGTCCCGTAAGCTAACGCGTTAAGCGAGCCGCCTGGGGAGTACGATCGCAAGATTAAAACTCAAAGGAATTGACGGGGACCCGCACAACCAGTGGAGCATGTGGTTTAATTCGAGACGGACCGAAGAACCTTACCTGGGCTTGACATTGCCCCCTTCTAGGTTGCTAGAAATAGTGACTGATTCTTAAGAAATTAAGAAAGGGGCAACAGGTGTTGCATGGCTGTCGTCAGCTCGTGCCGTGGGGTGTTCCCTTCAGTGGGGTAACGAGCGCAACCCCTGCCCCGTGTTAAATATTCACGGGGGACTACCTCGCTTAGCGGGGAGGAAGCAGGGACGACGTCAAGTCAGCATGGCCCTTATGTCCAGGGCGACACACATGCTACAATGGAGCCGACAAAGGGTTGCCAAGCGGTAACGCGGAGCTAATCCCAAAAACGGCTTCTCAGTGGGGATTGGGGGCTGAAACTCGCCCTCATGAACGCGGAATTGGTAGTAATCGCGGATCAGTAATGCCGCGGTGAATACGTTCTCGGGTCTTGTACACACCGCCAAATTTTAAACGCGCGTGGCAGTTATATCATCTAATAGGTTAAAGTCCTATTCCGTCAGTTGACGGATAGCCAAAAAAATTAAGCAGTCCTAATCGGGTAACTGATTAGGGCGGAGGGCTTGAGGCAAATGACAGGGATGACACACAAACGAAGCCTGAAACTTCGTAATAAGTTTGACGACTTCTGTTGGGCGGTCAGAAGGAAGTCGTTTAAAAAAACAGTTATTCATGTCAGGAATAGATAATATGATAACCCATGGAGATCCTAGGAGGAAGGAAGTAATTGCCTCTTAGGAAGTCAGCATTTTCATAGTAAATATTGACATATTCGGTTTTATTTCGGTAAACTGAATGATAAATATTAAAGGAAAATACGTGATGCTTCCAGCTTCATATATTGTAGGTTTTACAGAAGGTGAAGGATGTTTTCTTGTTAGCATCAGAGCAGATAATAGAATCGATTTAAGGTTTTTTATCTCTCAGGCTGAAGGAAATAAACACCTTCTTCTTAAGGTAAAAGAATTCTTTAAAGTGGGTAGTGTTTATCAAAAAAGCTCTAAAAGAGCTGGTCACCTTCCTGCTTGGGTTTTTGAAGTAACAAAAAGGGATGATATTTACAAGGTAATAATCCCATTTTTTCAGAAAAACAAGCTTTATGGTTATAAGGCTATGAGTTTCGAAGCTTTCGAAAAAATTGCCAAGGTGGTTAAAGGAAGACAAGATAAACGTAAACTTACAACTAAGGAATTTCAATATATTTATGATATGAAGCTTGGAATGAATAAACATTACGGCTCGCTAAGTGCGGGAAAACCGCTCGCTTAGTGGGAACGCACAATAACTTCGATGAAGTGCAATCCGTCAAGTCAGCAAAGTTGGGGGCACCCGAATCTCGATTGTATCGATATAAGGTGAAACCAGCGATGAGGATTAAGTCGTAACAAGGTATCCGTACTGGAAGGTGCGGATGGATCACCTCCTTTCTAAGGAGTGTGAATATACACACGTACGTTCAGTTTACATGAACGTACTTTACACCCGGTGCCGAAGAGATACGGTCTTTGACTGATCTCATGGCATCCCATGAAGTGTCGCCTTCGGTGACTACTTCATTGGGATTTTAAGTTCACAGTTTGGCCTTACAAAACTGAATCCATTTCCAGTCATTTCTTGGTTGTTGGGGAAAATATTAGTTTAATTTAATTCTAGTAGAGTGATTTAAGGTTGGGTTTCCCGTGATGCAACTAAATGTTGTTGTATAAGCGCTGATCGTATGGCAAATATTTGTGCTTTGCTTGCCTCAGGAAGTCCTGCTAGAAGAGAAGACGTGTTCTTATTGGTTACTTCAATTATTCTTGCCCTACCATCACCAAAAAAATTTACATCAAAAATTTTTATATGAATTTCGCCGTATTCATCGATCCATTTATCGAGTACGACGCCCAGATGTCCTTCTTTTTGAACGTAGTTTTTCGCGACGACAAATATATCGCCTTCTTCAAAGTCAGATATATCTTCTGTTTTTAATACAACAGTGTCGCTCTTATTAATTACGTTACCCTTTAACAGATGCTCGTCGTATTTACCTACTTCTGTTTTTAGAAGTTCGTCTGCATTGCTAACAGGCCTAATGTGATCGGTATATAAAGAGAATGGATCGTATATCTGCCAACCGCCGATATTTGGTATACTATCTTTGCTTTGCATTGATGCGAGTAAAGTTACTCCTCTAAAGCATTGTAGGTTGTTATCGCTTGTTTCACTCTTGGTCATGTTAAGAAGAGTTGCTAATCGGTCATTGATTTCTATACCAGCAGTATTAAAACCGGTACTTAGATTATGTGCTAATGCCGCTCCATGATTTGTGTTAGTGTCGTATGAGTTATTTATCAAGCTCGTTAAAACTTCTGCGGTTGTTGATAAAGATGTTTCAGTTTCGTTAGTTGCAACTTGAGGGCTGTTCTCGCGGATTGTACTTTTCATATTAGGAGTAATTGATCCTCCCGCGCGTGTTGTAATAGCCGTCTTAGTTGATGTATCAGGTTTACTGGTTTGTATGGCGTCTATTGTTTTGTCATTAGATGGGGGTTCAGTTTGGTTGGGCAGGGCGACCGCGATAATATAAGTATCATCTTGCCACCAGTTGGGTTCGGTGGTTTCTCCCCAGCCACAAAACTCTAAAAAAATTCCTTGATGATCTTTAAAATAATTAAATTTGGAATTTTCTCCACCCGTAGCAGAAATAACTGTATCCAGAATATTGTTTGTATCGCCAAAGAGTTGTGATGAATATTCGTGTGGGATGCGGGCTGCGATAATATTTTCAGAAACTATTTTTACTCCACCCTGTTCTATTTCAATAGAAGACTTTTCGATGTTATTAAGGTTATTTTCCGTGTCCTTTTCCGACAGTTGTATCCAAGGTTTATTGCTATCTCCGGCTTCAAAATATGACCTGAAAGCCTCAAACTCCAGCGGAACATTTACTGATCCTTCTGGTTTATATCCGGAATGTCCGTAAACTACAAAATTACCGTATTTTTCGACGTCAACTCCAAATTTTCCAGTACCTGGGCTAGTTCTCTCCAGGTAATCTAAAGATTCTTTTGTAGTTAAATTATCGTAGTATGGGACAGGTACAAAAATAGAATTTATTATTAACGGTTCAGAATTATTAGTATCGGGGTTATTTATTTTTAAGGTGATGTTAATTAGCTTATTTTCTTCACTGAAATTTATTCCCTGCACACTAAAAGTATCTGAAGGAGATGATTTAGATTCGTATATTATGTGATTTGTGGCCGGAAAATCTTTTATATTATGATTGTTTTCCATGATAGCCAGATATGTCGAAATGGATAAATTACTCTTGTTAACTTCGCTTATTTGATCCTGTTTCGATATCGGTGCCATCGTTTCCTCAGCTCTGGCTTTATCTTGGAGGATGAGTTGTTTATGGATGTTAACAGAATCCACATTGTTATCTCTCGCTAAAATTGCACTTCCACCTAAAGCTAGAAGTATACCTATGCCGGCTTTATTTTGGACAAATCTAGGGTGAATTCTTGGTGTCAGTTTTACGCTTTCTTTTGGAGAAGTTTTGACTTCATCAAGAGTTGTACTGTTGGTTTGATTATTGGTTTGGAGATGATACCTCTCGAAGTGCCGAGTTCGCATACGCAGGGATTTCTCCAAGACTTGTATATATTCTTTTTGGCTCCAATCTTTATTTTTTAAGTTTTGTAACAATGCTTTGCTAATTTTTTTAATATCCTCGGGGCTAGCGTTATCGCCTCCTGCGGCTAGAATGGTGCTCCAGATTTGAAATGCTAATTCGCGGCCTTTGTCTTCGAATTTATATTGGCCTCTTTTACCCAAAGTAACATAACCTTGGGAATTGTTCTCGGGTACTAATGTATCCCACTCGATACTTAGGGGTGATGTTTTTAGGGTGATGTTTCTCGTATGGTCAAAATAGTTTTCAGAAGATACTTTGTCAAATTGAGGCGCTATATTTATCATTCGCTCTGCTAGCATAGTAGTTCATACTGGGTTAAGGCTTACCTTGTTGGTTTAGAGGCTTTATTTCCGCGAAAATTACGTTTACTTGCCTCGAAAATTGCTCCTCCGGTTAGAATATACCCGAACATGGTTAATCCGCCGGCAGCAGTGTTTCTTGTTCTGTTATTAGAATATGGTTTACCTACCAACTCGCCGTTTTCAGGAAGCCGGTTAGTATAGAGCGGTTTACCTCCGCCGGGTGTCCCTGCCGGTTTTGGAGTTGTTTTTTTATTTTTTGACGTTGTAATTTCTTCTTGGGTAGCGGTGGATGTGAATATAACATTTTCAGTTTGAGTTGGAGTCTTGGTTATGGTATTTGTTGGACTGGGTGTGTCAGTTACAGTTGATGTCGGTGTCAGAGTATTGACGGGTGTTTCAATCGGAGTGGAAGTTGAGGTTGGTGTTCCGGTGTGGCGGGGAGTCCTCGTAGCTTCTGGTGTCCTAGTAGGTCGTTCGGTTTCGGTTACTATGATTATAGTAGGGGAAGGAGTTCTGGTTGGGCTGGATGTGCGTGTTGCTTCGGGGGTTCTGGTCGGCAGTGAAGTCTTTGTTGCTTCTTGAGTTCTTGTTGGCGTACGAGTCAATTTAGGGGTTTCAGTTGGTAATATAGTTTTCGTAGGCATTTCAGTCTCGGTAGGCGTCTTAGTTGGTCGTGGAGTTGGTGTACATGTAGTGGGCATTGGCTCTGTAGAAGTGGATGTCTTAGTTGGCCATTCCGGTGTAGGGTTGTTTTCAGAAAGTGAAGCTGATTTAGCCTCCGTATGTAGTAGTAAGGCGCCACCGGCGCTTGCAAGCAAGATAGTGGTACCAACTACTGACTTTCTGCTTAACTTGGTTACTGACCTTCCCCGCTCGTTTTCCATAGTGTTCAATTAGTTACGAGAACAACTTTAGAATTATAGGGAATTAGGGTAATGTGTTCTGTAATAATTCCTACATCCGTAGGAATCGTGGAGCTTTTATATAATTGGAAGGAGTCGATTACCTTAGATTCCGGCGCACTGCCTTGAAGGAGTTTCTGTTGCTATTAAATATATCTCCGCCATTAACTTTCCTAAATTTATCTAAACTTTCCTGATTTATATCTTCGTTGTGGAAGTTTTCGATTATTGGAAGATAAGCTTCGTAGCCCGGAGCGGGATATTGTGAGATATCTGTTTTTGGTGCTTTGCGGGTTTTTGGTTTTTCGGTTGTTACGGGGGTAGTACTTGGTACTGGAGTAGATTCCACTTGGGTAGGGGTAACAATTCTTGTTTTTGTTGCTTCGGGTGTACTGGATGGCGATAGAGTATTAGTGGGTTTGGGTGTTTCGGTTGCTTGTTTTGTTGCTAAGTCTTTTTCTCCATTCAACGCACCTTGGTCGGTTCCCGTCTTTTTGGGTTCTTTAAGAGGAGGACAACCCCCGCCTTGTTCATCTCCTAGTCCGGGTGTGTAATTCGGATCCACTTCGCAAGTATCTGGTGGTTTTCCCGCCAGAGCAGTCGGGACTTTCCTTGATTCTACTACACCATACACTATTGCGGTTCCTCCAACTGTTATTACAGCCCCAACTCTAGCCACATTCCTTATTAAATTCGGGTGTTTTTGAAGGAATATGTCAACTTTTTTAGCAACTTGTTCCCTTAAATGGTGTGATCTGTTATTTCCTTGTTCTACCATAATTTCCTAGATTAAAATTACAATAGGGAATTCTATTAAATTAAGCTATCAATGTCAATCACGTCGTAATCTAGCACCACATTTGCAACAGTAATAAACTGTTGTATGAGAGTAAAGCCAAGAGATATTATTCTGGAATATAAACGAG
>MGHG01000003.1 GCA_001793095.1 Candidatus Woesebacteria bacterium RIFCSPLOWO2_01_FULL_39_23
TTCATGAGTATAACTATGAAAGGCCACACTTGGGAATAAACCTGAAAACACCATATGAAGTTATTGCAAATGTCCTGCTAGGTTAAGGAATATAATAAACTACCACGGCATTAATGCCGTGGTATTCTAGAATAGTAATTCTAGACTAGTTTGTTCACTGCTTCGTTCTCGCCTCGCGAGAGCCAGGGCGAAGCGGGTCACCCACGTTCTAAAGAACGTGGTATTCACGAAGTTTGAATAATATCAATATGCACGTGCATATTGAATTTGTTGCATTTACATATTATTCAATTCTCCGGGATTATGAGGTTTTTCCCGTCCGTCGCGATGACAACATCTCCCATTTCATCCGTTCTTAATATCTTAATATCTTTTTCGCCCAATATCTTAAGTACTTCTTGGTGCGGATGGCCGTAAGAATTATTTTTACCCACAGATATAACACCAATTTTCCAATTGCTTGACCCTAGAAGACTTTGAGACAAACCATTCTTGCTGCCATGATGAGGTACTTTGATATATTCAAGTGGTTTATTGTATTTTTGTTTTATAATTTCGGCTAAGTCATCTGATAACTTGTTATCGATGTCCCCTGTAAATAATGCGTCGAATTCACCGTAACTTAACATAGCCACAATTGAAAATTGATTAGGATCCTGCTCTGAGGTATAAGCACCCAAAACACCGTTATTTGTTTGGTAAAGTTCTTTTGTTCTTCGGTCTTTCTGTTCATAAGTTGTTACTGAATTATCCGCCAAAAACTCACTGGATGGAGATAATATATCTAAATATATCAAATCTAACCTCATACTCACACTGCTCGTAGGATTTATTATAACTGTCTGGCTACCCCCTACAAGACTCTTTAGCACTGAGTAATTAGAACTGCTAGAATCTAATGCATTTGCCAGAAAATATTTGACACTATAATTTTCAAATACCTCTATCAAACCAGAATAGTGATCCGCCTGCGGATGCGTTAAAACAATGACTTCAATTTCCCTATCCCAAAAAGGCAAATAGTTATTCAGACAATTTATTACTTTATTCCCGGGTCCTCCGTCTACTAATATTTCTGTTTTCCCGCGGATTACTAAAAATGCATCCCCCTGTCCCACATCACACGCAATCACACGTAGATTTCGACCCGGGTAAGAAATGGCAGCAAGCCATAGAGTTACCGCCATTAGTACCAAAAGAAAAATAAAAAGTTTCCATCGGTTTGACATAATTCGATTAACCAAAAACATTTACAACACTAATAAACCACAGTGTTAAAGGATAACTCAGCCACAAAATTAATGTACCGATAGGCACAGTTACTAAACTGATTATGCCTGAAATCATACCAATAATTGTTACCGGTACAACTGTCCATAAGACTAAAATATTGGCGAGGGGCGAAAGAACATTGAATTGCCCGAATGCAATATACAATATCGGTGCAACGCCTATCTGGGCTGAAAGAGTTGTCACTAAGTTTTCTCTTATACCTTTGGGTAATGCTTTAAATACTTTTTGAAGCTTCGGTACAAATATAATAAGCGATAAGGTAGCCACAAAAGATAAGATAAAACCTAAATCATAAAGCCAGTCCGTTTTAATAAATAGCAGCGCAAATGCAGACAGAAAAAGGGCACGCGTAGCGTTATAAACTTTACCAAGTACTTGAGCTGTAAACGCAACAGACCCCATTACAGCTGCCCTAACTATCGGCGCATCAAAACCGGAAATTAGTGCGTAAAGCCAAATACCGACAATTGCAAGAAAGATTGCCCGTCTCCTTGGTATCACAAGTACAAGAAATGTCGTCAGAAACGATGCTATAAGTGTTACATTCATTCCGGAAGCTACAACGACATGAGCTGTACCGCTCTCCTTAAGTACCGCCCAAAAATCCTGGCCAATATTAGCCTTAGACCCCAAAGTCATTCCGGCAACAAGTGCAGCATGATCATTCGGCAAACTTTTTTGATAAAAAGCTATTAATCTTTTACGTAAATAATATAAATTACCTCCACGCTCTTTAATCCCAATTAGACTCGGATCTTTCAAAATTTCTCCATCAACTCTTCCTTCTATTATGACTCTGTCTCCATAATTTACCTCAGGAAATAGTGGAAGATAAACCTTGAATCCACGAAGTCTTAAGTATTGGGATGACGAATAGCGTATTGGTTCAGAAGTTACGCGATAGGTAATTCTTAACCTCGTGCCATCGGGGTAAGAGGGTCGACCTTGGTAAAAATATATAAGCCTTATAATTATTATAATTGTTACAAGCAACCAAGGTAGAAATCGTCTCATCGTGGACTAGTAAACAGAAACCTTATCTTTTACTTTCTCATACACACTTTTCTTTAAAGCGCCTTTAGAGAGGAGTTCGTCGACAGTTGAGTACGGTCTGTGATCAATTATACTTTGGCCGTATACAGGGCCAATTCCGGGTAATGTATCTAACTCGGTTAGTGTAGCAGTGTTAATATCCGTCAAACCCTCCGTCGATGTCGAAAACGGCGCTGGTATAGTTTGATCCCCTCCCGAATTGTTGGCAGTTACAGCAACTGACTGCTCACTTACGGACTTTATATACATCTTTTGACCATCACTTAAAGGCGCCGCGCGATTGACATACTTTTCTACCCAAACTCTGTCTGCATCAACTGATAGACCTCCCCCGGCGATCAAAAGATCATCAATTCTTGAACTATTTTTAAGTTTATAAACTCCGGGTTTTTCTACACTTCCTGCAATTTCGACAATAATTTCAGAAGCATTAATTTTAACCTCCTCAGTGCTCTCTAATACCTCAATTGTGTCCTGTCCACCTATCAGTCCATCTTTATATAAAAACACGCCTAAACCGATTAAGATCAGCCCAAACAAGGCTAGGGTAATTAGGAGTCTGTTAGTTAAAAGAAATTTTTCAAAATTAAATCCCTTAGTCTTTGAAAAGTGGGTATGTTCTTCCAAGTTTCTCAGATCGTCTATATCATCTTCTTTCAGTCTATGGGACATTTACTAGCATTAATAACACTTCATGAATTTAAAAACAAGAGCAAGAATATGAAGCTAAAATACAAAATTTAATAATCTTCCAGGCACATAGATTTCTTTTTTTATAGTCTTACCCTCCAACCACTTCGCTATTCTCGGATTTTCCTTAGCCATCACCAAAACCTTTGACTTATGACTTGTGACTTGTGACTCGATATTTATCGTACCGCGTAACTTACCATTAACCTGTACCGCTATTGTAACGGTACTTTCTATAATAAGTTTGGGGTCGTATTTTGGCCATTCTTGCAGATGGACTGAGTGAAATTTTCCATTTTCCGTTTGAGGACCGGTTAATTCATTGGTAACTGGAAATCCCTCGACTTTGCTCGGGATGGTGAGCTCGTCGAACCATTGGAGACTGGAACTTCCAGCAAAATCTCGCTGGTATATCTCTTCCGCAAAGTGCGGTACAAGCGGAGCCAAGAGTTTTATAAATTCCCTTGCGTCATTTTTTGCAAGCCCGCTCGAATCGCCCCAATAATTCGAAAATTCCATTAAACTCGCAACAACAGTATTAAATTTCAAATTCTCTATATCCTCGCTAACTTTCTTAATTGTCTGATGCAGTCTCATTTCAAGCTCTTTATCACTTTCCTTCCCTATTTTTTCGCCAAAAAGCTTGTAAAGACGCCTTAAAAACCTGAAACAGCCTTCGACCGACTCCTCGCTCCAAGCTACCATCTGGTCAAAAGGTCCCATAAACATCTCGTACAGTCTTAACGTATCAGCACCGTATTTACCTACAATTTGATCCGGATTAATTACGTTACCGAAGGATTTACTCATTTTACGACCGTCAGACCCGAGGACAATTCCGTGAGACCTTCTCTTCATATAAGGCTCAGGTGTAGGCACAACTTTGATATCGTAAAGGAATTTATATATAAATCTCGAATAGAGTAAATGTAGTGTCGTATGTTCAAAACCACCCTGATATAAGTCAACCGGCATCCAGTATTTTATTTTTTTCTTATTTTCATAAAATATATTTATAAATTTATTTTTTTCTTCATTTTTACTTAGTTTTAAATTGGAAATTGGAGATCCCTCGACTTTGCTCGGGATGGTGAGCTCGTCGAACCATTGGAAACCGGAAATTCCTAGCTTGTCTGCAAAAAGATAAGCTAGGTAGTACCAATTCGATCCTGCCCAGTTGGGCATGGTATCAGTTTCCCTCCGTGCTTTACCGCCACACTTCGGACAAATAGTATTTACCCATAAGCCGATATTTGCCAAAGGCGACTCCCCTGTCCCCGAAGGTTCATATTTTTCTACATACGGAAGTTCAACGGGTAAGTCTTTCTCGGGAACCGGTTGTATTCCACAAACTTCGCAATGAATCATTGGAATTGGTTCTCCCCAATAATGCTGTCTGGAAAAAACCCAATCACGGATATGATAACTATGTTCCCTTTTACCCCACCCCTTTTTCTCTATATCAAAAACTATCTTAGTATTATCCTTAGGTACAGTTAACCCATTCCAGCTACCCGAATCAATTATTTCTCCACATCCGGTATATGCCACTTCACTGATATTCCCCCCAGAAATCACAGAAATAATTGGCAGACCAAATTTCTTTGCAAATGCAAAGTCTCTTTCGTCATGAGCAGGCACCGCCATGATCGCACCTGATCCATATTCTGCAAGTACATAATCCGATACCCATATGGGAATTTCCTTACCTATAGCCGGGTTAAATGCTTTAAGACCTGTATCAACTCCGCTTTTTTCTTTCTCACCCAAATCTCTTTCAATATTTGCATTACTAAGAGATATATCTATATACTTTGATAGTAATTCTTCTTTTTCTTTAGAAACTAACTTTAGCAAATTAGCCTTCGCGTACTCTGGTGCAACTACCAGGAATGTTGCTCCGTATAATGTATCCGGTCGCGTAGTAAAAACTTCAATTTGCGATTTGTGATCCGGAATTTGAAATTTTATTGTCGCTCCTTCCGATTTTCCTATCCAGTTTTTCTGTTGAATTGATATCTTATCCGAATAATCAACGAGCTTTAAATCATCTATTAATCTATCGGCATAATTAGTTATTCTAAGGAGCCATTGTTTTTGCATTCTTTTAACAGTCATTGTTCCGCACCTTTCGTGCGTACCGTCTGAGTTAACCTCTTCATCGGCCAGGTTTGTTTTGCAAAAAGGACACCAATTTACTTCGACTTCGGATTGGTATGCTAAACCCTTCTCAAAGAGCTTTAGAAAAATCCATTGTGTCCACTTGTAATATTTAGGGTCGGTTGTATTTATTTCTCTTGACCAGTCAAAAGACAAACCCAACGCTTTCATCTGCCTTTTAAAGTTGTCAATATTTTCCTTTACGGTGATTGATGGATGAATTCCTAACTTAATTGCATAGTTTTCTGCAGGTAAACCGAAGGCATCCCACCCTATTGGGAAAATTACATTATATTTTTCCATCCGTTTTTTTCGAGCGTAAGCGTCCATTGACGAGTAGCTTCGTACATGTCCGACATGGAGACCTGCTCCGGAAGGATAAGGAAATTCGACTAACAGGTAGTATTTATCAGTTTTAGCGAAATCTTTAGCCTCATAAATATTTCCTTTTTCCCAAATATTTTGCCATTTGGGTTCAATTTCACCAGGTTTATATTGAAGTTTAAGATTAGTCATATCTGTATTATATTACTACAAGTTTTTTACTACAACAAAAGATACAGTACACAACTATTTAGAAAAACCACTTATATTTCATAGGTATTAATATATATTATTAGTACCCTATATTATATCCTGAATAACTACATTCTGTTTAAATATAAGCAATTTTCACTCTGCGGTAATCGTTAAAAATAATTATTTCCGGCAATATATATAACTAGGACTTTGTTAAAAATATTACAAAATATATATAAATAATCTTTATGGCTAATCAGGGGCAAAAAGTAGTCGTTAAAAATCATAGCACTCAAGCATTTTGGGTGCTATTTAATACTATTTAAGACAAATTAATACATCATTATTTGTCATAACACTTTTCACTGAAAGAACATGACAATAAATATACATTTCGGCAATACTATAGCAAATCTCAAGAGAACCCCGCCTTTTAAGGCGGGGGTGAATTAAGCTTTGATATGTCATAACTGGATTCAAAATACGAGTCTTACGTGACAAGTAAATGTTTTGAAATTGCTTATATATTATTTAAGTTTCCGTAGATCTGCCTATACCTAGATAAACGTCTACTTTATTATCTATCACCTTTAATACAGCATTGTCGACGTCGATCTTTTTAATTTCACCTGTTTTTAACCGATATTCAATATTCTTTTTAATTAAAGATATAAAATTGGCGTGCTTTGAAAGAATATCAAACTTACCTTTATCATTATATGAGGTTAATGACATTACCTCACCAGAAAAAAGTATACCTTCTCTATTTTTAACCGTTAAAATAAGCGGACTCGCCTGCATGCTCAATCTCTCCTATACTACCGATATATAAGAATCTCTCCTCCGGTATCCGATCGTATTTCCCCATAATTATACCGTTAACGTCTTTTAGACACACATCTAGGGGAACAAAAGCTCCCTTAATCCCCTTTTGTCCCTCTGCAACAAAGAAATTTTGCGTCATAAAATTCTTAATTCTTCTTGCCCGTCTGAATGTGATCTGATCCTCTTTCGAAAGTTCGGATTCCCCCACCAGCGAAACAATACGCTCCAAGTTTTCTGCTCTTTTTAAGATATTTTTAGCACTCAATGCAACTTCAAAATGAAAATCTCCAACATATAGCGGGTCTAATGCAACGGATGATGAAGCTAAAATATCTATTGCCGGGACAATTCCCTGCTGATATATCTCTCTTGATAAGACAACAATCGATTCCAAGTAGGGAAAAATGGATTGGACTGCATAATCCAAAAGGTCATCCGAGGGGACGTAAATAGCCTCGATTGAACTTATATAATTTTTATCTGTTGAAGAAAGTCTTTCGTGGAATGAGGCCATTTCACTCTCAAGGGTGGCTTGGTAACCATCCTCACTCGGTATTACATTCATCAATGTCGAAAGTTCATTTCCAGCCTGAGCAAAGCGGAATAAATTATCTATAAAAAAGAGTATATCCTTACCTAGTTCATCCCGATAATACTCAGCCAAAGTCACCGCAGCATATGCCGTTAAAAATCTAATGGCGGGATTTTCTCCCATATTACCAAAGATTAAACTCGAAAAAGGAAGTGAGCGTGTATCGTTCAACGCGTGGTAAAGCTCTAACCCTTCTCTGGAACGTTCTCCAACCCCCGCAAATACTGATAAAGACTTCCCGCCGGATGTGCCAAGAACATTATGGAGAATTTCCGTTAAAAGCATGGTTTTACCTACACCCGCACCTCCAAATAAACCCATTTTTCCGCCTTTAAGAAGTGGTGCAAAAAGGTCAATTACCTTAATCCCCGTTGTTAGAAGTTCCTGCTTAACATTCAAGCTAACCCCGAGTTCACCACTTTGATAAATCGGACTCTTTCTCTCAGTATCAATCTTCCCAAGCCCATCAAGTGCATTACCAAACAGATCCACCACTCTGCCCAACATTATTTTACCAGTCGGAAACAGTATCGGATGTTCAGTGTTGACAATCTCAGCCCCTCTATAGAGTTTATCGACACCAGTCAGGCAAAAGGCATATAAGATACCTACATCCGATGACATATAAACCTGTAACCGAACTTCTTTGTCGTCCCTCATTATTAAAATATCGTTTATCGAAGGTAAATATTCTTGAAATTCGACCTCAACTACGTTACCTCTAACGCTAAGAATATGACCAATATGTTTATCGTCCATGATTACCCCCTTTCCCAATTGTATAAGTACTTGATAACGTATTTAGTTGTTTACGGTTAATAATATTATGAGCTATTCTGATGTTCTCGAACTGGAGTTTTTTTAATTCAATATCGATATTTCCTCTCGCCCGATCCATCGCAAGAAATCTTGATGCAAACTTTGCAAGTTGAGATTCTTTTACTGCTTGTTCAAAAAGCGAAGCAAATATTTCAGTCTCAAAAAATATCAATATTTTTTCTAAACTAGGTTCAAATAAATACGCTACCGGTTTTTCAGTCGTTTTACTAAGTTTAGTAATCTCAGCTGAAACAGAAAATTCTGTCGCATCCTGAGTAATAACATTCTTAAATTTTCCATAGTAAACATGTATTTCTTCGTATTGAACAACGTGCTTAATAATTTCAGCCAGCTGACTTTTATTTTCTCCGTAGTCAGGAAACTCAAAAAAGGTGTAAGGCCGGCCAACTGCCTCAGAGAGGAATAAAGACAAACCATGTCTACCAACGATGGTTATTTCATTGTCACCCTTCCTGGCTTCACTTAAAAACAACTGGAAGGTTTTCCCTACGATATCACCGTAGAGACCCGTATTGGCTGACAACAGTACTGCAACGGTCTTACCATTGTGAGGCAGAAAGGTAATATTTTCTCCTCTTTTATTACTCTTTTTCGCTAGGTTTGCAATCTCTCTGACGTACGACATTCTTAATTGATCAAATATTTCATCTATTTCGTCCTGAAACGATCTGTTGGTTAAAACTGAATCGCGGGTTTTCTTCATTCTTATTGAGCTAATTTCTTCATAGGCTGAAACAAGGCCCTGAAGAGTCTGAACTTCGTTTAATCTGTCTTTGATGTCACCAATGCTATACATATATTACCGACATTATTTTGAAATAGTTTGCAAAATGTCCATTTGGCTTTTTCTTAACTTATCAAGAAGGACTTCAAAGGTGCTGCTCCCCTCAATGATATCGTCAATACCCTTTTTAAAACTACCACCTTCCATATATTTTTGACTAAATCTTTTAAGATCGTTTTTAAGATCTGATAATCCTTTTTCCTTCCAGTAACCAACCCATAATGCGGCGAATAGTATTACACTCAGATTTAAAGGAACAGTCACATTTGACGGTTGATCAAAAAGCGATTGGATTTTATCGCCTAAACTTAACGTCCTTTGGGTTTCCTCCGATAATTCAGCCCCAAAGTGCATATATTGTCTTAATTTTTCGTGGCTCACAAGGAAACTAGTCAAAACCCGACTGAGCTCACGAAGAAGCTGAGTTTGAGCCTGGCGTCCAACCCTGGTTACCGAAAGAAACGGGTTAATTGCAGGACGTCTACCTTGATTAAAATATTCTCTATCAAAGTAGATGTGACCGTCGGTCATCGCCATTAAATTCGTTTGGATATAGCCTGAGAAATCGCCCATTACCATCTCAGCAACCGGAAGGAGGGTTATCGATACTTCCTTCACCTGATCAGGGGAAATCTTTGTTTTCGTAGATATATCCAGATCTTTAAACAAAAGAAAATTTCCTCCTCTCTCCATTATTTTGGCATGAATATAAAAAATATCACCCGGGTAGGAACTTCTTCCGGGAAACCTTTTTGCCAAAAGTGAAATTTCCCTGTAATACTTAGCATGAGCCGTCATATCATCGAGAACCACGAGCACGTCCCGACCCATATCTCTAAAATACTCTGCAATCGTTATTGCCGTGTAGGGCGTCAGAAACACAAGTCCGGGAACATCATCCGGAGCCGATGCGACAAGTATTGTATTATTTTTAATTTTCTCATTAGACAGAAAATTATGTATCATTGCCGTATCCAACTTTCTTTTTGCAATTGCTGCGTAAATACAAATAGTTCCGCTAGCTGCTTGTGTATATAAATTCTGAAGCAAAAACTGTGTTTTATTTGTCTTTCTATCTCCTATTACCAGTTGTCTCTGGCCACGTCCAAGAGGAGTTACCAAATCAACTATCGTTACACCGGTTTCAAATGGTTTATCAATATTTTTTCTGACATTAATTCCGGGCGGAGCACTATCTAATACCCTATATTCTGAGAATTTTATCCCTTTTTCCAACCCTACAACGGTCCCTAGAGCGTCGAGTGCTTTTCCAAGCATAAAGCTCCCGAGTGGGATCTTTAGCGTCTCATTGGTCCTAGCAACTTTTGTTCCGATTTTTATCTCAGCTTTTTTTAAAAGAAGAATCTCAACATAATCTCTTGAAAGCGAAAATACTTGGCCGTTCTCGCCGCTTTCAAACATAATAAGCTCAAATAGTTTTGCGCCCGGCAACCCTCTTACATAAATTACTGAAGGCGATATTTTTTCGACGATCCCAATTTCTTTAGTAACATTAAGATAATCTTCAAATTTGTTCATATATTGGAAGCCGGAACACTTTGTGCAGTTTTAGGCTGTAGGTTTGAGTAAACACTGCCGAAGAGCTCTTCAAATTTTTTTTTCATCGATAAATCTATATACTTCCCGCGATACATAAAAATTGCTCCGCCGATTAATTTTGAATCAATTTTTATATCCAAAACAATCCCCGCACCAATATTGTCTTTTACCCAATAAAAAATACGCTCGAGTCCTGATTGGCTAAGATCCATTGGTATAACAATGTCAAATTCTTCCAACTTTGCAAGCTCAGTTAAAAGAGATTTAAAGTATTTTTCCTTGTCCGGGGTTACTTCCAAATCCTGTGTTATTGCTGCACGTACCCAAGCTCTTATAGTACTCTGTAGTACATTGTTATACATATCAGTATTTTGATATAAAGATTTTAGGACCAAGTTAATTTCATCCATTAGTAATTGCTTATCCTCTGTAGTTTTTATTTTATCGGTAAAATCTGCGAACATGTCAGTTTATAATATGCTCTTCTTTGGCTTCTTTCAGTGCATCTATAATTAAATCTTCCTGTTCCTTGTTAGTTAGTGTTTTACCCAAAATTTTATGGCTAAGTTCTTTAACAACTCCTAATACAAGCTTATCAACCTCAGCAAACATCTCTTTTTTATAATCGGCTAATTCTTTTTCCACAATTGTGTAGGCGCTTTGAATCGCGCGTTTCGTTTCAATACTTGCACCCTTAATTTCAGCCTCAATCATGCCCTCGATTTTCCCTAGATTGGGCGTTACTTCTTTCTTAATATCTGCCACTACTCCCGATAATTCATCGACTGAAACCTTACCGACTTTTTGAAGAACACTGCTGTACTGCCTGATTTCCTCATTGGTAACGCGAGCGAGCATGTCAGATATTTTATCCTGCTCCTGTTTATCAAATAGTTGAGAAGAAGAAATTATCTCTTTAGATTTATCGTAAGCGCTTTGAAGAATCTTTTTGGATTCCTGATCCGCCTCTGCAATCCTCGCCTCAATTTTCTCATTAAGTTCTTTTCTTAGATTAACTTCGCTTTCTTTCAAAAGCAGAAATTTTTTAACTAATCTCAAATAAAAAATAATTACGCCAATTAAAATGAGCCCAAGCGAGGCTGCTATAAAAGAGGTTAAATAAAAAAGGGCAGTATCAACCATATTATCTTACTTTATACCCAAAACACTTAAATTATCAATTACAAATTACATTTTGGGGGATCAAAATCACTAACGAGGATGAATATCCGAGTTAGTGGAGTTTATACCCAATACAGGCTTAAATGCAATTGGAAATTGGCCACCGGCTCGGAGAGAAACTGGAAAATAGAAATTTGAGGAAGATTAATTCTTCTTCAGCAATACCTCTCCTGTCATGACTGATGGTATTGTAATACCCATCACAGTGAGAATCGTCGGAGCGACATCCTTCAAACTCCCCTCCCTAAGGTAATCTTTGACACCCCTAAGGCTTGCATCTACAAGCATTAAAGGCACGGGGTTATTTGAATGTTCCGTATTCATACTTCCCTGTGAGGTTGTATAGAAAAAACTACCGGTTGGATAAGTTAATAATTCTTCAGCATTACCATGATCGGCGGTTAGATATAAAGATCCTCCTGAGAGTAAAGTCGTCTCACTAACCATACCCAGAGCTTTGTCAACAATCTCAATAGCTTTTATCGTGGCCTTAATATTACCGCTATGGGCAACCATGTCAGGATTGGCGAAGTTAATTACAATAAAATTATAATAATCCTTCATTACTGCCTTATTAAACTCTTCCACAATTTTCCAAACAGCCATTTCAGGCTTTTTATCATATGTTGCAACATTAGGAGAAGGAACAATTAAAGTATCCTCTCCGGTCACTTTGGTATCAGTCAAACCGTCAAAATAGAATGTTACCATTCTTTCTTTCTCGGACTCAGTTAGATGAAGCTGCTTCAGACCGAACTTTGAAATAACAGATGAAAATGTATCCTTGATATCTTCGGGCGGGAATGCTATAGCTGAAACTGGAAGATTTTTCTGATATTCTGTCAGCGTGACAAAAAAGATGTTTTTCGGCCATTTAGTTCTTACAAATGTCGGCCCGGTTGCTTTCTCGCCTTCTTTCTTTGCCTTTTGTCTTCCGTGAGGAGTATAACCAAATTCGATAAACTTCAGTTCTTCAAAATTCGGAAAAACAAAAGCCATTGTTAGCTGCCGCGGTCTGTCTATTCTGAAGTTAAAAAATATCACAGAATCATTATCATTAACCTCTCCCACGACTCGACCGTCTTTAACAATCACCGTCGGTTCAACAAACTCATCACTGACATTTTTATCATAAGAAGCTTGAATAGCCTCAGATGCCGATGTTGCTTGAATACCTACACCTGACACTATTGCGTCATATGCCCTCTTCGTACGTTCCCATCTGGCATCCCGATCCATACTCCAATACCTACCGCAAACAGATGCTATTTCGGCCGACTTAGTTTCCTTAAGATATTTTTCAAGCTTTTCTACAACACTAACTCCGTCTCTCGGAGGCGCATCCCTGCCATCTGTAAAAATATGTAGTAATACACGGGTAAAATTATATTTCTGACATAACTCTAAAAGTGCGTAAAGATGTGCAATTGAAGAATGTACACTGCCTGAACTAACTAACCCCATGATATGCAAAGTAGATTTATGCCTTCTTGCATGAGATAAAGCAGAAAGTAATGCTTGGTTTTCAAAATAAGTTCCATCTTTGATTGACATATTAATTCTAGGTAAACTTTGGTAAACTACCCTACCCGCCCCAAGAGTTAAATGCCCGACCTCAGAATTCCCTGCCTCATTTGCGGGTAATCCGACAGATTCACCGGATGCAATCAGTTTGGTATACGGATAATTTAGTTTGAAATTATCAAGATTGGGTGTATTTGCCTTGGCTATCGCATTTCCGGTCGATTCAGGAGCAATTCCGAAACCGTCAAGCACCAATAAGACAACCGGCTTTATTTTTAAGACACGAAGTTTAGCACTATCCAAGGATGATAACCCGGTAAATTTTGATTTAAATAAATTCAGTATCATAGTATTAAAGAATTAATATAACATAAGCCATCGCAAAACCAACAATAATAATTACAGCGGTTATTATTACATGCAACATTACACTTGTTTGAATCATTCTTCCGGCTAACGGATTTCTGCCTATTGCCTCCACTCCGGTTTTACTGACTCTGCCGAAATACGCGAAACCTAATACAAACGCCATAAGTAGTATTAATGCTGCCAAAATATATCGAAGTGATGCAAGTGGTTCAAATAAAGGTGCCGATATCCCCTCCCTAAGAACAGTCAGTAAATCACTTCTGGCCCCGGAAATACTGGCAGCCGGATGAATATTTATTGCAACATTAATTTCACCTATATCGGTTGGATTTGCCGGTTCATAGCTTTCAAGCGCGGTCCCTAATACATATCCGTTCTTATCTGCCAACTGGCCAACTCCGGGGTTGGTTGAGGTCGTAATCAAACTACCTTTTTTGATATTCCCGTTCGCTGCCGTAACTTTAACCACCGCGGTACCCGATGTTATCACAAGTTTTACATCAGTTTTATCTTCGTACTCTAAAGCTGCCGCAGGATTATCAGTCACAACGCCGTACATTTCAGTCGCAAAAGGCGATGCACATAAACCATAACCATTATCTAATGAGCAAATAATATGGCCGTTCTGAACCTTGTCTGAATCGTCCACTTTTATTGATAAAGCCAAACCTGAGGATGAAATCTGGGCTAATATTGGCTTATTTAAATTTAACGCTCCTACTATAAAAAAGATAAACACAATACCACAAAGTATATTTTTTCTCTTCTTCATATAAGTTTTCAGTTATTAGTTATTAGTTATTAGTTATTAGTTTCTCTATACATCCTAGATTTTTTACAGTTAAAAAGCAACTCATTTTAACCAAGCGAGTTCTGTTTGCGAAAAAGAGTTACCGAGCTTAAACTAATTATTTTCCGCAGGACTAATTTTTTACTAACCAGCCTCATTTGTCCAATATTTTTATCTAATTTTGTGAAAATTATCACCTTGCGGAAAATATAGTTTGTATTATAGGTATGAAGCTCGGTGACGTTCTTTTCAAAATCGGCACTTGTCTCTCTTTGCATTAACCCTGTCAGTTCGCAGACAGTACCTGCAGTCTCGACAATCACCCTACCGTTAACCTTCTCAATATATGCTAGAAGATTGTCTACGACGGCTTTTTCAAAGAAGTCGCCTCGTTCCTTATCTCCTCTTAAAGCCGTATATTGCATAGCAATTTACGGAAGTCAAGCTTTCTCGCCAATGGAGGGCTACGTAGAGATGCACCCACGTCTAGGATATAGAGAAATCTTCTCGTAATATCCCAATATCCAAATATCTAATTACGATTGCGGAAAACGTGGCTATAAATATGCGGAAATAAATTGCATATAATTCCATACCTTTTTTAAGGCTAAATTGCTATTGACAACTATATCGTAAAACTGTTCAATTAAAATTGGACATAATGAATATATTTGTCCAATATTTTAACAAGTTTCTAGTTAAATGAATTACCTGCCAAATAAAACATATCTAACGATACATGAAGCTGCTGCTTTTCTAAAAGTATCTACCAAAACTCTCCGACGCTGGGAGAAAAGCGGTCTCCTCTTAGCTCAAAGAACTAGCGGAGGTCACAGAAGGTATGATATCTACAGTCTTGATTTTTTTAAAAAGTCAAAAAAAGAGCTTAAAACTAAGCTCTTATTAAGAGAGTTAAATTCGAAACTTCAAAAAGTGAAGTCTTCTGATATAGAAAGCAATACTGTTAAAACCATTAACTACCAAGAAGAATATTATCCAGAATTACCTCCATTTCCAGTTAGAAGTAAGAAAATATTATTCGGTTCACTCATATCGTTTACAATTCTTGTATTAGGCTTTGCAATAATACAATCAAACTTTACTAACCATCAATTATTGAGTATTATCTCAAAATCACCAATATATACCAAGATATTAGCATATAAAAATACTCTGCAAAAAAGCGGAAATAATGCGGAGAATAGTTCAAAACTAGGCAAAATAGATTCTACTTCACTCACCAACGTCTTAGCAGATACAACTGCTTTTAATGCACAAACTTTCAATGTATACGTCGACACAAACCTACTGAAAAATGTAGATATTGGAGAAAATCTCAGCGTCACAGGTACTGCAACAATCAATAACAATCTACTCGCAAAAGGCACAACTAATGATATTGCAGGAACCTTAAACCTGTCGGGTAATACTTTAACCTCGAGTGCAGATTTAACTATTAATCCAACAGGCGGTGGAACTAAAATAGGAACTGGGACACCGGGTTCGGTAGATTTAACAGGGTCCGATCTCTATATTACTGGAGACTTGGAGGTAGACGGCACTTCATACCTACCAACTATCAACTCATCTACCATAACGACTACCTCTCTTACTGGTTCAACCGTTACTACCTCAACACTTACCATAAACTCCGAGTCATTCACCGATTTAACAGGAACGGGTTTGCAATTATCAGGAGGAGCTCTGCAAACAACATTAGGCACGGCAATAGATACTTCTGAAATAACTGATGCAACTCTACTGGAAGCCGATCTAAATGCATCAAATACTCCCACAGCAGATCAAATACTGACTTATAATTCCACAACAGGGGGCTTTACTTGGGCAACAGTCTCATTTACCGATACACGCGGAGTAGATACTGTTCAGGAGAGTGATGTAACAATTAATTCAGTAACTGCCACAACAATTGACTTTTTAGGAGGCGACTTTGATTTGTTGGAGTCCCCGTCCGGAGAAATCAATATACAACTGGCTCCAATCCTTGCCACGGTGGTCGGGGTGGCCGGAAATTTTGACGCGGGAGGAACGTTAACCTCCGGAACGGGAGACGCTTTCCAAGTAACATCATCCGGCACTATAACAATTCCGGGAAGTGAAGATATTACATTCGGAACAATCGGCTTAAACGACATAGGCGTAAGTAACATCACCTCAGGAGCATCCAGAGTCGGTGTATATTATAGTGAATTAGCAAATTCAACTGGAACTAATGTCCAAGATGTACTTGATGATTTAGATGCAGCGATCGGTGCCGGCAGCTCAAAATGGTCGCAACAAACCGGCTTCATCTATTTAAGTCAAACAACAGATGATGTCGTTATCGGAGGAAGCACTATTGCAGGAGGTTCATTATACTTCGACGAATCATCGGCTAATCTTTACCTGGGAACAAACGAAGCCCAAAACGGCATTCTTACTCTCTATTCATCTGGCGTTGGCGTAACCGATCCGACAATTACCACCGATTCCTCAGGAAATTTAATTGCAACCTCGCCTAACTTTAATACCACCTCAACCGGTATTAACACCACGGCCATTGGAGCCACAACGCCGGGAACGGCCGCATTTACAACACTCTCCACAACAGGTGCGACAACTTTAGGCAACAACTCATCTACAGTAGCTGTCAACTCATCCGTTTGGGATATAACTACTTTAGGCGTCGCATCTGGCTTTACTGGTATCAGCTCATCAGGTACGATAACTTTTTCCGGCTTGACGATAGACGGCCCGGTGCTAACTTCAGGCGGTATACTATCCTCCGAAGCTCAGCTTGCAATTGCCCGGGGCGGTACAGGCGGGAGTACTGCTCCGACTTCAGGTCAACTTTTAATAGGTAATGCCGGTAACGGCTATACCGTAGCTACTTTAACCGACGGTACAGGCATATCAATAACGGAAGGATCCGGTTCCATTACAATCGCTAATTCAGGCGTCACTTCAATTACAGGCACCGCCAATCAGGTAATAGCTTCGGGTGCGACTGGAGCAGTTACTCTTTCAACTCCTCAGGATATTGCAACTACCTCTACTCCTACCTTTGCCAGTATGACCTTGAGTGCAGCCACAAACCAGTTAACTCTGGGAACAACAAATACAACAACTATCAACTCAGTTGCTCCAAGCGCATCAAGGGTATATACCCTACCCGACTTTGGCAGCAACGACACCTTTGTCGGACTGGCTGCAACCCAGACATTAACAAATAAAACCTTTACCGATAATGTAACCTACATCCAGGATAATCTCGACAACACCAAAAAGCTTCAGCTTGATCTATCAAATATCGGGGCATCAACAACTACTACTCTTTCCCTTCCGGCAGGCGTTGGTGCTTCCGACACTGTTTGTTTATATACAACCGGCAACTGCGTCGGTTTGGGAGGAGGAGTAACAACACCGGGAGGAACAACAAATACCCTAGCTAAATTCACCGGAGCAAGCACCATAGGTGATGCGTCAATAACTGATACCGGTTCCCTCGTTACCCTATCAACCGATGTCGATTTCTCTCTTGCCGGAAGCGAAAATGTCACACTGTCCAATTCATCTTTGTCTAGCGATCTCTTATCTCTATCTGCGACTATCGCAGATACAAATTCTGCCGACCTCGTACAACTTGTCGTGACGGACAATACAGCTACTTCCGGAACGGGTCGAGGATTATATATCGAGGTTGGAGACGGATCAGCTTCTCTTGATTCAGCCATCGCTATTAACCATACTGATACCACCCAAGTCCTAACAACAGGAATTAATATTACAGGAGATACATCGACTGCAATAACAACGGGAATTAACGTATCTGATCCGGAAATAGTAACTGCACTAGCAGCCGGACTTAATGATCTGACAGGAACTAATTGGAGCATCACCGGTGCATCCGGAAACATGACCGGCGGAACGTACAATAGTCAAACCATCAGCTCAGCTGCCAGCTTTACAGGAACCGTCCAGGTCGCAACCTCCGTGACAGCACCTACTTACACCGGGACAGGCGCCGTGACTTTATCCTCAGGAGGAGGCAATACCTTGACACTTGACTCATCCTCCGGCAGTGTAATAATAGCCTCCGGAGATGCTCTCCAGGTAAATAGCGGAAGTGTAACATCTAATAATTCTGCTATAACAATCGATAGCGGGTCTTCCAACCAAGTCAATATAGGTTCATCAGATGCTTTATCAAACGGCACTTGGACAATTTCAGGAGCCGGTGCCGTATCGGGAGTAACCACTATAAATGCATCCGGATCAATTACTGCCGCAACCGCTGAGACGATAAACGGCATAGATATCAGCAGTGGCACGGTCAGCGATGTCGTAAATCTTACTATTAATGCTGGTGGCGATTTAACAATCGGAACAATCGGACTGAACGACGTCGGAACTTCAAATCTGGATTCAGGAGCCTCACTAGTTGGCGTTTTTGACGAGTTTACTTATTCAAGCGCAACCACCGTTCAGGACGTCTTAGACGATCTTGACGCCGCAATAGCAGCAGGAACCTCCAAATGGACGGATGCAGGAGCATTTACGTACCTGACAAACGATACCGACGATTTAGTCCTTGGCGGGACTACGGTTGCCGGTGCCTCGCTTTATTTTGACGAGTCTACGGCGAACCTTTATTTAGGCACCAACGAGGCGCTAAACGGCAGCCTGACACTCTACTCCTCGGGTGTTGGCGTAACCGATGCTCTCATGTCAACAGATGCTTCTGCCAACCTACTTATTACATCCAATAACTTGTCAACAACCACCACAGGTATAAATTCAACAGCAATTGGTGCGACAAACGCATCAACCGGTGCATTTACTACTCTGTCATCAACAGGCGTATCAACAATCGGCAATGGCTCAACGACCGTTGCTGTTGATTCCTCTTCCTGGGATATAACCGCACCCGGAGTTGCTTCGGGATTAACCGGCATTACCTCATCAGGAAGTATCACTTTCTCCGGACTATCTTCCGCCGGAATCGTTCACAATAGCGCAGCGGGGTTGCTTTCAACCTCAGCAGTCAATCTTGCCGGCGGTTCCTCAGAGATCACGGGAATTCTGCCTGTAGGGAACGGCGGCACGGGATTAGACGCATCAACTATAACAAACGGTCAACTACTAATAGGAAATGACACAAATAATAACTTTGATCTAGCGACACTAACTACCGGCGACGGTCTAGGAATAATAAATGGTGCCGGCTCGATTTCATTAGCCATAGACCACTTAGATTCAGCCGATGGCACCGGCGTCGGTGTGTCCTACTCAGGTTTAGAATTCCAAGGTTCCGGAAACGACGAGCTTACCCTACTGCAGGGCTGCACTGCCGATCAGATTCTGAAATGGGACGATACTAACTCACAATGGGAATGCGCGGGCGATGAAGGCAGCGGCACAGGATCTTCCAAATGGACAGAATCCGGTGGACTACTCTACCCCAATAACTATGCAACTGTTGACTTAGCTATCGGCGCTAACGCCTTGGCTGCACCTTTTTCAGTGGACGTAAGCGATAATATTGTCCGTATCGGCGACGGAGGCAATGACGCATTTGATCCTACCATCAACTTCTATGCATCCGATGCGACTGATACGGGTAGTTTGTCCTATTTAGATACTGATCGGTTTAGCTTCAGTGGCGGGGACGTTGCAATCGGCCAAACATTAATCCTGTCAACGGGAGCAAGCGCAGGTGTCTCGGGCGGTGGCCTGGTTGATTGCGACGGAACCACTCAAAAGCTTGTCTGGGACGATACAACCGAAGAATTTGCTTGCGGGACCGACCAAGGATCGGGAGCGGGAGGCTCAAAGTGGACAGCGGGATCACTCGCTACATATTTAACGGCAGGTGATACAGATTTATCAGTTGGTACAGGCACGGATACCTTAACTGCTCCCTTCTCTATTGATGTATCGGCAAACCGCATAAGAATCGGTGACGCAGCGAATGATGCCAATACCCCCGGGATAGATTTCTACGCAAGCGACGCAGCAGATTCAGGATCACTAACCTATACCGATTCTGACCAGTTTGATTTTACGCTTGGTGACGTTGTTATAGATCAAAAATTAATACTCCCTTCTTATTCCATTACCGCCAACGGTTCCCGCGTGGCTCAAACTACATCTTTTGATTCAACAGCTTCTTCTCAAGCCCTTTACGGCGTCAATCTGGATATAACAAACAATCCTACTACAAACTCTAATACCGGTTACGGTTATTATGTAACGTTGAATGATGCAGGCAGTTTAGCTAATACGGTTTATGGAGGCTATTTTGACACTACAACGGTCAATACAAATGACTCAACCTATGGTTTGGCTGCCCAGGGTGATAAAGCAGACATTCTACTTCTCGGCGGGAAGATTAACAGCAATAACGTTGCTATCACGATAGATGCCGGAAGTGCCAATTCAATTACCTTGGGAGCGGGAGACAACCTAAATCTGTCAGGCAATTTTGCCCAAACGGGTGCGGGAACACTCTCAACCGGAACCGGGGCAGTATCCATTAATGGCAATACTACTTTTGCAACAGGCACTACCATTACTCAAAATGGCACCGGCCAAGTCAGCTTCGGCGGTAATGTTGATACAACAAATGGCCTTGATGTAACCGGGGCAAATTTGACAGTCGGAGGAAGCAACTTTTCCGTCGCACCAGGTACAGGTAATACACTGATTAGCGGCACGTTGGGCGTAACGGGTTTAATTACCGCGAGCGGTGGGGTAACACTTCCGGCAAACCAAAACCTAACTCTCCAGAGCGGGACCGGAACTTACAGCCAAACCTATTCCAACACGACTGGAACTGCTGCAACAATTAACGCAACAAATACATCAGCCTCGGGAACGAGTACTCTTAATGCTGAAACCGTAGCACTTACCGGTACAGTAACAACCGGAGCAAATACACTTAACGGGCTTAACTTTTCTAACGTAACCGATCTATCTAACAACACTTTTAACACGATTAATATTGGTACCGGTTATGATAATTTCCTGGTTTACAATAATGCCGGATTTACCGGTTCCCTCCGGGGTGCGGCTTTATCAGACAACAGAATATATACCCTACCCAACGAATCCGGAACAATTTGTCTCGACTCAAATAACTGCACCTTCGTCTCGTCATTCGATGTGGCAGCGGAAACAGGATCCAATCAGACGATAACAACCGGAGATACGCTGTATATCAATGCCGGTACAGGTATTGATACTGTCGCTTCCGCAACAGACATAATAACAGTATCGGTACAATCTAACTCCTTGGATTTTGCCCAATTTCAAGACACATTAGATTTGGATGCTGCCTTAACTTTAAACCAGGGTACTAATACCTGGCAGCAAAACTATTCCGGGGTAGCTACGGCACAAACGTTATCTCTATCTGATACAGGGACGGGACTTAATATCACTTCCTCATCAACCGGCACCCTCCTTAATTTGACATCAACCGGCACGGGCACAACACCTACCGCCCTGTCAATTTCCAACACTAGTTCGGGTGCAATTACTACTGCAATCGATGTCAGCGATGCCGAAATAGTGACTGCCCTTGCAGTCGGATCAAATGACGTAACAGTTGGCGGAGCTACAATATCCTCCTCCGAATTTGCAATTCTTGACAGTAATATTTCTTTAACTACCGAGGTTACAGGCATACTTCCAATCGCTAACGGCGGTACAGGAGTCTCTACGACGCCTACTAATGGCCAACTCCTTATTGGTAACGGAACTGGTTACACAGTGGCCAATCTTAGTGAGGGAACAGGCATAGATATCGCTAATGCGGCAGGCTCAATTACCGTTACCAATTCAGGCGTCACTTCAATTACAGGCACCGCTAATCAGGTAATAGCCAGCGGTGCAACAGGAGATGTTACCCTCTCCACACCACAGGACATTGCAACAACTTCAACTCCTAGCTTTGCCAGTATGACCTTAAGCGCCGTAACAAACCAGTTAACATTGGGAACTACAAATACGACCACCATCAGTTCAGTCGCTCCAAGCGCATCAAGGGTATATACCATCCCCGACTTCGGTTCCAACGACACCTTTGTCGGACTCTCGGCAACCCAGACATTAAGTAATAAATCGCTCTCTGATGCCACAAGCTTTATTGTCGACAGCGTTGACCCGACGAAAAGACTGGCATTCGATGCAACAAATATCGGAGCCAGCACAACACTTACTCTCGGAGTTCCAACGGCACCCGGAACTTCCGATACGCTTTGCCTTGCAACCAAAGCCAACTGTGCAGGCACAGCTGCGGCGATCGGCGGTAGTGGTACCGCAAACACCCTTACCAAATTTACCGGAACTTACACCATCGGTGATGCAAGCATTACAGACACCGGGTCCTTGGTCACACTCACCACAGATGTCGATTTTACATTAGCGGGGACTGAGAATATTGCTTTAACAAATACCTCCGCTGCAAGTGACCAGTTGGCGTTAAATGTAACCGGCGTAACTGCGGACGGAGCCGACGCTTTTGCAATTGCCTTTACTCAAGCCGATGACGGCGATGCAACAGATACCAACTCGGCTCTCAACATCGCCGTAACCTCATCATCAGGTGACGCGGACAATTTATATGCAATCAATATTGCAAATATTACGGCAGGTACAGCCAGCGAAACTGCACTTAATATCGGAACTGGTTGGGATACTGCAATCAACGCCGGCGGAACGGCAATTTCTCTGGCTGAACTTCAGATTCTCGATTCCAATATCAACTTAGCATCCGAGGTAACAGGCACGTTACCCGTTGGTAATGGCGGTACGGGAGCAACAACGTTAACTTTAAACGGTGTTCTTTACGGCAATGCAACATCTGCAATCGGAGCAACAACGGCCGGAACTAACGGCCAGCTTCTACTTGGCGTGACCTCAGGCGCTCCAGCGTTTGCGACTATGAGCAGCGATGCAACAATTACAAATGCCGGAGTGTTAACCATCTCAGCTGACGCTGTTGCCCTCTCTACCGATACAACCGGAGTATATGTTGGCGATGTCACGTCAGGCTCGGGTATATCGGTCAGTGGAGTACCAGCCGAGAACTATACCGAAACAGTTTCCCTGGGCTCTTTAACAGCTAATTGGAGCCAAACGGGTGCCTACGATATCGTGTTAAATAATGCCGGGTCCGAACTGCAAATACTAAGTGCGGATGCAACTGCAAATTTTGGGATACTTGATGTCACCACCCTAACCGGGGACCGGACTTATACCTTTCCCAATGAAACAGGAACTGTATGTTTGAGTACTAATAACTGCGGATTTGCAGGAGGCACTAACTATTGGCAACTTGGTACTCAAGGTATTGCACCATACAACACCACACTCGATCTCTTTGTCGGCGGAACTGCAACTGCATCAGCCACTTTTGTCGTTAACGCTCTTACCGGCAATGTCCAACTCGACGGCGACTTAACCGTCAGCGGAAATGATATATTTGATGCCGGTTCAAACACAATGCTTTCCGGGAACGGCACTGGGTCTATTGATGCTATCGCTCCCCTTGCCAATGGAACACTCTTAGATCTTTCAGCAATAACTCACTCAACCACAGCCGTTATGGGACTTAAACTTCCTCAAAACTCAACCCTGCTTAACGGTCCATCAACCGGTGAGGGCTTCATGGCATACGACACGACAATTAAAAAACCATATTACTGGAACGGTTCTGCATGGGTAGATTTCTCAGGTGCGTCCACTACTCTTCAGGAATCATACAACAACGATGCGAATGGTAGTGATACTATCATAGCTCTTACCTCCAATGACGACTCATTAATCTTCCGAAATCCTGCGTCGGCCGGGACGGATTCCGGTTATGTCCTCTTCCTCGACCAACTCAACACCGGAGCACTTGATACCTTAAGGTTAAGTAACGCCGGAACTGGATCAGAGCTCGCATTCACCTCAACTACTCCGAATGTTGCAGTCGCCGACACCGGTACGCTTACCTTTACCGACGGAACAAATACGCTCCTGACCTTGGCAGACAATTCAAATGCAGGAGATGTAACGTCGACTGGAGACATTCAGGTCGGAGGCGGAGACCTAACGACTGACGAAACAACATTCAATTTAATCAACGCCACCGCTACCACCCTTAACATCGGCGGAGCAGCAACAACTGCGTTTAACATAGGAGCAGGAACCGGTGCTTTTACGGCGATCAATCTCGGTACCGGCAACGGCGGAAATGGCATAAATATCGGAAGCGGAAGCGGATCTAACACCATTGCAATCGGTGGAGGTACAGGAACTATTGCTTTCAACTCAGGGGATTGGGATATAGGAACAACCGGGGACATGACCGGTATTGGCAGTATCACCATGGACGGTAGGCTCGATACTGCAGCACATGCCAATAATACCGGCTTAAATTTTCCAACTTTTGCAGGCGCGCCCAGTGCTGTAACAGGTACCGTTGAAGGCGATGTCGTTTACAACACAACCGGAGATACACTATATGTATATGACGGAGCCGCTTTCACTCAGATCGGTGGCGGGGGCTACTCAGGCTGGACGTTAAGCGATGGTTCTACCACTGCAGCAATCGGTTCAGGAGAACAGGTTAACTTTACCGGCGGAGACGGTATTACAACAACCGCAACTGACGCAACTCCGAATATACTTGATCTTGACTTTAACTCAACTGAATTAAACGCATTAACCTGGGGAGATTCTTCTCAGGCTTCAAATGTCTGGACATATGCTCTGTCAGGATCTAATGATCCCACACTTACTTTTGCTGATGGTATGATCTCTACCTCGCATGACCTTACGATAACCGGTGGAGATATAGTAGGAGCTAATTCAGCTCAAATCGATCTTGGAGAAGCAGTAAGCGGAGACATCCAGCTATATGCCAATGGAGATACCTCGGATTATCTTTTTCTCAATACTGCAACCGATCTTCCATCTTTGATGTGGGAGACGGGGATGACAACAAATGATGCAGGAGTAAGGCTTAGTGCATCGGATGATACGGGACAGCTGCAGTACAGAGACCAGAATAGCGCTACCTGGGTTAACTTTGATGACTTTGGTCTAGCCTCATCTGATTACTGGCAATTGGGTACTCAAGGCATAGCTCCATATAATTTAACACTTGATACCTACTTTGGTGGAACGGCTACCGCTTCAGCACAGCTTAGAATTGCCGGGATTGAGACAACAGGTGGCAATATCCTTGACATCAATAGCGATACCATAACCACAGGAACTGTTGCTGATATCAACTCATCGAGCTTAATATCTGGTGAGCTTCTCAAACTCTCAACAACCGGTAATACATTTACAACTGGCCAACTATTGGAGGTAAGTTCAACCGCCACATCATTAACATCCGGTAATCTTGGCCTCTTTGACTGGAGTCCAAGCTCTTGGGCAACTGCAAGCGGTGACTTGGTAAAGATAAATATCGGCCAATATGGTGATCTGACGGGTAACCTTTTCGGCATATATGATAACGGTTCTCCCCTGTTCACCATTTCCCCTTCCCAGGTTACAGATTACCTGCCAACCCAATTTACTGCAGCGGGAGATGTGTCCTTCTCCTATGACATTAATATGACAAATCAAACTAGTTCTCAGCTCGAGTCCCTCGGGCCATACTCTATAGTTGTCGGAGAATCCTTCGAAAGTAACGATTTAACATTAAAAACATATAATGCAGGAGATGTTGTCATTAACCCCAGCGGTAGCACATCTGGTTATGCAATCATTTCGGATGCTGACCCAACTCTTATTTTTGATACTGCAACGGCAACTGATACAGATTTCTGGGTAGGCGTAGTTGAAGACGCAGGATCGGATGACGATGACTACTTTAGAATTGGTGACGGTACAACTCCCGGAAGTAATGTATTCCTTACCATCGACACAAATGGCCTAGTCGGGATAGGTACTTCCAGCCCGATATCCAGACTGCATGTAGCGACCAATACCACAACCTTGACCGGTAAAGCGGCAGCCATTTTTGACCAGCTGGAATCTCAAGATATTCTTACTGCTTCAGCTTCCGGTACAACAAGATTTACGATTAGCAATGGTGGTGATATCAACTTTTCCGGCGGAGATATAACAGGAGCCAACTCAGCAGTGATCGACCTTGGTGAAAGCTCTACTAATGGGACAGGAATGATTGATCTCTACGCTAACGGAGACATCTCCGATTACTTGTATGCTAATACCGCTTCAGACTTGCCTTCTCTAATGTGGGAGACGGGGATGACAACAAATGATGCAGGAGTAAGGCTTAGTGCATCGGATGATACGGGACAACTGCAGTATAGGGATCAAAACAATGCTACCTGGGTTAATTTCGATGACTTTGGATTAGCATCAAGCGATTACTGGCAACTAGGTACTCAAGGTATTGCTCCATATAATCTGACACTTGATGTCTACTTTGGAGGTGTTGCTACAGCATCAGCTCAAGCTCGT
>MGHG01000004.1:0-543 GCA_001793095.1 Candidatus Woesebacteria bacterium RIFCSPLOWO2_01_FULL_39_23
CACTACCACAGACCGCATATAAGTCTGGGTATGAAGCCACCATTGGTGAGACCTTAGTGTCGGATATTTACGGAAACATACCGTATTAGAAGTCGACATCGAAAGCATTAGGATCCAGGGAATTTAGCTCCTTTTCAATCGCGTCCAGTTCTTGATCAACTTCGACATCTGTCTGGTTTTGAGTGGTAACACTTTTAGACGTAGTAACAGTTGGAGAATTGGGAGTATTACTGATCTGTTTCGTGTAGATGGATGTTGGTTTATCTTTATTATTACTTGTCATATTAGAGAGAAAAAAATATCCTCCACCAATTAGTGCGAGAACGATCAAAATTATAGTTCCTATTTTTATATTTTTATTCATATTTCTTTTTGTTATCCCCAGCCTTTCGGGTTATCACCTTCAAGGCCGGGGTATTAACCTAACCACTCTGTCCCTTACGGCGTTGGCCTCTGGCTCAGAGAGCCTCCGGCTCAGAGAGCCTCTGGCTCAGAGAGCCTCCGGCTCAGAGAGCCTCTGGCTCAGAGAGCCTCCGGCTCAGA
>MGHG01000004.1:555-72325 GCA_001793095.1 Candidatus Woesebacteria bacterium RIFCSPLOWO2_01_FULL_39_23
AGCCTCCGGCTCAGAGAGCCTCCGGCTCAGAGAGCCTCCGGCTCAGAGAGAGTTGGTGTAGGCCTTGAATCTTTCAAAGCCTTGATGTCTGGCTTAATAGTATTATTGATGTAATCTTTTATAGCCGAGGCATCTGCGCGAACTACTTTAAATAGTTCTTTAGCTTCCGCGAGTAAGGTTTTGAACTGACCTTCGGAAGTTCCGCAGTTATAATCATTTGCTTCCTCTAATTTCTTAAAGGCCGCATCTGCGTCGCTACTGAAATCTGCGATTTTATCTCTTAATGTCTTGAGATCTGTCTCAAGCTTTGCGACCAGAGTAGGATCGTATCCCTTTTCCTTTAGCATATCGACCAACCTTTGACTTCGATCAACAATTCTCTGATATCGAGCTTGATAATCGTCTCTATTTTTCCTGTATCGGATTACTCTTTCCTCAATTCTTTTTTGTAATACTGTGCAATTTCGAATACTTGATTCGACTCCAGGTGTTACTGAAACATCTGTTTGGGCAAAGGCAGCAACCGGATTCAATAACATACCTGTCATGGCTGCAGTTAAAAGGGATACTTTAATAAATTTATTCATATTTTTCACCTCCCTCCGGGTCAGAGACCCTTACGGGTCGGAGACCTCTTTTAGTACACGACGAGTCTAACAAATGAAGTTAAGAATAACCTAAGAGGAGAGGATTATCGTAAAAGTTGACCCGGTGCCTTGGCTGCTTGTTGCACTAATTTCACCTTTATAGCTTTCGACAATTTTCTTAGCTATTGCCAAACCCAATCCCGCACCCTTTTCTTGGTCGTTTCCGTTTGCCCTGTAAAATCTATGAAATATTAAAGGTAAATCTTTCTTTGGTATTCCGACCCCCGTGTCACTTACTTGCAGAATCGCTTTTTTACCGACCTTTTTAGCGGAGATTGTAATGTTGTCTTTTGGTCGACTGTATTTTATTGCATTGTCAATAAGGATCACCAATACTTCTCTTATCTCATCGGAGTTTGCGCGGACTTTGATTTTGGTATCGAATTTTGATGTTAAATTCAATTTTTTGGTTAAAGCTATCTTTTTCATTTTAGACACAACTTCGTCGGTAAGCTCCGACAGGTCAAAGGCCGTGACTTCTTTAGACGTGGTATACGAAGGTTGTCGTACCAGAACAAGAAGTCCGTTGACGATGTTTTTCATTCTCTTAACCTCTTCTTTGATACTTTGAAAAAGTAGCCTATTTTCTGGTGTTAATTTTGAATTGGTTCTCTCAGCTGATTCTATTTCCATAGCGATTGTTGTTAGAGGTGTCTTAAGTTCGTGAGATGCGTCAGCTGCAAACTCTTCCTGTTCTTTGAGCATTTTTTGAATAGGAGAAAGTGTTAATCCGCTTAAAAAGTAACTACCGAAGGCTCCGATTATGAGAAGCATCCCATCTAAAAATAACAACCTTTTCGTAAAATTTGATTCAAACTGATCCAACCTTTCCGAAAGAAGCGCGGTAAGTTTGGGCCTCTGTACCTTGTCTGAGAGTGCCTGTTCAATTCTATCGAACGCACGACTTTCCGCATTTATTGCAGCAATACTCGATGTTGCTAAAAGGATTGTTATAATGACAAAGTACCAGAAGGTTAGTTTAATTCTCGCGCGTTCAAACATATTTAAGAGATATGACTTTATCTTATTTCTTATTACTTATTCTGTATCCGATACCTTTAACTGTTTCAATTAGTGGTATTTCTTTGGGGAAATCCTTATCGACTTTATTTCTTAAATAGCCGATATAAACATCGACAACGTTTGTGAAGGGGTCTGTTTCAATATCCCAGACGTGCTCAAGAATTTGGGTTTTTGAAAGAATATGGTTTTGATTTCTCATAAGATATTCAAGTAGGGCATACTCTTTAGCGGTGAGTTTTAATTCTTTATTTGTTCTTGTTGCGACATGCGTTACGGGATCCAGGCTCAAGTTATCTACCGATAGCCTAATTTTAGGCTCATCTTTACCTCGACGACTTAGGGCGCGAATTCTTGCAAGGAGCTCGTCAAAGTCAAAAGGTTTGGGTAAATAGTCATCGGCGCCCATATTAAGCCCCTTGACCTTGTCGCTAATTGTATCTTTTGCAGTCAGCATCAAGATTGGCGTTGGTACTTTTTCCTCACGCAGCTTTTTGGTCACTTCAAATCCATTAATTTTAGGCAGGCCGATATCTAAAACTATTAAATCGTACGGTTCAAACGTCGCTTTATCCAGTGCGTCTTCACCGTCGTAAGCAGTATCAACAGCAAAACTTTCTGATTCCAGCGCTTTTTTAAGAGATAGAGCTAATTTTTTTTCGTCTTCGACAAGTAATAATCTCATTTGAGCCTTCCCAGAGAGTCGGACTCTGATCGACGGTTTACAAAACCGCTGCTCTGCCGTTGAGCTAGGAAGGCGCATCAGAACAAGCTTAGGACTGTTAGTTGCAATTATACCAAAGCTAAGGGAGCATTTGAATCTGGAGTAGACTTTTTCTTTGCCGAACCTTCTTTTTCCAAAAGAAAGTCGATTAACGTAAATGACCCCGCTCAAGTGGTTTACGGTCGAAGTTTTTCCCCGGATGAAACCAGGTGGGTGAGCTCGTCCCGAAGCTTAATAAGCGACGGGCAATTCGCTCTCGGTTAAGGTCGTTAACCGCACCCCGCTAAGCGGGGCTCCCTTAATAGCTTTTTTGATGAGGAAAAAGCTTTCCCGAAACCTACTTTGAACAGGGTCACTTATATTTTATCAGACGGGTCAATCAGTTAACATGGTCTCCGATCTGGAGGGTCTCTCACCGAGCTGGAGAGCTCTCTGAGCTGGAAGCTGACCCGGTGGGTCAGATAAAGTTATTTCCAGGAATAAGTAGCTTTAAAATAAAGTTTATTATCGGGGACATTACGAGAAATATCGGAGATGTTCCATTGACGGTTGGAAAAATAAGAAAAAATAAAATTATTATTCCGTACCTTCTTAAAAATAATTCAGCTTCTGCGGCGTCTTTTTCGGGCAGTAAACCGATGAATATTTTTCCTCCGTCTAATGGATTGATTGGAATTAAATTAAAAATAGCCAAACTTACGTTTAGGACGATAGCAGGTATAAGTAAAGTCGAAAATAAATAAAGGGGCGAAAAGGGATTTGTACTGACGCGTACAACTATAGATAAAAGTGTAGCAAGAATTAAATTTGCTCCCGGTCCTGCTAAAGAAATTAGTGCTGCGTCCCGCCTTGGGTTTTTGAGATTATAGGGATCAAACATTACCGGTTTCGCCCAACCAAAAGGCATAACGGGAATTCCAAATGCCCTCATTATTACAAGAACCAACAAAAGAGTTGTTCCTACAGGATCATAGTGAACGATTGGGTTTAGAGATAACCTTCCCATTAAGCGGGCTGTCGGATCACCAAGCCGATCAGACATATAAGCGTGAGCCGCTTCATGAACGGTTATTGCGACGACAAAAGCGAGAATCCAGGCAATTAGTTCCATAATTTTTACCTTTGATAAATAAAGGCTTTATTAGTATAATAGTCGATAGCTTAAAACTCAAAGCTTAAAACGAAAAACCTTGGAAATTTAGCTTTGACATTTAAGTTATAAGTTGAAATATGTCATACGTTTGTCAAATTTGCGGAAAGAAAAATGTAATGGGACGTTCTCAGCATCATAAACGCGGTGTTGCGGGAAAACGCTGGATCAAGCGTGCTCCTGAAACTCCCAGACTTTTCAAGATTAATTTACAAAGAGTAACATTAAAGATAAATGAGGATACAAAAAAAATGAGGATTTGTACAAAGTGCTTAAAAAGAATAAAAAAATACGGAGCAATAAGAAAGTACTCCAATATTCACATAGCTTAGAAATTCTTACATGACACTTCCAGAAAATAATACTGTTCAAGTTAATTACTCGTTGCAAGAAAATACCGAAATTATGGTTGTTGAACCTAAAAATAGGTTACAGAGCGACGAAGTTGACCAACAAGTAAAAAGCGTTCTGGAAAAAATTTCAGGCAGAGCGTACGAGTACTCAACGTATAATTTTAGTGAGGTTCTAGAAAAATACCCTCGTATGTCAAGATATTTGATGGAAGTTGGTACAAATAGATTTTTACCTCTTGATTTTTATTTCGGTGTAGGTATTGCATATGATTTTTTTACAAAGAACTTAAGAGAAGGACAAGAGATAAGTGATATTAAAGTAGTGCAGTACGACGAATTATTGGGTTCTATAGAAAGAGTGTCAAAGGGCGATCTCGAATATAAGTCTAGGGTGGAACAGGGGTTTGAAAATTTTCCAGACAATGATCTTAAAACAATCATAACGGAAGTTAGTAGATTGGCTATAGGGGAATCTGAAATAAAAGAGGGCGCTATGATAATGTGGGAACTTCTCAATCCATGGAATTTAAAAAGATAAGACTTGCTAAAAACGAAGTTGAAAAGCTAATCGTAGACTTACTACACTACTGCGTAGTGATGTAGTGCTAGGAGCAGTTCAGCCTGTCGGGCGGAATAATCTTAAACGAAGTTACTAAATTCGCCGCAGATAGTGATAAAGTCGAAGCGGGTGTTTGGGATTATTATTTTCTTCTTAATCCATCAAAATATACCGAGACAAACTCTGCCGAGAAAAATATTAAATAAATTTCGCTTCGGGGTAGCCTTCGAGAAATTGCTTCCATGAGACACCCCCCTTGCCCTCAAGTTGTACAACGTCGAGAATAAGCTTGGTGATTTCTTGTGTGTTATCAGGCGATTTCTCGCTAACATCACGAATTTTTCGTGAATTATCACTAATAGATGCGAGATGGGATTTTAGTATTTTTAATCTCTTATGTTCTTTGCCTACTGCTCTTGACCTCCGGTTCTGAGAACCTCCAGGTTCGGAGAAGAGCCTCCGGCTCGGAGAGTTCTTTGCTCTTTGTCCTAGCTGGACATATGTCCAGCTTATGGGCCATGGCTGCATGGCACGGATAAATCGGTCGAGGGAATAAGCGAAGCTTGGCCGACTTTGTCGGTAGGCACTAGGTACTAGAGAATAGTCTTTGATAAAGGGGATTTTCCACTTGCCGTTGACAGGTGTTACCCCTGTCAAGGCGGAATTCAGGATTTTTGCTGGGATAAACGCGTCTTCCTTTTTAATTTGGCGGGTAAATATAGCTTTATCGTGATCCTGTTCACGGGGTGTTATTTTACCTGCTAGATAGGCGGGGATAAGCGTAGTTATTACTTCAGCTGCGCGGTTGAAGAGCCTAATTCTGAGTATTTCGGAATTATCCTCGTCACTAATTTCTTCTTTAAACTGGCTGATAATCGATCCGTGATCGAGTGCAGCGTCCATTTTAATAATGCTGACGCCCGTGGTTGTGTCACCACTTATAATCGCCGCCTGAATTGGGGATGCTCCGCGGAAGGTCGGTAGGAGAGACGGATGTATATTAAGAATGCCGTGCTGGAAAAGCTTTATTATGCTCTCAGGTATGATTTCACCGTAAGATGCCAGAACGCCTATGTCGGCTACGATGTTTTCTTTGAATAGTTCCTGTGACGAGTGGAATTTTGGAATATGTTTTTTATGCGCCCAGGTATCAACGGCAGAATACTCCAGGAATTGATTGCGCCCCGTTGGTCTTGGCGGTTGTGTCACCACAGCAACGATAGGAGACTCTCCATTTCCCCCCTTTAATTTCTTATGGAGAGTGTCAAGAACTGGTAGGACATACTCCGGTGTGCCAAAGAAAACTACTTTCATAATAATAGATACTAATATACTAAATTGTGCTAATGATACTAATTGATACGAAAAATACTAATAGTTAGAATATAAACTTATTTTTATTGGCTGTGTCAATTCTTACAATTCTGGAGGGTTTTAGATATTTATTTCTGAAATTGATTAATAAACCTAATTTTAATCTTGAATCTTGAAGATATCTTTGTAGTTGATAATAGTCATCCTTAGTCAAAATTCTTTTGGCTTTCAGCTCTAGTACTATTTTTTTATCAATGATGTAATCCACAATATTACTATTGTCGCCAATTCTAAATTCTCTTTTAAATAGTATTTTCGATTCTTTAAGTTTCTTTTCGAGTGAGTCAGAGTATTGTTTTTCTCTCGCATAACTACCCAGCTCATTATGTATTGTAAAACAGATTCCCACTATAAGATAAGAGAGTTCGGGATAAATTAGTATTTTATTAGTATCCATTAGTAATATTTGTAACTATTTGTATATTGGTATCTTATATTTCCACTTTCTCCCATTCGTCTCCGACGAGTTCGTAAAGACTTCTTTTCTGTTCGATTAGACGGTCAATAAATAAGATGCCGTTTAAGTGGTCAATTTCATGCTGAATAATTTGAGCATCAAATTTCTCAAATACCGCTGTTTTTTTTTCGCCTTTTTCATCAAGATAGTTAATTTTAATAACAGGCGGTCTTGTCAAAGGACCGTAAAAATTAGGTAGGGAAAGGCAGCCTTCCATTAATTTAATATCTTCCTCATCTTCTTTATCTTTAGTTTTGGTATCTTCCAAATAAACTATCTGAGGATTTATGATAATTGATATTTTATCTTTCGGTTTTATTGCAAACATCTGTAAATTTTTTCCGATCTGAGGTGCGGCAAGACCTACACCTATCGGATCTTTTTGAATGATCAGTGTGTCTTTCAGGTCCTGTATAATCGCACCGATTTTTTTATCAAATTCCACAACCGATTTCGATTTTTGCCTTAGGACAGGGTTTTTTACGGTTACTATTTTTTGAATCATACTCCGGAGTATATCATTTTGCCTCTTCAAGTGCTTCTCTAGCAAGAGTGTCGTCCGGATTAATGTTTGTAAGTATGTAATTGAGTTCGTTTTTTGCCTCTTTTATGTTACCTTCATCGATTAATAGAAGAGCAAGTGCGTAACGAGCGTCGCGGTAGTTACTTTTTAAATCAATCGTCTTATGAAGTATTTCTTTTGACTTCTCGATATCTCCAATACGCAAATATGTGAGGGCAAGATTGTAGTATAGCTTTGCATCAGTTGGGGCGAGAACTAATGCGTCTTCAAGGTCTTTTTTAGCTATGCCTAGGTAGTTAGCGTTATATGGGGAAAGATTGATAAATATTCTTGCTTCACTTCGCCTTAAATTGACGTTATATGGTGACAGATTGATGGCGCGTTGCGAGAACAAATATAGCTCATTGACTAAACGATTTCCAAGGTCTTTATCACCCGATTCATATGCTGCATCAACAATTCCTACCCGGATATCTGCCAATTCGGCCCAATATGTTGCTTCTTTGGGAGATAATTTAATTGCTTTTTGAAGTTGGTCGTTGGCGACTTTATAGTTCCCACGGTCATTATTTAGTTTTCCTTTACTGTAAAGTAAATCAGCATACCAATACTTAGCAACAGAGTAAAAGAGCATAAGAGTAAAAGAGCATAAGAGTAAAGCCCCGATCTTCTGGACATGTGAGATTTTTGTTAACTTATTTTCTTCAGCTCTAACGCTATCAGGCTCTAATGTCACTGCCAATGCCGGAAATAGGTAGAAAAGAAGGGATACAGGAACTACAGAGAAACCGAAGAAATTAGTGACGAGAATGGAGACATAACCAGCTAATAATGCTAAGGTTAATAGGCTTATCTCAACTGACTCTAAGTTTCTTAGAATAATGCGCATGAAGGTGATTAAGCTGACTATTATTAAGATTAAATAAGACAATAATCCGACTGAGCCGGAGGTTGCTGCGAAATTAAGGTATTCATTGTGGGCTTTATTGTATAAAAAGTCCCACTCAGAAACCAGGTTATGGGCAACGGGACGAAATTTGTAGTACGAAAACGCAAACGTTTCAGCTCCACTACCGAAAATCGGGTAATGTTTCCAAGTAGCTATAGCTCCTCTCCAGACAATTCTTCTGATTTCGACAGACGATGATCCACCGAGTTCGAGTGCCGGAGAGGCCGTAGGTTGTAAGCCGTAGGTTGTAGAAGAATCCTTTGTTAAGAGTTGTTTTAAATTGGGAGTCCATGGAGAGCCAGCGATGAGCATGAGTACTAATAAAATTATATTATTAATTAACAATTTCGAAACAAAGCTCTTAGCATTAGTTTTTGATTTTAAAAAAATTACTGCCGTACTAACCCAAAAAGTTATATCCGCCGCCAGAAATCCCAATAACCCAGAGCGTGATTTTGTATAAAGTAGAGTGATAAAAAGTAATCCAGAGAGTAAAACCCAAAAAGTACTGTTGTGAAGTTTTAAATTTGCACCCCGTAATTTTTTGAAAATTGAAAATTGAAAATCCCTTGACTTTGCTCGGGATGGTGAGCTTGCCGAACCATTGAAAATTGAAACAGCCCACGTAAGTGGTAAGATTGCTACCAACCAGGCTGCTAACCAATTGGGTTGTCCGAGCGTGGAAAACACTCTATTTTGTACATCCTGAACCCAAATGTTCTTATCTATGCCGAAATGTTCAAGAATTCCGTAAGTGCTGACGACTAGTGTACTTATAAAAAGTGCAGTTATAGAGTTTTTGGTGCCCTTGTTATCCACATTCGAAACATAAGCCCAGTAGAGGAGAGAGTATGATAAGCTTGACGCAAGCCCTCCGTTAAATCTGGAGTAGTAGCCCAGAAAGGATGTTCTTTGGTCAATCGATATTATTGTCGAAATAAATTGGGATAGAAGAAAGATTATAATAGGTATATCTAATATTGTGCGACGAAATAAAAATTTTCTTTTGATAATCGCATCGATCACCCAAAGACAAGCAATAAGAATAGTTACAAAATAGGCTGTAATTATTTTATTAAATTCGAATATTTCAGAAGTTTGTGGCCAAAGCACCAGTGGAATAAAAAAGAAAATGAAATAAAATAGGTAAGAAATTAATTTTTTGGGAGCTGTCATTATCAGGTTCAGTTTACAATATACTAATAGAAATTTCAGCATTTTTAATAAATTAAAGATTAATTAATGGGAATTAGTATCAAAAATCTCAAACCGAGAATTAAAAAAATCAGGTTGCTTGACGTTGGCAATCCGGTCGACAGAGTTAGATACTTTCCAAAAGCAGGTTTCAATCGCTTCTGGGGATTGTTTTCTCACGATATTGGAATTGATCTTGGTACTGCGAATACTCTAGTTTGGGTTCGCGGAAAAGGGATCGTAATCAGAGAACCTTCAGTTGTAGCTAGACATAAAAAAACAAAAGACATTCTTGCAATAGGCGGAGATGCAAAAAAAATGCTTGGGCGGGTGCCTACAAATATCGAAATAATACGACCTTTGAAGGATGGTGTAATTGCGGATTTTGACGCAGCTGAACTGATGCTTGCGCATTATATTAAGAAGGTTCATGTGTCAGGAACTGTGATACCGAAAATTCCGCGCCCCAGAGTTGTTATTGGAATTCCCTCCGGTGTGACTGAAGTTGAAAAAAGAGCAGTGGCGGACGTGGCCTTGGAAGCCGGTGCGCGAGAAGCAAATTTGGTTGAGGAACCAATGGCAGCAGCGATCGGCGCAAATTTACCTATTACCAAACCTGCAGGTAATTTTATTGTTGATATTGGAGGAGGGACGTCTGAAATGGCAGTCATTTCTATGGGTGGTATTGTAGTAGGTCGCTCAATCAGAGTTGCTGGGGATGAGATGAATGAAGCAATTGTTAATTATGTCAGACTTAAGTACTCACTTTTACTGGGTGAGGCTACTGCCGAAGAGGTGAAGATTGCAATAGGTACCTCTCGGGATGAGAAGGAAAAATATTTTGTAGCAAGGGGGAGAGATCTTGAAACAGGATTGCCGAGGTCACTTAAATTAAGTAGCAGCGAAATTTCCGAGGCACTGTCAGAAACTATAAGGGAGATTGTCGGAAATATTGTCGAAACTTTGGAGGAAACTCCACCTGAGCTGGTATCCGATATTATGGAAAAGGGAATTATATTGGCGGGTGGAGGTTCACTAATTCCGGGAATTGAAAGTGTTATCTCAGAAAAGACAAAAATGCCTGTAGTAGTAGCAGAGGATCCGATGTCGTGTGTTGTACGAGGTTGCGGAGCACTTTTAGAAGATTCTGCCTTGCTTGAAAAAATTAGGTTAACAAGAGGTGTTTAAATATGAGACCCTTATCTCAACCGCAACGGGATCCGACTTTATATATTTGGATACTGCGATTGATATTACTTTTAGTTTTTATTGTTCTTCTGGCAAGGATAACTGAACTCCAGGTTATTGAGGGTAGTTACTATCGGGCTCTGGCCGAAGAAAACAGGATAAGAAAAGTAAGTATTAGCGCTCCGCGTGGAAAAATATTAGCCCGGGGAGGAGAGATGTTAGTCGGTAACAATGAAATAGATAAGCGTATTATATTTGATCCGAATACGGGTTATACAAAAAGCGACAACCTAAGCGGAGCGAAACCTGAGGAATTAGTCAAAGAATGGATAAGAAATTATCCATTGGGGAAAAAATTTGCGCACGTAAGCGGTTACTTAGGTCGCGCGAATGTTGATGAAGTTGGGCGCGTCGATTCAAAATGTTCAGATAAGGGTATAAAAAGTAATGACTCTTTAGTGGGACGAGGGGGGTTGGAAGAATATTATGACTGTGTCTTGAGGGGCATAGATGGTGAGGAATTAATTGAAGTTGATTCGAAAGGCGAGAAGGTAAGAATTCTAGGTAAAAGGGACCCGACTTCGGGAAATGATATTAAAACTACGATTGATTACCCGCTACAGGAATTTATTGCCGAGAAACTTGAAGGACAAAAAGGGACAATTATCGTCTCCGATTCGAAAGATGAAATATTAGCATTATACTCGTCGCCGACGTACGATCCGAATACTTTTATTAACCCGCCGTCGGTGGATGTAATTGAAAAAATACTTAATGATCAGGATTTGCCCCTATTCAACAGAGCCATATCAGGGGTTTATCATCCTGGATCGACGTTCAAGCCTGTTGTGGCTCTCGCAGGACTCGAGGAAGGTGTAATTGATAAGGATTATATATATGAAGACACTGGACGACTGGTAATTAATACTCCATACGGAACATTTTCTTATTCGAACTGGTATTTCACGCAGTATGGAGGTGTTGAGGGAAGGATTAATTTAGAACGGGCACTCGCGCGTTCCACAGATACCTTTTTTTATAATCTGGGTGGTTTATTGGGAGTGGATAAAATTGATCTTTGGGCAAATAAATTCGGCATGTCCCAAATGACTTTGATAGACTTACCGGGTGAAATTAGCGGATTGGTTCCTTCACCGGAGTGGAAAGAGAAAGTCAAAGGAGAAAGGTGGTTTTTGGGTAATACTTACCACATGTCGATTGGCCAGGGAGATATTGCCGTGACACCTTTGGAGCTTAATCGGGCTATTACTGCAATTGCTAATAAAGGTAGTTTATGTGTACCACATCTGTTATCTGCTGAGGTGTCAGGAAATTTCCATTTTCCAGTCTCTATTTTCCAGTGCAAGGATCTAGGAACTAAAGAGGAAAACATCAAGCTTGTAAAACAAGGGATGGAGGATGCGTGTTCTCCAGGTGGAACAGGATTTCCATTTTTTGACTTTAAAGAAAAGAATCCAAGGCATGTTAGCGTAGCTTGTAAAACTGGTACAGCCGAAACTGGCGTCAACAATAAAACTCATGCTTGGTTTACAGCTTTCGCACCTATGGATAAACCGGAAATTATTGCCACAGTACTAGTGGAAGAAGGCGGAGAAGGCTCGGCCGTTGCGGGCCCTATTGCGCGGGATATATTTGATTATTGGTTCGCTGCAGATTCGAAATAGTAGGGAAATATTTGTTACTGACAAGGTCCGACCTTAGAGGAAATTATGAATGAACGTGAATACTTAATTGCACTTGCCTCTTTTATGTCATTTGGTCCGGCAAGGATAAAGCTGATGCTTTCCTATTTCGGTTCGGCGAAAAAAACCTGGGATGTACAAAAAGAAGATCTATTGGAAATTGGTCTTAAAGAGCAAAGTGTTAATGATTTTATAAAATACCGAGAAGGTATCGAATTGCCGAAATATTTTAATGACTTAAAAAGACACTCAATAGGATGTATCACAATAAATGATCATGAATATCCCCAGAATTTACGAGGCTTGGGAGACGCTCCTTTAGTTCTATATCTACGAGGAAGACTAATTAGTTCCGATATCAACTCTGTCGCAATTGTCGGGAGTCGAAAAATGACTTCATACGGAAGAGAAGTTACCGAGAGGCTGTCCCGGGAACTTGCGAGTTTGGGTATAACGGTTGTTTCTGGCCTTGCTTTCGGAATAGATATTACAGCGCATAGAAGTGCACTAGAAGCCGATGGAAGATGTGTTGCCGTCTTAGCTTCAGGAATAGACATTATTACACCCAGATCGAATGAGTGGCTGGGTCTTGAAATAATTAAAAAGGGTGGAGCGATTATCTCTGAATATCCGCCGGGAGTAATTCCTCAGAAATACTTCTTTCCCTATAGAAATAGGATAATTTCCGGTTTGTCGAAAGCTGTAATTGTTGTTGAAGGCATGATAAAAAGCGGTACAATTCATACCGCGAAGCACGCAGCTGATCAGGGGCGTCAAGTATTTGCCGTACCCGGACAGATTACCTCACCAATGAGCGGTGCGCCCCACTATTTAATAAAAAATGGTGCAAGAATGTTAACAGACGTAAAAGATATCTTGGATGAGCTGGACATGCAATTAAAAGTTGATAAGGATATAGTCGAGCGGGTTATGCCATCTGATATTTATGAAGAGAAATTGATTGAGGTTTTGGCAAATGAACCGTTATACATTGACGAGATTGGTAGAATATCAGGGTTGACGGTTTCAACTATTTCAAGCAAACTTACTGTCATGGAATTAAAAGGGATGGTTAAAAACATTGGCGGAGGAATATACAGAAAATGCTAAATGGCAAAAATATGAATTCTAAATTTAGCATTTAGTTTTTTAGCATTTATCTTTTGATAATGGAATTAATAATCGTTGAGAGTCCCACTAAAGCAAAAACCTTGTCCCGATTTCTCGGGAAAGATTATTCTGTCGAGGCGACAATGGGCCATATCATGGATCTTCCTAAAAGCAAACTTTCCATTGACGTAGAACATAATTTTAAGCCTGATTATGTTTTAGTTCCGAAGAGGGCAGATACCGTTAAGAAGATCAAAGATGTTGCAAAAAAAGCTTCACATATTTATCTTGCATCCGACCCTGATCGTGAAGGTGAAGCGATAGCGCACCATGTGGAAAAGATATTAAGAGATAGAGATATAAAGATATTTGGAGAAAAGGAAAGTAAAAGTCGCTCAATATCTAAATATCCTAATATCCCTATATCTCGCATTGTATTCCACGAAATTACAAAAGAGGCTGTTGAGGAAGCAATTGCCCATCCTCGAGCCATCGATAAAAACTTGGTTGATGCTCAAATTGCCAGGAGGGTGTTGGATAGACTAGTAGGTTATAAATTATCTCCCCTTTTATGGAAAAAAGTAAGAATCGGGTTGTCCGCAGGAAGGGTGCAGTCGGTTGCGGTTAGATTAATCGTAGATAGAGAAAAAGATATCAAGGCATTTAAATCGGAAGAATACTGGGAAATATATTGCGAAGTAAAGTCTCAAAAATTCCAAGAATCCAAAACTCCAATATTTAAAATTCAACTAATTAAAATTGGAGGTAACAAGGCGATAATTAATAACGACAAGGAAGCGAAGTTGGTCGTTTCGGACTTAGAAAAATCTGAATATAAAGTTCTTGATATTAAAAGCAAAGAAGTTAGAAAAAATCCGTTTCCGCCTTTTACTACCTCAACCATGTCTCAATCTGCTGCTAGGTTATTAGGCTGGTCTGCAAAAAAAACAATGAGTGTTGCACAGAAACTTTATGAAGAAGGACTTATCACTTACCACAGAACGGATTCGACTAATATTTCTTTACAAGCGATCGACAAAGTCAGGCAATTTATAAAAGCTGAATACGGTAATAAATATTTCCCGGAAAAACCGAGGTTTTATAAGACGTCATCGAAAGTTGCGCAGGAAGCACATGAAGCTATAAGACCGACAAATGTTGAATTAACAAACGACAAATTACAAACAACAAGCAATAAGTTTGTCAATGATTTGAGAAAACTATACGAATTGATATGGAAGAGGTTTGTAGCCTGCCAAATGTCGCCGAGTATGTATGACGAAACAACGATAGATGTTACCGCCACTCACACTTCCGAGGTGAAAGACGTTCACACCTCGGAGGTGTATGTTTTGCGAGCCTCAGGACAGGTGATGAAATTTGACGGTTGGCGGAAAGTAATTCCTCTGGCGAAGGGCGATGAACAGGTTCTTCCTATTATTGAGAAAGATGAAGAATTGGATTTAATGATAGTCCTACCTGAACAGAAGTTTACCCAGCCGTCGCCAAGATACAACGAAGCATCTCTTATTAAAACTTTAGAAAAACTCGGAATAGGAAGGCCATCGACGTACGCTCCGATCATTACGACAATTCAACTTAGACAGTATGTAGAGAAGAGTGAAGGTAAATTTATTCCTACAAGTATAGGAATTGCTGTAAATGATTTCCTTGTTCAAAACTTCCCCGATGAAATGGATTTTACGTTTACAGCTAAAATGGAAGACGATCTTGATAATATTGCAAACGGAAAAGTTAAGTGGGTTAAAGAAATTAGTGATTTTTGGAAACCTTTTGATAAAAAGCTTCTGGAAGTTGAGAAAAAATCAAAGAGAGTAAAAATAGAAACCGAGAAATTGGGTAAGAAATGCCCCGAATGTGGAGAAGGCCACCGGCCCAAAGGGTCCTCAGGCCCGGGGGGCGAACTGGTGATAAGGACGGGTCGTTTCGGAAAATTTATTTCCTGTTCCCGATTTCCCGACTGCAAATATACCGAGAAATATATGGAAAAGATAGATATGAAGTGTCCTGAGTGTAAAATAGGGGACGTAATAATCAAAAAGACAAGAAAGGGGAGAGTTTTTTACGGATGTTCACGCTATCCGGATTGTAAATTTGCATCCTGGCAAAAACCAAAAGACAATAAATCAGTAAATTCAGCAACTACCTAACAAGACCTCACCTTTAAAGGGAAACTTTTGTAAGTACGTAACCCCGACCTTTAACATTTTTCAAATTGAAATTATTTTTTATCTTTGGTTTAAGACGGGATATCACTTTGTATATTGCCCAAAGTGAAAAGTTGTCGTCCGACATTTTCATAAGTGCTGCTAAATTATCTAAGCTTACAATCTTTCCCTCATTTTCGCTGAAAAAAGATAATATTTTTGTTTCGGTATCGCTAAGTTGAGGATAGAGACGAGTTATCATTTCGGATCTGAAGTTCTTTATGTAATATTTCAAAAGACTTGATTTTAATCGGTAATTCCCGTCCGTTAACCCCAATAAATAGGCTTGTTTTTTATTATGCGTAATAAGAATTATAGTAAGTAACTTAAGCTGGAAACTAATTTGAGGTATGAGGATTAGTTTATCTTTATTGCTTAGGGGAATGTGTGATTCATAAAGCTCTTTGGTTAAATATTTTATAATTCTCGGGATTCCTCCTGAAAGATGATATATTTCATCAAAAACCGACAGATTTATATTCCACCCATAATAGTTAATAAGAGAGTTAATCATGCTAGCTGTTTGGATAGTGTCAAAAGGGAGAAAATAGATAATATCTGAGAAAAAAACTGTCGTCAGTGCTTGATGAGAAGAAGGGTACAATAATGCTTCCTGGTTCGAAATTGCAAGATAAGTTAAATATTTTGGATTTTTCCTTCTTAAACTATCCAATTTCTCTAATGTCTTAGGTTTGTCTTCGATCTGCTCGAAAAACCTGATTATTAATAGTTTGTTTTTTAGATTATTGGCAAATATCAGCTTTTTTGTGAAGTCTATTATATTTTCATTCTCCAGTTCAGGATCATAAACGTAAATTTCATCAAACAGTTTGTCGCTCCTAAAGTTGAAGCTTAAGAAATTAAAGATCGTTTTTTCACCGAATCCGGGAATTACAGAGAGACAAACGTTTTCGCCTTTGGTTAATGAACTACTGACTTTTTGGTAAAGATTCCCAAAGTAATCCTTAGGTAATGTTTCGAAATATGCTTTGTTCATGTCAAAAATATCTGTAGGTAATGCAGGTTTTTGAATGTATACCAGATTGGTATATAAATATCAAATTATGTCCAAAATAGGTCAAAAATCTATAAGATAATAGTCAAGCTAGGAAGTCTTTGTAAAGTTATATTCTTGTCAAGATGAAAGAACAAAGCTTTTTTTATACACGAGAAGAAGCTGAAAAAATTGTTGATCAACAAACCTTGAATTTTTTAAGAAATTTAAGGTTGGGATTAATTCAAAATGGATTTAACTGTGTGCCCGGTATGTGTCCTGAAAGAGTTTCTGGGATATATAACAATCCTATGAACATTAGACTTGATGAAATATCTAGGGTTGCTAAAGCTTTGGGGATGACTGTAAGAGAAATTTTTGGTGTTCGAGTGAGTACCAAAGATCGACAGGATAATACTTAATAGTAACCCTACCTTGTAGGGGTTACCCCATAAAGTATTAAGGGGGGTTGGAAATTATTAACCCTGAGAGATAATAAATTATTTATTAGTGTACTTATCTGCGCCGTAGAGATCCCAGAAAACAAGTCCGTGTTTTTTAAGAAAGCTTGCTGATAACACTTTTTCTTGCACATCGATCCGGAACTGTTCCCGGAAGTAATCGCGAAAAGTATCAAGCTGAACGATATATTTATAAAGCTTCTGAAGGCGTTCATAATCTAATGTTTTATATGTGTTAGGAATCTCTGCATCTCTTTGACGAAGAAAAGTATCAACATGAGCAAGTTGTTTAGGTGTTAGTATTTCAGAGGCGACTGCTATACCCAACCCCTTTTCTAACATTGCATAAATTACACCGTAACGGGTATTACGACTTTGAAGATAGTCAGACGTTCTAATAATATAGTGACTTTTGATGTCTGATGAACTAAGTTTATCGCTGAAATCTTGTGTACTTTTTCTATATATTTTAAGTGACTCGTGAGGAGAAGTGTTACCGCGAGTAAGATCTGCAGCATCAAAACCTGGGCCAACTATTTCTAAAAGTAAAGAGTCTTTAGAGAAAAGTGTTAAAACACTATGCATCTGATTAAAGCGGTCGTTTTCTGCCATTACAATTCCTATTAGTGGTGGTTTAAATATTGGAACCATATTAGCAAGCTCCTCTATAGTTGGATTTGACCCTTGTAGTTTTATGTGATCTTCAGGATTCGGACTGTCAAATCGTAAAGAAAATCTTTCAAATTTATGTTTGGCGTTCCAATCTCGCAAGTAACTAAGGACATCTTGTGTTAAATTGTTAACTACAAATCCGGGTAGTGTCGGTAAACCAGCAGATCTTAGCCGGATAATACTAGACAATTTTGAGTATTTTGAAGTGTCAAGATGTTTCTGAATTACTTGTGGCGTATCCAGAGAATATAGGAATTTTGGCAGTGTTTTGATCTTATTGCCGTTAGGTTCTTTTTCAACCATATTCTGTTGGTATTTGTAACTAACGGCAGTTTATATTTGATAATAAAGATGAGCTTGACTTTGTAAATATATTTACTAGACAGGTGTTTGACGAATAATAAGAATGGTAGGAATTACCGAAGGAAGATTTGGGGGATCATCTAAGTGTGAATGGTGTTATATATTAACGAGGGAGCGGATTTTTTCCTCAGCTTTTTCAAGCGAGATGTTAAAAACGAGTGCAACTTCTTCAACCATCATCTCAATTACGTCATCTAAAAAGTCTCTTTTAACTTTTGTATAATTTTCACCCGCAGCCTTCTTTTCCTTTAGGCACTGTCTGAGAACATTAGCAGTCTCCTGAATATTATTTAGATTGATATCATCCTTGGCTTTTATAATGTCAAATACAGGATATGCATCCATCTTTTCGGATAGAGACGACAAAACCAACTCCAACTCTTTCTTAGAAAGGGGTTTCCTGATATCTTCAGGAGCGATACTCTTTTCAGGTATCGAATATAGAAGACTTTTATTCAGAGAGTTTACAAAGTAAGGACAGTAATGTACGATCTTCTCAACTTTCCCATCAGTTTTGATTAAACTGATTTTTATCACTTTATATACCTTACCTCTTTCAATTAATTTATTACCCTTTTTGAGTTCGCCGCTAATACCATTTACATGGATTCGTTGCGACCTTTGGTAGTAGTGTGATGAGGTATAAGAACCACTCTCGCTTTGGCGAGATTTAGCGAATTTACTGCGATGCAGATCATTCATAATAACCTCACTTATTAAAATAGCTTAATATCTACTTCTTCTGTCAGGTCTTCTGTAATTGTTTCTGGGACCGCCGCTTCCACCACCACCTCTGTTTTCAAATCGTGGCCTTTCCTCTCTTGGTCGAGCTTCGTTAACTGCAATTTTTCTGTCGCTTCCGCTTCCTTCGATTACAGTTTCGTTTAGGTTTTTTATTGCTTCATCCGCCTCTTTCTCATTCTCCATCTCTACAAAGGCAAAACCCTTGCTCTGGCCGGTATATTTGTCCGAAATAACATCAGCTGAAATAACCTTACCGAACTTAGAAAATAAATCCATCAGTTGGGGACTGGTTACACTATAGGGAAGCCCGCCTACAAATAATCTTTTACTCATTTATTATCACCACCCTCCCGGTCTGCTTCCGGCTCAGAGAGCCCTCCAGCTCGGTGAGAGACCTTGCATTTCGGCAAAGCCCCGGATCTGAGACCTTTTTTTACTTCTTTTACTAAACTTGTTTCTTACTGGTGATGAAATTGCGTCTGTCTTAAGCTTGCGATTAATTCTCTCCGCAAGGAATAGTTAACGATTTCCACTCCAATTGAGGAAACAGATGTAAATAAGTTGTTGTATTCTAGCATAGATCAGCAAACAAAGATACCCTAATAGCTGTTGACAGTTTGATTGTTAGCAATTAATGTTAATGCAAAGTATGGCCAGGGAAGTAGTTGATGAAAATAAATATTCACCGATGGATTATATTCGGATGGGAAAGGAAGTGCCACCTTCGGTTATTGAAGCTGTAGAGAGAAGATACAAAAGATTAAGTGTTGGAAATAACAGTAGGGATTATGATGATGGAGGTGGTGGGAAAATTACTCCTACAGGAATTAAAAAGCAGGGTGGAGGATTTAAGTAAAGTTGTGATTATCTTTTCTCGAGAATAATAAAATCATAATCAAAAGGATTTTTATCGTCTTTAGTATGTGATTCCTTAGAAATTTCTCTCCAGTTTTTGTCATCGATATTTGGAAAATATACGTCTCCGTCAAAGTTATTATGAATTTTAGTCATATAAATTTTATCAGTAAAAGGTAGCATTTGTTTATATACCGAAGCTCCCCCTATTATAAAAAATTCATGTTCATTCTCACTTTTTGCTAATTCAACACCTTCGTTAATTGAATTAACAACAATGCATTCCTTAGCATGATAGTTCGGATCTTCGGATAAAATTATATTTACTCTATCGGGAAGGGGTTTACCAATTGATTCATAGGTTTTTTGCCCCATCAAAATGTGGTGCCCGGTGGTTAATTCTTTGAAGTGTTTCAAATCAGCAGGTAGATACCAAGGTAGTTTATTTTTCGCCCCGATTACGTTATTTTCTGCAACAGCAACAATTATAGAGACTTTCATACTTGATATGACCTTGCAGGGGTAATCCCTTAAAGGTTATCAGAGATTTTCTTTATTAGATTATCCGAATTTGTGTATTCGAAGATTTTATCAGTTACTGCCTTAATAGAGCCGGATGGTTTGGTGCCCCTTTTATAAAAACAAATAATAGGAACATTTTTAACATTTGCCCACCCCAACTCGATACCTTGTCCAGTTGAAGGGAAAGATACCTCTGCAACAACTAAGTCACATTTATCTAAATATTTTTTTGAGTCGAAAAGCTCAGAAGATTTCTCATGAGGTAAAGCTATGTCATGTTTTGCATTTAAGTTAGAATTTCTTAATGGTTTATACAATTCTTTTTTATAATCGAAACTGGTTGAGTGTGTGACGTAAATTTTCATACAGAAATTTGAGCTTTGATGGTTGGATAAAATTTATAATTTTTAAGCTCGAAATCTTCATACCTAAACCTAAAAACAGAATTTACTTTAGGATTAATTTTCATTTTAGGTAGTTTGTATGGTTTTCTTTTTAATTGTTCCTTCGCCAGTTCGATATGATTTAAATAAAGATGTGTATCGGCAAGGGCGAGTACTAAATCCCCAGGTTTATTGTTTGTAACCTGAGCTACCATCATTGTAAGTAGGGCGTAACTGGCTATATTGAATGGGAGGCCTAAAAATGTATCTACGGAACGTTGATACATCATACAGGAAAGTTTTTCTTTCGATACCTGAAATTGATACATTACATGACATGGTGGAAGTGCCATTCTACTGATTAGCGGTGCATTCCAAGCGTTGACTATTAACCGACGGCTGGCAGGATTTTTTTTAATTTCTGAAACTACCCGGGACAACTGATCGACTCCGGAGAAGTTACGCCATTGTACTCCATAAAAAGGCCCGCAGTCCCCGTATTTTTCAGCAAATTTTTCATCTGTGATAATTTTTTGAATAAACCTTTCTTTCTCTTTTTGCCATTTTTTGGTGTAGGTTAGGTACCTTTTTTCTAAGCCCTTAGCCTTTAAATAATTCTGATAAGGCCACTCGTTCCAAATATTTACATCGTTTTTTACAAGATAGCGAATATTAGAATTTCCCGATATAAACCAGAGAAGCTCATATATTACTCCTTTCATGAACATTTTTTTAGTGGTTAAAAGTGGAAATCCTTGGGAGAGATCGAAACGCAGTTGGCGACCAAAAACTTTTTTAGTTCCAGTACCGGTTCTCTCGCTTTTTTCTACTACACCGTTATCGAGGATGTCTTGAAGTAAATTGAGGTATGGGATCATTTTTTGCTAAGTAAGAATAAACAATTATATGCGACATGTCTAGTAAATAAATATACTTGTCTTCCGTACTTTTGCATGTTATAAGTCTGAGTAATGGTAGAAAAACTGACTTCAATAGAAGGCCCGATGTTTTCCGGTAAAACCCTAGAAATGATCAGGTTTGCCGATGCATTTACTGTCGGTGGTCATCAAGTACAAATATTTAAACCTGCAATGGACGATCGGGGAGAAGGTTCGAACCAAATAAAATCCAGGCTTTTTGGACGTTGGGATGCTACCCCCATTGATCAACCTGAAGAATTATTAAACAAATTACGTAAGGGAGTGGACGTAGTTATGATAGATGAAATACAGTTTCTTAACCAAACAAATCCAGATGGGGTTTATAAGATAGTTGAAGTAGTTGATAAATTACTTGATACGGATATTAAAGTTGTTATATCGGGATTACCGCGCGATTTTAGAAGGCAACCATTCGGTCCAATGGCCGAGCTGCTTGCGAGAGCTCAAGATAAAGTAGTGTTGAAAGCTGTGTGCGACGAAATAATTGAAGATGGAACAAAATGCCAACAACTGGCTACGGAAACCCAAAGATATGTTGATGGAGAACCGGCAGATTGGAATGATCCAGTTGTTTTAGTCGGAGATAAAATGGAAGGATACGCGGCACGTTGTATAAAGCACCATGTAGTAAGAAATAAACCAATCAAGTAAAAATCTTGCTGATTTGGGTAAGGACTAAATATGAGTGAAAGAGGGAAATTTATTGTTATTTACGGAGCGAATAATTTAGGTAAAACAGTCCAAGCAAACCTGTTGATTGACAGTTTAAGAAATATTGATAAAAATGCTCATTATCTTAAATATCCTATATATGATTTGGAACCAACAGGGCCAAGAATAAATGCAGCGCTTAGGGAAGGTCTAAATATTAGTGATATTGAACTTCAGAAAGAATTTTCTCAGAATAGAAGAGATTTTGAACCAACCTTATCAAAATGGCTTGAGGCGGGGAGATGGTTAGTTTCAGAGGATTATAAAGGGACAGGAATAAGTTGGGGGGTGACACATGATATTCCATTAGAAACGATGGAAGCTATGAACAGAGGGTTGCTCGATGAAGATTTGGGGGTTTTGCTTGATGGCGAGAGGTTTAGTTCGGGAATAGAAAGGAATCATAGATATGAATCTAGTAGCAGTTGGGAAAAAGCGAGACAAGTTCACCTCGAGCTTGCTAAGAGGTATCAGTGGGAGGTAGTTAATGCAAATCGGACAAGGGAAAAAGTGGCTGAAGATATTTGGAAAATTGTCGAGTTTAAACTTTTGAATTATACTACTTAGTGAGAACTATAACTATGAAGGACAATAAAATATTCGATTTAATAGAGAAGGAAAAAGAACGCCAGCAAAGTACATTAATGATGATTCCCTCTGAGAACTATACCTATCCTGAAGTCAGGGCTGCGGTGGGGTCGATATTAATGCATAAATATGCTGAGGGACAGCCAAGGAAGCGATATTACCAGGGTATGGGAGTAGTTGATGAGATTGAAGAACATTGCGAGAAAGTCGCCCTCGAAGCCTTCAAGCTTGATCCCGTAAAATGGGGCGTAAATGTTCAACCGTATTCGGGCACTCCCGCAAATTTAGCAGTTTATAATGCTCTTTTAAATCCGGGAGATAAAATACTCTCCATGTATCTTCCCGACGGCGGACACCTCTCACACGGTTGGCAATATAAAGATAAAAAAGTGACATTGGTGTCAAAAATCTGGAAAGTTGAGTTTTATCATGTCGATCCGAAGACTCAAGTTTTTGATTATGATGCCTTAGAAAAACAAGCTTTAAAGTTCAAGCCGAAACTAATTATTTCCGGCGGAACTGCATACCCGAGAGAAATTAATTATAAAAGGATGGGAGCGATTGCAAAAAAAGTTGGTGCATATTATATGGCAGATGTTGCCCACGAAGCAGGTCTTATCGCCGGGGGTACCAATTCTTCACCCTTTCCCTTCGCTGATGTTGTGACGATGACAACACATAAAACTTTAAGGGGACCAAGGGGTGCGTTAATTTATTCCAGAAAAGAAACGTCAGACGCAATAGATGCATCAATATTCCCGGGTATGCAGGGTGGACCGCATCTGCATACCATAGCGGGTATCGCGATAGCCTTGGCTAATACTAAGACTAATGAGTTTAAAAGGTACGCAAAACAAACTGTCAAGAATGCGCAGCGGCTTGCCCGAAATTTAGGCGAAGCCGGTTATGAAGTTGTGAGCGGCGGGACTGACAAACATTTAGTCTTAATTGACTTACGAAATAAAAAAATAAACGGTTGGTTTGTCGCTTGGGCATTGGAGTCAGCAGGGATAATTGTTAATAGGAATACTATACCGTACGACACCGGTTCTCCTTATTATCCGTCAGGTCTTCGGATGGGTACACCGGCGATGACTGTCAGAGGAATGAAGGAGAAGGAAGTGGACGTAATTGCTAAATGGATAGATGATGTAATTAAACACATAGGACAAAGAACCATCCCGGAAGATGCGGAAAAGAGAAATCAATATCTGAAGAAATTTAAAAAAGAAATTACGAAAGATAAATTTTTAAAAGATACAGAAAAAAAAGTAAAATTCCTCTGCCAGAAGTTCTCACTATGAGATAGCCGCCCAAGGTGACATCTCACGGGGTCCCGTTAGATCTAAAAGTATCTAACTGGGACGATTCCTTAATATTCTGAGACGCTTATTGTGGAATAAGTATGACTAAGGAGAGTAGAAAAGGTATACCCAGACATCGAAGAAAGTACTCAGATATTGGAGATCAAAAATCGTTTGGTATTCTTAACAGTTGGCTTACAGATCTTGACTTAGTGTTATCCGATGAGGAACGTAAAACACCGGTTGGAGAAAAACTTCTTATATCTCTAAGTATTATTGCAGGTTATAGACATGAACCAGTAGATTCACCTGTATATATGGAGGCACAAATTTTGAAAGAAAAAGTTGAAGCGAGTAATGCAGGGGAGTTTAATCCGAAGGTTTTATATAAACTCCTGAAACAAGAGGAAAGTAATAATTTGTAAGTATTTTCTTGTTAAACTAACTCCATTAGATTAAAATTAGCTTCATGGGTGCATACATTTTTGATGGCAGAGCTTTTGCGGGTAAATTACTCGATATGGTTGCAGCTAGGGTAGTCGGTTTAAAAAAGAAGGGAATTAATCCAAAACTTGTTTCAATTATCGTCGGAGACGATCCTGCGAGTGTTTTGTATGTCAATTTGAAAAAGAAAGCAGCGGAGAGAATGGGTTGTGGGTTATTGGTTGTAGGTTGTAGGGAAGAAACCAAAACTAAAGAAATAGTAGAAAAAATAAAAAGATTTAATACCGATAATACGGTCCATGGAATCATGATTCAGCTGCCCCTGCCGGAAAGACTTAGCATTGAAGACCGTGATCAGATTATTAACTCAATTTCCAAAGAAAAAGATGTTGATGGACTTAAAGACGATAGCAATTTTATTGCACCTACAGCTAAGGCAGTTTTGGAGATTATAAATTTAGCAATTAAAGTAACACCTTTAAAGGTGAGACCCTGCAAGGTAGTAGTTATAGGTGCCGGGGGATTTGAAGGAAGGAAAATTATCAGACTCTTGGGAAAAGAAAAATATCATGTCATTGGATTAGTGAAGGGAGCAGAAAGGTTTGAGGAGACAATAAGAACTTCCGATGTTGTAATCAGCGTAACAGGGAACCCCGATTTAATAAGGTCGGATATGGTCAAAGAGGGTGTTATTTTGATTGATGTGGGGTCGCCGAAAGGCGATATTGAAAAAGAAGCTTACCAAAAAGCTTCGTTTGTTTCTCCCGTTCCCGGCGGAGTTGGGCCTGTCACAATAGCCTGCTTGATGGAGAATTTGGTTAGAGCAGCTTCAGAAGAAGCTGGTAAAAGTTATGCTATTCAAAATAGTTAGTCACTCTGGTTATCGCTCTATTTCAACCGAACCTCCTTTTATAGGAATAAGCCTTGGCTCTTGTTCTAAATAAGATTTTGGGATTAAATCGCATTTAATTATTCTACCAACTGAATTACATCTGCCAGAATTATGCTCACGACAACCACATGTTTCCGGGGAGTGAGTACAGTATCCAAGAATCCATTCCTGCTGCTCAGGTGATCGGCTACTTGGGTTATAATCTCTACTACTTTCTCGTACCGGATATCCTTCATTTATTCTTTTGCTTATTCTGGCAACTCTATGCGAATAGCCACTAGGATGATTTCCATTAGACATAGTAAGATATTATAGGTCGCTACATATATATTGTCAAGCCTACATACATGTACTATATACTTATTATTAATTACATAAAGCACATTAAATTAAATGTTTAAAACTAAGTTGTTGCAATATTTTTGCTTCACTGCTATCATATCAATGTTATTAACACACCGATCATGCCTTCTGGAATCCCTTCGACTCTGCTCAGGGTTAAGGGTACAAACTTCCGATCGGTGGACGGACTAAGAAGGCAAAAATAATATGCAAGACGTTTCCCTAGAAAAACTTGTTGAAACCGGTGCCCATTTCGGTCATCAGGTTAGGCGTTGGAATCCGCGCATGAAACCATATTTATATGGTGAAGAAGGCGGAGTTCATATTTTTGATTTAATAAAGACTAAAAAATGTTTAGATGAAGCATTAGAAGTACTTCAGAAAGCTTCTAAAGAAGGCAAAAAAATTCTAATTGTCGGCACTAAAAAACAAGCCAAAGAAAAAGTTAAGGAGATCGCAATTGAGGCTGGTGTATTTTATGTTAATGAACGCTGGCTCGGAGGAACTCTGACAAATTTTGATCAGCTTAGGCTGTCAACGCAAAAGTTGACCGACATGGAGAAGAAGTACGCGGAAGGCTATTACAATAAATATACAAAGAAAGAAGGATTATTAATTGAAAGAGAAATTGCACGCCTGAACAGATTTTTTGCCGGTGTAAAAAATCTGTTAGCGATTCCTGATCTTATAATTATTATCGATACTAAAAAAGAAAAAGGCGCAGTCAGAGAAGCGGCAAATAAAGCGGTCGAGACGGTGGGTCTTATTGACAGCAATAGTGATCCGGACGTTGTTGATTGGCCGATACCTATGAACGACGATGCCACAAAAGCCATAGAGTACGTCCTCGATTTGTTTAAAGAAGCGATTATGGAGGGGAGAGGCATAAAAAGTAGTACAAGTGAAACCGGTAGTACGGGTGAAAAATCGGTCACATCTGTTAAAAAATCCGCGTGAATCAATAATTATGAAGATAACTGCTGATCAAATCAGGAAATTAAAGGAATCAACGGGAGCCCCGGTGATGAGAGTAAAAAAGCTGCTTGAAGAATTAAATGGTGACCTGAAAAAAGCTGAGGTGATACTCAGAAAAGAAGGTTTTGAGAAAGTGGAAAAAAGAGCGGGAAGGACTACGGGTGCAGGAATTGTTGCTTCGTATACGCACCACAACCAGAAAGTAGTTGGCGTTGCCGAACTTTTGTGCGAGACGGATTTTGTTGCAAGAAATGAGCTTTTTCAAAATTTAGGGAAAGATTTAGCAATGCAAGTTGCTTCAATGGGAGAAATAAATTTTCACAAGCAAGAATTTATTAAAGACCCCTCCAAAAAGATTAACGAGCTGGTTAAAGAATTGAGCGCTAAAACAGGGGAAAACATCCGCATAGGCCGTGTTTTTCGTGTAGAATTAAGAAATACAACAAAGTAACTAAGTAACGAACTAACTAAATAACTATTTATGGATGAGGCTTCGATACAAACTAAGATGCAACAGGTGGTCAATCTTGTGACCACGGACATTGCCTCTATTAGAACAGGACGGGCATCTCCAGCACTTATTGAAAATATAAACGTTTCCGTCTATGGAGGACAACAGAAGTTAAAGATCCAGGAGCTGGCGACAATATCAGTTCCTGACGCGCAGACAATTAATATTGATCCTTGGGATAAGTCTATTATCGGGGAAATCAGACAGGGAATTCTAGCAGCAAATGTTGGTATGAACCCTTCGATGGATGGAAATATTATTAGGATTTCTTTACCTCCTTTGACAACCGAAGACAGGGAAAAATACACAAAACTTCTTTCTGCCAAGCTTGAAAGTGGCAGAATTATGGTCAGGCAAGTTAGAGCTGATGCGATGCATGATATTAAGAAGTCATTTGAAGAAAAAGAAATTTCGGAGGATGAAAAATTCGGTCAGGAAAAAGCTGTTCAGGGAATAACTGATGATTTTATTGAAAAAATTGACACTTTGGGGGATAAGAAAAAGGAAGAGCTTCTGCAGTTGTAGTTGCAACATACGCTATACTTACACATATTATGTTCACGGCGGCAATCACTTTTTTACTGATTTTATCGATTCTGGTTCTTGTCCATGAGTTCGGGCATTTTATTGCTGCTAAACGGGCGGGTGTTTGGGTTGAAGAGTTCGGACTCGGTTATCCGCCGAGAGTTTATGGTAGAAAAATTGGTGAAACGATGTATTCGATTAATCTGTTTCCGATAGGGGGATTTGTAAGGCTGCACGGTGAGCAAACGGAAGAAGGGATCAGTAAACCTAAGAAGGCCTTTTTTTATAAAAACAAGAAAAAACGCTTCAGCATTTTAATTGCCGGGGTTGTGATGAACTTTATTCTTGCTATTGTGGCATTTACTGTAGTTTATACTTTTTCGGGTGTTCCGAGAGAAACTGATAAAGTGATTGTTTCGGGAATAGCAAAGGACTCGCCGGCTGAAAGTGCAGGAATAAAAGATAACGATGTTATTGAAAGTGTAGCCGGACAGGAAGTCAAGGACATCGGTAAGTTTATTGAAATAGTTGAAACAAAAAAAGGAGAAAAAATTACACTTGGTCTGAAAGACAAAAACGGTGCTGAAAGGCATGTAGAAGTTACACCGAGAATAAATCATCCCGACAATGAAGGACCGATAGGCGTTGCCGTAACGCAAACCGAAATGTATTTCCCTCCAATATGGAAAAGACCTTTTTTGGGGGTTTATAACGGTTTTCAGGAAGCTATATTCTGGGGTGAAACGATTGTTATCGGTTTGTTTACGGTTATTAAGAACTTATTAACGGGCGTTGTTCCGAAGGACGTAGCCGGACCTGTCGGAATTTTTGCCATGACAAGCGAAGTCTCTAAATTCGGAATACTTGCTATTATTAATTTTTTGGGAGTGTTTTCGGTAAACCTGGCGATAATAAATATCGTTCCCTTTCCTGCACTGGATGGTGGAAGGCTTTTCTTTTTGGGCATTGAAAGTTTAATCGGCAAGAAGGTTGTCCCGAAAATTGAAGCAGCAATTCATATGGCTGGAATGGTTGTTCTCATACTTCTTATTATTGCGATAACAATTGGTGATGTCAGAAGACTAATTTCTGCAGGTAGTCTTTCCGGATTTCTCGAAAATGCTGTAAAATGACATCTAAGTCATACTGAACTAGTTTCAGTATCCGGTTAATGTGCAGTACTACGTATATATTTTGGGTAATAATAGACCTACTTTATATGTTGGAGTAACCTCAAGTCTAGCTAAGCGAATTTATCAACATAGAAATAATTTAATTAAAGGATTTACATCCAAGTATTTGATACATAAGCTTCTTTACTATGAAGTAGTCAATAATCCACAAAGTGCATTGGGAAGGGAAAAACAATTGAAAAATTGGCATAGAGAGTGGAAGTTAAATTTGATAAAATTAAAGAATCCAGAATTTAAAGATTTATATTCGGAAATTCTGAAATAGATCCTGAAATAAACCTGTCCTGACGACAGGTCAGGATTCAGGATGACAAAATAATATATGAAACAATCTACGTTATTTCCAAAGACCAGAAAAGAAGCTCCGAAAGACGCCGAAAGTATTAACCACAAGCTTTTGGTCCGCGCAGGCTTCATTGATCAGTTGATGGCCGGTTCATGGACGTTATTACCTCTGGGCTGGCGGGTGGTAACGAAGATAAATCAAATTATACGGGAAGAAATGAATGCCATCGGAGGTCAGGAAATGCTTATGCCCCTTTTGCACCCCAAAGAAATCTGGAAGGAAACGGGGAGATGGGATAAAGCAGAGGAAATTTTATACAAACTTAAAGACACTAGAGATAAAGAATACGCTCTCTCATTTACGCATGAAGAAATTGTTATGGATCTACTGCGTAAGAATATAACTAGCTACCAGGATTTACCTGTTTACGTTTACCACTTTTCAACAAAATTCAGAAATGAACCAAGAGCCAGATCTGGAATTTTAAGAGGCAGGGAATTTATGATGAAAGACCTCTACAGCGCGCACACCAGTGAAGAAGATTTAATGAAATATTATGAAATTGTAATGGGTGCGTATTCAAAAGTATTTAATCGTCTTGGTTTTAACTTCAGAATAACAGAAGCTGCGGGAGGTGTTTTTACTGATAAATATACTCATGAATTTCAGGTTCTTTCGGATACGGGAGAAGATGAGATATTGTACTGCGATTCCTGCGATTGGAGTCAAAATAAAGAAATATTCTCGGGTGACAGGGGTAACCCCTGTCAAAAATGCGGAAAGGGTAAAATTATCCAAGCAAAGTCAATTGAGGTGGGAAATATTTTTCCGTTGGGGAAATGGTACGCTGAAAAAATGGGAGTCAACTTTACCGGCGAGGACGGAAGCAAAAAGCCTGTTTGGTTCGGAAGTTACGGCATCGGTCCAACTAGAGTTTTGGGTACGCTGGTGGAGGTAAATCACGACGATAAGGGTATTATTTGGAAGAAAGAAGTTGCTCCCTTTGATGTACACCTGCTAGATATCAGAACAAGGGATAAAGCGCAGAGCGCAAAGAAAATCGATGACAGTTTACAAAACGAGGGAATTGAAGTTTTATGGGACGATAGGGATGTTTCCGCCGGAGAGAAGTTTGCCGAGGCTGACCTAATTGGTATTCCGGTGAGATTAGTAATTTCCGAAAAAACAGGAGATAAAATTGAATGGAAGGAGAGAATTAGCGATAAAGCTGAATTATTGACACTGGATGAGATAATTAGTAAATTGCACAATGGAGATTAAAAGCGAAAAATTATTTGGAATACCTATTAAGTACCGGGTGTTTTTCAATGAAAGTGATACTTCAGTAATTAAAGAAAAAGGTTATCATTATTATCCTGGATTTCATACCAATCCTGATGGTACGAGTGAGGTTAGATATCCAATAATAAGTGTACGAGGGCATCTTTTTGCTAGAGTAATAATCCCTCTTGTTTTGGGTCAGTGATGAGCTAACGGTAGTTCTTGTCTATTACAATCCAGATAAACTAGCTAAAGTATTTATACCTCTTCTTTGAAGCTGTTTTGCTCTATTGCTATATAGCAATAGAGCAAGTTACATAGTAGGGTATTTTGCAGCAGATGTTAATTGGTGTACCCTAAAATTCATCTTGCCCGACATTCTTTAAGTGGCTATACTCAAGGCAATATATGGAAGACTGCATTTTCTGCAAAATCGTAAAAGGCCAAAGTCTAAGTTATAAAATACTTGAGGATAAAAAACACGTCGCTTTTTTAAGCCTTTACCCAAACACACCCGGCTTTACCGTAGTCGCTACTAAGAAACATAAGCCCAGTTATGCATTTGAAAACGACGATAAAACGGTAACAGATTTAGTGCTATTTACGAAAAAAGTAGCGAAGCTTCTAGATGCCTCGTTTGAGGGTGTTGGGAGGTGCGGTATGTTTTTTGAAGGATTCGGTATTGACCATTTGCACTCCAAACTATTTCCAATGCATGGTACGGCTGATATGGAAAGGTGGAAACCTATCGAGAGTAATATTGATGTTTTTTTCGAAAAATATCCGGGTTATTTATCATCGCACGCTTCGAAGCGAGAAGATGATAAAGAGTTAGAAAGAATTAAAGTTAAAATTCTAGAAACAGCAAAGAAGTTAAATTTATGATTGCAGATACTATTACTCAGAAGATAGGAGAAGCCTTGAAGGCACATGACGAAATTCGTCTGTCTGCCTTACGAATGCTCTCATCTGCCTTAAATTATGAATTTATTGCCAAACAGCATAAACTGTCCGTTGAAGAGGAGCTGACTGTAATTAAGCGTGAAGTAAAAAAAAGGCAGGAAGCTATAGATTCTCTCCATCTCGCCCAGGAAAAATCAAGCACCTCTGATCCGGCGACGCTGGAAAAAAGAATAAAACAGGAGGGGGAAGAGCTGAATATTCTAAAGGCATATTTGCCGCCTGAAATGTCCGAAGAAGAATTGGGGAAGCTGATAGATGAGGTAATTAAGGACCTGCCCGCAGATGCTCTCGCCCGAGACGTTTCGCGTCGCGATGCGAGCGGGACGCATCAAGCGTTGCAGGCGGGTATGGGTAGGGTAATCGGAGGAGTTATGAAAAAAGCTGGTGGGAAGGCAGATGGTAAGAAAGTTGCTGAAATGGTTAAGGCTAAGTTAGTTGGTTAATTCGTTATTCGTCATAAGTTATCAGTTAGTATCATGATCAGAGTCTATGTTAAAAAGCAATCAAATTACCCCGTTAATGCACCTTTATTAAAAAAAAGGATCACCCGATTTTTTGAAGGTCAGGGAATTGTATCGGATTCGGACGTTGTAATCGCAATTGTAGGCAAGAAAGCAATGCTCGATTTAGCTAAGAAATTCTTATGTGAAAATAAAGTTTTACATAATGTACTATCTTTCACCGAAAGCGAAGTTAATAAGAAGTTTATCGAAGCTAAAAAAGACGTAAACCATTTAGGAGAAATAGTTATTTGTTATCCCCAGGTGGTTGTAGAGGCAAATAAGGAAGATAGATTAATAGAAGATAAAGTGTATGAGCTTGCTGAACACGGCGCAGACCATTTGATGGGAAAGCACCATGAATAATAACTCAGAACTTATAACTCATGACTCATTACCAAAGTTAAGCTTTAAGATATTACATTTAAGTTTTAACATTATATTATGACTTTTTATCTTAAATACCGCCCGCAAACTTTAGATGATCTTGATTTAGCCGATGTACGGGATACCTTGGGAAAAATCGTCGAGTCGGGAAATTTACCCCATGCGTTTCTTTTTTACGGGCCAAAAGGATCAGGTAAAACCTCCGCTGCCAGAATTATAGCAAAAGTTGTTAATTGTGAGCATCCGAGTACAAAAGGTGAGCCATGTAACAAATGCTACCAATGTAAATCTATTACTAATAACTCGAATATTGATGTTATTGAAATCGATGCTGCAAGTCATAGGGGAATTGACGATATTCGGGAAATTCGTAACGCCGTAAAGCTAACTCCGGCTAAAGCAAATAAAAAGGTTTATATAATTGACGAGGCGCACATGTTGACTTCCGAGGCTTCTAACGCACTTTTGAAAACTTTAGAAGAGCCGCCTCGGCATGTATTATTTATCCTGGCGACTACGAATTGGGATAAGATAATTGACACGATAAGGTCAAGGACATTAAATGTAAATTTCGGGAAAGCAAGCATCGAGGAATTAGTCAGGTCACTTCGAAAATCATCGAAAGGTGAGAAACTAAAAATAGGCAACGATGCGCTAAATTTGATCGCCACGGCATCTGATGGATCTTTCCGGGAGGCTCAAAAGATATTTGAACAATTGATATTGCAGGGATGTGACTTTGACCCCAAGAAATTAGAAGAAGAGTTATTCAAGAAAGCAAATTTGGGAAGTGTCAATACAATAATATCCTCATTAAGTGATAAGGATGCAAAGACAGCGGTTTCTGAGATTGAAAAGGTGGCTAGCGGGGGAGGGAGTATAGAAACTTTAACAAAGAAATTGATCGATCGTTTTCGAAGCGCACTTTTCTCTGAAATCGGTTTAGAAGGCGTAAGTCTGGAAGGCTTTACTAAAAGTGACTTAATCAGCCTCATTGAGTCGCTAAATATTTCCCTTAAAATTTTAAAATCCGCATTCATGGAGCAAATACCTTTAGAGTTAGCGGTAATCAAATGGTGTGAGAGGAAACTTAAAACTAGTAATTTAAAGCTCAAAACAGAAGTTGGTGATGATTCAAAAAAAGATAGTGATCTCGAAGACGCAGCGAAACCGCACCGGATAAATTCACAGGCTTCAAATTCAGATAAAGAAATTAAAATTAGTGTCAGTAACCAAAAAGAGGCATTTGATGGGAATATAACTGATGACATTTGGAGAGAAATTCTTATTAAGACACGATCGAAAAGCACGTCAACTGAAGCGCTATTACGGGCGTCAAAACCACTTACTTTTAACGGTGAAACATTAACTTTGGGAGTATTTTACAGTTTCCATAAAGAGCGTTTGGAAGAGCCGTTTCACAAAAGAATTCTGGAAGATGTTTTGACAGGAATTCTTGACAGTGATGTAAGAGTAATATGTAATTTAGCAAGTCCGCCCGAAAGAAAAAAAGAAATTGAGGCCGAAAAAAAGGAAGATATAAATTTGACTGAACCGGAAGACGAAGATATAATTAAGATCGCTAAAGAAATATTCGAGAACTAGTTTAGAACTTAAAACTCAAATATTAAAACTTTTTAGGGAATTTGTATTTAGTTTTAAGTTATTAGTTACACTCATGTTTGACAAAATAAAACAAGGACAACAACTTCTAAAAATGCGCTCTCAGGCAATGCAATTAAAGAAGGAGCTGGAAAAAATTGAACATACCGAGGAAAGAGGAGGATTGAAAGTAAAAGTCAACGGTGCTCAAGAGGTGATATATGCTGAGGTAAACGGGGAATCCAGAGAAGATTTAGTCAAGCTGATAAATGAAGCAATGAAAGAAGTTCAAAAAGAAGCTGCAAAGAAAATGATGGAAATGGGTGGTGGCCTCTCCGGTTTACTGGGTGGAATGGGACAATAGTAACTTGTATAACTTCATCCGAACTTATTAGTAGTTTTCGTATTATAATCTCGTATAATTAAAAAGTGATGAAAATACCCAGGTCATTATCAAATCTAATAGAATCTTTTCAGAAACTTCCGGGTATTGGTCCAAAAACAGCACAAAGACTAGCGTTTTATCTGCTGCATGTACCCCAAGAGGATTTGGATAGTTTTTCTGAGGCGTTGTCTAACCTGAAAAAGAATACGATAATATGCTCGACCTGTAAGAATGTCAGTGAGGTTAACCCTTGTCCTATTTGTTCGGACACTAACCGTGATCTATCGAAAATACTGATTGTTGAACAACCGCTGGATGTTTTAGCAATCGAACGGACCGGGAGATATAACGGACTTTATCATGTTTTGCACGGAGCAATTAACCCATTGGAAAATATCGGACCCGATGAAATATTCATCGAGCAATTGCTCGATAGAGTAAAAGAGCGGGATGGTGGAAGAGTAGAAGTAAAGACAAAAGAAATAATTATTGCAACAAATCCGACAATGGAAGGGGACGCAACGGCAATGTACCTTAGTAAAAAGTTAAAAGTTAAAAGTCAAAAGTTAAAAGTAACAAGATTGGGGATGGGGATTCCGACCGGTGCCGATTTGGAATATGCGGACGAAGTAACCTTGCGTGAAGCGTTGGCTGGAAGACGGGAAATGTAGAATAATTTTCAATTAACTAATAGCGAATGACGAATAACAAAGAACAAAATACAAAATACGATTAACGCATTACGAATTAACTAATAACATATAACTTATGACCTTTGACTAATGGCATATATCGTATCACATATTTCTTATCTCGTATAACAAACGATGACATTATTCAACAAAAGTAAATCTCAAATACAGGATTTAGTTAAGCAGGTTAAAAAGCAGGTCGGAGAAGAGGTTGGTGAATTGACCGAACATACCTCTAAGCAAATCACCGGCGGAGATGTTCATCCGCTTCCATCGGATGATCAAAACAAACAATCACCTGTCGTCGAAGCTATGAGCCAAACATCCCAACCCCCTTTAACTGACGAAGAAGAAGCAAAACTCCAAATTCACTTTATCGATCGGACGAAGAAACTCGAGGAAGAGATGGATAAATTCAGAAAAGAACGTGAAGCACGAGAGAAAGAAGGACAGGAAAATAAGGCTTCCAGTCCAACTAAACCGGGTGAGCCTATGTTGAAACCGCTTGATATGCCAAAGAGCAAACCAACTCGAGGAAAGATGTCTGGAACTCCGGGACACGCTGAATCCGGTGCTGAAGTAAGAAGAAGCAAACAGTAAACCCCCAATAGGGTAATTTGAAAACTATTTTATTTAGAGTAGAATTTCACTCACATACAATTTATGAGGGAATTAGGAGATCTACCCGATCAGTTTAATGATGAAAACTTAGCTAAATATCCCGAATTGGCTCGGACGAGAAAACTTTTTATAGACCTTTTTAAAGACAAATCTCCTTTGGTGAATTTAGGGTATACGAGTAAGCAAATAATACAAGCCCAGCCCGTTTTAGAGTTATTATTAGCGGAGGGTAAAGTTCTAACTTACGGTTTTAAATCCCATTACTTAGATTTTGTTAGTAAAGAAAGAGGGGAAAAAGAAGCTTTGAGCATTGACAATCTTCCTAGTAAAAGGGGTTATTATTTAATTGCTTTTAGGGATAATACTCCAAGTTTACCTCCAGTTGAAGAATTGTTAGCAGATATTTTTGGTAACGTTTCACAGCCTAATGTTTTTTCAGATCTGGATACGCAAATAGCACATGTTGCATTATTTGAGGGGTGTTCGGATATAAATAATTTATCTTATTTGGTAAAGGAACTTTCAAGTGGATTTGCATTTGAAGGAATGAGGTTAGGAACATATCGAGAAAATCCTTTAACAAAATTAGCTAGACTAGTTGGCCAAGTTTCCACGTATCGTGCTGCATGGGTAGATGAAACAAATAATGAATTTGTAGTGAGAGTTGATCCGCCCAATTCGCTGGGTATTGACCCCGTTTTTGCTTCGTATAAGAAGTTAAATAAGATTACAGATATGAGAGGTAGTGTGGTTCCTGTTGGTAAGAAGCCCAGTACTTCCGAAAATAAAGTAATGCAGACGTTAAGGGCTAAAGAAAGACAATTAGTTATCGGAAAATTAGTATTCGGAAATAAATGAATGCTATCATAAGTTACATACATATTATAAATGTTAGTTTTTAATAGCTTAACAAGAAAAAAGGAAGAGTTTGTGCCAATTAACCCCGGACATGTTGGTATGTATTCCTGCGGGCCGACCGTTTATGATTATGTTTCGATCGGTAACTTCAGAACCTATACAACGGCCGATCTAATACTTCGAACCTTACGCTTACGTGGATTCGACGTCAATTATGTCATGAATATTACAGACGTTGGCCATTTAACCGGTGATAACCTGGGAGATGCGGATTTGGGTGAAGATAGAATGGAAAAAGCAGCGGCTAGGGAAGGTAAAACTGCTTGGGATATAGCGAAGTTTTATACTGAGACCTTTCTTAAGGATTCAGAAAAACTTAATCTCCATAAACCCGATGTATTATCCAAAGCGACAGATCATATTAAAGAACAAATCGAACTTATTAAAAATATTGAAGAAAAAGGATTTGCCTACAAAATAGCCGACGGCATATATTTTGACACACAAGGATTTGAAGATAAAACCGGAAAAAAATACGGTGAATTATCGGATTTAGATCAGATTATTGAAGGCGCAAGAGTTGAAATTAACACCGAAAAAAAGAACCCCCGGGATTTTGCATTGTGGAAATTTTCGTATCCTGAGAAAAAGTTCTTAGACCAGGCTCAGGGAGATAAAAATTCTAAACGGCAGATGGAATGGGAAAGTCCCTGGGGTGTTGGTTTTCCCGGCTGGCATATCGAGTGCTCTGCAATGAGTATGAAATATTTGGGGGAGAGCTTCGATATTCATCTGGGAGGCGAGGATTTGAAGCAAACACATCATCCGAATGAAATTGCACAATCTGAAGCGGCAACGGGTAAACTCTTTGTTAAATACTGGGTGCATGTAACTTTTTTGAAAGTCGATGGAAAAAGAATGGGTAAAAGTTTGGGTAATGCTTACCGGGTAGATGATATTGAAAAAAAGGGTTTTGACCCCTTGGCGCTCAGATATTTTTACTTAACCGCGCATTATCGGGATTCTCTGAATTTTACTTGGGATGCACTTAGATCTTCCCAAAAAGCGCTCGATAATTTAAGAAATATAATTCTTGAGGTGAAATCGAGTAAAAAACGACCCTCATTGTCGCCAGAAAAGTTGCATAAGGTTGATGATTTTCGAAATAGCTTTATTCACAGCTTGGAGGATGATATTAATACGCCTCAAGCTCTCGCCACCCTATGGAATATGCTGAAAAGTAATATCCCTTCGGAAGATAAGTACGACACGGCTCTTTATTTCGACGAAGTTTTAGGATTAAACTTGGCTGGCATAAAACAACTTGTAAAAAAAGAAATTAAAACCCCTTCCGGTGATGTAATAATTACCCCAGTAAATTTAAGCACAGCTACAATTTCTAGAATAGAAGAAAGAAACGTTTTAAGGGCACACGGTAAATTTGGAGAAGCTGATCAGAAAAGAATAGAGATAAACCGGGTTGACAATATTGCCGTACAAGACACGGCGATGGGTACCGTTGTGTCTCCTTTAAAAAAATAAACATTTTTTATTTAATAGGTGGTATTATTTGCATGGATGTTAAAGCCGTAATTTTTGATTTAAACGGAACAGTTTTGGAAGATGAATATGTCTATGGTTCGGCGTTTCGGAAAGTCCTCGCATTTCTCGGCAAAAAAGTCGATAAAAAATATCCGCAAGTCGGAGGTATCGGAGTAGAAGAAAACTGGCCTGGCTTACTATCTAAATACCACATAAAAACATCTGAAACAACGGATGAGCTTGCCCGTTTAACTCAGGAATATTACATCAAACATTTATCTCGTGTGAAACTTCGAAAAGGGTTTACAAAATTAATTTCTAGTCTAAGAGATAGCGGGATGAAAACTGCTCTTGCAACCTCAAACACCTGGTGGTTGGTCGATAATGTTTTCGCAGTGTTTCGCATTGCTAAATACTTTGATGTAGTCACAACGAAAGAAGAAGTTACCTTTAATAAACCCTCACCCGATATATATTTATTAACCGCTAAAAAGCTGGGAATAAAACCATTAAATTGTTTGGTAGTTGAGGATTCCGTTGCCGGTTTGACTGCCGCAAGGGACGCAGGAATGAGAACTGTTGCCATAGTTTGGGATGGGAAAAACGTGTTAACATTAAAAAAATACTCCGATCTTTCTCTAAAAGATTTTACAGAGTTAAGTCCTGATGGCATCAAAATGGTTTAGTAAATGGTGTAATATATAAAGTGGATGAGAAAATTTAGCCTTAGTTTAAGTATCGCGATTCTGAGTTTATTATTTGTTTTTTATACGAAGAACTTATTTGCGCAAAACCCAACGAGAGATGAATTCAATCGAGCTCTCGAGACCTATTCGATAAAATACGAAGAATATAATAAAGCGCACGATGAATATGTACTGGCAAAAGCGCAATATATAAAATTTAAAACGCTCGCCAGCAAAACCAATGCCCAAGCGGCTACTGTTGATATGCTTCAAAAGCGCGATGAAGTTGTAATTTATTATCTTTATGCTATTCGTGCCCGCTTGAACGATAGTTCGATAACTATTGATGACGCAAAGAAAAACGATCTTTTCGGAAAACTCGATTCTGAAGTAAGTTGGTTCAATACCCATAAACAAAACATTTCAACAAACGATTCTCTTGAAAATTTAATAATCAAGTCAGACGAAGCTAAGGCTGAATTTAAGAAATTTAATTTTCCTGTTTATGATAGTTTATTCTCAATTTCAAGGGGGCGTATGGTCAAATACAGGAGCAGATTCGACACCTCATTTACAGGATTAACTGACTTAGTAGCAAAAATAAGGACGGAAAAAAGAGCGGAGTACTCACTTTCCGAAGACAAGCTTAATACCATCGATAGGTGGGTAACGGAAATAAGAGACAGACTGATTAAAAGTGATTCTGAGATGTCGAAGGCCGATGAGGCAGCACACAAGATGACTGGAGAGATTGATAATAGGGGGACTTATAACGGTGCGCTAGTCTCCCTTGGTAAAGCCAATGACTATTTAAAACAATCTATCTCATATACGAAAGAAATTATCAGAGAAATTAAAATTGCAGAATAGTTCTATGGTTGACGAAAAAAATATTGAAGCTATAAACCCGTCGGTAACCCCGGAGACCGAGCCGGAGGTAGCTCCTGAATTAACTCCCAGGGATAAGTTTTTTGCACGAATAAGTAGGATTCTTAGAAATGCCTTGGCCGGAAAACCGAAAGCAGGGGAATCGGTTGAAGCACGTTCATCAAAAAGCCCGTTAAAAATAGGAGTATTTTTGATATTACTTATAATTATCGGATTGGGAGTTTATGCGAAATTTTTTATGGAAAAAGCTGGTGTCGAGGATATATCTACGTTGCCGCCGACTCCGACTTATTCTCCTTATCAGAAATATAAGCCGTCAATTTATGCTGATGATCCCGTCGTATTGAAATTGGAGGAAGATTTTAATGTTCTGGAAGCCGAAATGCTTACAACTCCCCTTACTGAGGGGACACTAACTCTTCCTGTTTTGGATTTTGAGATCAACTTCAACAAGTAACAATTATTAATGAGTATAAATAGTCTCCGAAAAGTACTTGGGAAAATTTACTCGAATTATTATCTAATGCTTTTTATAGTATGTTTCATAATTAATATAGGGTTAGTAACTGTCGGTTGGAAACATTCTCTTTCCGACTTTCATGGTTTCAGGCAAAGCCAAGTAGCAATAAGTATCTATTACCTATTGAAAGACGGATTCACATTAAATTATCAAACACCGGTTTTAGGAGCACCTTGGTCGATACCATTAGAATTTCCGACTTATCAATTCTTGGTTGCCAGCTTGGTTAAAATATTCGGCTTTCAGATTGAAACAACGGGTCGGTTTGTCAGCCTGGTATTTTTTTATTTATGCATAACGACGGTTTTGTTGATACTCAAGGAACTTGGAATCGAGCATAATAAGCGTTTGCTTAGCGCTTCACTAATTTTAATCTCACCCGTTTATATTTTTTGGTCGCGAACTACTCTTATCGAATCAACAGCACTTGCTTTAAGTCTTTTATATATTTATTTCTTGATTCTTGCGATAGATGGGTCTAAAAAAACATGGTTGATGCTTGCTACAGCTATTATCGGGTCAATTGCGGGAATGACGAAACCGACGACATTTACCCCGTTTATATTTCTGGCATGTGTAATTGTGTTTTCGAAATTCAAGACTCGCAATACTTTCATTTCCGAATTTTTTAAGGTGTTTATTTTCTATATTGGTGTTCCGCTTGTGTTTTCGGGTTTATGGCTAATGTATGCCGGATTTACAAGGAACCAAAACCCACTAGCCGGATTTTTATCGTCAACAGCTTTAACTAAAATGTGGTATCTGGGAGCATGGCAGAAACGTCTCTCTTTTTTTTCCTGGAAGTATCTGATGTTAAAGGTAATGGTTGTCGATATGCCTTATGTTACTCCTCTTGTAATACTCGGGCTCGTTTGTAACATCTTTCGTAAAATACCACGAAGAGATGTGATGTTGATAATTGGTCTTATGCTATCCTTTCTTATCGGACCCGTAATTTTTACCAAACTTTGGTATTATCACGATTATTATGCATACGAGAGTGAGGTTTTTCTTTTGATAGTATTAGGCATATTTTTAGTTCATCTTATAAACTCAAAATATATCGGCGTTTTCGGCCAAGTTATCATAATTCCAGTATGTATTATTTTGTCGATTTATTCATATAAAATTGCTTATTACAAATATCAATCCGAAAATTTTACTTACGGTAACAATTTGGGAGCGATTATTGAAAGACAGACGAAGGTGGGGGGTGTAATTTTGTATTACATTAACGATTGGAATACGCAAATACCGTATTATTCAAAAAGAAAAGCACTCATGGATAGAGAAAATCTGCCTTTGACTGATCCGAAGATTCAAAGGAGCTTGGAGTTGACAGGCAGGGAAAATATCGCAGGGGTGCTAAGTATTAATAAAAACAGGGACTTTTTAAAGCCGAGGATTGATTACTTCGGTCTTAAATCCGAGCCGGTTTATGAAGATGACTGGGCTGTTTTATATACGAAATAAATAAGTGGTTTTTTGGTTATCAAAGCTTAATTTTTTTTATGTTAAATGCAGCCGTTTCAGGATTCTTAGTTGTCACTGTTTTGATCCCGATATGGTCGAACATAGGAAATGCTTTACGGATTTCATTTTGAAATTTTTCGGCTAATCCTCCAGAATATTTATTATACATACCTCTTTCGGTATTAGAGCAAAGACGATTCTCGTAATCTTTAACAATTTCCTGAATTTTTGCCCCGTCTTCGTTGAAAGTTTTTTGCCAAAGGTCAGGATTTAATTGATACTCATCGTGGATTTTACGGAAAATATCAAAGACATTTTTATTTTCTTTGAGCATTTTACGGAAATATTCTTTGTATTTAACCATACAAGATTATATTAATAGATATGCTATATTAATTGTACTAAAAAATATGACCCTGTTTAAAAAAAGACCCGATGTTAATTATATTCTAATCAATGCATTTCTGACATCGGCTTATTTTATTTCAGCAAAACTAGGTTTGCTTTTTGCGGTTAGTGTAGAACAGGTTACTCTTTTTTGGCCACCGGTTGGTATCTCCCTGGCTTTTTTACTTATTTTCGGGAAAAAATATTGGCCGGGTGTTTTTATAGGTGCTTTTTTTGCAAATGTTTTGACCAGCGAGCCGGTCGGTGTTGCATTGATTATTGCTATAGGTAATACATTGGAAGCGCTCGTGGGTACCTATCTACTTGAAAGATTTAATTTTAATAAGTCATTTGTTTCATTAACTGATTTTATAAGATTTATTATTTTAGGGGTTATAGTCAGTACTGTAATAAGTTCAACGGTGGGCGTCACGAGTTTGTGGTTAGTGGGGTTAATTCAAACTGATGACATAATAAGAATTTTTGGTATATGGTGGTTGGGCGATGCAATAGGAGATTTGATATTCGCCTCCTTAATTCTCATTTTGTTCAGTGAAAAAAAACTTTTTTGGAGTTTTGAAAAAGGTATCGAATTTATACTGATTATTATAGCTACAACTCTTATTAGTATTCTTGTTTTTTTAAGCCAATCTATCATTTATATCCTTTTCCCCTTTTTTGTTTTGGGTGCAATTCGCTTCAAGAAGTTGGGATCGGTGGCTTTAGCTCTTATTATTTCGGTAGTATCAGTTTGGGGAACTTTTTTCCAACAAAGCGGCCCGTTCTACATTCCCGGTAACCTAGAATTAAGTTTATTACATCTCCAGTTATTTGTGGGCATAGTGACTGCGACATATCTCGGATTAGCTATAGCTATTCAGGAAAATGCAGAAGCAAGAGACAGGCTGCAGGATCTGAATACTGATCTAAGAAAATTTAAACTTGCGGTAGCATATGCATCTGATCATATTATCATAACGGATGCTGACGGGAAGATTTTATACGCGAATAGGGCAGCAGTTAAGACTACTGGCTACAGCACTAAAGAAATGCTGGGAAAAAATCCCAGTTTGTGGGGAGGTCAAATGCCGGATAAATTTTATGAAAAAATGTGGAACGTCATAAAAAATAACAAAAAAACATTCCGAGCCGAGGTTATTAATAAACGCAAAAATGGCATATTATACAGTTCAGCAATCGGAATTAGTCCCGTATTGGACAGTATCGGTAATATTGCGTTCTATGTAGGTATTGAGAGAGATATTACCCGCGAGAAGGAAATTGACCGCATGAAAACTGAATTTATTTCGCTTGCATCGCACCAACTCAGAACTCCCTTGGGAATTAACCGCTGGTATCTTGAAATGCTGCTCTATGGTGATTATGGAAAGATACCCATTAGAATCAGAAGGGTTGTTCATGATATTTATAAGGTGAATAATAGATTAATCACACTTGTGAATAATCTTCTCTCGGTTAGCAGAATCCAAGAAGGAAAGCCGCTTAACAAGCCCACTGAAACTAATGTCATAAATCTCATAAAAGAAGAAATATCCCGGATTAAACCCGAGGCAGATAAGTACGGACTTCAGATGCGACTGCACTTACATAAATCAAAGGTCAAATTTCCTTTAATAAAAATTGATGCGACAAAATTAGCAAATGTGCTAATGAACCTTCTTTCTAATGCAGTCAAATACAATGTAATTAACGGATCGGTTGATGTTTATGCAGGTATTGCGGGAAAAATGATTAAGATTGTTATTAAAGACACCGGAGTCGGAATTCAAAACAAAGATAAGGAAAAAATTTTTCAGAAGTTTTATAGGACTGAAGACGCAACCAATATGCGCTCGGATGGGAGCGGGTTGGGATTATTCGTTTCTAAATCATACATTGATGCATGGGGTGGAAGAATTTATTTTAAGAGTCATCACAAGAGGGGTACTACTTTTTATATCTATTTACCTTTTCAGCCAAAGAAGGTATAGTAGTTAGAAGCTAACTTAATTTACATGAAAATATTAATAATCGAAGACGATGAACAATACCAGAGTATACTATCTAGAAAACTAACTTCCAGCGGTTATGAGGTTGAAGTTGCAATAAACGGTAAGGACGCGCTTATTAAACTTAATAAAAATAAGATCAGTCTCATTATTCTTGACTTGCTGATGCCGGAAATGAGTGGGTGGAAGTTTATGTATGAGATGAGTCGCACACAACATAAGAATATCCCCATAATAATTTTGACCAATGCCAGTGAAGCCGCTTATCCCTCAAGGGTACCTCTTGTGATGGACTTTTTGATTAAAGCTGATGTTTCTCTGGACGAACTCGTTAAAAAAGTCGGTAAACACATGTCGGCTGGTGAAACAAAAAAGAAGTCAAAGTAATCTTTACATGTCAAAGGTATTAATTGTTGAAGACGATTTACCAACCTTAAAGATATATAATGAGGCTTTCACGAAAGCAGGTATAGGCGTAAGAGAATTTACAAGTGGAGATATTCCGATTGCTTTTATGAAATCCGTTGATCCCGATGTTATTCTTTTGGACATAATGCTCGCCGGCGGGAAAAATGGTTTTGACGTTTTAGAAGATATTAAAAAGGATCCGGATTTAAAAAAAATACCTGTGATTATGCTGACCAATTTGGAATCCGAAGATGTAATAGCGAAAAAAATAGGAGCAGATGATTATCTCATAAAAGCTAATATTTCTCTTGACCAGCTTGTTGAGCGGGTGAAAAAATTTCTGAAATCTAAAAAAGACTGATATTTTACATGACCACGAAGCGCGACTCTTTGCTTCTGACGATCGATCTTGTTCCTGCAGCTTCCTGGAGCCTGAATCTTCACAAAATTCTACCGAAAAATAAATGGCGAAAAATTCGTGAGGAGATTATTAGTAAATCCGGAGGTTTATGTATAATTTGCGGAGGGGCTCCGCCCTTAGAGTGTCATGAGGTGTGGGATTACGACGATACTGATCACGTACAAACTCTTACGGGTTTTTTGGCACTATGTAAAAAATGCCATGCCATTAAACATATAGGTTTTAAGGTACAAGCGGGTGCTGAGAAAGAGGAATTAATTAGGCACTTTATGCGTGTCAATAAATGCGACAGGAGTGTATTTAATACGCATTATAAAAAGGCAATGGATGAATTTGACAGGAGGTCAAAATTTGAATGGGTGATTAATTTTAGTTCCTAAATGTTGACCAAAATAACAGATCAGTTGGTAAGCGATAAACAACATAATCAAATTATTGGTTAGAAGACAAATCTATTAAAATTTGCATTGGGAGAGTAAAATTCTCACATGACTCCGGATATTTTAAAAGTAGACAATTGTTTAAGGTCCAGAAGAGGAGGTTGTATTAGAAAACCCGATATAGAAACATTGGCCGGTCAATACAATAACCTTATGGGAACTGATTTGAGCGCTACTGAGGTAATTCTTAATTTGGCTAAGGCAAACGGTTCTGATCCAAAAATAAAAAAATTAAGGAGACAATATAGAACCCAAAGAGACTCAAGCTGCGAGAATTGTATATTAAGAACCGAAAATATTACTCGACAAAAGAGGAATGGATAAAATAATCTTTTGGTTATGGCTATTGAGAATAATGAAAAACAACCTCCCCACCGCGAACTTCGATACTGTCCATGCTTAGTTTTTAAATTCGGGGGTGCGGAATGCAACCACTTAAGAAGAGAAAACGGATTACCCGAAGTTACTCCTGTCAGAATCTGGAATCGAGAAGACCTGATTCAGTTAAGGCGCAATAAACTGAATCGCCTGTAACCGTCGGAGGATCAACAACCTTCATCATTGCCTGGTTGGGTTGCTTTAAGCTGCAAAGAATCCTTAGTTTGTTTTTTGCCCCCGGCTTACTCAGAGCAATAGAATTAATATTTTGCAGAGTAATACAGTTTTCACAAATCTCTGTTGCTCCGTATTCGAGTGCATTCTGGTCTATAATTGATGCCTTTACATGGAAGTCTGAGTAAATGGTGTGTTGAATTGGAATTTCTTCGTTTTCAAAATCTCGCTTTAATGTCATGCCGTGTGTAAAAAGTATTCCTGCTTGTGATTCAACCATAAAATATTGGATTGTAGAGTGCGATTATATAATTGGCATATCAAAAAAACCGTGATATAAATTACAGTTGTGAAGAGAATATTAATAGCTCTTTTTACGTTATCGGTATTAATTTTTATATTATTGGCTTACGGCTGGGTGCTTTTCGGTCCGGCAGGAACTTCAAAAGAAATCGAAGTTTTTATCGTTCCGCAGGAAAAAGACGGACTTGACGTAACCGAATCGCTTTATGACCAAAGTTTTATCAAAAACGAAAAAGGATTCCGATTTTTACTGGATAAATTTGCCAGGGATAAGGAAATTAAACCCGGGGGTTATAGATTTAGTAAGAATATGTATGCCTGGCAGGTTCTGGGTAAAATTACCGGACGCGTAGATTTAGCTTGGGTAACAATTTCTTTTTGCCCGCGGAAGGAGCAGGTCGGAGAAAAGTTGGCAAGTGCCTTGGGCTGGAGTCAGGATGAGTTGGATAAGTGGAATAACGTATACACAAATACGAAACCCGAATATTTTGAAGGTGTTTATTATCCCGATACATACCTTCTCCCTGTTGATGAACATGGCGGCCAAATTGCAGCCAGGTTCATTAACCACTTTAATGAAAAATTTACTCCGTTTATAGATAAATTTATTGCCAAAAACATTAAGTGGACGACCGGACTCAAAATAGCCTCACTCATTGCCCGCGAGGCTGGGGGAGTTGAAGATATGAAATTAATTTCAGGCATAATTTGGAACCGATTAGATCAGGGGATGGCGCTTCAAATTGATGCTACAATGCAGTATACGCTCGGTAAGAACGAAGACGGAAGCTGGTGGGGAGACATAGACTTGGCGGAAAAACAAAAAGACTCACCGTATAACAGCTATTTATATAAAGGACTTTCGCCTACTCCTATTTGCAGCCCTAACGTTGATGCAATCGAGGCGGCTCTTAATCCAGAAGAGACGGATTGTCTATTTTATCTGCACGATAATGCTAAAAACATACATTGCGCGGTAACCTACGAAGAGCATCTGGAGAATATTAAGAAATACCTCTGAATGAACTCGGGAATAAAGAAGTATGTATTATGAATTATGTATAATGAATTACGTATTATGGGTTACGAATTACTAATTACTAATTCAGTATAACGATTAGCCGAATTAACGACTTAACGTTCTATTTGCAAACTTAGATTGACGCCGTCATATGTAAAGACAAATTTTACGGTATCTTGAAGGGTATTTTCGATGTATAGGTTTTGTCTTCCGCTTGTTTCAAACGATCCCGGCAAATTATATATGGAAACACCGTATTCTTTCGGGACATCGTTAATACGGGCAAAATCGTGGTTTGTAGGCGCATTGGAAGTTAATCCTGCGTCTTTTGCAGCCCAATGAATAAGGGAAGCAAGGTGGCAGACTCCGTCTCCTGTTAAATAGCCGTCGGATTTAAAACCATCCTGATAGTTAAAATGAGCATTTGTAGTCTTAACAACGTTTTTGTTGTAGGCTGATAATATTTGATCGTGAAAAGCAAAGCTCTCTCCGGGTTTTAAAGAAAATTCAATAATCTTCGGAGAAGCAACTTTTTCCCAGCTTATTTCAGACTTACTTTTAACCTCGCCGCTTAAATAGCTTAAGGTAAGAAGTATATTATCCTTAAAGACATCATTGACCATTTTATTGTTATATCTATTTTCGAGTGATATAGATTTGGCAGATAAAACATTTGAACGCGCAATTGTTACATATCCGGAGGGGTAGACCACAGGAATGTCAACCGGATTTAAAACCGGATTCGCGATTGATAAAGCAGCAAACGGATAAAAGAAAAAATTAAGCATATATAAAAAAAGTTCCCTTGAAAGGGAACTATAGCGAAATTATATCATATTATAGGTCGTATTTCAAATTAACATGGATTTAATTGCAGATTTTTGCTAGTCTGAAATATGGTACGTAAAGTAACCAGGACACCTCTTTTTCTTTATCTCGGAATTTTCATAGCAGCAATGAGCTTAGTATTTTTTATATTGCATAAATCCGTTAAAAATATACCGTGTGCAAACACATTAAGCTGCAAAGAGAGTTTAGAGTTAAGCGTTAATAATGATGAGCAGGCCGTATTTAATGCGGAAAAAATTGATCCACCGAAAATTGATCTCCTGGCCAGCTCTGAGGAAAAGAAAGTATTGGGAATCGAAAGTAGTACTGGCGATAAGCATATTTATGTCGATCTCGGAACTCAAACCCTTAAGGCTTACGAAGGGGAAACTTTATTTTTAGAAACTAAAATTTCCTCGGGTAAATGGTTTCCGACGCCGACAGGGGATTTTAAAATCTGGAGAAAGGTGCGCTCGACGAAAATGTCCGGCGGCCAGGGAGCTGACTATTATTATTTGCCGAATGTTCCATACGTGATGTTTTTTTCTAATTCGGTAGTTGCAGGGTCGCGCGGATTCAGCCTGCATGGCACTTACTGGCATAATAATTTCGGCCATCCAATGAGTCATGGTTGTGTAAATATGAGGACGATTGACGCTCAAAAGATATTTTACTGGACAGATCCCCCTCCGAACGAAGACGAGTCGGTACCTACGGAGAATACGCCTGACGTCCTAATAACTATATATGGAGAAGCGCCGTAATACATTTTTCCTAACGTTAATTTTAGTTGGCACCTTGATAACTGCGGGTTTAGTTTTTTGGAGTTCGTTTAGGGTAAAAACGAGTTCAACTCCAACTGAGAGTCTTGCGGCAAATTCGAATACGTTAGTGGTTTCGGAAACGGAAACGAAGGAGGAAGTTTTAGCTCCTAACGGAAAAATGACTTTGATTTTGAGAAATGTGAAGAAAGCGGACGGAACGACTGCGCAAACGTTTTCCGTAATCAGTGAGGACGAAGTAACTCCGCTTCAGATTTATACACTAAATTCAGGTACGGATAATAGTATTTCGATTCCGTTTAACACGTTTTCTCCTGACAATAAATTCATTTTTCTGAAAAAAGGGCAAAGTGAAAAATCTGAGTATATGGTTCTCCGAACAGACGGGAAAAATATCAAAGGCGAGGATAAGACCGTAGAATTTACTAGCCTGTTTTACGAAAAGTATCCGGAGTTTGTAATTACCGATGTGACGGGGTGGGGGGGAACGGGGTTGATTGTGGTAAATAGCAATTACTTAGACGGAAAAATGGGTCCGTCATTCTGGTTTGATCTTTCCGGCTTTTCTTTTATCCGTCTCTCTACAAAATTTAATTAGTTGAAAAAAGTTATATAATTATTATATGTACAAATTATTGACCACGCTTTCAATTTTTGTTTCTCTTTTCTTTTTCCTGTTAACTTCAGATGCGTCGGCAAAAGTGGCGACCATGAAGAAAGGGGCTGTTGAAATTACCAAAGACGAGATTATAAATGATGATCTTTTTGTATTTGCCGAAACACTAGATATAGAGGGAACAATAAACGGAGATGTGTATGCGGGAGGTGAAACGGTTCGGATTAACGGCACGATAAACGGCGACCTGCACGTCGGAACGGGCACATTTTATTTAGGAGGAAAAGTACGTGATGATGTATATGCGGGTGCGGGAAGTGTTACTGTAAGCGGGGCGGAAATCGGCGACTCGTTATTGGTCGGGTCAGGGAGTGTAACTATCGACGAAAGTTCTACAATTGGCGGATCTATTCTGGCGGGTGCCGGATCAATTTCTATTTATGCTCCGGTAAAGAGGAATGTAATGGTGGGGGCGGGGACGGTTGATTTGAATTCGGAGGTGGGTGGGGAGGTAAGGTTAGCGGCTGGGACGATCACACTTGGTCCGGCTACTAAAATTGGAAAAGATTTTTACTACGCTCTTGGAGAAGGAGGCCATGATTTGAGGATGTCTGAGAGCGCGAGCGTATCCGGCAGGATACAAAAACTGGAGCCCAAACTGACAGACAAAGACATTGAAGCGGCTAAAACCGGACTTGCGTCGGCGTTTAAGACTGTAAATATTGTCGTATTTGTACTGTCACTGATCGGTGCTTATATCGTTGGATATCTGTGCCTTAAATTTTTCCCGAAACAGTTTACGGAAACAGCTGATCTTGTTTCGAAATCGTTTATCAAAACGGTCGGTGTTGGGTTTTTGGTAACTCTGCTTCTTATCCCTACCCTTTTACTCTTGGCTTTGACGGGAGTGGGAATTCCTCTCGCAGGGCTGATGCTACTTATTTTTATCCAGTTCTTTTATCTCGCGAAGATAGTTGTTAGCCTGTCTTTTGGAAAATGGCTAAGCGCGAGATTCGGTCGGGATAACATGACTGGCTACGGTACTTTAGCGGTTGGTCTAACGGGTATCTATTTACTTAAGATAATCCCGGTTTTTGGTTTTTTCTTGGCATTAATAGTACTTTGGAGCGGCCTCGGAGCTTTAGTAATGTATTCCAAAACCTCCCTGACTTCAAAATAAGTTTGCGGACCAAGGTGGGTACGATAGTGGGGTAGTATTTGTTGCTGATATAAAGGCATTAAAGCAATTGCTTGATAATAATAGGGAGGTGTTAGTAAAGTCAGGTTGGCCAACAAATCCTAGAGGATTCATTACTAGACTTATGGACGAAGACGCCCCCGGTAATGCAGAGCTGTTTGATTTAATTGCCGATGCATACGGAGACGACTATAATCGCGGGAGGTCTGATTTACCGTTAGTTAAACGGCTTAACTACAAGCTTGAAAAGTATAATTTTTAGAGTAAATTTAGAGAAGTTAAAGTCACATGCCAAACACACCGGAAAATAGTAATTATCCATACCCGGAAAATTGAGGCTGCGCTTATGCCGGTTCGGATGGGGAGCAGTGTGCCGTAACCGGTTGCTGGGTAAAAGCGATGTTGGAAAACCTTAAGGACCAAAGACATGTTCCTGGCTACAAAAATAGAGTTAAAAAATTTAAAATGGAAGCACGTTCTCACGGCTGTAAAAATGTGTAATAACACATACATTTTTAAAAAAAATAACGGTTCCTTTGCATTTTCATAGTACAATATTGTTGTTGTGGAAAGGTCAAACAGAATTCCGCTTGATGAAGAGTTTGCAGGGCAGTTAGATGCTAACTGCGGTGTTTGCATGAGGGGAATCATAGACAATACTCCACAACTAGAGACTATTAAAGCAAGAATACCCTCAACTACCGGCGAGGAAAAAGCATTAGCGGGTTTAAATGCACAATGTTTAAGGTGTTTTGAAAATGGCGGGAACCATTTAGATGCTATTACTACAATCTCATCCTGCCATTGGCGTGCGGGTATTAAGTAAATATTAGTTTAACCTCTAAAATAATTCGAGTTTTTTCAAATTCATAGTAATATATAAAAAGGATGACTAAGCTAATTTTGATAAGACATGGAGAGACAAGTATAAATGTTGCGAGCTTGCTTCACTCAAGAAACGATCCTGAAAAATTAACACCTAAAGGAATAAAGCAAATTGAGAAAACTGCTAAGGTGCTAAAAGACATGCATTTATCCGCGCTTTTCGTATCAAATGAAAAAAGAGCATTGGAAAGTGCTGAAATAATTTCTAAAGCATGTGGTATTCCTTTAAAACAGATTTCAGGATTGGAAGAAAGAAACTGGGGTAAGTTTTCGGGAAAAACCTGGAAAGAAATTCAAAAAGTTCTAGACCCGATGAGTATAGAAGAAAGATATACTTACATTCCTCCGAACGGTGAATCCTGGAAAGAGTTTGAAGCAAGATTAATCAGCGCGATAGAAAGTATTGTCAAAAAGAATGGGGGAGGGGTAATTGCCGTTGTAACACAGGGAGGATCAATTAGAGCGTTAATGCCGTATCTGCTCGGAGTTCCCAAGGAGATAAGTTTCAAGTACGATCCCGGCAATGCTTCATTAACAATATTTGAATATAAAAAGGGAAAGTATACGAATATAATTCTCAACGACACAAATCACCTCAAGTGAAATTATATAGTATAATTAGTTCATGGTTGAGAGCGAAATAAATTACGATTTGTTACCAAGATACTCGCGAGATAGAGCAACGAGACTTGTGGCTACTTTAGTGAAAGAAGCACTAAACGAGCAATCTAGTGAAGTATTTATCGATGGGGTTGAAGTTGCAATAAGGTTTTTTCCTGAAACATTTAAAAGTTTCGCGGAGAGAACACAAGCCAATAGTTTTATACACGAATTACTCGAAGAATGGGACGTAGATTCTTATAGTGATATTGTGCCTTTTAATTTAAGTAGAGAAGAGAGAGATATGTTTGTCTTTTGCGGAGGAGGCGTAAATGAAGAGACGGGTATAAAGTTAAAGAACTTTTTCCACGATCCGAATTATAGTTCCAAGGCCGAATAGAATTTTCAAAATAATGAATAATCTTCCCAATTTCCGATTTTTCCATAACAAGAATGCTGATACTTTAGATATTGTTTTAAACGGCGCCGACTACGATATGGATTCGGATTTTATGGTTAAAATATTCGAAATCAGTAAAAAGGCAGGTAAAAGTGTAGTGACTTTTAATTTTCCTTTTCAGGATAGGGGAGAAGAAAGCTCTTCTGGTGAGACTATGCCGGAGGAAACGGAAGCGTTAAAAAGTGTAATGAACTTTTGTCATTCGAAAGATTATAAAAATATTAGATTTATCGGTAAATCCTTGGGAGCGATATTGGCAACGCTTTTTCTTAATAATATTAAAGATGTTGAAAAATATTCTTTAATTATTTTAGGAACTCCCTTGAAATATTTTCCAAAAATTTCTTTTACCGGTAATATTTATGTAATTCAGGGAGAAAACGACAAGAACGGGGGAGTAAAAGAAGTAAAAGAAGCGTTTAACAATTTAGATCAAAATAAAATTAAATATTTTGAAATTCCCGGAGCAGATCACAGTTTCCGTGATCCAGAAACAAAAGACCCCATTTTTCAGGAAAAAGCTTTAGAAATTCTTTCGACAATTAAAAAAATTCTTCAAAATAGAAAATCTGCAAATTAACTGCTCATAATATTTTAGAGTACAATACTTCTAGATAATTTATATCGATGTCGAATGAACAAAAAGAATGGTGGACTATAAGGTTACCAATCGGTAAAAAGGAAAAAAATCCACAACCACATATTGGTGGATTTAAAATGAAAGAAACGATCTTCCTTCCGCCTTCTAACTTTTTAGATAATTTATCAAGTTATTTTCATGAAGCAGGTCGTATTATCGGAGAGACAATGTCATTTAGCGATGGGTCTGTACTTTTACCTGATGAAGCTAAGATCGCTAAGCTGCCTCTTAATTTTCAAGAACGTTTACGAATACTTAAACACATAGTAGGTAAACAGGATAAAGCAATGGATTCGTTTGAAGAAAGTGTCGCCAGTAAGATATTGCATTTATATACCAAAGGCAATTATCCCTTGGATAGAATTAAGTTAATAAATTTAAATCACGTTCAGTTTCAAAAATTTTTAGAACATTTAGCTAAAGATCAGGAACCAAACGATGTTTATGAAGTAGACAAACAAGGCAATTTGTTCCCTAAATCTACAGATCGAGGTTTTTTAATTGAATTACCAGCTTACGCGGTAGAAATTGCTGGTATGACAATACTCTCAAATAGTTTTTCCTCGGCTGATTTTAAATTCAAAGTTATTGAAGGTAAAACAGAAGGCTCGCACGATCGGGCTTTGAGCGAGGTATTAGTGGCTTATAAAGAAACAGGAAGAATTTTACCGTCAGCCTTGGATTATCAACGATTTACCGAACACCATCAAATACATAGATAAGGTAAAGAATTAAGTTTTTACGGAGGCGGATTCAGAAAAGTTAAAAAAGAATTTGCCTTTCGCTAATGTAAGCGGGTATACTGCATCAATAATTTACCTTTGACAGGGGTAACCCCTGTCACATATTTTCGCGTGAAACAGAAATTATATTCCATCTGCAGAAGTAAATAAATTTACAGCTTCATTTTATTTTTCACTTCACTGCTTGGGGAAGAAAAAAGATAGTAATTTAGATTTAAATACCTCTTGACACTGACTATATAGTCAGTAATAATTGGTTTATGTCAAGTCTCAACGTTCTAACTAAAAGACAGGAGCAGGTATTGAAATTTATTTATACATCCATTAAGAGTTCCGGGTACCCTCCCACGCTTGCGGATTTAAGAGAAGAACTGGATGTGTCTTCAAACCAAGCTGTATTAGATTTTTTAAAAATTCTAGAAAATAAGAAACTTATAAAAAAGGAAGAAGGTGCTGCAAGAGGATTGAAAATATTAAAAAAAGGTTTTGAAGTTTTAGGAGTAAAAACTTTGATTCCATCGCTGGGAATTGTAGCAGCGGGACCTTTCAAATATTCGATGGAGGATCTTGAATGGAAAGAATTTGGAGATGCAAAAATAACCGATGATATCTTCTTGGCAAAAATTAGTGGAGATTCGATGATTGGTGCAGGACTTGCGGATGGCGATCATGTAATAATACAAAAATCTCAAGAATTTAGAAATGGAGAGATAGTGTTGGCTCGAGATAATAATGAAATGACTATCAAAACATTAGTGAGTGATAATGGTCGCTCATATTTAAAACCTGAGAACCCAAAATACAAAAATATCCCAATCTACCCTGAAACTAGACTTATAGGAAAGGTAATTGGTAAAATTGGCGGGAAGAGAAAATAGATATGGACAAGAGTGTAACTTCATATACAATCAATAAAATATTTAAGGACCCCAATTTGCAATTCGGACTCACAGAATTTGAAACGATTAAACCTTCAGAAGCGTTAGATATTTTTGAAAAGGAAAAGGGTAAATATTATCTTAAATGTTTAAAAAGAAACACAGATTTATTGGTTTGGAATGAAGAGAAGCGAGTGGGTGAACCCGAAGAAATAATCAGACAGCTTTGGTTATATAAGTTAACCAAGTATTATAATTATCCCCTCGATAGAATTGCTGTTGAAAAAGAAGTGAATTTCGGCCGTGAAGTTCACGAAAAAGCCGCAGACATAATCGTTTTTGATAAAGATAAGGAAACACCTGATATAGTTTTAGAAATAAAAAGCCCAGAAGCAAAAGATGGTTTGGAGCAAGTGAAAAGTTACCTTAATGCGGAAGGCGCATCTATCGGAGTATTAACGAACGGAATAATCAAAGTAATATTATATAGGCCATACCCCCATCAATTTGAAAATACACTTCGCGATATTCCAAGAATAGGCCAGACGATCGAAGATGTTCAGGAGGCTAAACTTACATTAGACCAACTTGAAAGAAAATACGATCTGGTAGCCATAATAAAAATTCTGGAAGAACTTGTCTTAGCGGGCGCGGGCGTAGACTCTTTTAATGAAATTTTCAAATTAATTTATGCAAAACTTTACGATGAAAAATATGCGAGAGATAGACACGGAGAACTTCTTTTCAGACAATCTTCCGAGGCCAGAATTACTTATGATAATATCGAGCGTCTATTTGAAAAGGCAACACAAGAATGGCCCGGAATGTTCATCTCCGGTGAAAAAATTCTACTTTCACCTACTCATCTTTCTGTCTGCGTTGGAAATTTGGAAAAAATTAAACTTCTTGATGCGGAGTTAACAATAATAGATAGAGCTTTTGAGTATTTACTTCCCGACGTTGCTAAAGGAAAGAGAGGCCAGTATTTTACTCCCAGACACGTTATTGATATGGCTGTAAAAATGCTTAATCCCAAAGAGGAAGAATATGTAATTGATCCCGCTTCAGGCTCAGGCGGGTTTTTAATTCATACTATGCAATGGGTGTGGGATAAACATATGTCTGAAAAATCACACGAAACACAAATCGATTATGCAAAAACTCACGTTTACGGAATAGATTTTGATGATAAACCGGTTAAAATTTCGCGTGCATTAATGCTTATTGCCGGAGACGGTAAATCCCACATTTTTAAACTTAATTCCTTAAATCCCAAAGAGTGGATGGGAGAGGAGGGAGAAAAAGAAAAAGCAAGAGCGGAGCTTAGAGAAAGGCTGTATAAATTTAATGATTATGATAGGGACAGAGATAACGAAGAAAATTTCAGGAGTTTTGCATTCGACATGCTTTTAACCAATCCTCCATTTGCAGGCGAGATTATAGACCGTACGATTTTAAATATTTACGAACTGGCTAAAAACGACAAAGGAAAGTTAAGAAATAAAATGGAACGGCACATCTTGTTTATTGAACGAGCGCTAAATTTGATAAAACCCGGAGGAAGATTAGCAATTGTTTTACCCCAGGGAGTTTTAAATAACACTAATATGGAATATATAAGAAACTGGCTTTTTAATAAAGCTAGAATTCTAGCTGTCGTAGGTTTGCATGTTAATACTTTTAAACCCCACACAGGAACTAAAACGTCGGTATTATTTTTGCAGAAGTGGATAGAAAAAGAAGAACCACCCAAAGATTACTCCATATTTATGGCAGTTTCCAAAAAAAGTGGTAAAGACAAGAGTGGTGATTATGTATTTGTAAAAGACGAAAGTGGTCAATTTGCACTTGATGCAAAAGGAAATTTAAAAATTGACCACGACCTTGACGAAATCGCAAATAAGTTTATTGATTTCGCAAAGAAAGAAAGCTTCAATTTTTGGTGATAGTATGAAAAAACTTTCTCAACCTACTCGTAAAGAATATAAAATGCCGCGTCTGTACCTTGATGATTTGGAAAAAATAGAAGAGATCATCAAAGAAGTTAAACCTAAAGACTATAAAATTAAGTTCAGAGGTTATGAATATGATGAGCTTACAGAAGTTCCAAAGGACTCTGAATCTACAGAATTTCATTTACAAACATACGATCCATTTTTAAGTTTAGATTTAGACAATGGACATGCGAGTCTTTATATGTCCGATGATAACGTGACATCTAGAGGAATTTTTTCAAAGGTTGACGAAATAATTCTTAAAAGAGAAAGAAAAGTATTATGGTTATTTGGTCAATTAGCGGTCTGGATAGCGGCACCGATATTTCTCGGTTTCATTCTCGTTTCGATAAAATTACTGAGAATGGATATTTTCAACATTAAAGGTTTGTCGTTTTTGATCTTAGCCTTATTAAGTGCCTATTGGTGGTATTTTTCTTTTCAGCTTAGTATGAAAAGTTTTTCTAAAATTGAGTTATGGAAAGAGAAAGATAAATTTAATTTCTTTCTGAGAAATAAAGATCAAATAATATTACTAGTTTTGGGGGCTTTTCTTGGTGCAATCGCAACGGTATTTTTAGAAAGGATATTTATTAAATGATTATTCATTCAATTATTCAAAAATCTCAACTTGAAGAAGCGAATCGACTTGATGCGGAATATTTTGTAGCAAATCAATTTTTTAAGAAATATTATTTGGGGAGTGAGATTGTCGATTTTGTACAGTATGGTACTTCTAAATATTTAAATGAAGATAAACTTGGTTATCCTACTCTAAGACTCAATGAGTTCGAGAATTACTTCATAAAAGAACCAGAAAAATTTTGTGACTTAATAACTGAAGGTGTATTTAGAAATTTAGAACTTAAAGAGGGCGACATTCTTATTTGTAGGACCAATGGTAATCCAAAGTTAGTTGGTAAAAGTGCTATTGTTATGGAAGACAAGCCCTACGCATACGCCTCTTATCTTTTTAGAGTAAGAACAAAATCTGAGAAGATTAATTCTGCCACCTTACTAACATATCTTCACTCATCTTATGGTAGGGCTGAGATTGAAAAGAATATGATGATTAGTAACCAAACCAATTTTAGTCCTGCCAGATTTAGATTAATTCGAATTCCAATGTTCGATGGGGAACTCCAAAGAGAAATAACCCTGTCAACCCAAGACGCGTATAAATTATCAAACAATGCAATTAAATTTTATCAGCAAGCAGAAGATTTACTGTTGGAGGAGTTGGGAATTTCTGATTTTGAAATTCCGCAGGATTTAACTTATGTTGTAAGTTTTTCTGAATTTGAAAATGCTAATCGAATAGATTCCGATTATTTTCAACCAAAGTATGAACTATTAATATCAAAAATCAAAAATCAGGTCGCAAATAATTTATTAGAAGTATTTCAAAATATTTCGCCAGATTTTAAACCGAAATCCGATGAAACTTACAAATATGTGGAATTGGCAAATATAAATTCTTCAATAGGAACTATAGACGGATTTTCCGAAGTTTTGGGAGGAGAAGCGCCTAGTAGAGCGAAAAGAATATTGAAAACAGGCGATGTTATTACATCTTCAGTTGAAGGATCGTTAGAAAAAGTTGCGCTTGTGGATTCGGAGCAGGATGGATTTTTAGCTTCCACCGGCTTTTTTCAATTTCGGAGCAGTCAAGTATTGCCCGAAGTACTTTTAGTTTTAGCAAGAAGTATTGTTTTTCAGATGCAAATACAAAAAGAAACTGCCGGAACTATTTTAACTGCTGTTCCGAAAGAGGCTATTAGAAATATTAAAGTTCCTATATTATCAAGATCTATTCAGCAAAAAATTGCAGATTTGGTTAGAAAATCCCATGAAGCACGGAAGAAATCAAAACAACTTCTCGAAGAAGCAAAAAGTAAAGTCGAGGAAATGATTGAAAATGGAAGAAAAAACTAAAGATAAATTTAAAGCTGTTTGGCTTTCGCACAGCTCTATTGCTGATTTTTTGAAATGTCCGAGACTGTATTATCTCCGTAACGTTTATAAAGACCTTCGAACCAACCACAAAATGACAGTTATGACTCCTCCTCTTGCACTAGGCCAGGCTGTCCATGAAGTTGTCGAGGGATTATCCGTTCTTAAGATAAATGACAGATTTACGGTATCTCCCTTAACAAAATTTGAAGTGAGTTGGAAGAAAATTGCGGGGGAGAAAGGCGGATTTAGGGATAACGTGCAGGAGGCGGAATTTAAAGAACGGGGGATTAAGATGCTTAAAAATTTAATAGACAATCCAGGACCATTATTAAGAAAGGCTGTAAAAATAAAAACCGAAGACGGACTTCCGTATTATTGGTTTTCCGAAGAAGAAAAAATAATTTTATGCGGAAAGATTGATTGGCTTGAGTATGTTGAGGATGGCAATTCAATCCATATTATAGATTTTAAAACAGGAAAACACGAAGAAGACGATTCCTCCCTCCAGCTTCCGATTTATTTATTGCTTGCGACAAATACACAAAAAAGAAAAATAGCAAAAGCAAGTTACTGGTATCTCGATAATGGAGCCGGGTTAATCGAGAAAACACTTCCAGATATAAATGAATCAAAAGAAAAAGTGGGGAAAATTGCGCAGAGGATAAAACTTGCAAGACAGCTTAACCACTTTAAGTGTCCGACAAACGGATGCAAATATTGCATGCCCTTTGAAAGAGTCCTTAAGGGTGAGGGAAAGTGGGTGGGTACGAGCGACTACGGACAGGATATTTATATTTTGAAACAAAACTAATTGTTAGGTAATTTCTTAGCTCGCGGTAAACCCATTGAGGTTAGGGGAATTGTGATAGTAGAGTTGAATAATTCTACAGACTTTCGAATAAAATCCTTGTCTCTAATTTGTCTATAATTAACCCCGGCTTCAATAAATCGTTTTTTAGCGTTCTGGCTGTATTCCGGATCGTTAGCTGCGAAAATAACGGTTTTAATTCCCACATCCAGTATGATACTTGTGCAATCCCGAACATTATTTATTGGACTTCGGTAACTGCAGGGTTCAAGTGTTGTATATAGAATAACTTTTTCATCTATTTTAATTCCCTTCAGGCGAGCAATCTCTAAAACCAAATCTTCAGCGTGTCGAACGCCGTCATGTGCACTAGGGGACAAGGCAAGAATACTCCCGTTTTTGACAAGACAAGCGGCCACAACTCCCTCCGGATCTTTTGATTTTTTAGCAACCTCAAAAAGTTCTTTAAAAATGTCTTTTTCGCTCACAAGTATATTATAATTTAAAAAAATGTAGTTTTCTTCAAATCCCCCAATAATTTCAGGATTGTAGTCCTTAGATGGATTCGATTGCGCTCACCACTAAAGCAAGCTCAGGATTATAGTCCTTCGATAAACTCAGGATAATAATTTGACGACTTGTTTTTTGAGTTATAATAAATTTCATAATGTTCATAAGAAAAGTGGCTGCAGTAATTCTAATTAATCCTGAGGGTAAAATCTTAATCATGAAGAGATCACCTGAAAAGAAAGTTCATCCGAATTTGTGGGGACTTCCTTCCGGTGGAGTAGAAATTGATGAGGAATTGGAAAAAACTGCAATTAGAGAAACGTTTGAAGAAACTGGTAAAGCTATTTCAAATATAAGGCGCGGTCCGACTTTATCGGTCAAAGTACCTGGCGGCGTACATGAAATTAATTATTTTTTAGCACAATCCAATTCCCCGGAGGTTAATCTTGACAAAGAACACACAGAATACAAATGGGTAATACCGGCAGAAGCTTTGAATTATAAATTTGGAATACCTCAAGCTCATGTTAAGAAAGTTATGGAAAAGTTTGGTCTTCTTCAAATTTGACTCCAGGTTAATTGCATTTGATTTATACTTCAGTAGTTGACTTTTAATTCTCCTACTTTTATTTATAAAGGACAATAAATGACTCGAGATTCCTTTCACCTTCCCAACCCTTTAAATGAACTCCGTATATTTAATATATTAACAATAGACGCTTAATGAATCTATTTCTCTTTATAAACGAAGGGGTGTGAGAATAATGGGAATGAGGTATCGTGGGAAGCATCTAACACTGGTTGTACAAGAATTCAGGATGGAACATTGTTGGACTCCTACGGCAACACTCTTGTTCTGGGTTATGACCAATTTGGCTATAACTACCAAGCCCACATGTTCAACGGAACATATGACGGTTCTGACAGGAATCTTGACGGAACTTATTGGGGTCAAACAGGAGACTTTGTTGATGACAGCTTAATTATGAAGTGGAGTAATGACTGGTTGGCTAATGTAGATTGCAATAACGATGGAATGCTCGATAGGGGAACAGATGAAACAAGTTTAGGTTGGTTAACTAACGACGTTAATGGCGATTATGATTCGGATGGAGACGGAACACAGGACGCACATTATACTTATTTTGCAAAAATTGTTTGGGTAGGAACGGGCGGTCTTTGGGGTGCCTACGACGTTATCGAAGAAGTGTATAACGATCCCGTAGGCGGGTATACGGGACTGTATAGTAAAGTTGGTGTACCTGGTTTTGGTTTAAATGACCAATGGACGACTAATCCTTAATTAGTCAATTTACTAAACAACCCATCGGAAGTTTTTTCGGTGGGTTGTTTTTTTCTTCCAATTTTACCTAACTTTTATTTAAGTTATTTAGAATATATATTGGTTTGATAAATCGATTTAATGTAGACTGATAATTAATTTATGTTTGAAGCTTTTTCTCAAATATTTTTAATCGCAATACTAATAGGCTTCTCACTCCAATTTGTTATTAATTGTTTTATATTGTACGGATTAAAGTGGTTAAGAATAGGGGCAAGTTTCTCATTTAGAACGTCTGTTGGTCTTGCTTTTTTACTTCAAGTTGTGTGGGTTGGTACGGAAATTATAGTGATTAAAGCGGCAAACATCGCATTAATTTTGTTATCGTCCGTATTTATCTCTTACCTTTTAAACGCTTTGGTTTTTTCAGGAGTGTTGTGGTTGTGTTCCAAAAAAATAGACTCTGTTAAAATTAAGAACTTCGGATCTGCCGTAATCTCGGCAATAATTCTTCTCGTCCTCGATCAAGTACTTTTACCTTTTTTTATCAGAGAATTGGTTAAATATTGAAATAGAAAAATTTCCTTTTTTAAGGCTTTTTCTTCTTTCTATTTTCAATCTCTGCGATTCTTAATTCTTCCTCGTCCGTCCTTCCAAAGGGATCAATTCGTACTTCCTCATTCAATAAATCCATAAGTATATTCCTTCTCTCCGCGCCATCGTTTGATTTACCCAAATTCCAAAGCTTAGTTCTGCGATATCTAGCCTCTTCTCTCATAATGACTTCCCCGGCGCGGAAAATTGTTTCTCTTTCTCCCTGCGTAGTCATAGTATTTCGGAATTATATTAATTAATAAGCCCATTTGTAAATATCTAATTTCCAAATTTACTTAATGGTTTCGCGTTGACAGTTATGCTTTCACAGAGTTTAATATAAACATGACTTTAACGAGTGATGATCTAACTCAAATTGAGAATATAGTTGATGAGAAACTCGATGAAAAGCTTGATGAAAAACTCACGAAGCTTAAAAGTGATATTTTCGACAGAATTGATCAATTTTAAAAGAAGTAACAACTGCCAGTGAAGAAAGACCTCTCATCGAAAACAGACTTGAAGCCCTGGAAGAGATTCACCCCGATGGAAAACACATTTCAAATTTACAATAAAACTTATTTCTTCAAATCCTTCGACAAGTTATAACAGTGAGCGTTGTCGAACTGCTCAGGACTGTAGTCTTTCGGCAGGCTCAAGATAATAATTTGACGGGGTAGCGATTAATCCGTAAAATTGCTTAATGAAGCGGGCAATTATTATCCACTGCTGGGAAGGATTCCCTAACTATTGCTGGTATCCCCAAACCAAGAAGGACTTGGAAAAAGAAGGATTTGAAGTGATTGTTCCCGAAATGCCCGACACTGCCAAGCCCCAACTCGGTCCGTGGCTTGCCAACCTCAAAGAGATTGCAGGTAAAGCTAATAATGAACTTTTTTTACTAGGACACAGTTTGGGTTGCATAACGATCATGAGATATCTTGAAAGTTTAAAAAATGGTGAGCAAGTTGGGGGAGTGGTTTTTGTTGCCGGATTTACCGACGATTTAGGTTATAAAGAGCTGAGCAATTTTTTCATTGAACCAATTAATTTCAAGAAAATAGAAGAAAGATCGAGGATGTTTAGTTTAATTAATTCCGATAATGATCCGTATGTTCCGCCGAAGTACGTGGATATACTTAAAGACAAATTAGGCGCCAAATCGATAGTGAAACACAACATGAAACACTTTTCCGGACCGATTGATAATGAGGAAAGTTGTCTCTCTCTACCTGAAGTAAAAGAAGAAATAATGAGAATGTCGCATAGCGTATTATCAGGAACCGAAAAGTAACAAGTATAAATTAACATGGCTGAAGTATTGTGTACTCAATGCGGTGAATTATGTAGACCTTATGCAGAGAAAAGTAGACTGCATTTTAGACACATAAACGGATTTGGCATGCCTGATATTTTGGAAGGAGAAATTGGGGAATGCGAATTAAGAACATATGAACCGGCAGAAGAGATAAGTATACCCGAGCTTTTAAAAAGGCTTAACCCTGGAGTTCTAACAAATCCTTAAGGGATTTGCAAGTAAAGAATGGACTATTTTGGTTTACCTAGGGAATATAATATAGAGGATGGCAAATAAGTTAAAAGCAGGGGATACGGCACCTGATTTTTCCGCACTCGATCAAAAGGGAGAGCTGCATAGCCTTCAGGACCATAAAGGTAAATGGCTGCTATTGTATTTTTATCCCAAAGATAATACTCCTGGATGCATAAAAGAAGCCTGCAGTTTCAGGGACAATTTTACTGAATTAAAGGAGCGAATCGAAATTCTGGGAGTAAGTGGAGACAGTTTGGAAAGTCATATCAATTTTTCCAATAAATATAAATTACCTTTCCCGCTTCTCGTTGACAAGGATAGAAAAATAATAAAAAGTTATGGTACGGACGGATTGTTGTTTCCCAAGAGGGCATCATTTTTAATAGATCCCGATGGGAAAATTGCCAGGGTTTATGAAAAAGTAAATCCGGAAGTACATGCGGAGGAGATAATAAAAGTCTTCAATCTCGCAAATTTAAGTAAGACTGAGTTTGCAAAGAAAGGTTAATTTATAGATGGCTTTCCCACTGAGGTTGCGGGTGGAAGTTTTTTTAAATACGCTTCTCGTTTTCTATCTATGGTAGCATGCTCTACTCGAGCTTTTGAACCACCCCTGGTGGCTACCGCTTCAGCTTGACCGGTAGTTACGCTAACGATGGGTAATTCTAAGGGATTTTCTTTAACTTCTGACATTAACTAAGAATACAACTATTTTCTGATAAATGATACAGCTGCCCAACTCATAAAACCAGCTCCGAGTCCGATAAACATCCAGGCAGCTATATTTCCCGTTAACAATCCGATTCCAAAACCCAATAAGAATCCGCCGGGAATTATCATTGCACCCATTTTCTTAGCCTCTTCGTCGCCGTTTTCCGCTTCTTCTTTGGCCATGTTAATCACCTCGATTCCAGGAAGATAATTAATATTACCACAAGCTAATTCCAAAAATATAATTTTTTGTGTATTGTAATGAAGTAAAATGTTATCTATTCTTGTGATAATGGTGGATAGAGAAGAAATAAGACTAATCGCCTCAAAAATAACTTTGTCCCGTTTTACTACAGATGTATTATTTGATCCAATGAACTTTGTAAGACGAGCTCAGATTCGAAATTTATCAGAAAGGGTCAAGGAAATGGAGCTGAGAATAAGTAAGATCGTGCCTAATAGCAAGCAGGAAGCCACTACTTCACATTAATTAAACTTTAAGCCTTGACTGAAGACGTTTATTTATGAGAGAGTAGTACATGCTGAAAAAGGGTTTCGTTGGAATTTATATTTTGATAGTTGTTTTGGTAATCGGGATTGCTTTATTTATTTATTTTTCACTAATTAAATCGAGTGGTGGTCTGACGTCACTGATGCCTTCAATAAAAAACGAGCCATTGCCTTCTCCGTCGGGTTCGGCCACGATTCCGAGCGGTAAAAAGTTTGTAGGTATTATGGGGTCATATGTTGAGGATTTCGCAACAATTAAAAGCTGGGGAGGAAATACCGCTCACGTATATAAAAATCCCGGAAGTACTATAGAAATCGGATCTGCTCTTCAATCTGCTAAAGCAAATGGTTTATATTTTATGGCTAGTGTTGCAAAGATTAATCAATTTAACGACGCATTTGATTTAACTTCTTTTAACTCTAATACAAGTAAATTCTTGCCTGATCTTGATGTTGTCGCCGGCGACCCCTATTTCTTGGGCTATTGGCTTATTGATGAACCTTGTAATTCTAAGAAAAGATCACAAGTGCAAGCTGAGGATTTTGATGATCTTTATAAGGCAGTAAAGGCTGTGAACCCACAAGTCCCGATTGTCATTAACTTCGGAACACTCGAATGTTTACAAGGCTTCACGAGTAGTAGTAAACCAGGATTGAAATTTACGGATATAGGTATGTTTACAGTAACCGAGAAAAAGCTGATGCAAAGACCAAGCTATATTGCTGAGCAGGCTGCACTTACCAAAGGAATCAAAACCTATGATCCGAGTATTAAAATTCTTCCACAAGTTGAGGCGGTCGGATTAATACAAAAGGGAGCACCAATTCCGTCTGCTTCGTGGATCGAGAGTGCCGGACTTTCTACGGCGAAACACCTTGATGTATTTGACGGGATGTTGTTTTATTCTTTCCATGCATTCGATAATGTGAACTTTATAGGTGATTCGATATCAAATGTAGTAAATGATCCAGCTTATGTTTCTGCTTTCAAAACAGTTTTCTCCGCAGCCTTAAAATAACCGCAGTATCTAAAGAGCAATATAAGGCGTATAATGAAATTATCATCAAAAATCTTACGTTTGAAGAATTAATAAATGTATTCTTGGGTAAAGGTGGTAAGGTAAATAAGTACTATCTTCAAGCTTGGAACAAAAATAAACATGCATTGGTTTATTTAAACGGTTGGTTTGGTGGAAAGAGTATTCGCGAAGCTCTACTTAAAGCACTTACGTAAGGCTCACACAGAAAATGCGCGCAGGTGGTTTATCAGCAAAATTTTCCCAAGCCTTAAAAATTACCTCTTTGGTTTATAGTCTACTAGTTGAGTAGAACTGGAAATAACTCCTGATCCATTCTTCCTAATTAAGTGTACTATATACTGTGTTCTCGTATTATATTCTCCTATGCTTCTTCTTAGTTCTTCGCTAATGATTTTGTTTGGGTTATTGAATGTTATGTAACCGAATTTAAGCTGCTTTTCTGGGTCATCGCAAACTACAACAGCACCTCTTCCGTGTTTTCTTAAGCCGATTTTTGCAGCTTTTACTAACTGCTTTCTATTGCCCTCGATAACTGCATTAATTTCCTGAGTAATTGGTAAGGTTTTAATTTCTGCGACCATAAATCTATTTCCGTTTTAAACTTCGAGGCGGAAGATGTCAAGAGTATATTTTTCACGGAATTTTAATTTCTCGCCTATAGCGGATAAGTTGTAGCTATAACCCCGGTTGGGGAGGAGTTTGTACTACAAAGTCAGTTGGTGTAAAATTTGCGCCGCTAGCGCTATCAAATCCATCGGGGTTTCTTTCGATAGCTTGATCCTGTGTTGGATTAAGGGGTGGCGTACCCCACTGCACTGTATCAATTATTACGTCAAGAGGATCGAGGAGTTGTAAAAGCCCAGTATCGACATTGAATGTGACGCCGCCGAAATTAGCGGTGATAACTCCGTTGTCGTCATAACATTGCGTCCAGGTGGAATTGTCGTGACCAATAAGTGCGAATTGACCTGCCGGTAAATTGGTATTGGATGTAACCAAGTCAATGGTATTTGTCCCGTCCGTAATACTGAAGTTTTTCAGATTAACGGTGGTTGTGTAGCCGTTATAAACCTCTAGCCACTGGGCTTCTTTTTGCCCGATAAAACAGGAAGTATCGGGGAGAACTTCGTTAATAACAAGAACTTGGGCGATTCCCGGAGTTGGGGTAGGAGTTGATTCAGTTGGCGGTGTAGGTGTCGGACCAAAACTCTCAGCTGCCGAGAGTACATTTCCAAAGCTTGTTTCGACATCTGATAAATATCCGGCAGATAAACCGACTAAAAAGATAGCAATTCCGGTTATTGGTACAATAATCGCATTTTTTGGCAAGCTTCCCACGTTTGGAGAGGAGGTTGCTTCATATTTTTTCTTAATAATTGCCACGGACTTTTTTAGTTGGCTGACAAGAAACTTTATTTCTTCGTAGACAAATATTGTTCCGGGAACAATAACGAAGAGAATAAAACCGTATGGTTTTTTGGCAAAATCGGCCACGTAGCCGAAGTAGGGGAGAATTAAGACAACCTTACCGATAATATCACTCTGCCTAACCTTGAAATTATCAAAGCTCCGATTTGCGTCCCCTGCAGTTAAGAACTGGGCCTCCTTGTTAAGTCCGTCGGGAAATAGTTTGACTAGTGCCCGGTGGGTGATTGTATTTTTGCTGCCTTGTTGGTTAAAAGTGATTATATCTCCCGGAAGATAGTTATTTAGTGGTAAAGAGATAACAACACTCGCGAGCTTAATTTTAGGTTCCATCGAACCCGAATAGACGATATAAAACCTCGGCAAGCGCTTTTGCAAATCAACCCAGGAAATATTGTCAATCGTATTAACGTCCGGTTGGACTAAATAGAAGGCAGTGTAAGTGATAAACATAAGTGAAATGAAGATGTAGATAAATCCCAGAGTGAATAAAAACTTTCTTAACATAGTTGTCAACTTGTACAAAATAGAATAATGCCAGATGAGAGAGAGGGGGGTACTATAATTCCCCCCTCTGTCTCCACAATAAAAATAAAACCTCTTACAAAGGAAGAGGCGTAGGCGTTGAGGTAGGCGTAAGGTTGCATAAGAAATCATCATTATGCCTTGCCTGTACGGCCTCGAATACAATATCTCCCATGAGTAAATCGGTTTGGGAAATATTTCCAACCTCCGTTCCGTCGCAATTGAAACCTCCGTCTTCCGGTTCGCCGGGGGTCTGGTTGGCATTATTATCTCCGGCCGGTCCGTCGGGGTAATCACCCGGAGTCAGCGGGGCTTCAGTCAAAGTACCAAAACAAAACGCTTTACCGATGTATTGGACTTCTTCTTCACCACCGATCAGAGGTTGACCCGTTTCTGAGTCGGCAAGTGCCCAACGGACGTCATTTAATACATTGCTTGCAGGTCCACTGGTGAGCACCTCTTCTTCTCTCTCGAGAATATTGTCACCGTCGTCCCTCCAGAAAATGAAATTCAGTTCTTGCGCCAGGTCACCGTCAGGTGTCCCGTCGCTGCCGTCTCCCGGAAGGCTATCAACTTCGTCTTCGGGTTCGGTTATACCGTTATCACTATTTTCAGTGGTATTTATATCAACGCAAGCCCACGAATCATTGTCAACGTGTAGACTGATGGTATCTTCCTCATAGTCGCCGGGTTTTAGATCCCGGAGAGCAAAAAACACATCGCCTTCAGCTAGATCTTTTAGTTCCCAGGTACAGAAACAAGGTTCATCGGTTCCTTCCCAAACACGGTCTGTAGGATCTTCCGTGCTCTCATTTAAGACACAGGTTCTACCATTGTAGTAACAGGTATTATCTACCTTAAGATCCAACGCACCGGCTGCAAGGATGTTTCCTGTTGACGTTTCTTCGTCGCTGAAAAATGCAGTTGTCGCTCCAACGACACTCCCAACAACTAAAGCTATTGCAAAGACAGATAGCAAAATTCTTTTCACAAATATTTTTCACCTCCTTTCTACAAATAACATATCTTTTAACTTACATGTCATGAAATTATTCAGAGTTATTATTTGGGAATTTCAAATTAGGGTGTTGGTGTTGTGCAAAGGGTTAGAGCCGTTAAAACGTTTTGTAGATCTTGGTAGTTGGCTACAGGGAAGTAATGCGAGGCATCATCTGCGATTTCCGTGGACAAATACGTTGAGTCGACGTCTCCTCCTACGCCGACTACAAAAACCTCAATTCCCAATGCTCGTGCATTATCGGCCGCTGTTGCAGCAACGGCTCGTGCTGTTGCCTCCGGTGAAGGCAGGTTGGGATTACCGTCCGTCACAATAATCATGATATCGGGCGACACGCCATCCGGGCGATCGTGCGGATCGCCGGCAAGATTTGACAGTTCACCTGAAGCTAAGTCGACGCCTTGGACGAGCCTGGTCAGACCGCCTGAGGCGAGCGAGTTAATGGCGGCTTGCACCGCTCCCGCATTATCTGTTAAATGTGAGTCTAGTGTTCCTGATGTTGCAAAACTGACCTCGCCTGCGTGTACGCCGGTAGGTGAAAGTCCGAGAGCGGTCACAAAAGAATTCGCCGCGGTTTTAAGATCAGCTAATTCAGAAGAACTTATGCTGCCTGATCTATCCAGAACCAGCATAACGTCGAGTGGTTGGTTACAGGCAATGGGTGGGGTAGGCGTGATTCCTGAGCACACGAAGCCCGCATTATTTCTTGCTTGTGTGGCTTGGAAAGTGATATCTAAATTAAGCTCATCGGTTTGGGGTGCATTGTTTAGGTTACTTCCGTCACAGTTTACCCCGCCGTCAGCGGCCTCACCGGGAGTTCCGTTGGTATTATTATCTCCGGCCGGTCCGTCGGGATAATCTCCCTGGGGAAGAAGCGAAGGCGAAAGTACCCCAAGACACCAGGCCTTGCCTATATAGTAGGTTTGATCAGGTGATAATGGTTCGTCCGGGTTACCAAAAATATTTTCGGTTGAGTCGGCCACCGACCACGGAATTCCGTCAAAAATATTTTCTGCCTGACCACGCTTAAACGGAGATTCTCCAACCTCCCAAACGTTGTCACCGTCATCTGCCCAAAACACAAATGTCAGACTTGTACCTAACTCTCCGTCAAGATTATCCCCCCGAACAGTGTCGCAATTGGGGTCATCCGCCAGTTCAGGTTCCGTACATGCTGAATCGTCATCTTTTGTAAGGGTAGGAGTTGTGCACAACCAATACGGATTAGTGCTGCCGTGAATACTTATAGTATCCTCGCCGTAATCAGAGGGTTTAAGGTCGGTGAAATTAAAAAATAGTTGATCCGTAAGGTCGCTCATCTCCCAAGAAGTTGCTGGGGAAGATGCGCCGTTATAGAAGCTTTCGTTATCTATTTGTAAATTTATTTCTCCGGATGTTAGGGCGTTGCTGGTTGAGACTTCTTTGTCAGAGAAGAAGGCTTGAGTGAAGTATATCCCGATGAAGCTGATCAACCCGATTGTTAAAAGACTTAATAGAAGTTTTTTCATCACACTATCTGGTTTTTTAAATAAACATACCTAAAATATAGACCGAAAGTTCGGATAAAACTTATACTTGTTTAAAGAAATATTAATAAACTGGAAACAGATTATATTATTGGGTTATAAGCTGTCAGTAAGAATTACTACAGGCGATTTGTGAGAATTCCAACCAAAAATGGGATTAGTGAGAAAATAAACACTCCTTGTAATATAATATGTCGAACATGGCAGAAATTATTAAAGGGAAGAAAGGGGCTGATATTTTGTTGACTGATAGCGGAAAGAAAATATATCGGTCAACACGTAATCTTATTCGTATTGCGGCTATGGATAGAAGCTTAGAGAGAAAAAATGCTAAAGTAGCAGAACACGTTGCTCGAGTGGGAATCTTTGCTATTAGGGATGTTAATGATTGTGATGGTGTAACGAGGGAAAGTGTAGAGGAAGCGGTTGATGTAAGGAACGCTATATCGAAGTGTAAGTTAACCGAGATGGAACGAGAAGTATTATATTACTTAGAACAGGGTTTAAATCTAGCAGAGATAGGGAGGATAAAAAGTATAACGAGAGTGCGTGTAGGCCAGCTTAAAAATAATATTGCAAAAAAAATTGCTTTGCAATTAGGAAAATTATAAAAGTGTAGGATTATTACTTAATACTTGCCTTTTTGAAAATTATAGGTAGAATTATCTAAATGAATAAAAAAGTATTAGTTAGCGTTATTGTTGTACTTATTTTATTGCTTCTTGGTGGCGGGGCCTATACGCTTTCAAAGAGAAATAAAACCCAAACTACCACTCAAGTTACGACACAAACTACTCCGACACAAGAAAGCACAAAAACCGCTGCGCAGTCATTGAAAGATCTTTTGTTGTCAGGTGTTCCTCAAAGGTGCAGCTATCGGGATACTGAAGAGGGTATTGATATGGCAGGTACGACTTATGTGTCGGGTGGAAAAGTCCGAGCTGATTTCACATCAACTACCGAGGGGAAAACAACGACAGGGCATACTGTTTATGACGGAACCACTAGCTATATTTGGACAGACGAGATGACTACCGGATATAAGATGATGATTGATATAAGTAAGGAGGAAGAATCGAGTTCGGAGTCTGATAGTACAACGCAGCAGGGTGTGGATTTAAATAAAACCATCGATTACACTTGCAGCCCGTGGGTTGTCGATCAGGCGCTTTTTACACCACCTACAACTATTACTTTTGCTGAGTTTAATATTCCAACTATCTCTGCGGAAGGCACACCCGGGTCAACCGGTAACAGCAGCGCATGTAGCTATTGCAATTCACTCACCGGCGACGCCAAAACTCAATGCTTAACCTCTTTGAATTGCCAATGACAAAACCTACACGCTACAGTGTGTGGTAGTCAGCGCGTAGTTAACAAGTAAGTCCTCATAACAGCGTTCAAGAAAACCCCATACTTTAAGGCGGAGAGGACGTCATTGACGAAGTTTAATTTGTATAGTTTAATGGGATTATGACTTTAACACAAAGTGACCTGGATGCAATGAAAGATTTAATTGGTGTAGTTGTTGATGAAAAGTTGGAGGAAAAACTTGAAGAGAAACTTAAATATTTTCCTTCCAAAGAAGAATTTTTTTCAAGGATGGATGAGGTTATGAAAGAACTTAAAATTATCAGAGAAGAACAGACAGTATTATCGCACCAAGTATCAGACCACAATGATAGAATTACAAAAGTTGAAAATAAAGTAAATACACAAACGACTGCTTTAGATTAACTACTGTCGGCTTTCTTCAGGCAGTAGCTCTTAACAGTTATTTAAAACAAAGTTATTTGTATTTATGGCGGTATGTTTCCGTAAATATCCGACACTAAGGTCTCACCAATGGTGGCTTCATACCCAGA
>MGHG01000005.1 GCA_001793095.1 Candidatus Woesebacteria bacterium RIFCSPLOWO2_01_FULL_39_23
ACCTTGAGAGATACCACTACCACAGACCGCATATAAGTCTGGGTATGAAGCCACCATTGGTGAGACCTTAGTGTCGGATATTTACGGAAACATACCGCCCTTCGGCTACGCTCAGGGTAATTACCCTTTGGCCCCTTCGATTACACTCAGGACAAGTTCGCTCAGGGTGAATGGCCTTAAAAGTTACCGAGTATTTCTGGGATTTGGTTGGCTAAATCATCAGCGTTGTAATTTACTCCAACTTTCTTATAAAGCTCATCACCTGCCGCCTTAGCAATATACGAAGCCGACGTGGCTGCCAGGAAAGGCTCGTTCTTTGCCAAAAGCCCAACCGTTAGCCCAGCTAAAACGTCTCCGGTTCCGCCTTTGGTCATTCCCGCATTCCCCCCTTTGACGATTACCACATCTTCCGGTAACGCCACCATCGTTACCGAACCCTTCAACACAATCACACATTTATGTTTTTTCGCAATACGCAAGACGAGAGACGCAATACGATCCTGCTCTCCTCGTATTTCATATCGCGTATTACGTATCTCGCTTCCAAAAAGCATTTCAAATTCTTTCCTATTCGGGGTCAAAATTGACCCTTTTGGAATCCAATCGGCTTCCATTGTCTGCAAACTTCCTGCATCAATAACCCACTTCTTCTTTGGGAATTGCTTTAATAACCTTTCAGTTATTTTTCTCGACAATTCTCCGTCCTCACCCAATGCATTACTCCTTAATTCATGATTCTTTATTCTTAACTCACTTTTGTATCTTTTGAAACCCGGACCGATTAGAACTGCATCCGATTTTTCAATATAATTTTCTATTTCCTCCCAAGGTACCCAAATAAAAGACATCAGTTTTGATTTCATTGTTTCAGCTATATGGCCAATGGATTTTTCCGGGCTCGAAAAGAAAACCATATCTACAATTCTTGAAGCAACTTTTAAAGCTAAAATCGGCGCTCCGTGGAAAAGTTCAGACCCGCCTATTATAGTTACTTGCCCGTTGTCTTCCCCAGTAGAATTTGAGGCTGGTTTATATAACTTATTAAGTTCTGATTGATTGAATACTTTAATCATATTTTCAGAGAACCAGATAACTCAGAGTATCAGATAGTCGGAAGTCCAGAGAATCAGATCACCGGGATAAAAAGTGTCTGGTACACTGATTTTCCGGTTATCCGGATATCCGAGTATTCAGAGTATTCCGGTTCTCCGATACACAGATTCTCTGATCTTATTGTATACTATATTTATCATGCCAGAAAAAGAAGCCGAAAACGCAAAAGAACTCCACAATTTAACAAGCGAGGCACAGGAAATTAAAAAGCAAATTGCAAAACAGATGCTAACTTTGGCTACAAGCGGCTTCGGACTCGTTGCTGCCCTTGCCTGGAACGACTTTATTCAAACACTGGTTAAAGAAGTAATTAGACCTTTAATTGGAGCGTCCTCGGGGTTAATTTCTCAACTAATTTATGCCCTGATAGTCACGGTTTTAGCTGTTATTGTAACTTATCAGTTGAGTAAGATTGCAGAGAAGAAAGATTAATCTTTAGGTTCAGTATGATCAGCTGTATAACCCAATCTTACTGTCGATTGGTATCTTTTAGGTTTTATTTTCCCGGTCTTTTTTGGTTTTTCTTTAGAACCTAAGTTGTATTTATTTCTCATCCAATCTGACCATCTCTGTCCCTGATGGCCTGCAACAGCATTTCCCCATTTGTCCATCCGGTTTACTAATCCTTCCCTGCTTTCAGTCATACATTATATTTTACCTTAGCAATTCGATTTTTGCTACACCTTTTAAGTTTTCAACCCTACCCCGCTGAAGCTTCTTAGGATTTCGCATTACTTAAGAGTTATCAAATGTGCATTAACATGCTCAACAAAATGCGGATCGGCTGTCGTAATTATCGTTTGCTGGCTTCGGGCAACTTTCATTACAACTCCCCGATGCTCATGGTCAAGCTCAGAAAAAATATCATCCAAAAGCAGCACCGGTTTTTCGTCCGTACTCTCTTTAATGAAGTCCAGCTCAGCTAGTTTCAGCCATAAAACAGCCATCCTTTGTTCCCCGCGGGACCCATATGGCGCCAGTTCCCGAAAGAGACTTGTGACTTGAGACTTGTGACCGGATATTCTGAAGATAAAATCATCTCTATGGGGTCCGACAAGAGTCGTCGCAGCCGCTATCTCCTCTTCTTTATATTCCTGTAGCCTTGATTCAGATATCGCACTTTTATCATACTCTAGAGAATAATCTGTGCTGATTTGCGATTTATGGGAATTCACAAAGTCGATAAATTCTTCCCTACGGCGCGCGATATAATCACCGTTTCTTATTAAGAGTTTATCCCAAAAAAGAAGTCTCGCCCGTCCTGTATTCCTGAAAGCCACCGAAGAATCTTCCCTCAGCTGCCATAATAATTTGTTTCTTTGACGTAAGCCTTTTTCGTAAGATAGACTTGCCCGCCTGTAATCCCTATCAACCTGTGATAATACATTATCTAAAAACCTCCGCCTAAGACTTGGTGATTCGGTAACCAAATCTAAATCCCACGGACCAAAGAGCACCACCTTTAGATTTCCCGCAAAATCAAGAAGTCTCTTAGCAACACCGTTCACCAACAACTTCTTTCTTGGTACTTTCTCAAACTTATTCTCTCCTATTTCTATCCTCCCTCTGGTTAATACAACTTCAAGTTTAGTATTTTGATTATCCGCGCGAATCAGTCCCTTAATCCGCGAAATCTCGGAATTATACGCAACCATTTCTTCTTCCAATCTTGCCCTGAAACTCTTGCCTGAAGACATCAGGAACATTGCCTCAAGTACATTTGTCTTTCCGATTGCATTCGGTCCAACAATAACCGAAATATTCTCAGACAATCCTAAGCTTCTCTTGTTAAAATTTCTAAAGTCCGTGAGGTAAAGTTTTGAGATAATCATGCCTTTTGACACCGGGGGCAAACATAGGTTCCTCGACCTGAAAGAAAGTATTTGATAAATTTAGCCTTATGACAACGGCCGCAAACTTCTCCTTCGTGCCCATAAGCTAAAGTGTGTTTTTGGTATTCTCCCTCTTTGCCGTCCGGCGTTACAAATGCTAGCTCGCTGGCTCCCCCATATTTCATGCCTGCTTGTAAAACCTTATGAACGGCATCATAAAGACTTTTTGCCTCCGTTTCAGTCAATTCTTTGGCGGGTCTTTTTGGATTAATTTTAGATAACCACAATGCGTCGTTGGCATAAATGTTACCGACTCCGCCAATCTTACTTTGATCCATCAATACAACTTTTATTGCCCGCGAGGTTTTAGAGAGTATGCTTTTAAAATATTCGAAATCCAGATTCTTAAACGGTTCCGGTCCAAGTGTTTTTACAAAACCTTCCTTCTCAACATTATCTGTATCAAAAACTTTAATCCAGCCAAATCGTCTAACGTCGTTGTAATATAAAAATCCACCCTTATCGAGGTGAAAAATAACATGAGTATGCGGTCCGGGAACGCCTCCCACTACCTTTTTCGATAAGATCTCTCCGTCTTGCAAATTCGGGCCTTTGTAGATTAATTGCCCAGTGAGCTTTATATGGATTACCAAAGATTTCTTATTTGACAGGTCGATTGTTAAAACTTTTGCGAATCGTCGAATTCCTATTATCTTGGCCTTTGTAATATCTTTTGGATTCCCAGTGAAAATCTTTGTATTCTTGACTTCTATTTCAGTAATTCTGTGTCTGACAAGAAACTTTTGCAGCTGTAATTTTATCGTCTCTACTTCCGGTAATTCAGGCATGTGTTTCGTATCTAGTATTTTGAATAATGAATTATGTATAGAGCATTTTTATCCATAATACCAAATTCATAATTCTTAATTCATAATTCTCCATATATACTCCTCAATCTCTTTAACGAATCGCTCTTTTGAAAATTTCCTGGCATTATTTCGGAGCTTATTCTCATCCCACTTAATTTTGTTAAATCTTTCGATTGCTTTTTTCAATGTTTTTTCATCAGTATTATTTATAAGAATCCCTGTTACGCCATCTATCACCGACTCTTTGAATCCTCCGCCATTAAAAGCTATTACGGGTATTCCTGCAGCCTGAGCCTCAACTACAGTCATCCCAAAATCCTCATCCCGCGCCAAAGCAATAAAACCTTTTGCCCTGGCATATAGCCCCCACAATTTCTCATCTGTTACCCTCTCCAAGAAATCTATATTCTGCGATTTGACTTTTGACATTTGACTTTTGACATTTGAGTACCCATGCGCTTCTCCAACTATTTTCAGTTTATAAGGAAGGTTTCTAAATGCTTTCGCCGCCTCTTCCAATCCTTTAGCTCCGACAATTCTCGAAACAATTAAAAAATATGTTTCTTGTTTCTTCACTACACTACTACGTAGTGCTGTAGTGAAATTAATAATTTTTTCAATATCAACCGGTGGATAAATGACTGTTGAATCTCTCCTGTAAAACTTTTCAATTCGCTTCTTAACGTTTTCTGAGTTAGCAATAAAATAATCTACCCCACTTCGCACAAGGCTTCGAGGGGTATGATTTTGCGCAGACGCAAAATCATACATTCTCATGAAATGGCCTACGATTGCGGCATATATCTTTACAGGCCAAAACTTTCTAAAACCGACCGATGTTTCGTAGCCGTAAAGCCAGCGTGGTGGTGTATGGCAATATGCAACGACTTTCGTTCTCGGACTTACCTTAAATCCCCGGGTAATATACCAACTGCATGATGTAATAACTAAGTCATAGTCCGATAAATCCATTCTTCCCCAAATAAGCGGTGCTAGAAACCTCAGGGGGCTATAAAGTTTGCCTATTTTTAAAATTGGCGCGAGCCAACTTTCCTTAATATCTTTACCAGCGAATTCCTTTCCTGCCGTCGAATTTCGCACATAAAATGCAGTATAGATTGGGGCTTCAGGATACATCTCAGTCAGTACTTTAAGAACTCTTTCTGCTCCCCCGTATTCTTTTAAATAGTCGTGTACAAGTGCTACTTTCATAATATGAATTATGAATAATGAATTATGTATTACGGGATTTAATTCCTTTAATTAAGCCATTTATTAATTTATGAACTATCACGGTTTGAATTTCTATTATCGAATTTTCCTTTTCCTTCAAATAACCTACATCTTTTGCAACAATAATTTGGTTCTGTAACTCAGTTAAAGACCCAAGCGCCATCGAATAAAACTGTATTTTTTCCTTAACTCCACGCCTGCTGAAACCTTCCGCAAGATTACTTGTTACAGAAACAACACCTCTCCTTAATTGATCGATCAAAGCATATATTTCCCTATTAGGAAAAGAGTTCGTGATTCTATAAATCATTAAGACCAACTTATGCCCCTCTTTCCAAGCATTAAGATCGGTAAAAGTAACTATTTTATCTCCCATAATTCATACTACATATAGCATTATTCAAATAAGAGTCAGCTGCTTCTCTGTCTCCAACTCTTTGCCAACCTTCTTAACCCTTCCAGTTAATGTTTTAAAACCGAACTCACTGAAAGTCTTTAATACTTCATCTCCATCAACTTTCCACTTCTCTGCTGTGCTTAGGTCTACATCCACATCAACGTTGGTCACAATTTTTGCTAAGTGATAAGACATTTCTCCCGATTTTCTCCCGTCTTCTAATTTTTTTCTTGTACTTGGAGAGATTTCGCTTAACTGTTTATAGATATTTTCAAAACTACCATACTTTGCCAATAAAGCAGTAGCTGTCTTTGGGCCGATTCCCGGCACTCCCGGATAATTGTCGGAAGGATCGCCCACCAATGCTTTATAATCAACAATCTGCGGAGGTGTACACCCCATTTTAAGAAATACGTCATTTTTGTCGTATACCTTTCCTTCACTAACCCCTTTAATCGGCAAGTAAACCTTAATTCGCTCATCAACCAGCTGGAGAATATCTCTATCCCCTGTAACAATAACAACTTCGTCAATTAACTTATGACTTATAACTGATGACTTATTATTAGTAATATGTTTCAAGTTATTAGTTGATTGGAACGCTAGCGTTCCAATAACGTCATCAGCCTCAAAACCTGCTTTTGAATAAACCGGAATATTCATCGCTCTGATTACTTTTCGTGCTTTCTCAAATTGTGAAGAAAGGTCATCATCCATTGCAGGACGTTGTGCTTGATATGAAACGAACGCTTTTTTCCGGAATGTCGGTTCTTTTCTGTCAAAGCAAAATGCGATATGGGTCGGCCTCAGAGTCTGGATTAAACCAAGAAGCATTGAAATTAGCCCATATACGGCATTTATCGGCTTCCCGTCTTTCGCGATCAAGGGAGGAAGTGCATGATAGGCCCGATGAAGAATCGCGTTGCCATCAATAAGAACCAATTTAGACATTATGGAGATATTTTAGCAGAAACGAGTCAATGAATTCGTATTATGTATATAGTATAAATACATTATTCATAATACAAAATACTGAATACAACTACTTTCCCTTCTTCCCTACAACCTCTTCAAATTGCTCTTTGTCCAATGTTTCTTTTTCAATCAGTTTACTAACAACAGCATCAATTTCCTTCCTGTGGCTTTTTACAACAGACGCAGCATTTTTATAAGCTACTTCTACGAGCTTTCTAATTTCATTATCAACCTTTTCCTGCATCGCAGGAGAAATCTGTCCCGGTTCGTACCACTGTGTTTTACCCATTTCATCAACATCATACTGCGGTCCCAAGCTGATTGGTCCGAGGTCACTCATGCCATATTCCACAACCATAGCACGGGCAAGTCGAGTTGCCTGCTCGATATCATTAGATGCTCCCGAGGTCATTTCGTTAAATACTTCTTCCTCAGCAGCCCGTCCGCCCAACATGGCAGTTATTTGTTGCAGCATTCTGCTTTTAGTTTCGTGCGTCCGATCAGCTGCCGGAGGAATAAGCGTATGTCCCAAGCTCATACCACGGGCAACAATTGATATTCGCTGCACGGGATCCATCTTGGGCAAAAAGTGTGTAACTATCGCGTGTCCCGCTTCATGATAAGCAGTAATTTTTTTATCCTCTTCGCTTTGCAATCTCTTTTTAGCAGGACCTAACTTCACTTTTGTAGCTGCTTCTTCAATATCCGCCGCTTCAATTTCTTTTTTATCTGCCCTTGCTGCGTGAATGGCCGCTTCGTTAAGCATATTTTCTAAATCAGCTCCTGAAAAACCGACAGTGCGATCGGCAACACTTCCCCATTTAATATGGCCTGCAAACTTTTTACCTTTAGCGTGAATTTTAAGTATTGCCTCCCGGCCTTCTTTATCAGGCATATCGAGCATCACGCGCCTGTCAAAACGACCGGGTCTCAAAAGTGCAGGATCAAGTAAATCTCCTCTATTAGTTGCAGCAACAACTACAACATTATCGTTAGGCGTAAAACCATCCATCTCAACCAATATCTGATTCAACGTTTGTTCACGCTCATCATGTCCACCAATGAAACCACGACCGCGTTGTCGGCCTATGGCATCAATCTCGTCGATAAAAATTATTGACGGTGCTTGAGTCTTAGCAGTTGCAAAAAGGTCACGTACACGACTTGCTCCTACCCCAACCAACATTTCCATAAATTCCGACCCCGCCATTGAGAAAAAGGGCACCCCCGCCTCTCCCGCTACTGCCCGTGCAAGCAACGTTTTTCCGACTCCTGCAGGACCAAATAAAATTACTCCTTTTGGCGTTCTTGCGCCAATCTTTCGGTATTTTGCAGGATTCTTTAAAAAGTCGACAATTTCTTCCAACTCCTTCTTTGCTTCGTCTACTCCGGCAACATCGGTAAAGGTTACATTTTGTTTACCCTTAGCAAAAAGTTTTGCCCGCGACCTACCAAAAGAAAAGATATCCTGCGCGCCTTTATTTTGCGCCCGCATAATCATTAAAAAGAAAACAGCCATTAAACCCAAGGGGAGAACAATGCCTAATATTTCGCCTGCAACTTTTGAAAGCGACTGGTCTACCACTGTGTATTTAACGGATGAAGGTTCAATACCTTCCTTGTCAAGAAGTTCTGCAAAACTCTCACCAGCTTCTTTGGTAGTAATTTTCGCAGTTCCGTCATTATAAGTAAGGACCAACTTTTCATTTTGGACTGTCACTTCGCTAACCTTCCCCTCTTTTATGTCCGTTAGTGCCTGAGAGATTTCGAGCTTTTGACTCAAATTTTGAACCTCAAAGATGGAAAGGAGGAAGGGAGCAAAAAAAATAAATAGAATAATCGCAATAATTACCTTCCACAGGTTTATCCTAAGCTTTATTTCGACTCTTTTTTTAGTTTTGCCTTTATTTTTACCGGTTATTTTTTTAAACGGTAATTTCTTTGTAATAGAATCCATAAAATATAACTAATAACTCATAACTGATAACTTATTGCGACAACAGAATTATAACATGCAAATCAGTAGAAAGTAGAACGGAGAAGATAGTTTGGGAAATTGCTTGCTACTTGCTACTAGCTGCTCACTACATTATTTTCGTTCCATCCGGAACGTTCTCTTTCGGTATTAGTAAGACTGGCGGTGTTGTTTCACTTGCCTCGCCGCCAGGCGGGTCATCCTTTTCTACAACCATCAGCATCATGCCCTCGCTTATATCACCCTCCGGACCGATCTTTTTCGGTTCCAAATTAATAATAAAAGGAAACTGCTTCCCTTCCAAATCCTGGGGTTTATAAAACTTCATTATTCCTGAAAATACGACAATTGTATTTTTTTGTCGTCCAAAGCGAGCAGGGTGAGTCGAAGGATCGTTCTCTAGAGGCCCTATATCTACGGTAAGTTTCATTACCCAATGGCTCCATTCCGGCACTTCAGCCTTAACGACAGTTCCTATTCTGATATCTAATTTTTGGAATTCACCAATACTTATATCTGACACACTGAAGTAAATATAACTAATTAATTAACTTTATTAAAGAAGATATTTACCGTTGATTCGGTTTTCTAACTCCATTCCTTATGCTCAAAACGAAATTATCGCTTAGTGTGTGAGGAGGTCTAGTAAGATTTTCTAATGTTCTTTTAATATCTCTTGAAACTAAACCATCTGTACCTTTAATAATCAAGCGCAAAACATTACCTACTTCGCTTGATTCTAGATCTACGCCATCGACTCTAATTCCTCCCCGGGCATCTTTTATTACTGCTCGTTTTAATAAACTATTGATTACAATTTTTCCTGCACCCTCTGTCTTAGTTTTTATTACTCTCTCAACCATGTTTGATATATTATTATAGGAGAAACTTATTGTCAATTCTTTAAAGGAGTCCCATCTTTTCTTTAACCTCTTTTAAGGTTTGACCTGCGATATCCCGAGCTTTCTTTGCACTTTCCTGAATCACATTGTCAACATAAAACTCGTCCTTTTCCAGCTCAGTGCGTCTTTTTTGTATCGGTCCCAGTTCTTTATAAATCGCTTCAGCAAGTTCCGACTTTAATTCGGAATATTTTATTCCATCAGAAGTATATTGCTTCTTATAATCTTCTTTCTTTTCTATCGTTTCGAAAAGTTCAACTAATGCAAATAAACTTGCAACTCCTCCTGTTTCGGGGATTTTATCTCCTCTTCCAGAATCCGTCGGAACCTTAGCTAACTTCTCTCGTATCTCGTTTTGTGTATCACTTAAAAGTATATAGCTTCCCTCGACGCTCTTACTCATCTTTCCCTCCCCTGTTAGTGAGGGTACATAGTGACCTTCAGTTTTAAACTGATCGGGTTCGGGAAAATCTAACTCATACTTCTCATTCATCTTTCTTGCCACCTCGCGCGTGACTTCCAAATGTGGAAGCTGGTCGTCACCAACGGGTACTGCATTAGCCTTGTAAATTAAAATATCCGAAGCCATTAAAACCGGATAGTACAAAAGCGCCATATTTACGTCATCCGGATACTGTTTTATCTTCTCTTTATAAGTCGGTAAATGCAGCATTCTTGCAACTGTCAGTTCTGTTGCAAAAAGATATGATAACTCGATATGCTCTGGAATATGGGATTGGACAAATATTGTAGACTTTGACGGATCAAGCCCGGCGGCTAAATAATCCAACACAACGTGCCTGATATTTTTCTTTAAATCCTCGGGCTTATAGGGAACGTTTATCGAGTGGAGATCAGCAACCATATAAAAGGTTTCAAAATCAGGATTTTCCTGCAATGCTAGCATGCCCTTGATTGCACCAAGGTAATTACCTAGATGCAGCCTCGAATTGGCTCTAATCCCCGACAGAACACGCTTTCGGGTATTTGTTCTAATATTGTCTTTCATAACTGTTTAATTATTCTCGCTTTTAATCCATAACAATTATATGAGTTTTTTCCTGCAAAAAGTGGGATAAATCCCTCGCGACATTTAATAAAGTTTTTATACTTACCTTGTTTATCAATCTTACCAAAAACTTCATATAATGTAACTCTCTTTACGCTCGGTTTATTTAAATTGCTAACTATTCGTATTGTATTTTTAATGGACTTGAAAGAAAAATGCTTTCCTACCTCAACAGACACCCCAGCAAAATAATCTATAAGTGAATAGCCTTTCTTAATGTTATATTTCATAAATACAATTTTCGGAATTCCCAGCGTTGAGGCAAATGGTATCATTTTTTTGTCTACAACAATGACAAAAGCTTCATTCATTGATTGATTTGTATGCAAGTCTATTACTAATTTATTTTTATCTAATCTTCTAACTAATTTTTTTGCCAGTCTTTCCTCATAGGACATACCCGAAGTACCAAAAGAAGCATTCAAATCTTTTTCAATAAATCTTACATTTTTTGCTAATGCTAAAGTATTGGCAACCACTTGTTCCTCGTTTATACTTGCAAGCGCAATTATGGGAAGTTTTTCATCTCCGTGTAAACCAGTAACAAATTGAATTTTATTCATAATCATCCTTTCTTATTTATTCTCGCCGTTAGTCTTAGAGATGGTAAATCAATAAATCTAACGGCATCTTTTTCTCCTTCAATTTCAGTAGATTGAGGATTATAGTTTAAAGTTACTTCGGCTTCAATTTTAGAAAGTTCGTTGTGAGTTTTAAATTCACAGGCAGCCATGATAAGTGCCGGACATGTTCCACCAAGTCTTCCAGTAATATCCGTAATTCCGCTTAGCGAATCCTCCTTGCTTGTCTTTCCAAACAAACAATCATAACTGATTCTTGATATTGATGGATTGAAATAGGAATAAAACTGATCAAATTTTTGTGATTTTATAATAGCAATTTCTTCGTTTCTATTATTAGCAATTGCTGACAAATTACTAATATTTCCCCGAACAACTCTAATTTTTGCCCCCATATATCTATCTCTGCCATCCTCCGGAGCAACATCATTCTTTTGAAGAGCGAGAAAGCTATATCTTTCCCCTTGCAAATCACAGTAACCAACGGAGATTGTATTTTGGTCATACAAATTTACCTCTAACACGAGTCCTTCTGTAGATATTTTTTCCTCTTGTAATTTATTTATTACAGTTCTTAATTCCGTTTGGTTCTCTACAGTAAACTGGTCCCTACCATCTGACTCATTGGGAATTTTTATCCTAACAGCTCGAGATACATACCCAATCTCTTTGTATGCTTTTTCTATACCCTCTTTCGAAAAAACCGTAACACCAGGTAAAACCAAATCTTCCACTATCTTAGAAAAATTAACCGAGTAAAAATCGGGTGTATTTACTGTATTTGTTTTATGAAGAATTGCTTTATGTACATGACCTATTTTGTCAATTAATAATCCATAGAAATCATTTTTATCATTTATACCTTTTAAGTGAGAAAGTCCTCTAACTTGAGTTACGGGCGGGACATAGTATACGTTCATGTTATTTTTATCAATTTCTTCTTTTTCATCAACATAATCTACACCAAAGTAATTAGCTATATATTTAGCAACTAGGCCATTTCTGCCTCGATAATAATTCCTATAAGGCAAAGTCGTTGTAACACCCTCTAAATCGAGCTTCACTGAAGATTTCGAGCCAAACTAACCCCCGTCCTTCGGCTGCACTCAGGATCTTGGACCCTGTGACAGACTCAGAACTAGAGGCTCCTTTCCCTACAATCCCTCTAAATTGATCTAATTCTTGTTTTCCCATATTTACTCTCTGTTTTACTACACTACTACGTAGTGATGTAGTAAAATCTTGTTAAACAACAAATAGAGCCCTTGCAAAACCACCAAAAAATGATGATCTTACAAGGGCCCTTTCGACTTTGCTCAAGACTATAGCCTTCTGGGTGTGCCACCCTGTTTTGTCGACTTATTCCAGTTACCCTCCTTATTTTCGCACTCAGCTTTTAAGTTTTATTCAAACACGCTTCGTGCCAAAATTATCGGAGGGTTGTGTACTATTTTAAGAACTCAAGGTACACAAAAAATCCCGATCAAATCGGGACTCATCTTAAATAAGCAAACCTTATTCTTGACGAGCTCCACTTCGATTACATTCAATGTAAACGTTACGACACTCGTTGCAGTCTTATTACGGTTTCGCCTCCGTCGCATATTTTTGCGCTCCTTGTCTCGCCTTAGCTTTACGCGTAGGCGGACGACCCAGTTCCAACCCTCTGGATCAAAGGATTTATTAAATTATGAATGAATGATATCAAAACAAAAATTAAAAAGCAAATCGAAGCTAAAGGGAAGAAAATACTATTCGATCTTATTAAGAACGTTCATTAAATATTCATCAGTAACCTCAATGCTTGAAACTACACTACCATCAACACCCCTAACAGGCATAAATCCATCGCCGTTTGATCCGAACACTAACGGCCTAGCAATAGCCAATCTCCTATTCCTATTTTTTTCTGACAGGTTTTCGGTTGGAATACCTCCTAAGGCCTGAATAGCTAGTTCTTGAGCTTCTTTACTTAGCATAAATCTGTAACAATAGAGGTAATTATATAATTAAAATAACTATTTGATAAGAAGCCAAAAAGAAGAAATAAGCTTTATTCTCTCTATTCAATCTTTGGTATTTTCACTATTGCTTTTGTTCCCGGACCTGCAGGTTTACCCTTATTCGTAAAAGTGTTGTCCAGTTCAACTATAATATATAGATCATCCGGGCTCTGTTCTGCTTTCAATTTACCCGCTACCCGCTCTGCAGTATCTTCAGCATTAGAGATTATTCTGCCGTCTTTAGTTACACCTCGCCTGTAATTACCAATAAATACCGTTCCCACTGGTAGGTCATAAAACTCCCGAAGTCTTTTAAAAATTAGGTCACTCTCTTGTTCGAGTTTCGACTTCTCGGGCGTCATAGAAAGATATTATAACACGATGTTTCGAAGCTAAAGGGAAGAAAAAAGTTTTAATTTACTTCTTGTTTAACTTTGTGGGTTCTATTTTCACTGAGGTCTCTATTATAACAACTTCACTTTTCCCAACTTCCGAAGGTAGGCGTTGAACTATTCTTTCTTTACTACTTATAATTCCGATCCTGTGAAGATGATATTTCTCCACAAGTCTTACTTCCCCTCCCCTTCCTGCAATCTTTCTTATTAAATTCATCACCATGAGTGCCAGCGATTGGGATCGACCTACTAATCTTAGCTTTCGGCTTCAGGAACTATTCGTTCACGCCTCTAGCTGCGATTTCAGAAGGGTCAGCCTTTGGCTGAAACCCTTCACGATTATAAATTTGTCTTGTGTCAGCGGGTGGATTCGAACCACCGGCCGCTGCGTTATGAATGCAGTGCTCTAACCACTGAGCTACGCTGACAAACTTGAACTCTGAATGATGCGCTCCCCGCCTGCAGTACACTATGCGTAAGCATTACGGGCAAGTACCACTGAGCTATACTGGCGCGTCGAGTTTATATTTTACTACAATCGTGTTTGCAATCTCAAACCTTCGATATAACCTTGAATTTTCCTTAAAAAATCTTTACTTTTAAGAACTTTAACTCGTAATAAACCATAATATTCATCGGGATGATCGTATATTTTTTTCCACTTCACATTCTGAAAATAGGGTTTTCTAAAATTATTAAGTGGAATATTTGTTAAGTCAGACCAATGTCTTTCAATCTCTCTGATCCTAGATCGATGACTGTCATTAAGGGTTACACGTACAGTAAGATCGTTATAGTTATAATTAAAACATTTACTTAACCATATCAAAAACAAATTAATCATTGTTGGATCTGAATTAGCAAATCCAGCCTGACTATCTTTTTTAAAACCCTCGCTCCAATAGAGAGCTATTCCCACCAAAAACAGCTCCCTTTTAGACAATAAGCCAACTTCGTTAATCCCCTTTCGTTTTAACTCCTCAACTTTCTTATTAGTTTGTAATTTTATATGATTTATATAATCTAAACGTTTACCATATAGAGGATCTCTTGCATGACTTTCTAAAACTTTGTATTGCTCTTGGGTTAGAATAATATCCCTTGTCCAAAGACTAACAGAACTTGTTGATACATTTAATTTTTTTGCTATATATTTAATGCTTAACCCTTTTTTTCTTAAATTTATAGCTTCAATTTTTTTCTGAGATTTTGCCATGTATACGAGTATTATTGTACCATACGGTCAAGTATTATTCTTGATTATTTTTTATACAGCAGCTATAATCATAACGTTCATTAATATATCAATACATGCGGGGTAGTGTACGGCTGCACGGAAGGCTCGAAGTAATTGGGCCCTCAGATAAGAAATTATTATGAGTGAATTTGGTCACGGTACCATGTAGTACGTGATCGTGCGCTAAATAGTGCGCGACTATATCGGTGAAACCTAAGTGGTAAGTATAAGCGGAATCATAAGGTAACGCCGAGGAAAGATCCTGAATAAAATTGAAGGAAATCCGTAGAGACTATACGCCAAATACCTAAACTATATTTAGAATGGTAAAGACATAGTCCGATACTCCGGGAAACCGGAGAAATTTTTAAGCATAATCTTCCAGGCTGGGTTCGACTCCCAGCCCCGCAACACATTCGACTCGCTTCGCTCGCTCAGTGCGAGCCGAGGAGAATGTGTGCTGAGCCCGTCGGAGCTCGACTTATTCGCTCCATTTCAATTACTATTGAAATGTCCACTTAACCAAGTCGGCTCCTCCTCTCAAAATTGCATAGCAATTTTGAATTAACTGCTATACTACTCCCAATGAAATCCGAATACGATCTTTACGGTGCCAGAAGGAAGGAAGATGAAGAGAAGTGGTTAAAATTAGTTAACTACTATCTTGACTCACTGGAATCCGGAAGAAAGATAAAACTAAAAGATGCTGCTGAAGCATCCGGTTATACTCCTAATTCAGCCTCTAACCAACTAAAAAAGATCAGAAGAGAAATAAATAAAAATAAACTCGTTCTTACAAGAGATGGTAAGTTCATCGAACCGTCAGAAAAAATAACTTAATCCATCCCAGCACATTCTTCCCACTCGTCTTTCCTGCCTACCGGCAGGTCAGTTTTAGCCAAACTCGGCTCGTAGAGCTAATAATCGGGATTGTTTGTTATTTATATGCCAAAAAGATGAAACCATTTCTTCCAGTTTGGATCGGGAAGGGTGTCCTCTTGCTCTTCAATTTTGGGAGCGAGTTTCCTTACAACCTCGGGTGGTGGGAGAACTACCACTATCTCCCCCTCTTTCGCTAAGCCTAATTTATCCCTTATCTGCTTCTCAATATAATCGTCGCTTTTCACCTCTTCCAACTTTTTCTCAAGATCTTTTTCCTCTTCCTCTAAAGCCTTTACTTTCTCTTCTTTTTCCTTAGTCATTCTCTTGATCTCCTGCACTCGACCTATATTCTTGTAGAATGAAAGCGCCAACGAGAGTAGCAAAAAGTAAAAAAGGAATTTTTGGAATCTCATATTATAATTTTACAGCTCATTTCAATTTCTTAAAGCTAGGTTATTCCGAGTTCAAAGCAAGATCCAACATCATTCACCTTACATAATTCTAACAAGAGTTTGTAATTATTCTTACATAAATAGACTTATAATGTATTGACCTCTTGTGCAAAGATGTGTTAATATACTGCCCATAAGCCTTTAAAAAAGGGTATAGATAATTCTCAGGCTTAAGTTCTGCATATATGGTACAAGATTCCTTAAAAAGTCTGCTCCCCAAATTTATTAAGAATTTGGAAGAAAAAAAACGTTCCCCCTCTACTATACTCGCATATAGAGCAGATCTGGAACAATTGGTATCATTTCTAATAGAAAAAGGTAAAGTAACCAGTGATCAAGTTAAATCTGAAGATATAGAAGCCTTTAGAGATTCTCTCTTAACCCAGAAATATACCCCAAAATCCGTTTCAAGGAAGCTAAACGCAATTAAAACCTTTTTCAGATGGATTATTGACGGCAAATTTGCAACATACGATCCTTCCTCAAACGTATCCCACCCCAAAGTCGAAATTTCTAATCCCAAGTTTTTATCTCCCCTCGAATACCGCGCTTTAAGAGATGTTGTCCGGGGTGATTTGCGAGTTGCAGCCATAATTGAGCTTATTCTCCAAACAGGACTCCGAATTTCCGAAGTATCAAACCTTAAAATTGATGATATTAAAGATAGTAACTTAAAAGTCAGAGCATATGCGACCCAGCTCGAGCGTGTAATTCCACTTAATAATCCCGCCAAACAAGCACTAGACCAGTATCTCAAAGGTAGGCCAAAAGGAGATTCCGAATATATTTTTGTAAGTAAGAATTCAAAACCTCTGGCTATAAGAAACGTTCGCGCAGCAATTGATAGATATTTCCAAAGAGCCGAAATAGCAGGCTATTCGGTAAATGATCTGAGAACAACTTTTGTCGTTCAAAACCTTAAGGCGGGTGTCGATTTAGTCTTTTTATCTAAAGTTTCCGGCCACAGACGCCTTTCAACCACCGAGCGCTACCTCGAACTTGCTCAAATAAAAGAATCCGGCAAGAAACAAACCCTCGAAGAATTATAATATTCCAAGGTGAAGTCAGCGATTTGTAATCCTGAGTGGATCTCAGATGGTGAGCGCAGTCGAATCCCTCGAAGGAGTCGAAGGACAAACTTTGGAAGAACTATAATCCGATAAAGTAGAGGCTTCTCCTTGCCAATTAATCGCTTTCGCGTAAATCTCTAGGACGTTTTTCCTCTCTACTTAATCCAGTACCAGTCGAAGTTGGAGTAATTGGATTAGTACCTCTTCCTTGTGGTTCAGGATCAAATACACTCTTTAAGTCTGCTTCAAGTTGGTTTCTTCTGTAAGGGTTATCTCCCGCCCAACTTTCTAATATTTTTCTTGAATCTTCAATCGGACCGAAGTTCCCACCCGTTTTAATATTTGGTATATGAATACGATAATCTACCGGAAGCTCGCCTAACCGCTCCTTTTTTATTTCCGACATAATAAGTTTTTATCATCTTAATTATAACAAAAATCTCATTTTCGACATATCGAAATTTGGTGGAGCCGCTTGGAGTCGGACCAAGTACATCGATCTTATAAGGATCGCGTTCTGCCGGTGAACTACGGCTCCCCAAATTCCGCTATAAGCCAAGCTTGCATCTCACTACGTTCGATGTAAGAGTCGCGCTCTACCATTGAGCTACAAGCCCAAGATTTCGCTTTATCTGAAGCTATATTATATAACAGAAGGTAAGTTAAAGAAACTTAATTATATCCTTGACTGCAAAGTTACGTTCCTCATTCTTTTCCAAATCTAAAGCTTTTAGAAACCATTGCTCTTTCGGATGCCACTGGGTCTTGCCATACCAAAGCTTGACAGGTTGAACCCGCCTAATGGCTACTTCACTCTGCCAGTTGGTGTATTCGAATTTTAGGGGTATAACACGAGTCTGTTTCTTAACCATAACGTTTATATTTACCACTAAGTAGTTCAAGTAGAACAGGTACTACAAGTAGAACAAGAAAATTAACTTTCGATCTTGTCTTTGTAACGATATAAAAGAAATGAAACTTTAGCTCTCTGTTTATCAAATTCTTCGTACTCATCACTACTCCAGTAGTTAACCGCTTTCACCACTTCACCTTGGCTTTCAAGTTCAAGAAGGGAGCCCTCAGCTATCTCAAGATATCGAAGCTTATCTTTAATAGATCTTCTTACCCAACCCTCTGCAATTTGGCTCATTATTGAAACAGTTGCTCTTCTCATCTGAGATTTAAGTCCAAATTGCTCGCTATTCGGAAAATTCTCTGTTAACCGGTAAACTAATATTGTCAATTCCTTCGCTTCTTGCCATACAATTAAATCTCTGTACCCGGAAATATTTTTATACGTCATATATTATTCCTGCTCTACCTGATCTACTTGTAATACGTGTTCTACCTGTCAGAGCTTTGCTCTTCTTGATATTTCCGCTTCAACCAAACGCAGATCCCGTCCATAATTAAGCTTGCTCATTTCCTTTATTATGTCAGCAATTTTCGGATTATCCTTCTTCTTTTCTTTAGCAAGATCTTTAGTTACATCCATCGAAAAAGGCGGAACTGGCTCATTGTTGACCGTTGTTTTAATATAAGCATGAAACTTTTCGATATTAAGAAGATCGTCTTCTCCAAAAACAGGGCTATACTCATGAGCCAGATAATTTGCGTCAGTTACGCCAACTCTGAAGGAAATAATAGTACCGACATTCCCGAACACCGCATTTTTCACCTCTTCTTCAACCTGACCTATAAATTGGTTGGCAACGGTTAAGTTCAGTCTGTATTTTCTTGCCTCAGAAAGAATTTGGGCAAAGTCAGGAGTAGCAAAGTTCTGGAACTCATCGACATATAAATAAAAATCGCGCCTCTGATCCTCAGGAACATCTGCCCGACTCATGGCCGCCATCAGAATCCTGGGAACCAATATGAGTCCTAAGAAACTCGAGTTTTCCTCCCCTATTTCACCTTTGGATAAATTGATGAAAAGAATTTTACCCTTATCCATTACGTCTCTGAAAGAAAATGAAGATTGGGATTGGCCTATGATATTTCTGATCATCCTATTTGTTACAAAGCGGCCGAATTTCGAAACAATATAATCCAAAACTTCAGATTTATGGAAGTCTGCCGTTTGAGCAATTTGATCAGTCCAGTACCGTCTGATAATAGGGTCTGTTACCTTAGGCAACAGCTCCTGTACATAGCGCGCATCAGTGAGGGCTCTCATAACCTCAACGAACGTTGCTCCCTCATCGCACATAACAGTCAACATTGCATTTCTGACAGCGTGCTCAAAGCGAGGACCGACAATACCGGTTTTATAGGGATCGAAAAGTTTATACATCATATTAATAACTGCCGTTGCTGCAAAATGCTTTTGATCTTCGGTCCTTGCCTCTAAAAGATTAAGTCCCATCGGGCGTTCGGTGTCGGCGGGATTGAAGTAAATTACGTCTTCAGCACGCTCGGGCGGAATTCTTTTTAGCAGATCCTCAATTGCATCACCGTGCGGATCCATGTAGCACAGTCCCTTCCCCTCATTAATATCCTGCATAATCATTTGCTTCTCCAGCTCGGTTTTACCGGTACCCGTCTTACCGATAATATAAATATGTCTTCTTCTGTCATCTTCCCGTATATAAACCGGCCTCCTGACGCCTCTATAGGTACTCATACCAAAATAAAGACCTTCTGACGGAATTTCCTGAGGCGCGGGTGCCGTTTTTGCGTATACCCAATGAATATGGGGTGTTGTTATCTGTTTATTTGGGAAATGGTAAATTGTTGCAAGCTCCTCAGAATTCAAGATCGTTCGTCTATTTCCCCAAAGGTGAAACATCGGTTGATAACGGTAAATAAAATCTTCGATGAAAGCACCTTTTTGGCGGATAGTTCGACTCTTGAGATTATTTAAATCACTCGAGAGCTGGGCAAAAGTGCTGCTAATATTTGCTAAATGCGCCTTAGCTGAATTTTCATCCCTTGAAACAACAACTACCCTAACTGATGTTTCAAACCCAACCTTACTGACTTTGTTTTCGATTGCCTCTAGCGTCTTTGCAGGAACTGAAAATTTCGCTTTTTGTGGGTCCGACTCCTGTTTTTTAATATTTGATACGAAAGTTGACCCGGATTTTTGCCATAACAAATCAACCGGTGTCAGTAGTATCTGAATTGCGGCAGACTCACCTTCACCCATTTTCGCCAATGCCGAAGTAAGCGAAGAAAGCGGATCGGTAGCCAACTCTCTAAAAGTTTTCAAGGGGTAATAATTATCTTTCGCCAGTTGAAAAGCTTTATAAGCAACCTTCCCGTCTTCGGTAAAAATATTATATTCCTGAACTTCGACAATATCGGCGTCTGTATAGGCTCCGTGAATCTGTTTCTCGACCAAATCCTGAAATTCTTTTGGTGTCCATATATAGAATCTGATATCTTCTTTCTTAGCTACAATCTCAAAAGAAACATTCGGCTGGAATGAATACTTCTGCTTCCAACCTCCCTTTTTAATCGCGAAGAGGGAAGCAAACAGTTGTTCCATTGCATCGATTTTGACTTCGTTATTTTTATGGACAGCAACCTGAAGTAAAACGGAATCAACCGATCTTTCCTCCCTTCCTCTATAACGAAACTTCGTGTAAGCATAGATTGAAATCGCGGCAATTATAAAAATAAAAATCGATACAAAAAACAAAATTACAAAAATAAGATTAACGTCAATCATTCATGCTTCCTCCACTTTTAATCATCCGCCAGCCAAAATGAACTGCCTTTTGAATAAGTCTAATCCAAAATACTGCAAACCATGTCAAGGCATCATCGGCAGATCCTTTAGTCCAGGCAGTAAGTTGTGTTTGAGATGCCGGAATTTGAATAGTAACCTGCTGGGTTTTCGGTGTTCGAATTAAGGGTTTCCCCGAGTCATCGGTTACTTGCGCAGTAAAGTCATCACGCCGTGTTTTTACACCAAGCCCTTGTTCTACCTCCGGCGGAATCTCTGTGGGTCGCTCCGTTACTAATTCCTCCTTGGATGTAACACCCCGTTCAACATCTGCCATAGTAATACCATTTTAGCAAATGGCGAAATTTCTTAATAGTACCTGGAGTCATGCTGAACTTGTTTCAGCATCCTATCTCTTTTTCACAATCCAAATTATTTCCTTTCCACCTTCTTGTAAATTAGCCCACCTAGCAAAAGTGTAAAGAGAATCTGATAAACGGTTAAGATAAGTTAATATGGAAGGTTTTACCTTTCCAGACTCGGAATAAGCTACTACCTCCCTTTCCGCTCGTCTAGATAATGCTCTGGCAAATTGAAACAGTGATGCGGTTTTGGATCCGCCCGGGAGTATAAAATTTGTTAATGGTGGAATTTCTGTGTCAAGCAGATCTATAAGCTTCTCTAAATGAGTTGTTTGGCTTTTAGAAAATTTAAGATCGGATCCAGCAAGAATAGAGCCTATATTTAAAAGGTTGATCTGCATTCTTTCGATTTCTTTTTTCACCAGAGGCAAACCCTCACTAAAAGCGGAAACGATTCCCAAATAACTATTCAATTCGTCAACGGCTCCGATTGCAGAAATAAGAGGCGCGGATTTTGGAAGTCTTACGGATTTCCCCTCAACTTTTCTATATATTCCCGTCTCCCCCCGATCCCCTTTCTTTGTATAAATGGACATAGGTTAAATTGTTAACAGTATATTTAATCAATTTTGGGTTCGGAGTGGTGAAATTCTCGATAAATAACTTCAGCATTTCTTTTCGACTTAATCGAACCAGCTACAATCTCACCTAATACTTGCGCGTTTTCTATTTCTGTCCAGGAAAAACCCAACTCTCGTTTCTTATGAGACATATCAAACAACTTCGAAGAATCTTCTGTTATTCTAGGGTCTGAATTTTTATAGCCTTTTACTTGCATAAAGAATTTTAAATAATCAAGCAGCTCACGATGTATCCAACCTTTACTACTTTCCACAATATCTTTCCTGCCATTTGGAGTTACCACAACGACTTCTACCATATCTTCGCGGCGTCTCTCTATCTTTTGATGATCAAATCCGGTTTCAACTCCCATTTCATTTACCTCGATATATCTTATAGCTCTGAGGTTAGAAAATTGTATAACAAATCATTAATTGAGTCAAAAGAGGTTCCTCACTCCGTTACTACCACACCCTGTAGCGTGGTAGTAAGAATTATGTGTTATCTTTATCAATTTGAAGTTCCTTTAGACGTGGCCGAAGCCATTGTGTGGTCAAGCGTCCCCGCTAGGCAGGGCATTTCCAGAAGTTCTGGTGGTTCTGCCAGCATAACAGCTCCAGTCACATCTAAAGACCCTCAATGCAAGATATTAAGCGATCCGATATTGAGATATCAGGAGAAAATCCAATCCAATTCTCTTAATATCTTTATATCCCAATATCCTAATATCTCCGTATTGTTAAAGTTCGCAGGTCGAATACCCGCATTTTTTACACTTAAGACATTTTCTGTCTCTAATCAGTTTACCACTACAGTTAGGACAAATATTTACTCCGCCGGCTGGCGGATTTTTTCTTCCCCCGAATTCAAACACTTGATCGTTCTTTGTTCTATCGCGATAAACAGTCAGTCCTTTACAACCAAGCTTCCAGGCTAGCACATAAGCTTCCTGAATATCTTTAGGAGTTGCCGAAGCGGGCATATTTATCGTTTTTGTAATCGCGTTATCTGTCCACCTCTGGAAAGCTGCCTGCATTTTTATATGATCCCTCCAATTTATATCGTGAGCCACTTTGAAAATCCGCCTAATATCGGCGGGAATTTCTTGTATATTTTGGATACTCCCATGATGATCGATAACCATTTGTATTAATGCATCCGAATATATTCCCCGCTCTTGTAGCTTCTTCACAAAAAGAGGCACCACAGTTCGAAGATGCATGCCATCAAGTACATTTTGTTCATAGGCAAGTGCAAAATAGGGTTCAATTCCAAAAGAAGTTTCGCAGATAACGGCATTTCCGGAGCTTGGAGGAAAAGTAAGGAGAGCAACATTTCTGGGTTTTTTCGCTCTTTTTGCCCATATTGAGTCTTTGACTAAAGGAAACGGACCTTTTTCTTTAGCAAGCTTGCATGAAGCTTCAAATGCTGCCTCGTACATCGTTTTTGTTACATGCTCAGCTAAGTCAAAAGCTTCCTTGGAGTCATATGGAATTCCAAGTATCGTAAGAGCTTCAGCCCATCCGACACAGCCAATTCCTATTCTTCTGTGCGCTCTCACCGATTCAGTGACCTCCGTAACCGGAAACCATGAGGCGTCAATCACGTTATCCATTAATCTCGTGGCAATTACCATAACGCTTGTCAATTTGTCAAAATCGAAGGTACGAGCTTCAGGATTGACAAACTTAACGAAATTAACATACCCCAAATTACATGATTCATAAGGATACTGGGGAATCTCACCGCACACATTAGTAGCTAATATCGGACCTTTTTTGGCCAATAACGGATTCCCGAATTGCGTGCCTTTATTAATTGCTGAAAGATTAAGTATTCCCGGATCTCCTGTTTGCCAAGCCATCGTTGCCATGAGCTCCAAAATCGAGCTTGCCTTGACAGTATTTACTACCTCGTTAGTTCTTGGGTTAACTAGTTTCCAGTCTTTGCCCTTCAATGCAGCTTGCATAAAAGCATCGGTAATACCGACCGAGATATTGGTTTTACTTAAATAGCCGTCATTTTGTTTTGCTGCAATAAAATTAAAGATATCCGCATGGTCAGCGTTGAGAACCGCCATATTGCCGGATTCATATCTGCCCTCCTGACGGAAAAGCGACGTCATCAAGTCAAACATCTCGATTATCTTAACCGGTCCTGCTGCAAGATCCGGAATACCCCCTACAACATCCCCCTCAGGTCTGACATTAGAAAAGTTGTAGCCGCATCCTCCGCCATGTTTTTTAATAAGAGTCGATTGATGGAGAATCTTAAAAATAAAATTAATATCATCTTCCACCGGCCAGACAAAACAATTCCCGAGCTGAGCGGCCTTCTTGCCTGCATTTGCCAGAGGCCTGGTTCCCGGGTGGAATTCAAAATTTATCATGACATCATAAAATTTCTTGTACCACATATCCTGATTTTTCTTACCCTTTTCAACACTTGCTAAAAATCTGGCAACTCTGTCAAACATTCCGCCGGGAGTTTCGATAATTTCTCCCTTTTCATTTCTACTGAGGTATCTTTGCTTTAATATGTATAACGTATTATAGGAAAGCCCAATATCGTCTTTTACTCCAAGAGATTCCTTATCCTGCCGGGCGTGTTTCTTATTCTCACGAAAGCGGATAAACTCCTTGGCAGTTTTTGCGTGACCTCGTTCAATCAAGACTTTTTCTACAAGCTCGCCAATTTCAGTCGTTTTAATACTTTCACCATTCGGATATCTTATCTCTAAAGTCTCCTTTACCAATTCTCCCAACTCGAGTGCCAAGTTTTTATCATTACCGCCTACTTTTTGCGCAGCCATCCAAATACTTTCCGTGATCTTCTCAACTGAAAACATTTCCTTCTGACCGGAAAGTTTAATTACCTTTTTTGCAGTTTGCGTCATGATGGTATTAACATTCCGAGTATCCACATGCTTGGCATTTGGAGCAGCCTTCCTCATAAACCAATGCACTTGCACCGCAGGATGGGCAGATATCTCCAACACCCTTAATATCCGCAAGGCTAAGTTGGTTTGCAGACATATTTTCTTGCACTTCTGCAACTCCCCCAGGATGAAGACTAAAGTTCGTTACCCCATTCGTGTTTATTCCTCCGTTCCCGTTTGTAACTAAGTAACTCTTACCATCCCCCTCCGTTTTGTGATTATTGTCAATTTCATCCGGTTTTACATTTTCGTAACCCTCCCGTCCCTTGAGAAAGCCATTAATTCTGAAGCCAAAATGAAGCGAAAGTGCCATTGCGATAGCATCCGGGAGTGACAATACTTTATTAGGCCCAAAACCCACGGACCGTCTCCCTCCAATACCGGCTAGCTGGAGAGCAATCTCTTTTGCCCGATCAACCGGCCTAAGATCACTTCTAAAACGTAGTGCCGTTGATATTGTTCTGCCTAAGGCTTCCGACATTGCTGCAACATCGCTTCCGGCTTTTCCTACGTTGACAAAAAGTTCTAAGGGTTCCTGCTTCTCGTCTTGATTTATTGTCACAAAAGCAGTTCCAACAGGCGTATTAAGCCGATAAGTTGCACCTGTAACCTTAAATGGCCTACTAATAGTTGACTCTTTAGGTAATTCCTTCTTCTTTTTGTCATTAATTCCTAAATTAAGAACTTGAGCGGCTTTGCAGCCATCTCTGAAAACAGTTACTCCCTTACAATCCGTCTCCCAAGCCAATAGATATGCCTCTTTTATATCCGATACATTGGTTTCATTTCTCATATTAATAGTCTTACTCACGGCATTTTCCGTATATTTCTGGAATGCTGCCTGGTGCCTGATATGCCAATCGTGGTTAATTTCGTGGGCAGTACCAAAGACTCTCTTGACGTCATCCGGCACCCCGTCAACTTCTCTTACAACTCCATGTTCGCCGATTTTTCTTTTTAACTCATCCGTCCAAAAGCCTCTTCTTTTCGCTACCTCTTCAAACTTTGGATTTACAAACGTCAGGGTTCTATCCAGACTTTTATCTTTAACAATATGCTGGTATGCAATTGCAAATAGGGGTTCGATGCCGCTACTCGCTCCTGCCAGTATTGAAATCGAACCTGTCGGGGCAATAGTTGTAACGGTCGAATTTCTTCGCGGTTTTCCATTTTTATAAATACTAACTCCCCAGAGCGGAAATGGCCCGCGGTCCTTTGCCAACTCGTGAGTGGCGGCAACAGACTCTGTCTCAATAACTTTCATAATTTTTTCCCCAAGCGTTAAGGCTTCTTCCGAATCATAAGGAATCCCCAACTCAACCAGTAAATCCGCCCATCCCCCAACTCCAAGACCAATACGTCTAATAGCCAAAGATGTCTGGCGAATCTCTTTCAAGGGATACGGATTCATTTCAATTACGTCATCAAGAAATCGTGTTGAGACTCTCGCAACTTCTTTCAACTTTTCCCAATCAATAGACTTTTCGCCGTTATTATCAACTACAAACTTCTGAAGAAAAATACTACCTAAATTACATGAATCATACGGATAAAGAGGTTGCTCACCACAGGGGTTGGTTGACTCAACCGGACCGAGTGGCGGAACCGGATTTGCTGAACCTTTATTTATCCTATCCAGAAAAATTAATCCAGGATCGCCGGTTTTCCAAGCTCCTTCGGCGATTTCATCCCAAACCTTTCGAGCAGAGAGCTTTCCGACAACTCGTAAGCTTACACCTTTGTCATCCTTTTTGGGTGCAATAAGGTCGTATTCACTATCGTTTTTGAGAGCCTCCATAAAGGCATCAGTAATTGCAACAGATATATTGAAATTGGTAATTCCTCCTTCTTCCTTACAATGAATGAATTCAAGAATATCCGGATGATCAACTCTTAATATTCCCATATTTGCCCCACGCCTTTTACCACCCTGTTTTATTTCGTTTGTCGCAGCGTCAAATATCTTCATAAAAGACACGGGGCCTGAGGCAATTCCTCGGCTTGACCGCACTATTTCTCCATGCGGCCGTAATCGACTGAAAGCAAAACCCGTTCCCCCTCCCGTTTGGTGTATCAAAGCCTGATATTTAATAGCGTCAAAAATACCAACTAGCGAATCTTCAACAGGAAGAACAAAACAAGCAGAATATTGTAGACCGTTACCCGTTCCCGCATTCATCAGGGTCGGAGAATTCGGGAGAAATTCATGAGTTACCAGAAGATTGTAAAACCTGCGTGCAGTTGTTAAAACCTCACTTTTTGTTTTACCCCAACAAACCTCAGCCGATGCGATATCCCAAGCAACCCGCCAACATAACTCTTCGGGAGTTTCGATAACTTGTCCATCCTCATTCCTGCGCAGATATCTCTCACTGAGAACCCTTAAAGACTGCTCAGTCCATTCTCCCTTGGGCAAATCGGAAGGTACATCAGGCCTTTTTCCAAGTTTTTTATGCAATTTCTCGACGAGTTCCCCGTACGTAGGAAAGTTAAGATGCTCTAAACTAAGTTCCGAGTGGCCGTTGCTTTTAATTTTTTTAATTTTTTTGGACATATTATTCTTATTCTTTTATCGCCTTAGCGAAATCTTCTAAATCTTCAAACTGCAAATAGACACTTGCAAATCTAAGCCAAGCTACTTTGTCTATCCTTCTAAGCCTCTTTAATACTGCCTTCCCTATCGATTTACTGCTGACCTCTTCTTTCTGGCTTCTTAGCATCTCTCTTTCGACACTCTCGACCAAATCGTTAATAAAATCCATTGAAATTGGTCTTTTTTCGACTGCTCTAAGAACCCCTCTTTTTACTTTCTCTTTGTCAAACGACTCTCTTCTGCCGTCTTTTTTTATTACCCAGAGAGCGGACCCTCCAACTTTTTCGTAAGTTGTAAAACGTTTTTTACACTTAAGACATTCTCGCCTTCTTCTTATTGATTTCCCCTCGTCTACGGTTCTTGATTCGAGTACTTGAGTATCCCTGGCTGCACAAAACGGACATTTCATATTTTCATAGATGAAAACAAATATCACTACCCCTAGTGTCTAGAGACTATTTAACCACCAGATATTGAATAGTCAACTAGTAATATATATGTCAAAAAATATCAACTGCCGCATGTTGTGAAGCTAAAAATTGAACATTAAATGAAGAATTTGCAGGATTATTATGGGGTAGAGTTGGGACTGAATCCACACATCCAATAATAATTATTCAATAATAAAAATTATTGCCAATTAAAGGGATTATCCGGGGGGGCGATTCCCTTTTCCAGAAGTGCGTTACGTGACCTCTCGTATACTTTTGTTGAAATGTTCTGGGTAACTTTTAACCCCGCAATTGCATCTTCCGGTGCCGTTGCCAGAATTGCGTCAATCACCTCATAATGCTTAAGGGATGCATTCGCGAGTCTTTTCACAAGTTCTGTAGTATCTACTCCCTCTTTCCTGATTTTCTCCTCTTCGATTGATGCTTCTTCCATGTACTTCTCGCCTTTTGTCAAAGTTGAATATGCAACTTCGGGTTTTCCCTTATCGAACAGGATCTTGCTTGCCCCCAACCTTTTATCGGAAAACAAAAGAAGAAGCTCTATTTTTTTTGTTTTATTCGTCGTCAATAATAACCAAACCCTGTCCCTAGCAGCTTTAATTCTCCAAAGCGGACTATCAGGCAAAACCTTCCCGGGGTAGGCTAAGTAATAAATAATTGAATAAGACTTATTACCTGATACCATATTCAGATCTAAACCTTTTCCCTGGCCAAATTCATACTTAACAGAGGCTGTACGAAGTATTGATATAAATAGTATCCCAAAAGCAAAAAAAAGCGTTGCTACAACAAAAATAATCTTGCGCCACATTGAGGTAGTTTATCTTAAATCCGTGCTCTTCTTAAGTCAAGGAATCAGATAGTCTCATTCGGAGAAACAGAAAACTCAGAATACTCGGGGAATCTGAATATCAGACACTCCGATTAGGTAAAATCATCGGTCTATCAGACTATCTGAATCTCCGATTTTTCAGAGTATTCTGATTATCTGAAAAGAATTACTGGCCATTCCCAGAGAACATGCAGGAGAATTGATGAGGCAATATTTTTTGTTCTCGCAAAGACAAAAGCGGATCCGACTCCGAAGAGAAAAATCAAACCCAGATAAATTGCAGCCGAAGGTAAGGCTAGTTTCCACAAAAATACCGCTACCGGGACATGCATGGCAGCCCAAATCAAGCTGGTTACACAATTAGCCGCCCACTCCTTCTTCAAGATAGTTAACAGCCTGTTGAAGATATAACCCCTGAAAGTCGTCTCCTCAACCGTCGCCGTTATGCAAGAAATAGCCAGACCGTAAAAAAACGGATAATTTCCGATATTTGCGGTAAAGTCAAAGCCTCGATATTTAATGAAACTCACAATTAACCCGGCAATTCCGAAACCAGCCCCAAGAGCTAATGCAAAATAAAGCGAAGGAAATAAATTTTTAAAAGTTACACCCAGTGAAGAAACTGAAGCATGTTCTCGCTTTAGTAAATATATGATTGGAGCCAGCCAGAGAATCGGTTTTACTAACAACTCGTCAATTGGCTCCGGTAAGTTAAAGTTTGAGCGATAGACGCCCCAAACGATTAATAAATAAACCGAAAATAAAATTACATTCTTAATGAGAGGTTTCTTTTTAGACATAAGGAAATTTTACTATGTTCTTTGCACTTTGTTGCTTGTCCTATTTATCTTACATTCCCGATAAGCGAAATCGATAGACGCAATTACCATATTTATTTTTTCCTCCGCCTCAGGAAGGCTGATCGCGTTTTTTTCATTTGGGAACCAATGAAAAAGGAGATTCCGGCACTCTTTCCAGGTTTGCCACAGATTATCTGCTAATACTTTATCTTTAGAAAATTCCACAATTTTGTCATAAACACTTTCTCGATCCCTATATTCTTTCTCAAGCGATGGATTAAGAGCCTTCCCTACTCTAAAATGTTTACCATAATAATCATCCTCTCTAATAAAATCTAAATCTAAAAACAATGTTTTTAAAAAGCCTTCATATGCTTTTGCCGCCGGAAAAACCGCGAAAGCATAGTCATGGAATTTAGTCCTTTTAATAGAACCCCTACCATAGCTTCGGCTTAGTTCGCTTTCCCATCTTCTGGCTGTAGTAATTAGAAGCACTGATTGCGTAAGAAGCTCTCGCAGGTCCTCGTGAATATAGCCCCACCAAGGTTTCGTTTCCAAATTATTCTCCATGTCTTTCTCATGGTATCAAATTCTTTCGAACCAGGCAAAAAAAGAGCATAATATCATACTTGAGTTATACTCTGGGGATGAAAGCCCGGAGTTTTCTTGAATGCTGCTATAATTACTAACGACAAACAAAAATTTTATGTCTAAAAAGAAAAAAGCAAAAAAATATCTAAAAAAGCTATCAAAGGTTGAAAAAATTAAATCCTCATCTAAGAAAAAGACAAAACGCGGAATTTCTAAAAGGAGAATATTTGCAATTGCATTAATAGTAATCGCGTTAACAGGTTTTTTTGTTTGGCTTTTTTGGGGGGTCCCGCTTCCGACGAAACTAATGCAAAGTAAAGTCCCCGTCTCCTCAAAGCTATACGACAGAAATGGTAAACTAATCTACGAAATCTACGGCGATAAACGAAGCACTCCTATTGAAATCGATGAGCTTCCCAAATACGTTATTGATGCAACAATCTCAATTGAAGATAAAGATTTTTATAAACACCACGGTTTTTCAATAGCCGGGATAACCCGGGCAGCTTTCAATACTATCTTTAAAAGAAAGCTCCAGGGAGGCTCAACTCTGACTCAACAACTCGTTAAAAACGAATTATTGTCCCCCGAGCGAACGGTAAAACGGAAAATCCGGGAATTTGCACTCACTTTTTTTGTGGAGATAATCTACAGCAAAAAACAAATTCTCAGCCTGTACCTCAACCAAATTCCTTATGGCTCCACGGCTTACGGGGTAGGTGCTGCAAGTGAGCTATATTTTGGCAAAAATGCAAAAGACTTAAGTCTAGCTGAGGCAGCGCTCTTATCAGGACTTCCGGCAGCACCTACAAAATACTCTCCGTTTGGTGCCCATCCGGAACTTGCAAAAGGCAGACAGGAAACTGTACTTAAACGCATGGTTGAAGATAAATATATCACCCAAGAGGAAGCAGATAATGCAAAAGCTTCCTCTTTAAAATATGCTGAACCTGAAAGCTTAAGGGCACCACACTTTGCACTTTGGGTAAAAGAACTCTTAGCCGAAAAATACGGAGATTCAGTTACAGAGCAAGGAGGACTGCGGGTCAAAACTACGCTTGACTTGGACCTACAGGAGTTGGCCGAAGCAGAAGTTGCTTCAGAGGTGGCTAAGCTTAAAAAACTGCATGTCGGTAATGGTGCAGCTATTGTTACTCGTCCTAATTCCGGGGAAATATTAGCCATGGTGGGCAGTAAAGACTATTTTGCGCAAGATGAAGATGGGAAAGTTAATATCATTTTTGCTAATCGCCAACCCGGATCTTCCATCAAACCTTTAAATTATGCTCTCGCCTTAAAAAATAGAAAAATAACTCCAGCCACACCTTTAGCTGATGTGCCGACTTGTTTTTCAGTTTACGGACAACGAGCTTATTGCCCGGTCAATTATGACAGAGGTTTCCACGGAGCCGTGCAGGTACGCTATGCACTGGCTAATTCCTACAATATTCCGGCAGTCAGGGTTCTCGCTTTAAATGGTATTGAAAACTTCATAAACTTTGCCACTAAAATGGGTATAACTACATTTACGGACCCGAAAAATTATGGATTATCTCTTACGCTCGGCGGAGGCGAAGTAAAACCTTATGATATGGCAGAAGCTTTCGGGGTTTTTGCCAATCAAGGTATAAAAATACCACTAATTTCAATACTAAAAGTTGAAGATTACAAAGGAAAAGTTTATGAGGATGTTAATCCCGATGATATAGAAGGTGAAAGAGTTCTTGACGCTGATACGAGCTTTCTAATTTCACATATTCTCCAAGATAATGGTGCCCGTTCGGCAGCTTTCGGGAGTTCGTCATACTTAGTTGTTAAAGATCATCCACAGGTGTCAGTAAAAACAGGAACGACAAACGACAGGCGCGACAACTGGACAATCGGCTATAACGGCCACGTACTCGCCCTCGCTTGGGTAGGCAATAACGACAACTCCGAAATGAGCGGAGCTGTTTCAGGTGTCTCAGGCGCCTCCCCGATCTGGAATATTATCATCAAGGCAGCACTTGATAAATCAGAAGAAGGTTACTTCAACCTAAAAGATAAAAACGATGCCTGGCCAAAACAACCGGAGGGCGTAATAGGCGCTAACGTTTGTACCCCAAGCGGGAATCTGCCAAATGACCCTAATAATCCCGGCTGTGCGACTAGATATGAATATTTCTTAAAAGACAGAGTTGGGGCGGGAATAGAAAGCGGTAACAAAGATGTTTTAATTGATAAAACCAACCAAGCCCTCGCTTATCCCGAACTACCCCCCGAATTAACAGAAACTCAAAATCGAGCATTTCTCTTGGACCCACTTGGTACCCTGGTTTGCTTAGACTGCCCGATAGCATCCGCTTCAGCCAAAATCAGCTACCCCATACAAGCAAAAATTGGCCAGTAATGCTATATTATTGGTAGTGGAAGAAGACTCTAAATATATTAATCGACTTCAGCTTTCAAAGGACATTATCAAGTTCAGCGCCATTGCTCTAATGCTTATAGTTTGGGCAATTGTTAGTTTTATCGCCCGGTCAAATAAGGAACTAATTGAGAAAAATCCGAATATTTCTTCTTACGAGGAATGCGTGGCAGCACCCGGAAGCAAAATTCAGGAAAGTTATCCTTCCGTTTGTGTAGCCGTGAACGGCAAGCGCTTCGTCGAGCCGATCACCATCCAACAAACCAATTCTGAAACCATTACATCAGACTGGAAGAAATACATCAGCACAGACCAGAGCTATACACTGATCTACCCTCCAGATTGGCTTGTAAGGGCAAGTGAAAGTGTAATTGAAATTTACTATCCCAAAGCAGTCCGCCTTGATTCTTATATCTTAATCGAGTCATTCTCCGATGATTATAGTTGCGAAAAACATAGAGACACCGAAACGAAGAAAGGTGAACCGGATCCACTATCTATTCCCTCGTATTTTAATGAGGATTATATATGGTTAGGCGATTTCATAGACAAGAAATTTACTTATTTATTTAGGAATACTTTTAAATCGGATGGAAAGATCTATCAAAGAGAATACCGTCTGATTCCACACAACAACATATGCTATACAATTGATTCATATTCCTTAAGTGAAGAGTATCTAAAAACTCACGACCAAATCCTCTCCATGTTCAAGTTTATAAATATGATAAATCCCAAGTGGAATAGACACATTAATGAAGAGTTCAATTTTTATTTTGAGTACCCTAAAGATTGGGAATTCACCGAAGATTATTACCACCAAAGAGGATTATCAAAATACTCAGACTTGTTATATGTAAGTATTCGCCCAAAAACAATGAAGGTCGATTCTTACTGGCTAGTTAGAGTTATAAATGATTTGAGTGTTGACGGAGTAGTACAAGATGCACTCAAAGAAAATCCCGCTTATCCGGACCGTCAAACCGAATTAGTTGCTTTCAAAGACATCACTTTCTTAAATCTACCTGCAAAACAACTCAACTATAAAGACATGATTACAGATCAATACACTAAAAAAGTTATTACACACGAATATTCTGAGACACTATTAGAAAAGGATGGTTATATATTTGTACTTCCTGCCAATTCGACAAAAAATACCGTAATGGATCAAGTTCTATCCACTTTTAGATTTATAGACTAGTTTTACTTAAAATGTACAAACACTCCAAAGGTTTTATTCCTCTCATCATCCTTTTAGTCATTTCATTATTTATTTCTTTTGGTATAGGTTATTATGCATACAAAAATGGACAGACCCGCCTGCCGGACGGTGACCTGGCAAATTGGAAAACTTTTAAGGATGAGCACTATAATTTTATATTCAAATACCCTACCAATTGGACAGTCGAAATCGATCCCCCTTCAGCCTTGCGATCCCTCGCTATTAAAGACGAAGGGAAAATAAGAGCCATCCGCATCGACACTTCAGTTAACCTATCAATGGGACTAAGTGCACCATGCACTCCCCCCAGATGTCAACTAGAACTCATTGAAGGAAATATCGGCAAAATAGGTATCGAATGGCGGGACAACAGTGGCTTTTCAATGCAGGGTAAAGACAATCAATCCGCCATCAGTTTTACTTTAGAGAAAATTACACCAGAAACAAAGGCTTTTTTTCGCCTTATCCTCTCCACCTTCAAGTTCTTGGATCAGGCAACGAATAAACGTACCGTCGAAGTCACACGGACAGATGGCACTAAAACTATAATTGACTTGAATTTGGCAAAAAAATACCCAGACGGAAAAGTTAATGATGATATCTCTTCCTCTTGGATAGAAAAAACAATCCCTTCTCCCGACGAATCCAAAATAGTTGTGGTAACTTCGGATGGAGGTTCGAGTGTCTACGTGGTTTTGCTTACTTCATTTGCAAACCCCACAACCTATGAGGAAATAGGACTCAACGACACCTCTTTATTAAATAATATTGTCTGGTCTGACAATAGCCGCTATGTGACTTTAGTCTCCAGACCTGCAGATATCGGTCCTTATAGAGTCAAAGTTTGGGATACACAAGCAAATAATATTGCTTCTATCAAAATCCAGTCAGACCTTCTCAAGGATACCTGTGCTAGTCCATCTCTTTTCAATCCAAAATGGGTAGACAACTCAACGTTACAAGCTACCTATGAAGCCTACTACTTTGTTTCGGACGAAACCTGCCGGCCTGATCCTTCGAAACCAATCCAAAAAGGCATAACCACTATAACAATATAGCAACAATCAAATTTCAAAATGGATTTAGAGAATAAAAGTCAAAAAGGCTTTGCCCAAGTTTTGATCATAATAATCCTGGCTGTCCTTGTTGTCGGAGGAATTGGGTATTATGCATACAAAAATGGACAGACCCGCCTGCCGGACGGGCAGGTAAAAACAACTTCTCAATCATCTCCTTCCCCCACTCCTACAATAGATACCTCAAATTGGAAAACTTACTCAAGCGAAGCCGGGTGGATACTCAAATATCCGAAAAATTGGTACGTATACGATAAGGGTTATAAGTTAGGTAATAAAAATGAATATTTAAATAATTACCACACTGTATCCTTTAGCCCCAATAAATTTCCGGAATCTATCCTTGAAGGTACTGAATTTGCATATAAAGGATTATCAGTAAGTTTTGACCCGAGCAACTTGGATCTCGATAAGGTATTAGAAAATGCAAAAAATGATAAAAGTTTTGTTAGCGGAAATAAAATCGAAGTTGCAGGTAAATCAGCAGTAAAATTGATTTACGATTCACGAAGTGAAAATAACTTACCTCCAGCATTCAGGGAACAACGGGTATTATACAAGATTAATTATTCAATGTTTAATTTTTCTTTACTTAGCATTTCTTATAACTTAAGCGACATGCAAACTCTCGAAGATAATCCATATAATCAAATCCTCTCCACCCTTCGGTTTGACTCGGGGCTGTAGCCCTACGATTTAACTCAGGGCTATAGCTTTTAAGTTTTTAGATTAAAAATTGTGATATAATTTGTTCACAATGGCTAAAAAGAAAGTAAAAATTCTGCAGTATAACGCGGTTATTCAGGAAGAAAAAGAGGGTGGATACTCTGTTTGGGTTCCCGCCTTACCGGGTTGTACTTCTCAAGGTGAAACATTTGAAGAAGCAGTAAAAAACATCAAGGAGGCAATTGAACTTTATTTGGAATCGTCCCCTGAAATTCTGGAATATGGCGACGAAAAGAACGACAAACAGTTTCTGGTACCTATAAAGGTAAGGTATGCCTAAACTGCCCCAAGTTAGTGGACGCGAAGTAATAAAAGTCTTGAGAAAAATAGGATTTGAAAAAGTTTCTCAAAAAGGAAGCCATATTAAACTTCAGAGACAGAAAGCAAATACCACACAAATTATAATTGTCCCCGATCATAAAATTATAAAGAAAGGAACGCTCCGAAACGGAATTTTAAAACCTATCCCTCTTACTGTTGAAGAATTTTTAAGTTTACTCAAGAGAAAATGAACAAAAATCTAAGCCCCGTACCAAACTCTGTTCTGGTGCGTGGGTCAAACGGTTTTGTTCCTCTCATCATTCTTTTAGTCATAACCTTATTAACTTCTATTGGAATTGGGTATTATGCGTATAAAAATGGACAAATAAAATTACCTTCTCAAGAACCTACTCAAAAAAGTGAAAATTCTATAGGAATTGGATTCGGTCTGTCTGAAAGAACCCTCCCCTTTTTACGCTATCTGACAAATGCCAATGATTTTGTTGATCTCATGAACATCACTAAATCTTCTGATTTAATAACAAATGCCAACGAAAAATCAATTCAGACAGTATGCATAGCCAGATCTCTCGATGGACTAAAAGAAATCGCCGCTTTGGCGAAAGAAAAAGAGGTGATATGTAACTATCTTGGTTATAATCCGGAAGATCGTGAGGGAACTCCGGAGGAAGAATTAAACGACTTCGTCGGATCTAGCCAAAAAGCACAACAGACTGTGCAAAGTTATGGACTAAAACTGGTTAACGGCCCCGGCTTGAAATATATAAGTAAACAGGAAGAGAATTACGCACAAGCAGCGAAGTTTACAGATATTTGGCTTATTCAAACCCAAGGTTTAACTATAGATAAAAAAACAAACAAACACGCAACTCCGGAAGAATACAACCAATCAGTAAAAAGGGTTGCAGACATGCTTAGGAGTGGAAATCCGGAGGTTAAAATATGGGCACAAATAGTACTCACTCCGGGAGGGGTTGAAGCAGCACAATTTACGCCAGAAGAAATCGTTGCCTATATTAAGTCAGTTGAAGGAACGGTTGATGCAGTTAGAATTTATACAACAGGTACTCCCAACTTTGAAGACATTCTTCAAAAAATTATCAATCTATTACGTCCCAGTTGAAACCTCCTCACAAAAAAACTCCCTCTTAAAACCTATTGCTTTCGTTGTTACAATATAGGTAGTGGAGCACCTCCTCCCATATAAACCAGATGAGAAATTTGCCCAAAAAATAGCCAAAGTTGCCTTCAAGCTAATACTAAGGCTACTAGCTTTTATTGGCAAACCCTTTTACCTCGGTATTTTAAGTGTTTTTCTCTTTACAATTTATATTTATTATGGGGTAAAGAAAATAGACCGAAACCACGATCTTTTTTTGATTAAATTATCCTCTTCATTAAAAACAAGCCTCAAAAAACCGCTCATAAAAACAAAGCTCTTCTTTCTTCAAAAAACGTACAATAGAAAAGCTCATGTATCGAAAAACTTATTAATTAGCATTTCAATCATTACAGTCCTACTTACATTCTCTACCACCTTCTTTTGGACTTATATTATGGAGGATCTTCCCTCTCCTAAAGTTTTATCAACGCGGGCGTCAGAAGTTTCGACGAAAATATACGACAGAAACGGCGTCTTACTCTACAAAATTTATAAAGATCAAAATCGAACACCGGTAAAACTTAGTGAACTTCCTAAAAATGTGATTCTCTCAACTCTGGCCATCGAAGACGCTGAATTCTACTCCCACCCGGGTTTTTCTCTTAGAGGCATGTCGAGGGCATTAATTAAAAATACTTTACAAGGTAAACTAACCGGAGGCTCAACAATTACCCAACAGCTTGTAAAAAATACTCTATTATCACCCGAAAAAACGTTCAGCAGAAAGCTGAGAGAATTAGTTTTGGCCATAGAGGTTGAATTCTATTTCAGTAAAGATCAAATTCTCGAAATGTATCTTAATGAAGTATCTTACGGTGGAACGGCCTATGGAATTGAAGAGGCCTCTAAGTTTTATTTTGGTAAAAATGCACAAGAACTTACTTTAGCCGAGGCGGCACTCTTAGCTGGTTTACCCCAAAGTCCGACTAAATTTTCCCCGTTTGGTTCGAATCCAAAAACTGCAAAGGAAAGGCAAAAAGAGGTCTTGGATCAAATGGTCAAAGATTTATTCATATCTGAAGCTCAAAAGGAAGATGCTCTTAAAGAAGAGTTAAAGTACGCCAATAACACAATTGATATAAAAGCCCCACATTTTGTTATGTATGTTCGCGACCTTTTGGAAGATAAATATGGGAAAGGCGTTGTAGAAAAAGGAGGACTAGAAGTTGTAACCACGCTTGATCTTAAAACCCAACACATGACTGAAAAGGTAGTTGCCGAGGAAATTCCAAAACTTGTAAATTACCACGTAGGTAATGGTGCAGCTCTTGTTGCTAATCCTCAAACCGGTGAGATACTTGCAATGGTCGGAAGTAAAAATTATTTTGATATTCCTTCGGAAGGAAATGTCAATGTACTTACGTCCCTTCAACAACCGGGTTCTTCTATAAAGATTGTTAATTATGCTTATGCACTTACTCACGGATATACCGCTTCTTCTATAATCAACGATGCTCCAATAAGCTATAAAATTGCAGGACAAACCCCTTATTCACCCAAAAATTATGATGGCAAGTTTCGGGGAAAACTCACTTTAAGAAGCGCTTTTGCCGAATCCCGTAATGTTCCTGCAGTCAAAGTTTTAGCAAGTTATGGAGTTGACAAGATGATTGATCAGGGAAGAAAAATGGGCATAACTACATGGAATGATCCGTCAAACTACGGGCTCTCTATTACCTTGGGAGGAGCGGATATAAAACCATTGGAGTTAGCCCAAGTTTATTCCGTCGTAGCAAATTACGGTACAAGAGTAGATTTCAATCCGATACTGAAGGTGACAAATTATAAAGGTAAAGTTTTAGAAGATAAAACCGATCGCCATGTTGAGGTGGTTCTGGATCCCCGCGTTGCATTTATTATAACTGACATATTAAAAGATAATAAGGCTCGTACTCCGGCGTTCGGTGCTAACTCACTTCTTAACATCCCCAATCACAAAGAAGTCGCAGTAAAAACCGGCACGAGTAATGCTCTTCGTGACAATTTTGCAATCGGTTATAACCAATATTATTTAACTCTGGCTTGGGTAGGAAATAACGACAACTCTCCGATGTCGAGGATTGCTTCGGGAGTAACCGGAGCAACGCCTATTTTTAACAAAATTATGACTAACCTCCTGGCAGACAGATCAAATCATCCATGGGAAATTCCGGCAGGTGTTGAGAAAAAGAAAATCTGTTCCTCCTATAAAAAAGCAGATAGCGAAGAAATTATAGTTAAAAGCTTCGAGGAGTGGTTTTTAAAGGAAAATGCCCCGAAAAGTACCTGCTTACTTCACTGAAGTTTCGCCTTGGTATATTATTTCCGAAAGCTTGGGAATTACCTCATCTGCCTCTTTTTCAACAACTCCCTTGGTCATAATAACAGCTACATAAGGCCCCCCTCCGGGCTGGAGGTCTTTCTCCGAACCTTGAGGTTCTCTGAACCGGAGGTCGGCATATATGATTCCGCCGTCATTAACTACATGTACTTCACGTCCGTATTTATGGGCAACTCTTATATTCTCCGGCACACCTCCTGCTAGCCAATTTTCAAAGACTGTGTCCGTCAAATACCCCAGAATCTCATTTGCGGATTTCTCAGTCAGAATAGTTGTCTGCCCGCCACCTGCCCGCAAGGTCTCGCCACGCGTGACAGACGGGTTGCTGCGCTCAGGCGCTGGCAGGCTGGCTTTCCAAAGTTTTTCAAATATTACTCCGATATCTTTGGGGGTGGTTGCATTCTCAGCCAAATTGGTTGATGTCAAACCTATATCAGATATTATTTCCTTGATTTTTTCCTCCCCGAGTAACTTTCGACAAATATTGAAAGCGGTATTATCCGACTGTTTACCCATTAACCCCACCAAATTCCGATACGTCGTTTCATAACCAACAGGTTTTCCGTATAAACTTCCTGAACCGACGACCTTATCACTGGCCGTGAGCTTGTATTTGGTATCTAAATCAATATTTCCTTTCTCGGCTTCCATAAACATACCGACAATTACCGGAAGCTTTATTAAAGAAGCCGCTTCAAATACCTCATCTTCATACTCGCCGTAAGTAAATCCGCTACTAAGCTCAATAACGTAAAATCCGTAAACGCCGGAGAGATAGCTGGTTGCATCTTTAAATTTCTGAGTTACCTCAAGAGCTTTCTCCTCATCTTTCTTTTTACCGGTAATAACAATTGTTTCCTCCCCCCAAAAAGGACTTGATATTTTAGGGATCCCGAATTTGGGCAGACCGGGGAATTTTCCCTCCCTGGCGTCTAAAGCCAAATAGAATGACGTTCCGGCAGTAAAAATCAACAAGGTTAGAAGTAATATTCTGTCTATCCTACTCCACTCCCGAGGAGGTTCTTTTCTTTTTCTCCTACCGACGTTGTCGGCCAAGCTCTGCTTATTTTCAGATTTTAAGTCTTTAAAATCTTTACTCTTCGGTCTCCTTCTTAAGGGTTTTTCTACCAGCTCCTCATCATAGTCATCTTCATTTATTTTCTTAGTCTTTTTGAATAACACCATATATCCATTTTACAATGAAATTTTGGCTATTAATATATGAAGTAGATTAGGATTTTCTTCGGAATATTAGTGTGGAATATTGCTTAAAAGATAAGAGGTATTTATTTACTCAAAACAAATTATTTTCTCCGATTATTCGCTCCAAGCCGATTAATGAAAAAAGGCACTCTAACTTAAGCTACTTTGTACCTAACTAATTCTTTCTCGGTGTTTGCCCGCGCCTGAGGCCATACTTCTTTGTTAATAATATTTTCAGGTACTTGGCCAGAAAGTACTTGGAGTACCGCATCAACTGCGAGTTGCCCCATCTTTTCCCTGGCTTCATGGGTACCGGAGGCGATATGGGGTGTTAATACAACATTCTCCATGCCAATTAACTCAGGATTGATGTTCGGCTCGACTTCAAAAACATCGAGGGCAGCTCCACTTAAATGGCCGCTCCTCAGGGCGTCAACTAATGCATGTTCGTCGACAATTGGTCCTCGGGCAGTATTGATTAAATAACATCCCTGTTTTAACTTTCCCAGGCTTTCGGCATTGACCATTCCTCTAGTTTCATCAGTCAACGGAACATGCAGTGATACAAAATCGCTCTCGCGAAGTAATCGATCAAGATCTGAAAATTCGATACCTATGTCCTTCTCGGCGTCAGTATCAGGAGTTCTTTTATTGTATAGGACTCGCATTTCAAAGCCTTTTGCGCGTTTGGCGACCATTGTTCCGATCCTGCCTAAACCGATAACGCCCAGGGTTTTCCCCTTCAATGATTTCCCAAGAAAGATATTGGGTTCCCAGCCTCTATAACTTCCCCGCCTTGTCGATTCATCGGCTTCAACAATCCTTCGGGTTAAGGCCAGAAGCAGTGCCCATGTATGTTCGGCTACGGCTTCATTAACTTCCTCGCATGGCGTATTAGCTGCGATTATGCCCCGATCGGATAGTTCAGGAACATTGATATTGTCAAAACCTACTGCATAATTTGAAACAACTTTAAGTTGAGGTCCAATTGCATCTACGAGCTCGCCGTCAATTTTGTCTGTAAGAAGAGTGAGAAGCGCATCGCATCCTTTTCCTTTATCAATTAATTCTTCCTGGGTAATCGGTCTGTCGAACTCGGAGATAGTTACCCCATTGCCTGATTCTTTTAATCTATCGAGTGCAGTTCCCGGAAATTTTCTTGTAACAAATATTTTTGACATAAACTACTGCGGCCTAAAGGCTGTAGTATTCGCGCCTTTCAGGCTCGACAAGTTTGTTGCGTTCGATTCACCCCCGGCATAAATGCCGGTGTACTCTCGAATGCAATAGATTAATAGTACTATCCCTGGTGTAATTGGGTCAAATTTGTTTCTAATATTTTTTCAACGACATCTCTTGGCTCGATAAGGTATTTCTCACTACAATTGGCTCCCGTAAGTATATAAAACTGAGGACCTTTACCATTTGTTTCTGTAATTATAACAGCGGGTATTCCTCCCCTCTCATTATCTACAACTTGGAGAAATCTTGCTGTATTAACAAATTTTATTAACCCATCTCTTTTAATACCGTCTAAAATATCTCTTTCTGCCACCTTAAAACTCCTTAACTTCAACTCCGCTCGATTTAGCTCTAGCCATCCATGTTTGCATCCCCTCACCTGTTAAAAGACCTTTTTGTGCACCGATATAACCAATCACCGAAGCTGAATTAACAGTTCCCTGTAAGAGTGCTTCGTCGATATTTTTGCCTTTAATGAGAGCTGCCAGGCAGCCCGACCCGAAAGCGTCTCCGGCACCCGTTCTTTCAAACGAATCCACAGGCATAACTCCTGCTTGGTAATATTTGCCTTCAAACAGCGTAAAAGAGCCGTTAACACCGTCTGTTATTATTGGAATTTTGGGTCCGAGCGCAGCTACAGCATCCAGCAGTTCCTTATCCTTACCCGTACTTTCCGTCCGGCCGCTTAATTTTTCCGCTTCTTCTCTATTTATGTAAAGAATAGTTGCAATACTCAAAACATTTTTCAACTTTTCAACCCCTACCCTAAGTTGTCTGCTTCCGGGATTAAATACCAATTTAACATCAGGGTGGGATTTAACCCAATCAACAACGCGTGTGTAAATACTTTCAAAGTCATCACCCGCAGAGGTCAAATATATCCACGAAGCTGATGGCATCTCTTCAGGAAACTTATAATTAATTTCATCTTTGTATGTAAACATCGTTCTCTCACCGGAATAATTTATTGCTAGTGAATAATTTGATCTTTTCTCAGGCAACCTGTAAACATGTGATACATCAACGCCTTCTTTCATCAAGGTTTCTACTATCTGATCACCTATTTTATCTGCCCCTAATGTAAGTATGGTTGAATTTTTTATCCCAAGCCTTTGTGTACCAACCCCGTTATTTGCAGCGTTTCCACCTATTGAAAACTCCAAATCCCTAATTGGAATCTTATCGCCATACGAAAAACAAATCAGACAATCCTTGTCGTTTAGTTGACACAGTGTTTCAGTCTCGGTCGGAAATATGAAAGCATCCAGCGACGCATCGCCTATTGTTAAAAGATCAAATTCGCTCATATTAATAATCTCCTGACCTTGCTAAACTGTTTAACCTTGCCCGTTCATAGAAAAGTTGCTGTGCATGCGCGATATTTTCAGATTTTCCCACCCAAGCTTTGAGGGCGGGCTCCTGAAGAGCTCTTCCGAAAGAGAAACTCAGCTTCCAGGGAATATTTTCAAGCTCATTAAGTTTATCGAGATGGTCTGTTGAATCCTCGGGAGAATCGCCACCTGAAAGAAATACAACTCCCGGAAGTTCATCGGGTAGAACTTCTTTAAAAACCCGCAGAGTAGTCTTGGCAATTTCTTTACTGTCCGACTTCTCAGGATAATCAAATCCGGGGTGGACCCAGCTGGCTTTAAGAAGCATGCCTTTTATATAAACCCTGTGTCTTGATAGAGCAATAAAAAGATTCTTCATCATCCGTTTCGACACCTCAGCCGACCTTTCAAGCGTGTGACTTCCCTCCATTAAAACCTCTGGCTCGACAATTGGCACCATGTCCTGTTCTTGCGATAGGGCAGCAAAACGGGCTAACGCTTCACAATTTGCATATATACATCCGTCCGTCGGCAAATCTTTATCAATCTTTATGACTGCACGCCATTTTGTAAATTCCGCACCAAGATTGACATAATCACTCAACCTCTCGCGAAGAGAGTCCAATCCTTCGGTTATTTTCTCTCCCGGAAAATTTGCCATGTCTTTTGCGCCCATATCGACTTTAATACCGGGAGTTATTCCAATCTTTGCGAGACAGTCAGGAAAAGCTATTCCCCCGTCCGTATTTTGTCTAATCGTCTCGTCGAATAAAATAACACCGCTTATGAAATTCTTTATATTGGGTGTTGTAAAGAGCATCTGACGATAAAGCCTGTGGTTTTCGGGAGTTGAAGCGACACCAACTGAGTCAAAACGCTTCTTTATTGAGCCAGTACTTTCATCGGCAGCTAAGATACCCTTCCCCTCGAAGATCAGTCTATGCACTCGTGTTTCAAGTTTAGCTTTATCCATAACTATTATCCAATCTACCATTTTCTGGTTGCAAGAACAAGAAAAATAATTCATAATTTAACCCAGCATGAAGCCTGCCGATCCAACCAGAACTAATCCTAGCGGCCCAACAGGGTCGGTATTTCCGTCTTCGAACGACTTAACCTCCCAACAGCAAACTCCTACTCAAAATATCACCGAGCCTCAACCTGTCGAGCCAATAATTAAGCCTAACATAACGGTTCCTGAGCAACCTGAACCTAATCAGCCAACTGCACCGGTTTTCCCTCAATTTCAGAACACGCCTCCGAGTATGCCGGCAGCTACTTATTCCAATCCTTTTGAGACTGTTACCCCACCCGTAACTCCGCCTCAACCCACAGTTCCTATCACTAATCAGGCTTCCCCAATGGATCCGCCACCATCTCCGCCATCAGTTGGGCCGTCAATCCAAGATACAACTCCTAATCTGAATGAAGTAATTACTCCTCGAAGATCAAGAAGTAAATTGCCCATTTTGCTTATTCTTGGAATTTTAATCTTATTAGTTGCTGGTGGCGTCGGGTATCTGGCTTATCAAAATATGCAACTTAAAAATAAAGTCACACAAACTCCCTTGACTCAAGTCGCTACACCGACACCTGATATTTATACAAACCTAAAAACTTTTAGGAGTAATATTATTCCTGTTGAATTCAAAGTACCATCCGACTGGGAAGTCAGCGAAAGTCAAAACCAAGAACTAGGCAATCAGAAAATTATAAGTGTTAAATCTCTAGATTTTGCCTATGAAGGATCGGCCATCTCGAAGGGCTTTGAATTTAGAGTTGGGCCGATGAATGATCTTACCCAAAAGTACGATGCTTTCGAAGAATTTACAGCCGAAGAGAATAAAGACGGGAAAAACGATCTTGTTGTCTTAAATGGCATCAAATGGCTTAAAAATGGATCAAGCGCAAAAACCTTAATAGATAGGACTCCAGTACCAGTCGCGCTTTACACCGGAACTTCTCAAGCCAACGTTGGAGTTATTCTTTTTAACAAAATTCTTTCTTCATTCAGAATAGTTTCCCAGGTAACTCAAAGTACGCCGTCTGCTTCACCTTCTCCAAATTTAACCGGACCGACCACATCTCCCACAGCAACGCCTGCAGTTTCAGTTGACAATTTGTAGAAGTGTGAAATATGTTCAAACCTCCACACAAAAAGATCATAAAGACTAAGGAGAAACTTCTTTACCCTTCCCTGATAATTCTTCTTCTTACTGTCATTTCCTACTTCATCCTGGTAAAAATACGTGTAAATAGATTCCTAAGTACACAAGGATTAACCTCCTTACCTACTCCGACACAAAGTTTAAACCCGAGTCCGACTCAAAAACCCAATATAACGCCTACGCCTTCTGAAAAAAGCGGGGGCTGTTTTATAGGTGGTTGTAACGGAGAAATTTGCGCTGATGAAAAAATGGCTTCCCCATGTATTTATAAACCCGAATTTGCATGTTATAAAAAAGCTGTTTGTGAAAGACAGGATAATGGGTCATGTGGTTGGACGCAAACGGAAGAATCAATTACCTGTTTTGGAGCCTCAATGTAAATTTGAAAAATTGACAAGAGTCTCAAAAAAAAGCACAATCTAAATAATGAAAATTGTTGAATGGATCAAGAATAATAAATTTATAACTGTTGTTATTCTTGTTTTAGCCTACTTTTCTATAAATCTTTTCGAAAGCTTCTTTGGTGTAAATTTACGCTCTTTTAACTTGCCTAGCACAACTAAACAAATATCTACTCCAGAATATTCATTAGGTACTGGCGGTATTGGCGGATCCTTCGGCTCCGTAATAATGCCCCCAACGAGAGATTATGCGCCACAAACCGATGTTGATGAGCGTCTTGTTATCCAGGAGTCAAGTCTATCCCTACTTGTTAAAGACGTCACCGACGTAAGAAATAAAATCGTTAAATATGCTCAGGATAACAGAGGCTATATGGTTAATTCGAGCGTCTCCAATCCCCAGGATGCACCGACATCAACCGTGACTATACGCGTCCCGGCAGATAAATTAGAAAGCGCGCTTAACTATTTTCATTCATTGTCTGTCAAAGTAGTCTCGGAAAATCTGGTCGGGCGGGATGTTACTGACCAGTATGTGGATATTGATAAAAGAATCGCTCAGAACGAAAGAGCTATCAGCAAACTCGAAGCAATCCTAGATTCAGCCACAAAAGTCAGTGATATCACGAGCGTAACCCAGCAAATACTTACGTACCAAAATCAAATCGATGCCCTAAAAGGCCAACAGGACGCCCTTAAGAAAAATTCAGAGCTTGCCAAGCTTACTCTCTATCTTTCGACGGATGAGATTGCTCTTCCTTATGCACCCAGCGAAACCTTCAGACCTAAAGTTATATTCAAACTTGCCGTCAGGTCTCTTGTCGGAACCCTCAGAAAGTTAGCTACATTGGCCATATGGGCAGGAGTATACGCAGCCGTCTTTGTTCCGGCTATCATTATCATCAAACTTATCTGGAAGTGGTTGAAAAAAAGAAAGACTGAGGTGAGTAAAAGTGATTAAATATCAAAAAGGTTTCGTTAGTTTCTTTACACTATTGGTAATAGCTTTAGCTGTATTTATAGGAATCGGATTTTACGTCTATAGTATAAGATTTTAAATCGTCCGTAGACTATTCCTTCCGTGCTACAACTTTCTTACAGGCTTCAATAATATCAGCCGACTTCATCTTGTATTTTTCTAAAAGCTCATCCGGCTCCCCTGATTCTCCAAAAGAGTCCGACATACCGATAAATTCCATCGGAACCGGATAATTTTTAGCTAAAACTTCAGCAACTGCTCCTCCCAATCCTCCGTTTATTTGGTGTTCCTCTACAGTCACAACAGCACCACATCTTTTGGCAGCATTTATTATAGTTTTCTCATCAATTGGTTTTATCGTATGGCAATTTATCACCATCGTAGTGACAGGGTCTGACCCTGTCATAAGATCATTTGCAGCCAATAAAGCTTCATGGACAAGAGGGCCACAAGCAACAATTGCAACGCTATTGGTAATCAGTAACTTGTGATCAGTGACTTGTGAAACAGAGTCCCAGAAAATTTCTGCTTTACCGATATTAAATGGGGTATAATCGGAAGTTATAACAGGTGTTGCCTCACGGGCAAATCTAATATAGGCTGGTTTTCCGTTTCCCGCCACCTCAAGAACTGCTTTTTTAGTTTCTATTGCATCGCAAGGTGCAATAACTATCATATTCGGCATTGCCCGCATAATTGCAATATCCTCCAAGGCTTGATGTGTCGCCCCGTCCGGTCCGACCGAAATCCCCGCATGAGCTCCAGCAATCTTTACCGGTACATCATTCAAGGCTATTGTTGTCCGAATTTGTTCCCAATTCCTCCCCGGAGAAAAAGTGGCATAACTGGCTATAAAAGGAATTTTACCATAGTTTGCCATTCCCGCAGCTATCGTCGCCATCGCCTGCTCAGCAACACCTACTTCAATATAACGCTGGGGAAACTTTTCTTTGAAATAATATGCTCTTGTACTCTCACCAACGTCAGCGGAAAGAACAACTACTCTCTCATCTTTCTCCCCAGCTTCAACTAATCCTTCACCAAAACCATTTCTGGTCGGTATTTTTTCAATACCCGCCTTAAATATTTTTTCTGATAACTTAGCTTTTGAATTAATCATTTAATTCCCCAGATTATAAATTGGGCTAATCAAGTAGTTTGCAATAACTGCTGAAATTAATCCGTATAGGAAAAATATACCTGTACCAATAATTATTACTAACTTATAATTGCCTCCTCTCTTTTTCTTATAAATTGCCAAACCAATTGTTCCTAAAAATATTAAAGGGTATCCCCACATTCCCAGGGAGGCTATTTGCCCCATCAAATTCAGTCTTCCTTGGTAATCAAAATTATTCATGTTCGCTTTTAATTTTTCCTCTCAATGTTCTCAATTCTTGTAATGCTTTTTTGGCTTCTTCCGGATTTGGTGGCTTGCCATGCCATTCCCATCTTCCTTCCATAAAATCAACTCCCTTACCGGGAATGGTATGACAAATTATTACCGTTGGATTTTCAGCAATGGCTTTTGCCATATTTGCGGCCTCAATTATTGTCTCGATGCTATGACCATCCACCTCTATTACACTCCAGTTAAATGCTTCATATTTCGCCTTCAAGGGTTCAAGAGGCATAATCTCTTCTGTATACCCGGAAATTTGGATATTATTACGATCAACAAAGGACGTTAGATTGGACAAATTATTTTTTCCAGCAAAGGCAACCGCTTCCCAGTGATTGCCCTCCTGATGTTCGGCATCAGAAGTTATACAAAAAACCCTGAATGTAGCTTGTGCTGAGGACGTTCGGCTGAGCTCAGTCGAAGCCCTTGTCGAAGCACCCATGCGGCTAGCATAAGCATATCCCGCAGCCTGGGCTAACCCGGATCCCAGTGGACCCGACGTTGTTTCAATTCCCGGCAATCTTTGCCTTTCCGGATGACCCTGGAGTTTACTCCCTAACTTTCTTAATGTAGCCAGTTCTTTGTGAGAGAAAAAGCCGGCGTGTGCAAGAGTTGCATAAAGCACCGGGCAAATATGGCCGTTTGAAAGAATTAATCTGTCTCTCTCTTCCCAATTGGGTTTAGCGGGATCATAAGTCATGACACCGCCGAAATATAATGCTGTAAAAACATCCGCCATGCCTAGCGGCCCCGCGGAATGGCCGCTCCCTGCCTTTAGAAGCATCTTCACAATATCTTGTCTAATCTCATTGGCCTTAGCTTGCAGATCATTAATGCCCATCCAGCCATCCTACCTTCCCATTTTTTTCTCAAATCTTCTAATTACTGGAATGATGTCTTCCTTTCTTTCAACAATCTCAAATACCTTCATTTCGTCTCCACCAAGGCTCAGGTGCTTTCTCAACACATCGATAATTTCCGGCCAAAAATCACCGTAAAGAATAAAAGGTTTATGGTGACCATAATATAGTTTAGCCAGAACCCAGGCCGTACCAAATTCACTCACGGTACCAGAACCACCCCGGAAAATAATATACATGTCGGCATGCTCTAAAAGCTTAAACATCCTCTCAATATAATTTGTTGTTTTTATCTCGACATCAACTATATTTCCGATATATCTCCCCTCAAATCCGGGAGCATCTTTCGGATAAAAAGTAACAGCAAGCGTCTCTCCCCCTACTGCTTCAGCGCCCTTTGTCGATGCATCCATCACACCAGGCCCCCCGCCATTCACAATAGTGAAACCCTCTTCTGCAAGCATCTGCGCAATCTGATATGCATCTTTATAAACCCGGCCTGACTCCTTTGCTTCAGCATCTCCAAAGAAAGCAATATTCTTGATAAGCTGTTTAACAATCTTTTTGTCGTTCATAAAAATAATAGTTAACTCGTTAATCAGAGAAGGTCAGTATAAAGCTTTGTAAAACTTTTCAAAATTTTCTTCAATGTCTCCACTGATCAATCTCTTCCCTATTACAACTTCATCCGCTCCTGCCATTTTAACAGATTTTATATTATCAGGAGTTACCCCGCCATCCACACAGATTTTAAATGGCTTAATATTTTCACCCCTCATGCCCACTAACCTTTTAACCTTATCAAGAACACGTATATCAAATTCCTGTCCTCCCATTCCCGCCGGATAGCTCATAAGCAGCACCACATCCAGACTGGACAAAAGACTATCGTCAAGTCTTTCTATTTCCGTATCGATATTAAGCGCTAAACCTACGGCAAGACCAACCTCCTGGACCTTACCGACAAAAGAAAATTGATTAGCCATTAACTCGATTTGACCGATATTTCTTTCTCCTCCGGCTCTGACACATCTTTCTACCCAATCAATGGGTTCACTGGTCATCAGATGAAAATCAAGTTTTAGTTTTGTTTCTATATTTGCCAAAGCGTCCGGCTCAATTGTTTTATTTTCGGCAAACTGGCCGTCGACAATATCAATCTGCACTCTATCAAGGGGAAATCCATGCGGAAGAATAACATCATTTAGCTTCTCTAAATCGCTCAAAGCTTCCTGAGGGCTATTTGTCAGTATGGAAGGAATTATCTCAAACATTTTTAAAGGAAAGCGTTATCGGGTCGGTTGGAGCTTTCTCGCTGTCAATTGTATTAGCAACCCGAATAACCTGCTCGACAAGACGGTTTGCATATCCCCACTCATTGTCATACCAGGCAAAAACTTTAACTAAATTTTCTCCCACAACTTGAGTCAAATTAAGATCAACTATCGCCGATTCACTTCTCCCGATAATATCAGATGAAACCAACGGCTCATTTGAAACAGCCAGAATGCCTTTAAATAAAGCATTTTCCTTAGCAGCTTTGGTAAGAGCATTGTTTACCTCCTCGACGGTCACTTTTTTCTTTAAAAGAAATGTAAAATCGGAAATTGACCCCGTAGCGGTCGGAACGCGCAGCGACATGCCGTCAAAAAGGCCTTTCAATTCAGGAATCGTTTCAGTTGTTGCTATGGCAGCCCCGGTAGTTGTAGGGATAATATTCTCTGCAGCTGCCCGGGCACGACGTAAGTCTTTGTGCGAATTGTCCTGTAAATTCTGATCGTCTGTATAACTATGAACTGTCGTCATTAGAGCTTTTTCAACCCCGAAAGCAGAGTGCATTACAGCTGCAACAGGGGCAACGCAATTCGTTGTACAACTGGCATTAGATAGTACCTCACCCTTACCCTTATATTCATTGACACCTAAAACATAAGTAGATACATTTCCGCCTTTTGCGGGAGCTGACAAAACAACTCTTTTTGCACCACCTATTGCATGCTTTTTTGCATCCTCCTCTTTCGTAAATGCGCCGGTTGACTCGATAACAATTTCAACCTCGTATTTACTCCAGGGAATTTTTTCCGGATCGCGTTGTGCCAAAACAGGAATCTTAATATCTTTTCCGCTTACCAATAAATAACCTATTAAAAGATCGTCGCCTTGCCCCTCAGAGCCTTGGCGAAGTGGGGTCGCTGCTTCCTTCTTCATCTCATTTACATCTCTTACTTTCTCTGATGTCACTTCATATTGAAATTTTCTGTACATCGTGTCGTAATTTACAAGGTGTGCCCAACCTTCAATGTTCATCGAGCCGGACGTGTTAATTGCAGCAATTTCAATTTCGTTAGTATGTTTTTGAAGCCATATTCTAAAAGCAATTCTACCTATTCTGCCAAAACCGTTAATGCCGATTTTTACCATATTCTTTTATAATTTAAGTATACAGTCAAACCACAAGCATAAGAAAGAAGTACCCATCTCCAAAATATTATAAAGGATGTAATAGTATGAATAATCATAAGCATGTTATAATTCCCTAAATGACAGAAACAAACGAAAACGATAATAAGAGGTTGTCACTTAGAGAGCAATTATCTAATCCTATAATTTATCGTAATGCTGCTAGTTGGCTTCGTGCCCAATCTGATAAAGATGTCAATATAGATCCGGCTAAATTACATAATACAACCCTTACAGCTTTAGCTATTGGAATGTGGACGACAGCCGGATTAATGGCAGTTCATAAAACAGAAACGGGTAGTGATAGTGATCCAAAAGTGTTAATCGATGGTGGCCTAACGGCACTTCAAGCATCGGGTATTTTGATTTTGGGTATGGAACAACAGCCGGAAAAAGTAAAATTATCAACAGCAGTTTTACCTCTTTTAGCTAAATCTTTAGATAGGATTGCAGAAAGACTTGAGAGCAGAAAAACTTCTTAGCTCTTTAGCGCTTCAATTCCAGGTAAAGTGCCTTTTGCCAAAAACTCAAGCATTGCCCCACCGCCGACCGAAATCCAGTCAAAGCGCTCATTTAAACCGAATTCTGTAATCGCTGCTTCAGCATCTCCCCCCCCTGCCAATTTGAAGGCAGAAGAGGCTGCTATAGCCTCAAAGACTTCCTTCGTTCCTTGTCTGTGACCTTCGTCCTCATATTTCCCCGGTACTCCTGCTACAACAAGTGTGCCAGCCTTCGCGATCTCTTCTTTAAACTTTTCAATAGTGTGAATCGTAATATCTTCGTTGTCTGGAACAAGTTGCCCTAAAATAATTTTTTCAGGGTTTGAGTTATCCTCGCCAAATAATAAAGGCAGCTTTCCTCCAACCAATATTTTATCGGCAATCCTGGTGAAACTTTTTATATACCCTACTTTATCTTGTTTTATTCCCCCAACAACTAACACTACAGGCCTTTTAGGACTAACAAGCACCCGATTTAAATTCTCGACTTCTTTTATAAACCTGAAACCTGCTGCATGAGGTATCAATTTAGGGATTCCTACAATAGAAGCGTGTTCTCTATGTGAATTAGCAAATGCCTCATTTATGTAAACATCTCCCAAGTTAGCCAAGTCCTTAGCAAAATTTTCGTCATTTTCTTCCTCGCCTTTATCAAATCTTAAGTTTTCTAAAAGCAAAATATTACCTTCCCCTAACATCTTGACTCTTTTTTCGACTTCGTACCCAGTAATATCATGGAAAAAATTTACTCTCTCTCCTACAATTCCACCGAGAACTTGGGCAATGGACGAGAGGGATAATTCCGGCAGTCTCTCTCCTTCTGGCCTTCCTTTATGACCAATAAGAATAAGTCGCGCTCTTTTGGAAACTAAATAGTCTAAAGTCTCCTCCGCGAACTCTAAGCGAGTGTAATCATCTTCTACATCAAGATCCATTCTTACAATTACTCTTTTTCCACTAACATCTATATCCTTTAGTTCTGGTAAATTAATCATATTTATAAGTATGGATTATGTAGTACCTGCCCGCAAGTACCCGGCCCGAAGTTGCTTCATCGCTGCAAGCGGGTACGCACAAGCGTTGCAGGCGGGTGTAGCAAGCAACATGTAGTATGCAATAACTTTTGAACTAGTAAGATAAGTTGACAACCAAACATAATTATATATACTATAAGGTATATCCATTAAAGTTTATGGAAAGAACGTCTTTATTTGGTTCCGAAGAAACTGCCCTGTATCTAGCAGTTGCCGAAGTTGAAAAGTCCTTTTTGGGTTCAGGGCCTCAGAATGAGCGACAGGTTGTGTAATTAAGGAATCGGGTTGATAGTATTTTAAGTTCTATTGGTGGTATCAGCGGAGACACGCCAGCAATTGCGTTTTTAATGAGAGGTTTTCAACGAGTCAAGGGTACCCGAAACTCAAAAGTTCCGTTCGAAGAATGGTTAAAAGGTTAATAGCCATTCGTTATCTGCTTCGATCTTTTCGATATCCAAAAGCCTTCTTTTACACCCTATCTCTTATATTATCAACTTTCGTTGATGTATCGTTGTGTTTCCGAATATAAGTTTTATAATTCAACCCAGAAGTTCCTTATGAGCATAGAAAAAGCATCGCATTGTAATATAGAAATAGTATAAAACCATGGAGAGAGAACCTTTATTCAAAGTAATAAAACCACGGTTAAGGCAAAGAATTAGTGACCCGATAAAAATCTCCTATGTCGACGATGACAAATGGGCAGTTGATGGCCAAACTAACATTCTTTCAAGAAAAGGGTATGAAGTTACGGGGTTTCAAGTTATTTATCGACCGGGAGTTAGAATTCAAGAAAAACAAATTGAAACACTTATCGAAAAGATCGCTCAAAGTTCTATGCTATCTATAGTTGATTTAGGATTGGGAAGTATTAATACTCACGCATTACTTGATAATCTGAAAAGCAAAGGCGTATTAACAATTATTTTAACAGGTGCTATCTCGCGGGCTGAAAGACTCGAGGAATTTGAGGGTGTTTCCAATCTAATATTATCTAAACCACTAAGGAGAAATGAATTAGACGAAGCAATTAAAAAAGTTCTTCATATTTCTTAATTATTTTCTTTCACCTTGACTTCAGAAATATTGTGATTATAATTCCAGGTATTATGACTCCAAAAGAACTACTTGCAAAAAGATGTCGTAACTGCCGTTTGGCTACACCTTTTTTAGCAGAATATACGGAACAAAGGCGAACTGTCTTTAGTATTAACGGTGTTGTTGTTAATAAGAGTAGCAATTCCGAATCTAGTAAACCTAAAATTATACTTCAAAGAAATTGTACCAGGGCATATCCGCTTATTGATACCGTACCGGCTTTTGACAAATGTATTTCTCCTAGAGAATTCGAAGCTCACCCCATTATTGAAGCTAGTTCTTAGCTTCAATATTCTCTATATCCAGAAGTCTTTTTTACCAATTTGTTGGCCAGGTGCAGTTAATTATTTTCTTCAAGTTTCTTTATTTCGTCTAACCTGTGCTTATACCTTGCAACGAGATAAGTTTTATCCCCTTAAACGGTCTCTCTTAATCCACGATGAATATACTGTTTAATCAAAGATTGATAAGGAATATCTTTTTGGTGTGCTTTCATCTTAACTCTACTTAACAAAGAGTCAGGAATTCTTATTGTAATCGGTGTAGACGTGAGTTTTAAATTCGGGAATATCCACTTTTCTGCTTTTGACCAATCTACATACTCGGTCGAATCAACTTTCTGCCAAAAAAGTCTTTCTTCTTTTTCCGTCTTGAATTTAGGTATTTTTTTTAATTTTTTCATATCTTTCCACCTCCTTTAGATGCATTCTTCTTGCTGAAATAACACGAACTTTGCCTTTCCTAAAAGTAAAAACTACAAATACATTTACTTTTTCTAACGTCTTACCCGCAATAATAAATCTCTCTTCTTTTTGAGAATGTTTTATATCCGGTAAAACTATAGATTCGCTGTCCGTAAACACTTCTTCCGTCTCTTTTGGTAAAATTCCGTGTTTTAAATAACTTTTATCTAAATTCCACTTGTCCCAATCAAATTCCAAAACTTTACCTTTAACTCTAGCCTGCATTGTACATACTATATATGTACATGTTTAAATTGTCAAGTCATTTTTATATTTGTTTCTTGTCATTATCAGCTTTTAACCTTGACATTCACACACAGTCCTATAATACAAGATATGAAATACGATCACGAACAATCAATGGATATTGGTGCGAGGATTGAAAGAATGGTAGCTAGAGCAACGACCCATCAAGTTCTTACTAATCTCGCAACTGAACTCGAAGCTCAGGGAAAACCAATTCCCGCTCAAGAATTGCGAGAGGCGGGCAAAAGTTTCTATCAAAAAGCTTTAGCTCGTGATAAAAAACTTGCGTCTTCCACGTAAATTCTCTTTATCAACTAGTAGTTCTCCTCAATCCTATTTCTCATTGGGTTCAATTGTACCTATAACCTCTCCCTCTGCGTTCACCAAATCTATTGGAACCGAGGTTCTGACCACACCCCGCTCTTTAAAAAAACCAAGAATGGTCTCATCAATATGTTCGCTTCGCCGTCTATTATGTTCTTCCCATTTCCTTCTCCATTCCTCATGCAACTTCTGCTTTCCTCTTCTTCCAAATAATTCAAACAATCTATCCATATCACCCCCCCTCCTTAATTATTTTCTTCAATCCTCTTAATATCCTCTAACCTTCTCGTGTGTCTTGCGGCCTTGTCGAATTTTGTTTCAAGAAACACTTTTAACATATTTTTCGCCTCAATCTCGCTCGTAAAATCAGCTGCAATTACCAAAACATTCATGTCGTCATCTTCTCTTCCTGCCTTAACCTGTTCAACAGACTTCCCGATTGACGCGCGGACACCGTCGAATTTGTTGGCAACCACATCAACCCCCACTCCGGAGCCACATAATAGAATCCCACGGGAATCTTTATTGTCTGCGACGAGTGAGGCAACTTCCGAAGCGTATTTTGTATAATCATCATCCGGATCCAAATGGTCTGCTCCGACATCAGTAAATACATATCTCCACTCAAAGAGCCATTTTGCTATTTTTTCTTTTAGACTATACCCACGATGGTCTGAGCCCAAGTATACTTTCATAACTAGATAGCCTGACTAGCCCCACACAAACGACATTGTGACGCGAGGACGCCCACCTGCCAACGACTGGCACTGTCGGGCTGGTAGACCTCGGGAACAACGAGTTTTGTGCTGGGGTGATCCGCACCTATGTAAACTTTCATATTTTAACTTTTGTAATTTTGATATGCACGTGCATATCAAAATTATAGTCTAAAACCGCTCGCCAGATTTTCTATTACCTCATTTGGATCCAAAGCAAGAACAACCGCAGAAGCCACGCCAATTCCCTTCGCCCCAAGTTTCAAGCTCACCCGGACATCTTCAACGTCTTTTATTCCGGCGCCCACTAAAATCGGAGTATTGGGAATTGCGTTGACAACTTTTTCAATAATTTCAGGTTTTGCTTTGGCAACAGATGTGTCTTTGGAGGCAACCAACTCTGGCGGTTCATAACCAATCCAATTGGGCTTAAATTTAGCGACTTCAATAGATTCCTCTAGAGAGTCTGCAAATATTAAAACTTCTAATCCCAAGTTCCTTACCTTCTCCACAGTCTTGCCTAGATCCTCATAGCTTAACTTATGCTCAGAATGGTTGAGAATTACGCCTACGGCCCCTGCGTCTTTGACAATCTCCGGAGGAGTCCAACCTGTCGCACGCCCCCGTTCCACAAAATCAACATGTTGAGCCCAAGCTCCTTCGGGTAGAATTTTAGCAACTTCCTTAAGATCAGCAAATTGCGGACAAGCAACTGTGCGGATATTATATTTCCCTCCTGCCTCCAATAAATATCCAGCCAACTTGACAGCTTCCCCGCCGGAAGACGCTTTATAGGTTTTATGATTAACAAGAAGCATTAAAACTAGTGTATCACGGTTTAGAAAATTAGATTTAATTAGGCTGTTACTACATCACCATCTATTAAGCCCAGAATTGAGTTGATCTTTCCTTTATCAAAACCTATTACCGTTTCTTTAGTTCCGTCGTCTTTCTCAATTGCAATGAAGGGTACTCCCATAAACCCACCCGAGACTGTCTCCATCTCTTCTTTAGCTGCTTCATCCTGATCAATTAACTTCTCCAAATATGCAATTCCCTTCTCGTCGAAATAATCTTTGAGCATTTTGCAATAAGGACATGTAGTTGTTGAATAAATAATTACTTGCATTAATAACTCACCTCCAAGTGAGATATCTCTTCAAGATCTCACGGAATACCGTTAGATACGATTACCCTAACTGAAACCTAAAGAAGATTAACACGAGTTCATAACACGCTACAAGACCCGTATTTCGGGTCTAGTAGCATATACTATAGTCTTGACAGAAAGATTACTCGATAGTAATTTCACCCTCCATCCCCTGAGCCCTATGGTTCCCAACTGAGCAATAGAAAGTAAACGTTCCCGCTTTGTCAGCCGTAAATTCAACCATATCGGTTGTTCCGGGCGTTATCGTTTTCGTCGAGACACCAAGTTCACTTATAACTAAATTGTGAGGAAATTTACCTGTGTTTTTAAAAGTTATTTGGACTTTTTCTCCTTTTGCTACTGTCAAGGCGGATGGCGAGAAAGAAAATTCACTGCCTTCAACTGCGACTTCCTTAAGCTGATCCGTAGATCCTAACGTAGTCGTTGGCATTGTAGTCACATTGGTTGTGCTTGTCGGATTAGTCTGACTAATATTCTGTGCGGTACCCGCAGGAAGATTGGTCGATCTAATTTTATTTTTCGACATTACCAAGTAACCGCCTACTGCCAAAATTGCTATCGCGAGAACAGCTATTGCAATCATCATGCTTTTATTCCCCGAAGAATTAGTTTGACCACCTGTATCTATTTTATTATTATCTTCGTCCATATTTTTCACCTCCCTACGGGTCAGAGACCCTCTGGGTCGGTGACCTCTTTAGCTAGCAATTTACTTTAATAAAATAACAAATATCTAAAAATGCTATCGTTATTTACAAATGTTATCTATGAGATTTCTCACAGGCAGTTTAGGGGTTCTATTCAAAGTCGCTAAACAAAAAGGAATCCAAGAAGTCTCATCCAAGAAGGTTTCTCGATCGACAATATTTCTCCCCCCACCGCTGATACTTTAGCTTCAACCGGAAATGTATAATCGTAGACATTAAGTATCGGAATAACTTTTTCAGCCTGGACCAAATAATAAAGGTTGCCGTCTTCATCTTCTGATATCCTCACTTCATCTCCCTTGGAATGCATGGTTGCGACACCGGATCTGATTAAAGAGGTTACTGCCTGCCTCGGAAGAATAGAAAGGAACTTATAACCGGTTGGAGTCGCAAGGGCAAGCTTTGCGTTTTTCGGGTCGATTTCAATCTGATAGTCAGTAACAGCCTTGATATCTCCCTGATTCAAGGAAAAGGCACCGTTAACAACACTTATTGATAGCCTCTCTACAGTCGGCCGCTCCTCTATTTGTAAAATTTCATCTGTTACACCTGAGACGTCAAACTCTTTACCACCCGTCGCACTAAGGACAGACAAGAGCATCTTGCCGTTTTCTTTAGATAACGAAACCTTTGCATTATCAAATTTTGCCCCGGAGTCTTCGTTGACTATTTTCAAACTTCCCCCATCCGTTTCCACGGCCAATACATTTACAAGGGTACTGCCTTCTTTTGTAATAGTTATAAAGGCAGCACTAGCTTCATTTAAACCAACTTTGAAAGTTGATACAAAGGAAAAGACAAAAATAATAAAATACTTTGCACTATTTATTTTCCGCATATTTAACGCATAATTTCCGAAGGGTACAATTCTATACCCTTCGAGCCCCGTATAAACGATTCCAATTCAATCGGGATGAATTCTGTGCGGGGCCGGCTCCCTACCTTCCCATCTTCAGATATATCCCAAATAGAGCTAAAACTGAAGCGACCAATAGCCACTGGGTTGAAGCAAGCCAAATATCAACTCCAAGATATCCAAATCCTGCCAAGACTACCGCCGCCACTGCTCCTCCGACCAAAACTTTAGATGCTGTAGCTACATCTTTCTTAGTCATATGTATCACCTTCTCCCGCACCAAATTAATAGAAAATATTCCATTGATTTTGAATATACCATTTATACATCTTAGACAACATTTAAATACTTCATTTATAAATAAACTTGAGTATCATATTTTAAAAATCAACTATTAATTTGGTGCGGGACTTCCGCCATTTTAATAAATATAACCCTTGATTACAAAGCCCGTCACATAAGCAACCACCGCAGCCACCCCGCCGATAAGAAGCATTTCAAATCCGCTTCTTAACCACTTCTTTTTAGTGTAATTTCCCTTGAGTGCCCCGATTATAAAAAGGAGTATAAAAACTAAACTCAAAGACAGTATAAAATTACTACTTCTTAACCCCAATATATAGGGAATGAGCGGAACCAAACCCGCTGAATCGAATGCTAAAAATGTTACCAGCGCCTGTCTTTTAGGAGTTGCTTCAGAAATATGCTTATCTCCTTCTACCTGCTCATACTCCACCTCGCTTTTAACACCAAGATATGTACCTGCGGACATAGAAAGCCCGTCGGCGAAAAGATTAGCAAATCCCAGTATAACGACCACTGTCGGGTCCAAAGATGCTCCCGTGGCTCCAGCAACCACAGCAAAAGTGGTTACAACTCCATCGCTTGCTGCAAAAACCGAGTCTCGCAAATAGGATGCCCGCTTATGCAAAAGAGCCTCTTTCATCTTATTTCATATTAACATAATTTCCTGTTGCAATTATTGTCAGTCTTGTTAATATTAATCCACCTCATGGATAAATTTAAAACCCTGGTAATAACAATAATTCTAGTTTTTCTTGCTTTTATTGCCGCTTGGTTTTCCCTTTTTAATAAATTCAAAATCTTCCCGCCAAAAGCAAGCTCAAATCCCACATCCAATATTCAAATAACTGAAACCCAACAAAATGTAAGCCTGAAGGTAGTTTTTCCTGATGATAATGTCAATTACATTAAGGAGTTTAAAGCGGAAAATAACGAGACAGCATACAGCATACTTACCGAAGCTCTGGAAATCCGAAAAATTCCATACGAAACTAAAAAATATGATTTTGGTGTTTTCGTCAAGTCGATAAAAGGCCTCGAAAGTACAGCCCAGAAATCATGGATTTATTTTGTTAACGGAGAAAGCGGAGCTGTTGCAGCCGATCAATATAGATTACAAGCTGGTGACAAGGTGGAGTGGAAATATATACCCCCTTCGGGGGAATGACAAATGCTAAATTATAAATTTCAAATTAAAAGACACAATAAGCCTTCTCGTACTTCATACTACTTGCTACTTTCTACATTGTTCCTCGTTGCTTTCTTAGAACGTACTGTTTGGGATCTGGGACCGAATGTCGAGCTGGTAACGACGGTGATGATTTTAGCCTCGTTTTATCTTGGCAGAAAAGAATCTTTCTGGCTTACGTTCACAATAATCGCGACGACAGATAGACTTATCGGAAACTCAAGCATCTTCCTCTTCACCTGGAGCGGCTTCCTCCTTCCGGCATTTCTAGCCGGTAGTGTATTTAAATACCTATCTACTAAATACAAGCATCCAGCTACAAAGAAAATATTAGATGGTGTTTTGTTAACTTCCTTAGGTATCTCTTCTAATATTTTCTTTTATCTCTGGACCAATTTTGGCGTCTGGCTACTCGATTCCTGGGAAATGTATACCAATAATCTTCGTGGACTTCTCCTTTGCTACATCAACGGCCTGCCATTTTTGAAGAATCAAATGGTCAGCTCACTTCTCTTTATCCCGCTGGGAATTGTCCTAATCGAAGCTGCCTTAAAACTAGCAATAAAATACAAGTCGAATTATGCAAATTATCTTCAGATCCTTAAAGATTCACACTAAAACTCTTAATTCTTAATCTTTAAGAGGCAAAAAGTGAGACTTTATTGCGAAGGTGGTTTATATACAAAATTCGGGTCAAAGACCTTAGATGAATCTTCCTTCGGTACTACATGAAGTGTAATTGCCGTTATCGGCACTACCCCTTTTATATAGTCCGCTTTACACCTCAAACACCAATTCGTTATTGCTTCTTCTCCTATGCCATGTGGGTTAACAGACCTAATTATGGCTGGAATGGGACATCCGACTATAGAGCATCCATCGGGTTTTAATTGTTCCAGCATAGCTTATTATACTTTCACGGAATCTAGAAATACAAGCTATATTCTGACTTTATTCGAAGGTTTAAACTTCCACCCCGGTAAATTGTCTGAAAAATCCTGCACCACACCGATTGCTGCTTGCGACGATTTAATGCGCGGCCCCTTGCGTAACTCTGTTGGTGTCATGCAAAAAATAATATCCAAGGTGTTATCTCCCGCACCTGTAACATACACTTGAACGTTAGCTGAATTACCTGTATACTCTTTTTCGCGTTCAAATCCTAATCTTTTAGCAATTACTTCGGGGTCAAAATCGAATTCATCTTTCAAATCAAGTTGCCTATTGTTACGTTTGGCCATAACCTCTTCAATTGTAAAACCCTCTCGCTTATATAGCTTAGTCACTGGAATCCGGAGATAACCAACGCCAGTACGTTCAGGACTTAATAATGCCTGAAGCTTAAGCCCATTAGTCGTAGTTACCGAACAATAAAAGACACCATTTCTAAGTTCAGCGTCATCCCACTTTTTGACTTGGCGCGAGATTTCGCCTCCATTTTCTTCAATATACTGCCATGTTTCCCTAGATGGTGCCATGTGACATAAATATAGCACTTAATGATTAATATGCAATCAATAATTGAATATGAATAGTTAACGTTATATTACAATATATAAGAGAAAACCATCTAGCCTGGCTTCCCTTTCTTTAGAAGTTATATTACGAATAATGAATTTATTTACTACTCACTTAATATTTCTATGTTCGTATATTACAGTTATTATATGGGTTACTTTGGTAAATTAGATGAAAGAATCAAAGTACAAGAACTTCGTAGGAAGGGGTATTCTTACAATGAGATACTTCAATATGTAACAGTTTCTAAAGATACTCTGAGCAGATGGTGCAGTAATATTCCCCTATCTGTCGAACAACAAAACCGTTTATTAAAAAACAAATCTTTAGGACAACGTAAGGGATCGCTAATAGCTGCAGAGAAAAAAAGGGAAGAAAGGATATTTAGAACAAATGCAATTATGAATAAAGCCAAAAAGGAAGTGGGGAAACTGAACAAAAGAGAAAGATTTATAGCTGGTTTAGCTTACTATTCAGCAGAAGGCGATAAATCTGAGAGCAAAAGTGGTTTTGCCAATTCTGACCCTAAAGTAATATGTTTCATGATTAATTGGTTCAAGGAGTTCTGTAATATCCCTGAGTCAAAATTTCGTGGAGCTTTGTGGTTACATGAAGGTTTAAATGACTATCAAGCGAGAAGGTTCTGGTCAAAAATCACAGGAATACCACTAGAACAATTTTATAAGACTTACATTGCAAAAAACAAACAAGACAGTAAAAAGGTCAGAAAAAATCTACATCTATATGGGGTATTTTCTATAAGGTTTTGCGATGTAAACATACAAAGGAAAATATTAGGATGGATTTCAGGTTTATTTGATGCTAAAATCGGTACTGCTCTTTAATATTCCCCGGTAGCTCAGCGGTAGAGCGGATTCCTGTGATTTCTTAGCAGCTCTTAAGGGAAACTTTAAGATGAAAACTGGGAGAATTGCGTGAAGCCCCTATCTTCGGATGAGGTAACCCGCAGCCGATCCTTTGTTAAAGTGGAAAGCACTGCTTTAGCTTAGGCAGGTTCAGAAACTATGCACCCAGACTCTAATCCAAATCGGCATGAGTAAGATATAGTTCCGCGTCCCATGGAAACATGGGGGTACGAGTAAGAATAAGGTCGTAGGTTCGAATCCTACCCGGGGAGCCAGAATCTTTTGTAGTATAATTAAGTATGCATAATATTCCAACCCCAGAAGGCTTGCAAGCAGTTCTGTGGTCAAAAAAATTAAACAACATAGACATTAATAAAGACAAAAACTATATCATTAATCAGGTGCTTGCCTACGGCCTTATAGAACATATCCAGTGGCTCTTTAAGGTGTATTCAAGAAATACAATTATTGAAACTTTTTTGGAAAATCCTTCCAAGATATACTCAGATAAAGCTTTAAATTTCATAAAGTTCATTCTTTTTGAAAATAATCCTGTCAATTTAGACGAGAAAAAATATGTCCGATATCCACTTTGAAATACTCGATCCGGACAGATTGGAAGTATTCAAACTCCTAGCTAAATTCAAAAAATATGGCGTATTGGGAGGTGGTACTGCTATCGCACTTCAAATAAAACATCGAAAATCTTTTGATTTTGACATTTTTTTAAATCAGAGTGTTCCAGAGGAATTAAAAGAGAGTGTAAAAAGTGTTTACAGAGATTTCCAGATACTTCGTGAAGAAGCTAATCAAATAGACTACATTGTAAAAAAGGAAATAAAATTAACTTTTCTAAAACACGCGTTTCCCCCTCTGCATTCACTTATAGATACAGGATATATAGAACTTTTCAATCTAAAAGATTTAGCTAGTAACAAAGCGGCAACCATCGGCAGGAGAGGAACTTGGAGGGATTATGTCGATTTATTCTTTTTAATAAAAGATGGCACCTCGAATTTAAAAGAGATCATAGATGAGACAGAAAAAAGGTTTGGGGGTGAGTTCAATAAAAGACTTTTTCTTGAGCAGCTCCTCTACACAAGGGATATAACTGACTATGAAATTGACTTTCTTGGTAAAAAACATGAACCCGAAGAAATTAAAAACTTCTTTGAAGATCAAGTAAAAAGTTATAATAGGTTCTAAAATCCTCCTATATACCCACCATTCTTCTCAATTAGCTCTTTTTTTAGAACTTTTGATATACTTCAAATATTATGAGGAATTTGCTTAGTAAGACATGTGCTTGGCTTCCTATTACAATGTCAGCTTCTGCATTGATATTTACACTTGTTTGGTTGGCGGTATTTGGAATTGTGCGCAGCGAAGATGAAGGTATAGCTGCCCACATTTTTCAGCTACTCATGGGTGGTCAGCTGCCAATAATTGCCTTCTTTGCTCTCAAATGGGTACCGCAAAAACCGAAGCAAGCTATAGGGGTATTGGCTCTGCAATTTGTTGCTGGAATTGTTGCCTATGCTCCAGTTTATTTTTTAAAGCTGTAGCTTAATCCAGTATTTCTCTCTAATTGATTTATACAATCATAAACTTCATTATTAAATAATGCGCCAGAAAGGATTCATCCACGTTATTCTGCTTATATTAATTGTCTTTATCACTATGGGGGTGATGAGTTTTGTTATGTATAACGGATCTAAGAAAGAGCTCAATCTTGAGGGAGATTCAAATTACATCTATAAAGACCAAGCAGAGAAAAAGATGAATAAAAAAGAATTTGGATGGCCAAGTAATACAGCGAAATACATAACCGCAGTTCCGGTTGATTTGACCCAGATTCAAAGCATATCTAAATACCGATCGTGTGCAGGTCACATTCGGGATGGATACGACTTCGACCGTATTCGAGAATACGATAGCTCTATGAAACATTATTTGTACCCGATTCCTATGTATCAAGTCACAATGGATAAGGTAAAACTATTTGCTCCTTTTGACGGGAAAGTTATTCAGATTGATTACGAAAAAAATAAGGTGATCCCCGGTCGACCACATAACGGTAACGGTATTCATTTTTCAACTTTAGTTGATCCTAATGTTAAATTTGTTTTTGGTCACCTATATTTCGCGCGAGATTTTAAAATCGGTGAGGAAGTAACAGCCGGGGAATTAATAGGCTATGCCGCTATTGGTGATAAAGGAACCGATTTTGATATCGACCTTTCAGGTATTAATAAAACAAATGATGACGTCGAAATCCTCGGTTCAGCCTTTGACCATATGACGGACACAGTATTAGCGAAGTTCGCCAAATATGGAGTAACTTTGGAAAATATCAAGTTCAGTAAAGAGTATAGAGATGTCCACCCTTGTGGTTATTACGGAACGAATAAAGACAGATCTGACCAATGCATTGGCAGAATAAACGAATGTTGGGTGCAATTAAAGCACTAAAATTCTTCTTAAAGACTTTCGTTGACTTCGTCAAATAGAGACCTCATTATTAATTAATGCGCCAGAAAGGATTCATTCATATCTTTCTTCTTTTCTTTATTGTTATCATTTTAGCTGTAGTTGGTATTACAACTTATAACAACCGTTGAAACGATTAAAATTCACAACAAGACGAAAAAGACAATAAATTCAATTTTATAGAAAAACTAAGACAAAGCAGTAAATATCAAAATCCTTCCTTAAATTATAGTTTCCCAGACTGCTCTACAGATACTTCAGGAATTTTTACAAAATCTTTTAGGGGGGGTGGTTAACCGACTTATATAATTCCTCTCGGTGGTTCCATCAAGGCGGGCAAGTTACACCACAGATCATGTTTATCCAATAAGCTTTACTAACCAGAAAATCGTACCTATATATGCGCCGAAGGGCGCTGCAGTCAAAATGAATCTTTCCAAAAACCGATTACGTATGAATTAAATCAAAACCAACTCTCTGTCTGTTTTGAAAATTTAAATCAGATTCCCCTTTTCAGCCATGGTAATATATTAAGATGAACGTTAACAAACGCTTCGTGCTGGAACCGGACATGCGCGACGAACTTCTTAATACTCTGAAAGACCGTTTTGAGAAAAACATGAACCGCCATAAAGGCCTCGTCTGGTCTAAAGTGCAGGCAAGGCTGGAAGCTCATCCGAAAAAACTATTGTCACTTTATGAGATGGAAAGAACCGGCGGTGAACCGGATGTTGTTGGCCGCGATTCTAAAGCGGTTGAATACAAATTTTATGATTGTTCGGCGGAAACCCCCAAGGGCCGCAGAAATGTTTGCTACGATCGTGAAGCATTGGAGTCAAGGAAAGAACATAAACCAAAAGGTTCTGCACTGGATATGGCAGAAACTATGGGAATTGAACTCTTAACTGAAGAGGAATATCGGGAGCTGCAAAAACTTGGTTCTTTTGATACGAAGACATCAAGCTGGATAAAAACACCCGCTGACATTAGAAAACTCGGCGGTGCCCTCTTTGCTGACCGCCGTTACAATGCTGTCTTTATTTATCATAACGGTGCGGAATCTTATTATGCCGTTCGGGGATTCCGCGGTAAACTTCGGGTCTAATCCGCCAGCCTGCGTATGCACGAACAGCTAAATTTGAATTTGAGGATCTCCTGAATAAAGAAAGAAATTATCTGAAAAGGAGGGTGAGATTTTCACAAAGCACAATTTGCTGTACCATATGCTCATATGGGGCTATTTATTGAAGCACGAGAGCGGGTAGCTTATGATCGTGTACCTGAAATCAAAGAAACAGAAACACAATTTAGGAGATATGCGGGGGCAACATGGAACGGGATTGAAGAAGCAAGTAGGACAAAGACGGGATTTATAGATGACCAGATAATTCCAACAAATGGTGAGTATTTACTAAGTGGAGAAACCTCAATTACAAATATGGGCTTAGTTCTACCATGCACTATTGCAGCTTCTGAGTTGGGACTGTTAAAGGAATCTGCAAGCGAAAGTTTGGACAAGAGCATATCGGAAATAGAACACCTACCCCGAACTAAAAAGAGATTTTTATATACGTGGTATGACACAGAAAATGGCCAAGGACTTAATAATAGCAAAAAAAGCGGGGATCCCTGGCCTCTCGTGTCAACAGTGGATACGGCGTGGTTATTAGCGGGATTAATGACTGCACGACAAGCATACCCCGAATTTAAGGAGCGTGTTGATAAAATAATGAGGTCGGTAAATGTCCCGTTTTTGTATGATAAGAAGAAGGGGTTATTTTGGGGTGTATACGATGGAGTGAGGAATAAACCGACCGGTTTTCACTATGATTTACTAGCTTCTGAGGCGAGAATGATGACTTACATAGCTATGCAAGAATACGGTATTCCCACAGAAGCATATTTTAAATTAGGCAGAGAAGGTGTAGGAAAAAGCAGGTCAGAAAGTGGCGGAAAACAAAAATTAATGAGCTCGGGCGGCGGCGCCTTGGAAATATTATCTCCAAGACTTCTCGTACCGGAGGGAGAATGGAGCGAGTTGGGTCTGAATATTCTCCAAAAGAGATTTGTAGACTGTATGGTAAGAGGTAATCCAAAGATGGGATCAGGAGGTTATAAGTCGCCATGTGAGGAGGGGGGAGTTTACGGGGAACACGGTATAGGAGAATTTAGCCTAAACAACCCCTGTACGGGAGAGACTGAAACGCCGGTTGCGGCCTTTTTAGGGCTGTCTATACAACCTGAGAAAATACCCAAATTTCTGTCTCGTATTGAGTGGGAGATTCCGGGTGTATATCGTGAAGATTTGGGTTTCGCGGCCTCCTTCAACCGCAAAAATAGGACTGCTTCCAAGGCCAGACTGGCTGTTGACTCCGAGATGATATTTTTAGCAATAGCAAATCACGTGCTTGACGGGAAAATACAGAAATTATTTGCCCCTCAAGTGGAGGCAACCGTTAAACCTTTACTGGCATCGGAGAACTACTGTGAGTGAGATCAGTATTATTCGCAATCCAATCTCGAAGCTAGTATCCCGGAGGAGTACTTCGGCGAGCTCAATGCGAGCTGAAAAGCTGAAGAGTCCAGCTGCCGGAGTAAAAATTTTAAAGCAGAGATAAGGTAAACCAGGGCAAATCGTAATCGTGAGTAAATTTCAACCCTTGCAGTTCATTTGTATCTATTCCAAGTGCATCTAATATACCAGTAATATCTTTCTTTAAAACAGAATGTGGAACCAAACAACTATTACTGATTCTATGAGAATAAACTACAATTTTTTTCCACTCAGAATCTCTTGTCCTCTCAAGAAATAGTCTGTAACCCCTATCCTTGATTTGAGCGTCAACATAGAGGCCATTACCTTGGTCATCAGGTTCTCCGAACCCAGTATGTAGTAAACCGCTATACCCAAGGCTCCGCGCCTTTTTCCAAATTTCGGAAGGTGGATAATATCTATCTAAAGTAATTTTACCCAATCTTTTACCTTTACATGCATACACACCTTCGATGCTTATTCCTTGAAGATCAATGAAATATTCGCTAATGATATTAGAAGCTATAAACGTAAATAGAAAAATGACTACCAATATACGGAAAACTTTCTTGAACACAATACCTAATAATATATTTTGCTTGACTTTGTGTCGACTACTTAGAAATCGGGAGTCTAAGAATCTCAGAATCAGGGAGCACTGACTCTGTAATTTGGAGATTTATTACTGTTTGTCTATAATACGCTTCGTGAGACCAGAACTAATATTTCATCGCACAAAAACAACCCTGAACAGATTGGTATCGGGCGAGATTTTTGATCAACGAGAGCTACATAAACTTGGAGTGCAACATGTGGGTTTAGTTACCCACCCTGAAAATCCAGAAGTGGTGTACGAAAGAATCATTTTAGGAACTTCTATTCCGGACACTCAAAGAACAGTTTTTAATAAAACTTTTGAGGGGGATGTAATGCATTTAACTCCAGATCCACGCGGTGTCACGGGGAGTGTGGGATTTATTGATTTTGTTGAAGTTACAAACCGATACGGAAGTCGAGATCTTCAGAAAAGATATGGTAAAGAGATCCATATAACTTATGCGGGTGTTGAGGTTGGGCAGCGTGGCCAAATTGCAAATATAAGGCTTTTTGAGGCAATAAAATTAATAGCAAAGAAACGTGGCGTGACTTACATTAGTGCCGAGGTTCACAGTAGTAGATTCCGAGAACTTTTCCCAATATTTAAAAGGCTGGGTTTTAAAGAAGGAACAACCCTAAACGATGGCCGTGTCAAAATTTCCTGCGAACTTGTGTAACGGGGGGGGTAATTGGATTTTGGTCCAATAGATCCTTAGATCTCACTTTCATTTTGTAGCATCTTGATCCCCTCATATCTCGTTATTATAACTCCAATCTCAATCGGATTATTAAATATCTCGATTATTCTTTCTAAAGATTTTATAATATCGTAAGTGCTAGGGAGCTTTTGGCTTTGGAGTTTGTTATGAATTCTCTGAAATATCGGTAACGGGTTTAGGAAGTGGTCTTTTCTCATTAATCATTAGCTTTTCTATAAATGCTTTTTCAAGGTCAATCCCCTTTAATTCACATAACCGTAATAAATTCCAAAAAACATCAACTACTTCATGATTTAAATCATCTTTACTTTGCTTTTCTCTAACAGCTTCAAAAACTTCTCCCACCTCTTCTCCAATCCTAAGAAGCACTTCCGTTTCATCCTTGGGATAAAAACCACGACGTTTTAACTGGTCTACCATTAATCTCTGTAATTCATTTATTGTTTTTGACATTATGTTTAATTGTACCACCGGTCAACTCAAGGCGACAATGGATTGTTTCTGCAACTTCTTTATCTCCCCCCACCCAATTCTTAAAACCTCCACTTCAATGGGGCTTTCAAAGACTGAAATGATTTTGTTTAAGGCTGGTATAAACTCCACCAACTCGGGTTTACAACTCTTCGTCAGTTATTTTGATCTCCCAAAATGTTATTTCTAGATACGCATTAGAGTAATTTGGGTATAAGAATTCCCCGCCCGCTTCGATATGCGAAGCATTTCGGGCAGGCAGAGCTGGGGAGCTCATTTCTACGGATTTCTTCAGATTTAGGACTTTTGATATACTGCAAATGAGATGCCCAAAAGCATATATCAACACTACCAACAACTGCTTCAGGAGTATGGTGACCCTGTAAATTATTGGCCTCAGTGGTGCGCTAAGAGCAAATCCACAGAAGAGCGGGAGAAAGTTATTATTGGGATGGTTTTGGTTCAGAGAACTAGCTGGCACAATGCTGACATTGCCCTAAAAAATCTTAAAAAAGAAAACCTTCTGTCTATTGATGGAATAGCGAAGCTTAAAAATTTGGACCAGCTTACTCAACTTATTCGTCCGGCGGGTTTTTATCAATCTAAACCTCAGCGCCTTTTTGATATTTGTACCTTTGTTGTCAATCAAGGTGGAATAAAAGGACTCATGAAAAAGGATGTCAAAGATATTCGCCAATGGCTTCTTAACATTAAAGGTGTGGGTCAGGAAACTGCCGATACAATCCTTTTATATGCATTAGACAAGCCTGTTTTTATTATTGATGAATATACCCGCCGTTGGGTTGAGAAAGAAGGTTTAATTAAAGAGAAAGACTATTCTAAACTGCAGCAATTTTTCCACATAAATTTAAAGTCAAATCTAAATAACTATCAGAATTTCCACACCCTTATAATTGTGAGCCAACGAGGTAGGGAAAAGTCAGTAATGGAAGTTGTATAATCAGTTCATGAGGTGTCCTAAATGTGATACAGAAATGGTTTTGAAGAAGAAAGATAACAGTTTTAATTTTGATGTAAAACCAAAGAAAAAGTACGAAAGAAGTATGTATTGGTGCGAGAAAGATGATATTTGGATCAGTATTGAAACTCCTGTAGGGGAAAATAGATAGAAAATCTTCTTGAAAGAAAGGCCACATGTTTACTTTTCAAAAAATCAGTAATACAATCCGGGTATGACGATTGAAAAACTAAAAAACAAATTTCCCTGGAATGTCATCGTCAAGATAGAAGAATTTATTAACGGTGGTTATCCTGTCGAAATAACCAGAGAGCCAATATGGGAATCTTATGTAAAAGAGGATGGGACCAAGGGTTTCCGTCCTACAAAAGGAACCAGAATTAAATATAATAGTCCGGGTTCAGATATGTAGCAAGCTCTTCAATAAATTCCTTCGGTTTTTTTCTGTTTCAGAGTAAAGCTGAGAAACGACCAAAAGAGATAACGTGCTCCAAGCCAATTAAGTTTCAATTATACGCTGTAAACTTACCATCCTCTAATTAATGAGTGGTCTCAGTTTGGAGGCTGCCCTACTCAAACACCAACGCTATTAAAAAAGAGCGATGCGGTATGTTTCCGTAAATATCCGGCACTAATGCCTTTCTAAAGGTGGTTTCATACCAAGACTTATATGGGGTCTATGGTAATGATATCT
>MGHG01000006.1 GCA_001793095.1 Candidatus Woesebacteria bacterium RIFCSPLOWO2_01_FULL_39_23
TTTATATTCCAGAATAATATCTCTTGGCTTTACTCTCATACAACAGTTTATTACTGTTGCAAATGTGGTGCTAGATTACGCCCAGGATTGAAAAATAGAACTTTATTTGCTATAATATATTATAGGATGTAACTGTTAAGTTACGATAAAATTATTATGCCTGCAGAAAATAAATCCAGAATAGTATGTCTTAATAATAATGGTTCGACACAATCTACCGAACCAATTGGAGGAGAAGCTGAAGGTAAACCCCGACGAGGAGGGTGGTCCTCTTTAAAGCTGTCTTATCAAATATTGGTTGATACAGCTACTGATATTGAGTTCAGGCATTTAGTTAGAGCCAGACCCGAAAAGATACTACCACAACCCAAGATTGAAGAAGAAAGAACCGGACCTTTTAATGGTTTTTTTGGTACCCATACCCACCACAGAGACCTTAGTGTATTAGACGAGAATCTCTTAGCAAGACAAATTCGGAGTAATGGTCCGGGAACAATAGAAGTTACCCCCGACCCTCGACGCGTTAAGCTTCAAGAAGCGGCGGTAAAGGCACAACAAGGAATCGAGTCTGCAATTAAAAGAGCGGAACCGGTTGTAAAACCCGTGGGAAGGGTATTAAGGTCCGTGGGTGTCTCCGCCAAAGAAAAAGTAGGAGGAAGATTTAGTGAAGCCAGAAAGAAAGGGGAAGAGGACGAAGTTAAACGCCTAATAAAAGACTATCATTCCGGACAACCGGGTAAAGTAAAAAGAGCCGATGCCGAACTTCGAAGACTTGGTTATATAAAATAATTAACAAGTCAGTACTTCTTTACATCCTCTCCGAACTTTCAATTCCCAAAAGATTCAGTCCGTTTTTTAGTACCGTACCGGCAGCTTCTGTCAATGCAATTCTGAATTTACTTATACTCTCCCGCTCTTCCACATTTTCACTCTTTATGTCTAATATCCTGTGTTTATCGTAGAAATTATTGAACTTCTTGGCTACATCATATAGATAATTGCATAACACGTTAGGTGAGTACATTTTGGCCGACATTGCGATTACGTCCTGGAATTGGACCAATTTCCTCATTACAGCCGTTTCTTCATCGTTAAACTGTTGTTTTGTTAAATTGTTTATACTCTTAAACTCTTCCACTCTTTTACTCTTTTTTCGAACACTCTGTGTTCTTGCATAAGTATACTGAATGTACGGCCCACTATTCCCCTCTTTAGCGATACTCTCTTCAAGATCAAATTTTGTATCCTGAAGCGGATTATTCTTCAAAAAAGAGTATTTTATGGCTCCAATCCCTACCTTCTCGGCAATATCATTTTTTTCTTCAACGCTCAATCCGCTTTCTTCCTTAATCAGTTTTTTTACGGCATCGATGGTCAAATTGACAAGTTCAACCGCTCCGATAATTTCACCCGTTCTGGAAGACATTTTACCAGTTTTCAGATTGACCATACCGAAGCCAATATGGTGTAATTTACCCCTTAATTCGGGATTAACTTCCTCCAACGCCCTATAGATGACATTAAAATAATCATTCTGTTCGTGGGCGGTGGTTATAATAAGAAGATCGTATGGCCACTCTTTATACTTCAATACTTCGAGGTATAAATCCTTAGCCTCATAAGTCGGTGTACCGTAATTTGTAACGAACACGCGATCGTGCAAGCCGTATTTACTTCCCTCAAATATAAGAGCTCCTTCACTTTTCTTAAATATTTTATCGACATTCGCCTCAACCGTTTCTTTCCCATGACTATGAACTTCAGATTCGAAATAGTAGCGGTCAAATTTAATACCCAATCGCTCTTCAAATTTTTTGTAATATTCAATACTCCATTCCCTGGTCTGTTTCCACAAGTCGACAATTTCGGAATCCCCTTCGTAGATTTTTTTATTTAAACCGTTTATTTCATTTTTTGTAGTTTCGTTACTATCGTAAGCGGTACTTCCCTCCTGGTACATTTTCTGTAAAAGTATTACCCTATCAGTTAATGCACCACCCTCTTTAACTTTCTGATAAGCTAACCCTGCCTGTCCGCCTTTGGTGGAAGCCTGTCGAAGGGCCCAGAGACATTTTGCCACATGCAAACCGATATCGCCTTGGTAATTTACTCTTCTAATTTGTCCTCCGGCTGCCTCCAATATATTTGACATAGCCGATCCGTAAATGTACGAGAACAGGTGGCCAATATGAGGCAGTTTGTGTGTATTAGGCTGACCAAACTCAAAGTTTATTCTTTTACTCTTTAGAAGATTTGTGTCGCCGTACTTTTCTCTCTGCTCTACAACATCCTTAAGATTCCTGACCAAGTCAGACTTGGTCAGCCAAAAGTTGATGAATCCCGCTCCGGCAACCTCGATCCTGTCTATGTGGTCTTTTAGTCTGCTGTCCTTTTCCAATTTACTTACAATCTCCTCTGCTAAATCTCTTGCATTCTTCCATTTGGCATTCGGGTTTTGTAATTTAGCATTCTCAAATGTGCTCAGTGCGGCATTTGAGCTATAGTCTCCAAAATCCTCATTCTCGGGAATTTCGAGTTGTATCTTCTCCGGTTCCAAACCTGTAACTCCAGCCAGCGAAATAATAATTTTTTCTCTCATATAAGATTTATAATGTTTATAATTATTATAATATTTATATTTTGGAATTCCCCCGAAATTCCATCCTCTTCTTAAAAAGATTTTCCCTAAATCCGCCTTCTTTGATAAATTTCTCTTCCAGCCAACGAAGTTTCTGGTCAAGCAGTTGGTTTGTTTGATTTATCAGACAAACCATAGAATTTGCAGCTTGTTCCGGAGAATTAATAAAATTTTTATAATCGTTATAAGATTTATAACTTTTATAAGCCAATGCTCGAACCAGCCGAGCTTTGGCTGAATTAACTTCCCACAGCTCATACTCATTCTGCCTTAGATAATCTTGATAATCGTTTAAAAGTTCCTCCAGGCTTCCCCTTGCCACACTCAAAAGTTTTAATCTTCCCCCAAGACTTTTTTGGAGATACCCCTCGGCGATGTTTTGTTTACCGCTTCGTCCCGCCTGCTCCATTTGGTCTTTTGTTCTAGACTTAGGGTCAATGTAGCGTTTTACGAACTCAACTGTAAAATCATAAATTATTTCAGATTGAATATAAAAAGGAAGTGATTTATAACCTTTCAGAGATTCCATATTATTTTTCTAAATCGCTATATTTTATAATTGGTTTTATTTGCACTGGAATCATATTGATATTTTATACTTTACTTAGATCTCTATCCAATCCAAAAAGGCTTTAATCGCCTTACTTGCAGTATTAGAATCGTGTACTCCGTTTTTATAAATAATTAATTTATAATTAGCTCTTCTTCCTGGATAGCGTTGGGTTAAAGCTTTATAAAAGGATACAGATTTAGAGTAATGAATGCATTCGTCTTTCTTCCCATGAGCAATAAAAACTGAGCAATTTTTCAGATAACTTACATTATCCATGGGTGATAGACCGTCAGAATCATTCAAGTGCTTTATCCACAAACTCTCTCTAAACCCTTTATATAAATATTTATAACCATCTAGTAATATACTTTTAAGAAATTGATCATTAGTTTCTTCTCCTTTAATCTTACCTTGTTCGCTTTGATCCAGTGCTCCGAAAACAATTCCTATCTTGTTGATTTTATTATTAAATTTAGGAAGTATTGGAACATAAGCCCCACCTAAGCTCCTTCCAGCAATAATAATATTTTGGTATTTCATTTCCTTTTTAAAATTAGCATAATTACTCACACCCAAAACTCCCAATTTGAACCCGCTAAAAAGAATTAAGAAAGTTTTAATACAATTTTTAGGAGTAAATCTACCTTCACTCCTACCGAAACCGATATAATCGGGTACAAATAGGTCAATTCTTTTTTTTAATACTACTCGAGCTTCAGGTAAATTTCCGTTATCTGGTACATTTGGTGCACCAATTCCATAAATCATAATAGTATTCGTTTTTATTCCACAAGGATAATAAATACCCGATATACCACTAACTTTTAATAAAATACTATTGTTTTTCATGCTTTAATTTGAATTCTCGTAAGATTCTTCAGGCTTTCGGTAAGTCTGGCTATACCAAATAATGATTCAAACCTCTCAGCTACAACATACACTCCATTATTACCAATTATATTAACAATATTACTATCAAACGCTAGATAACCAGCTATTAACCAAAAGGCACTGTTATACGACATCCCATTCATCGATAATACCCTCTCAATAACGTGCTTATTTTTCTTAGTTATCTCAATATTTTTCCCTAAATAATCATTAAGATTAGATATCATCTGGGTTCCGTGGTTAGGAAAAATCCCAGTAACTTTTAATAATGAATCGGGCAAGGATTTTTTCAGGTTTAAAAACTCTGGGAAGTCGATATTGTAATCACTGTATGTTGACCAGTGTAAATTCACATGTCTTTCTTTCGTAAATTTATTTAGTGCTTCATGGTACAACCCAGAGTGATAATCTAATGCTTTGCTTTCTTCTTCAGTTGGAACTCCCGGGAATAATACACCTTTATTAGCAAATATAGTAAATATATTAGATTGACCTCCATACTGATTGATATATCCTGAAAACGCATCAAGTGTTCTAATGTAAGCCTGAAATTTATTTGCTACTCTTGAGTTTTCAATTTTAAGAGGAGGTTTAATAAGACCGGCTGCGTCTAAACTCCCAGGGGTATATAGTGGACAGAGCACAATACAAATATTGACATTCTTACCTGAAATATTTTTTTGATTGACAACAATTGTTTCCGGCCATGATGATCTAACTGTAGACCACAGTTTTTCGGAATCAAAATTATAATCACTTGTCTTTTCGCACGACATATTTCTCCAATAAAAAAGCCCCTTTAACCTCCGAGAAATTAATCTCAGAAATTAAAGGGGCTCTTCGCTTTAGCGAAGGGTGATACCACCCTTTTTTAATTACCCTCTAATCACTAAAAAACCGGCTTGCGCCGGAGTAATCGAAACTTAAAGGATAATCCTTATTGTTCGAAAGCTCCGTTTCTCTTCGACAATGAGCTTGCCGAATTGCGACACTTTCTAGCTAATTTCCACCCAGAGGATAGTCAGCCTTTTGGCTGATACGGTTTGCTTCCGGCAGACATTTTTGTCTGCAGCGTCCCCCTTCCGTAGCTTTATGCGAAGGTGGGTCCCCGATCGCGACTCGGGTAAAACGCTTTTACTTAATTGTAAGAAATATTATACCATACCTGTCAAAAAATAAATTCTGTTGGAAAATTATCGTAATATTAATTAAAATACAAATATGCCAACTATTAGATGCGAGGGTTGTGGCGGAAATTTAGGAAGTTGCTTTATCAATACAGACGCGCCATGGAACAGCTCCCGCCGTGCCAGTTGTCCTACACCAACTTATCAACAAAATATGGACCTACAAGCCAGTATAATTGCAGATCCGGAACCTTCTTCACTAATCAATCCGCACAATGTCGCCATCGCCTTAGCGAATGTTGAACATAGCATTGTAAGACGGTCAAACGGAAGAAAACATAAAATACATAAACGAAGGTAGATCTAAATATCAGAAAATCACTGTTCTTCGATTAAGTCGAAATAGTTACTTATCCTCCGGTAAAATAAAACAGTCTGATGAAGTTTGATATTTAACATCTTTGAACATAATATCAACCAATTGACTGACTTTTTCATCATTTCCCGCAATCGGTCTGACCAAAGCATTAAAGCACTTTAAAGCTTCATAAGGCGATCTATTAATTGCATTTGTCCAATTGCTTCGTTTACCGGGATCTTTTTGTGTCAAATTCGGAACTATAACGTCCTGGATTAAAACATTAATCTTTGATTGCTCAACTCTTTTCTCGATATCCCTTCTCCCCCTTCTATCAAAAGCACTTGAAAACGATGCACTTAATATAGCCATTTGTTTTTCATTACCAACCACATTCCATCCACCTCGGGAGGCAATATCGAGTGGACTCCTCCCGTCTAATACTGCGTCAGCGATCTGTTTCATTTTACCTTCATTTCTTATAACGCAGGATAGTGTCATTTCAACTGCAGGAAGTTCGTTTCCTCTTTTATTCATAAAATCTTTAGGGTTAATTTCCAAAACCGAGGATCTACGCTCCGGACCTGGCTTGTTTTTAGTTTTTCCTATAATTTCCCTTTTTAGTACATTTTCAGCAAAACTCTTAGGTTTCATATCTGGATAATGCCTAAATACATAGTTGTAGTACATAATTGTTTCTGAACTTATATTTTCACCCAATTGAATTCTACTGGCTTCATATAAATCTCGCATATTTTTATAACCATGGGTTTGTGCCGATGTAATTACAGCTTCCGCCTCCAACCTTCTTACTGTCCCGATCCAATTCGAAGCCTTAAATCTATTCTTTTGGTCTTGATATTTTTCCGGAACAAGGATACTTCTTGTAATATCTCTATAATCACTGTGAACATATCCGTTCTTATCTCTTTGCACTATGCCATATAGAATTATTGGTTTGGAATCTTCAACATATAAATCACTTCTTTTCCTGCCTCCCTTTCTTTCTTGTGGAATATGAACTTTATCTGTAAGTACCGTTGCAGTGGTTGTACTGGTTATATCTTCGACGGGAATATCGATTTTAGAAACACCATATTCCTTCATGGTCGCTGCAAAGTCTTTTATAAATTTTTCCATTGCTGGCTGTAAACCCTTTAATCTCTCAAGGTCTGCAATAGTCAGCAAACTACCTGGAAAATCGTTCTTTTCTATCTGGAAACCGACTTTCCTCTTTAAATCCTGCGCATGTTGAGAATCAGGTCCGCCTCTCTTTAAAATCGCTTCAGCCAATCTGCCAAATATACTATCCGGTTCGGGAGTCATAGATAATGTTTATATAGCAAATAACAATCTTATAGTCAAGAATACGCTGTATTCTCCGTAGAAATCCGGCACTCCAGAGTAAAATATGGATGTGCTTAATAAAACCAAAATAATTCTTTGTAAGGAACT
>MGHG01000007.1 GCA_001793095.1 Candidatus Woesebacteria bacterium RIFCSPLOWO2_01_FULL_39_23
ATATAGTATTGTGATATTCCCTAAAGATTTGACTCAAGAAACTTACTCCCAAACCAATCGGTAGAAAAATAGACAAAAGTCCTAGAAAATAGACAAAAGTCATCAAAAATATTTTTGCTTTTTGTTTAAAAATTGAGGCGAAGTAAGTGGGTAAAAGTACAGTTATGCAACATGGCGCAAAAAGTGCAGCAACCCCTGCAAAAAAAGAAGCAATAAATGACGCGCTAAAAAGTAGGTCCATACTTTACCGATACTACAAAAACAGTCATTAAGATTTTATGAATATTCACAAGCTTTGCTTATGAAGAAGAATATATTTAAGACGAAAGAAAGACGCTAAAACACCCCCAATTTAGAGGGTGTTTTAGAGTTTATTGTGAAACCTAACTTTAAGTAGGACTTCTACAAGGACTCGTGCAGCAGCTCATGAATCCTAGCCTCCTTTCTATTTTTATCAATTGCCTTCCAAATATTTAACGCGTTTTGTTTTTAGAGAAAAGTCTCTTAGCTTAGCGTTAAGTTTCGGAAAGTCTTTGTTTCATCTTTCCCAATATTACTCTTGTCACCATTAAGGGATTGTGAATTGCTCATGAATAAATTTTAATCTTTCGATGTTACTCAAGATTAACCCTAAGCTTGTCGAATGGGTTAATGTTTATGCTCCCCATCTTTCATCATCCAGAAATGCAATAAGGGACAAGCTAAGAGTACCCCTCCAAGCAAAAGCGTATTAACCGGCACCTTAAAAACAAAAAGAGCAATCACGGCAATTGTAATCAGGGATAAACAGATTCCCAGAGTCTTCGCGGAAACTACTGAACTTCCCTGCGACTTTGTAATAGATTCGTGAGATATGTGTTCACTCATGGATAATCACCTTCTTTACCCTTCAATACTACTTCAAAGTCCATTAAAAAAGAGTTAACAGGAGATGAAAATTTAATGAAGGGGAAGATGAGTAATTATAGTTGTACCACGTCCAATATCACTTTTGACCTCAATAGTTCCTTTATGAGCAGAAATTATGGCTTGCGAAATAGATAAACCTAAACCAGAACCATATACTTTTCCGCTGCGCGATCCACGATAGAACCGCTCAAAAATGTGGGGCTGATCGGCTTTTGTGATGCCAACTCCAGTATCTTTTACCTGAAATTTTGCTTGCTCATTTTTCTTAGTAAGCGATATCCTTACAGAACCGCCCGAAGGCGTATATTTAATCGCGTTATCAACGACGTTAAGAAAGGCTCTGGAAAGTTTATCCTCGCTTCCTAAAATTGCTATGCGATCATCGACTTTTCCAAAAACTCTGACTTTTTTTGCTAACCCGAGTTTTGTTGCAATTTCTACAATTTCAGAAACTACATCAGAGAGATTAACTATATCTTTTTTCACCTTTGCGCTCTCGGCTTCGCTCCAGGCAAGATCAAGAATATTTTTCAAGGTAGTTGTGATCCTATTGTTATCTGAAAGTACTTCAGCAAGTACTTTTTTATACTCCTCGTTGCTCCTTTCTTTAGTGAGAGCTATTTCGATATTACTTCGCTGCGTTGCCAGAGGAGTTTTGAGTTCGTGTGCGACATCACCTATAAATTGTCTTTCCCTTTTAAAGGCTTGCAATAACCTATCTAGAAGTTGATTAAAGGAGAAAGCGAGTTCGCCAATTTCATCTTCACTTTCAATGTCAGTAACTTTTTCATTTAGGTTTTTGCTTGTTATTGTCTTTATTTTCGAAGAAAGTTTAGATAATCCGTCGGTCATTTTGCGAACAATAAAAAAACCTTCAAGAGCAAGAAATATTAAAAGAATGGTAAAAAAAATATTGCGATAGGGTAAAGTGTAAATATGAACCGCAAAGTAGAAAAAAGCGGTAACGGTAATAAGTGAGGTTATATACCAAAAAAAGAGTTTTCCTCGGAGACTTTTTATCGGCTTCATAAGCTAATCAGATTCTACACTAATTTTGTAACCCACACCGTGTATGGTATGAATAAGTTTTACTTTTGAACCCTTGTCAACTTTACGTCTCAAAGAAGCAACAAATACATCAACAATATTACTCATTCCATCAAAATTGTAATCCCAGACGTGCTCTATAATCATTGTTCTTGTTACTACCTCATCTTTATGTCGAAGTAAAAGCTCCATTACTGAAAACTCTTTTGGAGTTAATGAAATTGGTTTACCACTCCGCTGCACTTTGTGTTTTATCGGGTCTAATTCCAAATCTGAAATTTTTAAAGTCGGGGAGGGTTCTTGCTTACTTCTTCGAATTAAGGCGTGAATTCGTGAGCGAAGTTCCAGAAAAGAAAATGGCTTGGTCATATAATCATCTGCTCCAGAATCCAAACCTGCTACTTTATCTTCAACCTCGCTTTTTGCAGTAAGCATTAAAACAGGTGATCTTATATTTTTAGTTCTTAGCTCGCGGCAAATTGTTACACCATCGACCTTAGGGAGCATTATATCAAGCAAGATCAGATCATATTCTTCGGATTCGGCCAAATATTGTCCTTCCTCTCCATCGTAAGCAGCATCAACCGCAAAGCCTTCCTCAGTTAGACCCTTTTTGATGATGTTGGCAAGCCTACGCTCATCTTCAACGACCAATATTCGCATTATCCCAATATTATATCAGTAATCATGAAGAAATTATGAAGATTTACAAAGTTTAGGTGTATTTACTTTTTCTGTATCTGTTTCCAAAGCCAGATTCCTAAAAGTATAAGATCGATTAAAACAACGATTCCGAAAAGACTTCCAAAAACTCCAGCTCCTCCCATCATCCCCCCATATTGACCAAAACCCATCATAAACATTCACCCCCCTTAAAATATAATATCAGTATTCAGTTATAAGGGGCAAGTCGTGCTCTTACCACAAGCCTTCTCGGTTTTCTTGGATCTCCAGGAGGAACACAGGTAATTAGGCTAATGTAGGATCCATCGCTATTCTGCTCTAGAACTTGGATATCTTTTGGCAGCACCTCAAACTTTGTTTCAACAACGTATTTGTAGGTAATTCCATCGTAGTTAACAATTATCTCGTCTCCTTCTTGGAATTTTGGCAGTGTCGAAAAAATTGTTTTGTAGTTTGTTGGACTGAAAAAGAGGGGTAAAGCAGAGTGACCGAATATTACACTGTTACCTGTTTTTCCAGGAACTGCAGTTCCTGGATAGTGAATAAGCGATTTTGCCAGGTCTTCGCCTCCGATAGTAACTGTTGCCGACTCAACACCCAGTTTTGGAATAGACATTGTGTAATATTTCACTTCTGTGGAGGTAAAATCTTCTTCTCTTGCACCCCCTTCAAACCAAGAACTCGCTTTAGTAGTTGCAGCTTTTGAATTAAAAGAATCATCATCTACTAATGGTGAAATAAGTGTAGGCGGAGCGGTCAACTCGTAAGAAATTATTGGAAAAACGGTAGCGAAAAGTATTGTTGAGCCTGATATAAAATTTATAGCGGCAAGAATTCGTTTAACAGTCTTACTCATTAACTACCACTTTAATGAGTGATGAGTTAAGAAGTTATGAAGACAAACTATTTTTGTAAAGCTTCAGCTTGTTTAGGTGGACATTTTATATCTGCATAAGAGCAAAATACGCAACAATCGCCTTCTTTTGGTTTTAGCATTTCTCCACAATGAATACACTTATAAAAATGCTGGCAGGCATCAGTAGGCATCGTGGCTTCCTGCTTTTTCCCACATTTGGGACAAGTTAATATTGCTTCAGTTTTCATATTGTGTCCTTACCTCTCTTATTTCTCTTCTTTACTTTCCTCCGGTACTAAATCCATTCCACACTTCGGACAACTTCCTGGTTTATCCGACTTAACTTCCGGGTGCATTGGACATGTATATTTTTGTTTCTTTTCCTCCACAGGCTATCACCTCCTTTAACCAAACTTTGTCGTTCATTAATACCCCCAATCTTTTTGCCACTCCCGCATCATTTCAATCTCATCAGTTTGGGCGGCAATAATATCATCGGCCATTTGTTTGATCTCATCGTGCAAGGCAGCTGTTTTAGCTTGTTGGGCCATATCTATTGCCCCTTGATGGTGAACAATCATTGCTTCCATAAAGGCTTTATCAAAATCATCACCCGTTTTGCCTTCCATAGACTCCATCATTTCCTCCATACTTGATGCTGTTCCCATCATCATTGATCCAACCGTATCTTCTTCTTGCTCAATCATATTAAATCTTGCATTCATTCCCATCATCCGCATCATACCTGTGTTGTTGGCATTAACAGCATTTGAAGCAAAGAGCATTGTCAAAACAATCCCTGATAATAAACCTATGATTCCATAAAGATATTCTTTTTGCAAAAAATTTCACCTCCTTTCAAAAAACTTTGTTTAATTTTACTTTCCTTCAATGAATTGCACTAAGGCATTTTTGTCAAGGTTATCAAATGTCTGAATTTTTCCCATCCTTGTTATCGCAATCTTTTTACTCATGTTTGAAAAAGGTGCAACATATACAAACTCGGAATATTTGTTTGCAATTTCTGCAAGTTTTTCTTTAAGACCGGGTTCGCATTCAAAGTCCTCGCAGTTGTAATTGATAATCACTCCAGGAGGTCCTTTTCCATCCGAATGCTCCAGCATGTGCTTTTGGACGGATAGGGACATTGGTTCATCCATAACGTGCGATGAGGGATTTTGTTCTATATGACCGGCCATGTCAGTAGGAGGTAAAATTTCTCTGTTTGTTGACCAATAATAAATGCCACCAATAAGGAGTACTGCAATAATTAAATCAATACTCCAATTACGAATTCTACCTATTAAACTACTTTTTGATACATCTTGCGCTTTCAATGCTCTTATTTTTTTCTTGCGTTCTCTTTTTGGTAGTTCATTCCATTCTTCTGGATATTCCATACTTCACCTCCTTCTACTTATTTTTATATTACATATTCCTAGAACCCTTTTAGACGTGTAGTAAAGCGTTAAAAGCATAATGATAATTGAAAGTAAGAGTATCATTTGTCTGTATTTCAGCAAAAGCAACACCCCTCCCAAACCTAAAAATCCAAAAATAGATCCCACACAGGAAGCGCAAGACGCAGTGGGACCAAAAATTGAACCCAACATTCCAGACAAAGTACTAAAACTACTACGTCCAACTGTTGCTGTACTTAGAGAATTTTTTAACTCATTTCTAATAACAAAAATATTCATTGTTAAAGAGAGGGAGGTAAGGCTAGAGAGTAAGACAAGTAAAAACCAATCTTTCAGAGTAAAAATGGAAATTTGAAAAGAAAAAGTATTACCTGGAATTTGCCTGACAGGAATATAAATAAAAAACCAAAGAGCTAGAATTGACAAAGCAAAGAAGGTGATCAAAAAAATTTTCTCTTTAAAAACATTTTTCACCGCAAGAATAACCAATTGAATATAATGCATGTTTTATCATGATTCTTTGAGCATGTTGTCTATCTCCGTTTTAAAGTTTTCGAATGGTAATGCTCCGGGAATTAATTTAGTTTTGCCTGTTTTTGTATCAAGCAGTATATTTCCGGGTGTTCCTGTTACACCGGCTTTTGCACCACTTTGGAAATCGCTTTCTACATGAGCTGCCGTCTTGCCACTATCAAGACACGTCTTGAACGCACTTTGATTAAGGCCGACCTCACCTGCCAATTTGGGTAAATCATCCAGGTTCAAACCGTTATTGGAAGGGGTAACCTCAAAGATTTTATCGGTCAATTTCCAGAAACCATCATTACCCGCCAGTTCATATGCACACTCGGTAGCCTCAGCCTCTTTATCTGCTTTTTGATGGATTTGGTCTAATGGAAAATGCCTATAAACCCAAGCAACCTGACCTTTATATTCATCAACTATTTGTTTAGCAGTTGGATGAAATCTCTTGCAGAATGGGCATTCCAAGTCTGAATATTCAATTAGAAGCATCCTTGCATTCTTATCGCCTCTTACATGATCGTCGTTTCTCAACTTATCAACTTGGTCAGCATTACCGAAGGAAGGCTGAACTCCTCCTGCAGCTGGTTGTCCTCCTTGAGCACCTCCGGCGGCTCCAGCTTGTGTTCCGGCGATACGTGTGGTTCCACCACCTTCCAAGTTTTTGACTTTCTGCCAAAGCATTCCTACTGCAAAAGCAAGTCCAATTGACGCAACAAGAAGAATTGGAACTAATTTTTCAAGAAGATTACTCTTAGACTTTAATATCATAGATATACTACGAAGTGTAGTAGACAATAGTAAAGGTTGTCAATAAGTAAAAGGGTTAGTCAACGTTATTATTAAAAGAGGCGAATGTTGACTGAAATGCGGGGGTAATGTAAGAGCTTTGGTTAATATTATTTGTTGGGCAGTGTGTAGAACAGAGGTTATCCTCACAATTTGAAAGGTCTGAATTACCCATCGCCTGAATAGTATGAGTATCTCCTGGAAACTTGAAAAGGAAAAGACCAGCTAGAATGATTACCACAAAAACTAAAAAGTTAATCCTTTTGATTTTGTAGTCGGTTCTTCTTGAAAAGTTTGGGTAAATTTTGAAACGATTTTGAGAACTTACCGTTTCAAGTGCTAAATTCAGATGTCTTGTGGTCTTTTGTTGATTAGAAACAAAAAGATCTGCTTCCTTCTCTAATACAGTTCTCATTTTCCTTGTTAAATCTCTTAAAACAGGCAGCATTAGTAGTGATGAAGATAAAATTTCCCCGACAATAAGTAATAGTGGATGTCGATTTTTTAAATGGTAATATTCATGAAGTGTTACTGCTTCAAGCTGATTCTGATTTAGTTTTTCTATTAAGCTGGTCGAAATAACTATTTTTGGTGAAAACCAATCTATTGTAAAAGCATAAACATCTACCTCTTCTACAATAATAATTAAATCTTTTCGGATACCGTTTCTTTCTAGAATAAATTTAAGTTTTTGAGGTAAAGAATAAATTTGTTTTTGCAAAAGTACCTCTAATTTTCTTTTTGTTTTAATACATGAAAGTAAAGTTTTTAGAAATAGTCCTAATGTAATCATTAAAACAATAGCTGTGAGAATAAATCCTACATAATGGGCTCCGGTTGAGAAAAAGCTCGAAGCAATAACTTTGCAAGTCTCTCGGAAATGTTCGAAGGTTAGACCCGAGTATCTTTTAAAGAGAGTAAAAAGAGAAACAACTGAGAAAGTAAAAACTAACAAAATGCTTAGGAAATAACTTATTTCTTTTTTCATACAATCTCTTACTTGTGTCGTTTAAGTTCATCTGTAAATGCAGTTACCGCTTCGTGTCCGTATTGGTCAACTAAAGAGTTAACAATTTTTTTAACTATCCCTTTTGCGGTTTGCTCTTTGGTTTTTTTAGGTGAATATACATATGCCTTACCTTCCATCTTTCTTGCTAAAAAGCCTTTCTCGGTCAAACGTGTCATTATTGTCATTACTGTTGTATAAGCAATTTTGCGTTCCTTTTGAAGACATTGATGGATATCCGAAACTGAAGCATTTTTCTCTTTCCACAGACAATCCATTACTTCTTGCTCAAGCGGTCCTAAGTTATAGCTAGTCATATACTACGAATTGTAGGAGATTTAGAAGAAACTATCAATACCATTCAGTAACTAATCAGTCGTATTAAAAAAGGTACTATTCTAATAGTCGGCAACTTATAGTTATAGGCAACTTTGTAGTAGATACTTGTGTATTTGTTTACTTGATCGATTAGTTTTGTCTCAAATTCCTTATCATTCTCAATTATACTTAAGGAATTTCCAGCTACTCTTTCGATCGCTGGATAAAGCAACTGCTTTTGATAATCTTCCGCCGCAGTAGAATATTGGTCTAGTTTTTCACCTGAAAGTTTCGACAGCTCACTTTCGATTTCCAGATAAATTTTTATGGATGATGGAAGTCTTCTATATGGAGAGTCTGGTTCTATATTAAACAGGACAAGATCTCTAGCTTGTTTATATTCAAAAACCAAAACATTTGACAACTTTTTGATTACCTTTACCGATTTCTTGCCTTTGTATTTTTGGTTGTAAGTGGCATCTCCCTGATAGGAATAAATCAAACCGATAATACAGATAAGCTTACCTTTATTTTTCTTAAATCCGAAAAGGTCGAAAAACTTCTTGAAACTTATTCCCAACTTAAAGCGAGGGTTGAACCGATGTCCTACGTTGCAGCACAAAAGAAGCTCAAACAAATGCTTTATTTATCGGGTAAAAAATAAAATGCAACTATCCAAAGAGGCTATAGACGAATTCGTGGTAATCTGGAAAAAGGAGTATGGTAAATCAATAAGCGAAACTCTGGCTACGGTTTATGCCAATAAACTAATCAACCTTTTTACTGCTATTTACAGACCAATAACAAATGTGAATAAAATAAATCTTGAAGAAGATAAGGGTTAGATATATGATTATATTGAACTCAAAAATACCTTTCGGCTTTTTTAATGGCCGTCTCAGACAAGTCCGAAAGGGTTTGAGTTCAACTGGGACGGCCATTTAAGTTATGGAAAACAAACTAATATACGTCCAGTATTCAAGAAAATCATCAGAGTCTAGAGAAAAACAGGCATTATCTATTGATGAACAAAAAGAAGAGTGTGTAAAACTTGAAAAATTATTGGACTTGAACATCCCCTACAAATTAGAAGAATCCCGTTCCGCATACAAACCAGATAATAGACCTGAATTTGATAAGCTGATTTCATTAATAGAAGCTGGAAAAGTAAATGCCATACTAACCTGGAAGCCTGATAGGCTTTGCCGTAATCCAAAAGAAGGTGGTTATTTACTCCAATTACTACAAGGTGGTGTCTTAAAAGAGATTCGGTGTGCTGATGGTGAAACTTATACTCAAGATTCAGACCATTTAATACTCCAAATTCATTTTGGCATGGCAAACCAATACTCAAGAAATTTAAGCAAGAATGTAAAACGCGGGAACAGCTATAAGTTCTTAAATAACAAACAATGGCTTGGTCCCGCTAAACCAGGGTACTTGAATGCTCAAGAAGGTAAAGATAAGACAATAGTTGTCGATGAAGAACGTTATCCGATAATTGAAAAGGCTATTAGGTTGATTCTCTCTGGAACTCATACTCCGATGGAAGCTCTAAATGTGTTGAATAAAAAATTTGGATATAGGAGTCGGAAAACAAAATGCCAAGGTGGTAAACCAATGCATAAAAGTGGTTGGTATCGCTATCTGAGTGACCCGTATCTTTATGGTTTAATGAAGAGGAAAGAAGGAGAAGTTATGGGTGATTTCAAACCGATGTTATCTAAACCAGAATTTGACAGGTTGCAAATTAGGTTGGGTAGAAGAGGCACCAGAATTTCCAAGCACGAGATACCCTATCGAGATGTGCTCAAGTGTGGAAGCTGCGGTGGCACTGTATGTGGTGACGATAAATGGCAAGTATATTGTCCTGCCTGTAAGGAGAAGTTTCATAAGGGGAAGAATACAACCGAATGTAAATACTGCCACACTCCAATTGAACGGATGAAAAATCCTACAATCCTTCATTACGTTTATCTGTTCTGTACAAAAAATAAAAACCCGAATTGTACTCAAAAGATAATCTCGGTTAAAGATTTTGAGAAACTTGTTGATGATGAGCTCCTAAAGTTTACAATTCCAGATTCTTTTCGTGATTGGGCTATCAAACACCTGAATAATTGCAACACGAAAGAGGTGGGAGATAGAGAAATTGTCAGAACAAACCTAAAAACTGCTTATGATGACTGTGTAAAAAAGCTAGATAGCTTACTTAGTCTCAAAATCAGCCCACAGAATATCGATGGTTCGGTAATATCTGATGAAGAGTACAACACCAAACGAAAAACGCTCCTTGATGAAAAGACCAGTCTACTGGAACAGATAAATGGAGTAGATAAGAGGCAGAATGATTGGATGGAATTATCCGAAAGAACCTTTGATTTTGCAGTTTACGCACGGCATTGGTTGGAACATGGAGACGCTAAACAAAAAAGCTCAATTCTTGCAGCTCTCGGTTCGAACATAAGGATAATGGACAAGAAACTGCTGATAACACGGCATAAACAGTATTTCTTAATAGAAAAAGGGGTAGGAGAAATTAAACAATTAGCAAGACAATTCGAACCTGGTAAAACACCCGTATTATCGGAGCATTTACTCTCTTTTGAGCCTATTCGTTCTGCTTGGCTGGGAGACTAGGATTCGAACCTAGATATACAGATCCAGAATCTGTAGTCCTACCGTTAGACGATCTCCCAATACAAAACTCTGATTAAATTCGATCTTTTAGGAATCTACGCCCGAAGCCTGTTTTAAAATATTTTTCTCTTTTGATTGCTTTATTCTTATCTAAACAAGCTTCATAATAAACCAATTTGATTGGCAACCGAAATTTAGTTGAACTAACTAGTCCTAATTTGTGTTTATTTACTCTTTTCTCAAGATCATTACTCCATCCAACATAGCGTTTACCATCTCTTTTACTTAACAGCACATAAGTATAATACATAAACGCTTCCTACCCGCCCGCCATCGCAAGCCCTGGCCGCCTCGCACTGCTCAGTAAGCAGGTTGGCTCAGGCGTTGCGGGCAGGCCATTAGACGATCTCCCAATACAAAACTCTGGCTAAATTCGATTTTTCAAAAATCTTCTTCCAAAACCCGTCTTAAAATATTTTTCTCTTTGAATTATACCAAAAATGAGGCTGGAGTTACATCGAGGCTTCGAGTTCCAAGTTGGTCAAATTTTTTACTATAAATTTTTGACTTTTCCGAAAGATTAACCCTTTGCTTTGTAGTTTTTCTATGGAGATACTTGCAGTTTCTCGTGTAATACCCGCCAAATTTGCGATATCCTGATGCGTAAGGGGAATATCAATGAGAACATTTTTATTTTTGAAACTCTTCCCGAATCTTTTAGCAGAAACTATAAATGCTGAGGCGACCCGTTTATATGCGTTACCGTAAAGTAGCTGTTGGGTAGTTGATAAAAGTCCATCCATGCCGACCAAAAGGCGCCTAGTCAAATCATACAAAACATCCGGGTTGTCGTTGATGAATTTTAGTGCATCTCCTCTTGTGGCTTTAAAAACTTCAGTTGAAGTCATAGCCTGATAAAAGTAAGCATTATCCGAATCAGCGATTGCCCATAACATTGGGAAGAATGCACCTTGTTTAAAAATATTAACAGTCAGCTCTGACCCGTTTTCGAAAATAGACGCCATTTTTACGTAGCCGTTTATCATATAAAAAACTCCAGGCGGTTCTTCCTCGGCTCTTATCAATATTTCACCTCGTTTATATGACTGAAGAACGTGTTTAGAGAAAAAACCCAGTAATTTTTGATTAATATCTTTATCCATTTTAGTTAAGTTAGAAATCTAACTGAATCACTATTTTGCCTATTTTAAAATGCTTTTATTAATAATGCAAAGCGTTCTAATCCATGAGATCAGATTATATTAGGTTGGGCCACAATTTGATAGTCTAGGACACCAAATGTGGTCACGTGAGATGTCTACGATGAAATCGGGACTATCTCACCGTGAGAGGTGGTGATTTTTATGATTAAAATATTAGAGAGTTTAACATTATTTAGTGAAAATGCGAAGCAATTGGCGCATTTTTATCAGGATAAAGTCGGTTTAAAAATTACTGCCGAGGCGGTTTTCGGCGAAAATGACGAAGAATACTATGAACTAGAAGCCGGTGACGGCACCCCCATCTATATCATTGATCACTCGGAAATCAAAGGAAAAAACAAAGACCCAAAAAGATTTCTTTTTAACCTGGAAGTTGACGATATTAAAAAAGCGTTTAAGAAATTAAAAAAAGCGGGGGTGAAAAAAATTGCCGACGTCTATCATATGCAGGAGTACGGCTATATAGCGACGTTTGCGGATGTGGACGGTAATTATTTTCAGATTGTTCAGATACGTCCAAGTTAAAAACTGAGCCTCTTCTTTGTCGACTATACTGTTAATATTGTATTTAGCGTGAAAAAAATATTTACTTATATTTTCCTGGTAGTTGTCTTTTTGGTGGTTATAGTCCTTATCGCAGCAAAATATTTAAATTTAGACAGAAAGACTACAATCTCATTAATTGAACCGAGTCGAAATAATGATTTAAAGAAATTACCCCAGGGATCAACTTTAGATAAACCTCTTAATATACCGGCGGACTTCAAAATGGCAATTTATGCAGATTTGAAGAGTGCATCCCCGAGAGTATTGGAATTTGACATGAACGGAGTACTTTTAGCGTCAATTCCCGGTGAGGGTAAAATTGTTGCATTACCCGATAGAAACGCGGACGGCATTGCTGACGGGGAAAATGTAGTTATTAATGGCTTGAATAGACCTCACGGCATGGCATTTAACAATGATTTTTTCTATGTTGCGGAAACGGATAAAGTCGTTAGATATAAATATGATCCAATAAAATTTAAAGTAAGTGAAGGAAAAATACTATTTACTTTACCGGGGGGAGGTCGACATTTTACTCGAACACTAAAAGTACTCGGGGACAAATTGTATACATCTGTCGGTTCATCTTGCGATACATGTGTGGAATCTGACGACAAAAGAGCGGCCATTCTAGTATCGGATTTGGACGGAGGCAATTTAAAGGTTTTTGCACAAGGCTTAAGAAATACAGTATTTTTTGCATTTGATCCTTCGGCAAGCTCAGGACAAGTAAGAATATGGGGAAATGATATGGGAAGAGATTTTTTGGGCGACGATCTTCCTCCTGATGAACTGAATATTGTTTCCGAAGGAAAAGATTACGGTTGGCCTTACTGTTACGGGGACCGTATTAGAGACGCTAAATTTATGAATGACAAAGAACCCGACTACTGTCAACATACAGAGAAAGCACAGGTTTTTTATCCTGCTCATGTTGCCCCACTCGGAATTGTCTTTATTACATCCGACTTATTTCCTAAAGATGACTGGGGAAAAATTTTAGTTGCTTTTCACGGATCATGGAACAGAAGCAGCGCTGTTGGATACAAAATAGTTAAAATAGACCCTGATACAGGCAGATTGGAAAATTTTATAACTGGGTGGCTAAATGCAAAGGGAAGTGTGTTAGGCAGACCGGTTGATTTGATATTTGCTAATAACGGAGTACTTTATATTTCAGATGATAAAGCTAATTTAATATATATCTTGACTAAATAACCCTTTGAGTAAAATCTGCTACACTAGAAGCGAGATCTATGCCTTGCTAGTATGAATATTTTTTGGGCGGTTTTTTTGGGTATTGTTCAGGGGTTAACTGAGTTTATTCCCGTTTCCTCCTCCGGCCATTTAGTTTTATTTCAAAATCTTATTCCGGGTTTTAACCAACCGGGAATTTTATTCGATGTTATTCTTCACCTCGCAACACTGACCGCGGTTTTTTATTTTTTCCGAAAAACATTAATGATGATCAGTAAAAAGTATATTTTACTTCTCGGTGTCGGGACTATACCAGCAGCACTAGCAGGGTATTTTTTTCATAAACAATTTGTAGCACTCTTTGGCAGCATCAATGCTCTGGGGATAGAGTTTTTAATTACGGGATTATTAAATATGTTGGTTGATAGTGCTAAAACAGTCAAAAAAACCATATCCTTGCCAGATTCTTTTGCAATCGGTATTGCACAGGCAATTGCAATTATTCCCGGAATTTCGCGCTCAGGTGCCACTATTTTTACGGGAGTTAAGCTGGGTATTGATCGCGAAAAAGTAGCAGAATTTTCGTTTTTATTGTCTATTCCCGCGATACTGGGTGCGAATATTTTGCAGCTTATTGATTATCAATCCGATGCAATAATTCATCCGAGCTATTATCTTGTGGGATTTATGTCAGCGTTGATTACCGGTTATCTCTCAATCGGAGTCGTTTATAAATTTATTCGTGAGAGAAAATTTCGATTATTCGGAGTTTACTGTATCCTCTTGGGGTTTCTTACGATTATTGTTCTTTGATCATTTGAGGATAAGAATAATTTTCGGCAGGAAGAGAACCGATCCTATTATTACCGATATTAATGCGGCCAGTAATACACATGCGGCAGAAACGTCCTTGGCAATTTTTGCAAATGGGCTCATCTCAGGCGAGACTAAATCCACAAAAGCTTCCATGACAGTATTTAAAAGCTCAAGTGTGATGACGTAAAAAATTGTAAATAAAAGAAGTAACCATTCCAGGTAGCTAAGCTTCAGTATTAATCCTGTCAAGAGTGCAAGTGTACCTGCAACAATATGTATTTTTAAATTTGGTTCGGATTTAATCGCCGTTTTAAGACCAGTTATAGCGTATGCAAAACTTCGGATTGTGGAATGCCTGATACCCATATTAGTAGTCTAAGTTTAAGTCGGCGCAAATGCAAATTGCCATTTTCGGGTTGTTGTATACTTTAAATTATGAATCCAATTATTATTTATAGTGAAAATAGTTTGTATCTGACTTTTATTACCTTTCTCGGAAGCTTCTTGATATGGTTCATGTTTGCCGGGCTTATCTTTTTATGGGTAATAGACGGACGGATTAAAAAAGAAGTTGTTCTCCATGCCTTAACTGCTTGTCTAATTTCTTGGTTGATGGTATTGGTAATTAAAAGTTTATTACCGCATGCACGGCCTTTTGAGGTAAACGGCCGCTTGCCTTTGACTTTTACCATTCCGACTCCCGAAACTTCGTTCCCGTCTGCGCATTCCACTGTCGCTTTTGCAATAGCAGCAAGTATTTGGTTACACAAGAAGAAACTTGGTATTTGGTTTATCGCTCTTGCTATATTAGTTGCCATGGGCAGGGTAGCAACAAATGTCCATTATATGATCGATGTAGTAAGCGGGGGATTTGTCGGAGTGGGAACTGCATATTTAGTCAAAAAACTTCATGTATTTAAGCTTTTGGGATAGTTTCGAGTCTTGACAATTAGCAGATAAATGTTTAGACTGCTAAAATACTAAATATCAATGGAAAATCAGGTAACTAAAAATTTAAGAAGAATTCCCATTGTCCCTATCCGGGGATCCGTTGTCTTTCCGCACACAGACGCTGTCTTGACCTTTGGCAGGAAAAAAAGTGTTGCCGCAATAAATAGCGCTTTTCAGGAAGATAAGGTTGTTGCGATATTTACACAAAAAGATCCGAGAATGGCTGAGCCTGGACAGGTTGATTTATACAAAGTTGGAACAATCGCGGTTATTACCCAGATGATGTCGACAGAAGGTGAAATTCACGCAGTCGTTAAGGGACAAGTTAGAGTTAAGTTGGCTGAGATTATTTCACAGGAACCTTTTCTCGTGGGCATGGTCGAAGAAATTCCAGAGGAGTCTCCCCTAACCGATGAGGTAAAAGCACTGTCGAATAATCTCATTGAGCTCTTTAAGAAAGCGATTAATTTGGGAAAACAGGCTGAAATAATGACGGTTATGAATTTGGTTTCGGGTCAGCCCGAGGCATACCAGGTTGCCGACCAAGTGGCATCGCTTCTCGATATTAAAACTAGTGAAAAACAGCGACTCCTCGAAACCGTTCCAATGAAGAAACGCATTGATAAAATCCTTGAATATCTCGCACACGAGGTTAACGTCCTCGAGCTTGAGAAGACTATTTCGACTAAAACCCAGCATAGATTTGAAGACCAAATGAGGAAAGCCATGCTTCGGGAAAAAAAGAAAACAATTGAAGAAGAGCTGGGTGAAGAAGAGCTGGGAGATTTATCTTCTGAAGAGGTTAAAACATATAGAAAGAAAATTAAGGCAGCAAGCATGCCCAGAGATGTTGAAGAAAAAGCCAGGAAGGAATTAGCCAGACTGATTCAGATGTCTCCCCACAACCCGGAGGGAGGCTACATCAGAAATTATTTAGATTGGCTGTGCGATATGCCTTGGAGTAAATTATCGCCCAACGATGTGTCAATAAAACGTGCAGCAAAAATACTTGAAGATGATCATTATGGCTTAGATAAAGCAAAAGAAAGAATTTTGGAATATTTAGCCGTAATGAAAGTTAAAAGAGGATCTACCAAGAAATTGTTAAAAAGCGGAGATAAAGATGAAAGTCAACCGACAATTCTTTGTTTTATCGGCCCACCCGGAGTAGGTAAAACCTCAATCGGTAAATCGATAGCCAAAGCTTTAAAGAGAAAATTTGTTCGGGTTTCGCTTGGCGGTATTAGAGATGAAGCAGAAATAAGAGGTCATAGACGAACCTATGTCGGAGCTCTTCCGGGGCGAGTTATTCAGGGGATTAAAAATGCTGGCACGAAAAATCCAGTCTTCATGCTCGACGAGATAGACAAATTGGGCGTCGATTTCAGAGGTGACCCGTCATCGGCACTCCTTGAAGCGCTTGATCCTGAGCAAAATAAGGAATTTTCAGATCACTATTTAGAAGTGCCGTTTGATCTGTCGCACGTCATGTTTATTGCTACAGGAAATGTTATGGAGAGTATTCCGGCTGCCCTAAAAGACAGAATGGAGATAATTAATTTCCCGGGTTATACGCAGGATGAAAAGTTTAATATTGCCAAAAAGTTTTTATGGCCGAAACAACTTAGGCTGCATGGTCTGGCAGGAGAAAAACTTCAGATAAGTGATGCGGCTCTGAATGAGATAATTGTTCGCTACACGAGAGAGGCGGGGGTAAGAAATCTGGAGAGAAATCTGGCAACAATTTGCCGAAAGGTTGCACGTTTTGTCGCCGAAAAGAAAAAGTTTTCTTTGACCTTAGACCTGCCCGAAGTCAGAAAGTTTCTCGGTCCTCAGAAATTTTCGTCATTAATTGCAGAGAAAAATGACGAAGTCGGTATGGCAACGGGACTTGCGGTAACTGCGGCCGGAGGAGAGATTTTGTTTATCGAGGTAGCTTTAATGCCTGGTCGCGGTAAGCTTACCTTAACGGGACAGCTGGGCGATGTCATGAAAGAATCTGCCAAGGCAGCGTTTACGTGGGCTAAGGCTCACTGGAAAGAGTTGGGGCTAAAAGAAACTTTTGGTAATCGCATGGACGTACATATCCACGTTCCTGAAGGGGCTGTTCCGAAGGACGGGCCGTCGGCCGGAATTGCAATCACAACTGCACTAGTATCTGCTCTGACAGGAATACCGGTAAAAAGATATGTTGGGATGACGGGGGAAATAACACTTCGCGGCAGAGTGCTGGAGATTGGTGGCGTGAAAGAAAAAGTAATTGCGGGCCATTTAGCCGGACTTAAAACAATTATTCTTCCGAAAGATAACGAAAAAGATATGGAAGACGTTCCCAAAAAAGTCAAAAAAGATATCAAGTTTATCTTTGCTGAACGCTACGACGAGGTTTTGAAAATAGCTCTTAAAAAACTTCCGGAACCTAAAATTGAACAAGTTAAGAAAAGAGTTCCGTCTCCGAGCTACATTGCCACAGTTTAACAACTAGCGGACTCTCGAAAAAAAGTGATATACTGCTATATGGTAGTAGAAATTACTCCTGCCAGATCTTCACAGTACGGGACAACTACAGGTGAACGTAAAATGGGACATATTAATCGATGCATTACGAGTATGCGTCTCCGGGGTTTTGTTTTTGATCGGTTAAAACACCGTTTTATTAAAATTCAACCTGTTGGCGATAGATCCGATGTAAGTAAGGAAGAATCCGAACCGCCAATTAGTATTAATTAAATCAAGATATGTGACCAGGCTTTAGTCTGAACCTGCTAGCAGTATACACGCGTCTGTGATGGCTTCACGTATCCGGGATTATTTAATTTAATCTACTGAAACCCACGGTTTTGTTGTCTTTTAGCTTCAATTAAAGTAAAATTGTAGTAGTCAATCTTATTGAAGTGACGCCGTTGTCAAAAGTTAGTAAATCGAGAAAAAGAGGCCCCATCGTCTAGTGGCTTAGGACGTCAGGTTCTCATCCTGAAAACTCGGGTTCGACTCCCGGTGGGGTCACCGACCTACGCTAAAGCTTCGGCCGGCAGGCTAATATAAATAAAGGTCGTCGTCCGAAGCCTTGGCGAAGGATGAAAGTATGCATTATGTCTACATACTGAAATTAAGTAATAACTCAAACTATGTAGGCCAAACATCTGATCTCAAAAATAGAATCAAAGATCACAACAAAGGAAATACAAATCACACCAAGAAATTCTTACCTGTTAAATTAATTTTCTATTGTGCTTTTGAATCAAAAAAGAAAGCATTAAATTTCGAAAAATATCTCAAATCAGGGTCTGGAAAAGCATTTAAGAAAAAAAGATTAATATAAAAGTGCAGGATTCATGAGGTTAAACTTTCTAAAATTAGTAATCTACTTCATATTTTGAGGCTAATTCCGTTTGAATCCGAGCGAGGTGTTTCTATCAAATGTTATTAGTTAAAGTATATCAATTTTGATAAACTACGATTATGGTAGAAGAAGAAAGACAGAAGCTGGGTACTTGCGTCATTATTGTTAATTCTAAAAATGAAGTTCTACTGGGTGAACGCTTATCTGTACATGTCCTGCGTGACCATGGTAATTTGCGAGTTTGAAATAAGGGAACCTTGGCACTGCTTCGCATTGTAAGGGAACCTTGGCCGAGTCAGACTCAGTAAAATAACTTTGTGAATTGAATAAGTCGGTGAGTTTATTTGGTGTTATACTTCTTGTATGAAAAAGTTCCGTAAATACGGAAAACCTCCATACATCGTAGTTGTAGTTCATGGTGGCCCTGGTGCACCCGGAGAAATGCAGCCGGTGGCAGAGAAACTATCAAAATTATACGGAGTATTAGAGCCATTGCAGACAAAAGACTATATGAACGGACTGATAGAGGAATTAAGGAAAGTAATTATTAAAGAAGGAAATCCTCCTGTATATTTAATCGGCTGGTCATGGGGAGCGTGGTTGAGCTTTATTGCTGCTTCAAAGTATCCGGAATTAGTTAAGGAATTAATCCTCGTTAATAGCGGTCCATTTGAGGCAAAATATGCAAAAAGCATCATGCAAACGAGATTGGAAAGGTTAACTAATGAAGAAAGACGAAGGGTAAAAGCGATTCTGGGTTTAATGGGAGAAGGTAATTCGGGTAATAAAATGTTAAAAGACTTCGGTTACTTAATGGGAAAAGCCGATGCTTTTAATCCATTACCTGGTGTCAAAGACATTAATGTAAACAGTAATATTTATAAAAAAGTCTGGGGTGAAGCAGAAGAGTTAAGAAAAAGCGGAGAGCTTCTTAAATATGGTGAAGGTATTAAATGTCCCGTTGTCGTAATTCATGGAGATTATGATCCGCATCCTTTTATCGGAGTAAAAAAACCACTTACGAAGGTTTTAAAAAATGTAAAATTTATCCTTCTTAAAAATTGCGGCCACTATCCATGGTTAGAAAAAAATGCAAAAATTATTTTTATCAGAAAATTAATTGAAGAAATCAGATAATTTTACGAAATCTTGTTATTTTGAAAAATCATCAATGTGTATGTCAGTTCCGAAATAATCATTTACAGATCGACCAATAGCTCCCACACCTTCTATAATTCGTTTAGCCCAATGATAAACCGGTATGAAGCATATCTCGTTTTCGGCATGTTCCCAACTGCCAATTGATGTAACTCCTACAACTTTTCCTGTAGTACGGTCGCACCAGACACCTCCGCTTGCACCTCCTGAATCGGTACCTTCTGTCCATATTTCGCTTGGTTCGCCTTCTTCTTTTTCAGTATCAATTACATTTAATGTAAGTTCGGATATAAAGCCGCTTTCGTCTGCAACCCATGGGAACGAGACGGATACAAGAGCTTCATTATTAGGGATGTCTTTAGAAATTGTAAATGGTTCTACTTGCTTAAATATTGGATGTTTACTTTTTAGAATCAAAACCCCCATATCAACTGGGGATGTGAAGTACGTAAATTCATCGGGTTCGAAATTACTCCTGTTTAAATTTGAGTTATTTATTTGAGGTTGGCTAATCTTCGCCCACTTTATTTCATAACCTGTTTGTGCAATCAGATGACCTGCTGTAATTAATACAGCTATGTACTCACCGTCCGAAGTTTCTCTTTGATCAATTACGAAACCTGTTCCTTGTGATGGTCGACTTTCGCCCATTCCCTCTATTTTTACGGTATTATATACGCAGGAACGAGGTAACTTATCAAGTTCAGGGTTTATTTCAGGATTATTCTCTCGTGCTGTTTCTGTAGCGCGGACATCCTTGTCAAGTGGAGTCTCATACGATACAGGATTCGAACACGCACCAATCAACGCCGGTAAAAGACAACCAACGGCAATTAATATTTGATCTCTCTTTCTAAATGGCTCGTGAGTTGATACTTTTTTGGGTGTACCTAATTCAGCATATTCTTCCATACTTGATAATTCTAGCGTGATGGAAGACATTTATGAAGATTAAGTTTTGCTTATCATTCCATACCTAACCCCAAAGCCGTAATTACATCATCGGCAGATTTATAAGTTCCTTCAGGAAGATGTTCCATAAACCACGTTTTATCTTCTTCTGAAAAATCTGATAAATTGTCGCATTCTGCTTTTAATTCTTCACTTGTTGCCGGATATTTTTGGTGTTTTTTAAGATGGTCAATTGCACCAGTTTTATTCTTCATAATTATCACCTCCCCTCACAGTGAGATAGCTTCTAAAAAGCATCTCACGTGATCCCATTGAGTGTTCTAAGAACTACTCAATTGGGACAGTTTTTTTCGAGACAGTTTCAGAGTATTACATTCGAAGCAAATAAAATCAGTAAGAAATCTAACTTTTTTTCTAGAAGCTTGTGACTATGAAGTCGTGAATTTGTTGCCAGTTTTCCTCGCCGTCTTTGGGTAGTAAAATATACTGTCTATCACTGCTTACTGCTTCTTTGAGGACGTTGTCGGTAGATAAAGAAACTGATTTTATTATGACGTCATTCATCTTACCCTTCTCTTCCAGTAGTCCTATTGCAGTTTTAATGTCAATATCAGTCATGACGTTTCTTGAAAACGAATTAATTATAGGAGCTATTTTGGGGATAGAGCTGATCCTAAGGATCTTATTTTTTATGGCAATTATTAATGCCTGCTGCCTGAGACTTCTTCCGAAGTCGTTGCCGTTTGTTTCGGAATGGCGAGACCTAACAAATTTCAGTGCATTTTCTGCATCGAGAAGAGTTTTGCCTTTGGCATAGTTAATAGTTTCAAAACGACAAGTAAATTGCTGTTCGAGAAGCTGGCCGGACATCGTTGCCTGGATTATCTTAAGATTGTCATCACTTTTCCCGCAGGTATCCTTTTCTTTACCCGTGATCGGATAAAATTTATCTTCAAACGCATAGGGTATATTTACTTCAACTCCTCCTAAAATAGTAATAATATTTTTGAATCCTTCGAAGCTGATGGCAATATAATTATCTATCGGAAGACCCGTAACTTTGGATACGGTATCTTTTGCCAAGGCTCCACCACCCGCCAAACCTTTGTATTGAGGAGGTTTATTGGGGTATTTTTTATCATCGAGTCCAATGGCAAAAGCATGATTGATCTTAAATTTTTCCTCTTTTTCTGTTTCGACTTGTAATGGGACAAAGAGATCCCGCGGAATTGATATTAAGGTAATATTGTTTTCTTTGGGTACAATGTGTGCGATGATTAGTGTGTCAGTAAGAGTCGCGCCTTCATGATCTCCGCCGGCATATCCAAGCAGTAAAATATTACGGGGAGCTAGTGGATCCGGTGTCGGAGTTGGTGATGGGGTAATTTTTGTATTAAGGATTGTTATAACATTAGGTTGGTTCACAACAACCCTTTTATAGATAGTTATTAAATAAACTATAAAAACCAAGAAAGTGATTAAAAGAAGGGGGAGGAATAGTTTTTTGATTTTTATTCGCATTTCAAGAATACCCCATCTGGAGGCGATAGCCGGAGGATGGGGATGAATTGAATTAAGAATGTAACCTCGTTTAGACAGATCCGAAAGGATACCCCGCCAGAGAGCGATAGCGAGAGGGCGGGGAGGTTTCATCTTCTTCACAAGTAATAAATATACGTGATTTGGCTTAAAATTACCATATAAGAAAGTTAGCATTTGATACGGTGTGCATTATTGACAAGATATACTCTAAGCCTTAGAATACCATCTATTCACGATATGGGTTATTAATTACTCCGCCTACTGGGCGGTTTTTTTACAGCCTATATAGTAATCAACATGCTTGATAGCAAACAAATACAATTTACAAAAGTAGGATTAGCGACCTTAGAAAAAGAGCTTGACGAGCTTTTGAATGTAAAAAGGCCGAAGCTTGTCGATAGACTTTCTAATGCCAGGCTTCAGGGTGATTTAGCTGAAAATAGTGATTACCAAAACGCAAAGGACGAGCTCGAGTTTTTAGACGGAAGGCTTAATGAGTTGCAAGCTGTGTTGAAAAATGCTGTTGTTGCCGAGTCTAATAATGGTGGCGGAGTTTCAGTTGGTACAAAGGTTACCCTTAAAGTAGGCGGGACAACTCACATATATGATATAGTCGGTGATTGGGAGGCAGATCCGGTCAATAAAAAGATCTCGCACACCTCTCCCTTAGGAGTTGCTTTAGTCGGAAAGAGAGTTGGGGACAAGGTCGAAGTCGAAGCTCCGGCCGGGAAAATTACATACGAAATTCTTTCATTGGATTAGTTGTATACTTCGTTTTTATTGCATACTAGCGAAAACCACGATTATTAAATCGTGGATGGAGCTAGAATCTAAACTTGGCGGCAAAAAACCACGGGCTTTAGCCCGTGTGTAGATTATTTTGCTTTCTTTGAGATATACTTAACGCAATGGCCGAAGAGAAATTGGAAGAAATAAGGAGTATTCGTCTTCATAAAATAAGTGAGCTGAAAAAACTTGGAATAAATCCTTACCCTTCAAAAGTAAAGGGATTACACGAGCCTGTCAGTATAGTAAGGACGCATTTGGATGACAAGAGAGCCGTAACGGGGAGGCTTATGGGGTGGAGAGAGCATGGTAACGTTATTTTTGCAGATCTTAAAGATGAAACTGGGAAAATTCAGTTGTTTTTTCAAAAGAAAAATCTTCAGGATAATTTTAAGATGCTTAAGTTGTTTGATGTCGGCGATTTTATTTGGTCGATGGGTAAAGTTTTTAAAACCACGGCTGGCGAGATCACTATCGATGTTTTGGATTTTCAGGTATTGTCTAAATCCATCCGGCCTTTGCCTTCAACTTGGTTTGGTTTGAAAGACGACGAGGAAAGATACAGAAAAAGGTATCTTGACCTCCTACTCAATGATGACCTGAAAGCTCTGTTTAGAAAGAAAGCTATATTTTGGCAAAGCATGCGCGATTTCCTGATAAGTAAAGGGTTTTTAGAGGTAGAGACTCCCGTTTTAGAAACTACAGCAGGAGGTGCTGATGCAAACCCGTTTATTACCCACCACAATGCCCTAGATATTGATTTATATTTGAGGATCTCGATGGGTGAATTATGGCAAAAAAGGTTAATGGTTGCAGGTTTTTTAAAAACTTTTGAAATAGGGAGGCAGTTTAGAAATGAAGGTATTAGTCGTGAGCATCTTCAAGACTATTCACAGATGGAATTTTACTGGGCTTACGCTAATTATGATGATTCAATGAAATTAGTTGAAGACATGTATAAATATGTTGCCGAAAAGACTTTTGGTACTTTAAAATTTGTAATTAATAAGGCTGAAATTGATTTGGGAGGAACATGGAAGAAAATTGATTATTGTGCAGCAATTCAAGAACATGCAGGAATTGATATTAGGAGTGCTTCTAAAGGGGAGATTGAAGCTAAACTTAACGAGTTGAAACAAGATTTCAATAAGAATGATTCCAAAGGAAGGCTAATAGATTCCTTATGGAAGTCTGTAAGGCGGAAAATTATGGGTCCCGCCTTTTTAGTAGGACATCCCGTTGATGTATCACCTTTAGCCAAAAGGCAGGAAGAGAGACCTGACTTTGTTGAGAGGTATCAAGTTATATTGGGAGGTAGTGAAATGGGTAATGGATATTCAGAGCTTAATGATCCAATTGACCAGGCCGAGAGATTTAAGGATCAAGAAAAAATGAGAGAAGCAGGGGATTTAGAAGCTCAAATGAATGATAAAGATTTTGTTGAAGCGCTGGAATACGGCATGCCGCCAGTTTCAGGCTTCGGGGTAAGCGAAAGATTGTTTTCATTTCTGGTGGATAAACCAATTAGAGAGACTGTATTATTTCCACTCCTACGACCAGAAAGCGAAAATATAAAAAGGCAGAGGGTTAAGAAAGCTCGCAAGAGTAAAACTTAGTATACCTTGCAGAGGTAACCCCTTAAAGGTAATTCTTAAATATATGACAAGAGAAAAGGCTCTTAAACTTCTTCATGCCCATATGCAAAACCAGAATTTGCGAAGGCATTGTTATGCTGTTGGGGCAGTAATAAAAGCGCTTGCAAAACACTTCAGTGCGAATGAGGGTTTGTGGGAGGTTGTTGGACTTCTGCACGACGGGGATTATGAAGTGACAAAAGGAACTCCTGAGTTACACACGTTAAAAATGGTGGAATGGCTTAAAAAGGAGGACGTCAAGGATAAGGAAATTCTTGAAGCAATCTTGTCGCATAACTTCTCCCATACAGGCCAAAACTCTCCAAAGAATATGCTTGAATGGTCGCTATATTGTTGCGACGAGTTGACGGGTTTAATTGTTGCCGTTGCTCTTGTGAAACCCGATAAAAAACTGGCTTCTGTCAGCGTTGATTCAATTTTGAATAAGTGGAAGCAAAAATCGTTCGCAGGAGGTGTAAAACGAGAGCAAATTGAAGAGTGCGAAGAGCGTTTGGCAATTCCCCTTCGGGAATTTATCGAAATCGCCCTCACTTCGATGCAGGAAATCCACGAAGATTTAGGTTTGTGAAAGCTTTATTTGAATTGCTTCAAGTGCTATAATACACGCATATGTTTGGACGAGGAAATAAAGGAAATGGTGGAAACGGGAGTAAAGAACGTGTCACGGGTAGCTTAGAACCAAGATTCAGGGTAGTAAATCCTGTTATTGAAGAAGTTAAGGGGTATCCGGTCAACGGAAACTTACAGAAACTGGTTGTTTTAAATAGAGTGGTTACGATTCATCATATCGGTAGTTATCTATCCAGTGAAGAAGCTAACAAGAGAGCGGCAGAATTAAATTCACAAAAACCTGCCATTCAAAGAATTAGACCCTCCTTAAGAGCAAGAGTTGAAATTGATGAGGCTGGAAATATTAATGGCCATAGATGATTAGATTTGACTTAGAATATTACTTTCTATAAAATAACTGAATTGATAATTAACTAAAAGCTACGATGTTGGCTTTCCACCAACGGAGCTTCTTGGGGTAGACGGCACGCTTAGAATAGTCGATGTAAACCAAGACGTAATACCACGTAACGGTAAAATTAAGAAAATCCAGTTAGATTATCTAACAGGACGAATTTTACGCTGGCACCTCCTAAATTTTAGGGCGTAATTACCTAAAAATAAAAGGAGGTGATTTTTTTGAGAGAAAATAGATTCGAATCAGAAATAGACAGAGATTACAGAAGATATTTAATTGAAGAGAAGAAAGCAAACAGGTTGAGTGTTAACAATAATAAAATATTACCGGAACGTGGAGCAGCAAATACAGAGGACTATATAGTGGACGGAGCTTTGAATACTTTTAATAGATTTGAAGATTTACACAGAGCTAAGTAACTTTGTTTAAAGAATGTATGGCATTTAATATATTGAAGAAAAAGCAAAATTCCCAAAAAGCTACTGAAGGTAGTAGGAGCGTTATTATCCTAAGAGACGAATATGGTACGATTATTTCTAAGAGAGAATTAAAACCAGGTGATTTAATTGATGGAGAACTCGTTGCTAAAGGGTTACAGCAAGGTATTAGTGTTATTATTAAGGAAAGAGGTAAATAATGTTAGACATTAAATATATCCGGGAAAACCCGGACAAAGTAAAAAAGGGTGTTGCCGATAAGCAATACGACTCTACTTTGGTTGATAAAGTATTGGACTTGGATGAGAAAAAAAGAAAGCTGGGAGTAGAGATTGAAAATCTGAGAGCGGAAAGGAATAAATTAAGCAGCAAGGAGCATGTAGCAAGTAGCAAGGGAAAAGAAATTAAAGAAAATTTAAAAGAGTTGGAACCCAGTTTAGTAAAACTTGAAGATGTACTAAATGAACTGCTTAATCTAATTCCTAACCTGCCATCAGAAAAAGCTCCGGTAGGAAAAGGGGAGAAAGAGAATGTTGAAGTACGAAAATGGGGGGAGCCGCGAAAATTTGAATTTACTCCGAAAGACCATCTGGAACTCGGTAAGAATCTTAATATTTTGGATTTTGAAACCGGTGCAAAAGTGAGCGGGTCGCAATTTTACTTTTTGTACGGTGACGGAGCGTTAATGGAGCTGGCATTGGTTCAATTTGCATTCGAATTATTATCGAAAGAAGGATTCCTTCTTGTTATTACCCCAGATTTGGCAAAATCAAGATATTACTTGGGAACCGGTTACGCGCCGAAAGGCAATGAAGCCCAAACATATACAATCGAGGGCGAGGATTTGGGATTAATCGCTACTGCTGAAGTTACGCTCGCAGGAAAGCATGCTGATGAAGTAATACCCGAAAGCAAACTACCCTTAAAGTATATCGGTTATTCACACTGTTTCCGCCAGGAAGCAGGAGCTTACGGAAAATATTCAAAAGGACTTTATCGGGTTCATCAATTTACAAAAGCGGAGATGTTTATTTACTGTACTCCTGAAGAATCCGATAATATGCACGAACATATATTGGAAATGGAAGAAAAAATATATCAAAGTCTGGAACTTCCCTATCGAGTATTGGAAATGTGTACTGGAGATTTGGGAGCTATGGCCGCAAGAAAGTTCGATATCGAAACATGGATGCCGAGCAGGGGAGAATATGGAGAAGTTACTTCAACCTCAAACTGTACGGATTACCAAGCAAGAAATCTGAATATTAAATTAAGAAGAAAAGACGGGAAAGCGGAGTATCTTCATATGTTAAACGGTACTGCTATTGCCACCTCCCGTACTCCTTTGGCAATTCTTGAAAATTATCAGAACGAAGACGGATCGGTAACTGTTCCTGAAGTATTAAGAAAATGGATGGGGAAGGATAAAATAGTAGTTGGTAGTTAGTGGATGGGTAGATAGATTATTGTTGAGAATTATTATGGGTACAATACAAGAAGCAAAAGACAGAATTAAATTAGCTTTGACTTTTCAAAATCCTGACAAGGATCGTATTTTAGCAATAAATAAAGCTAGGGAGATTGGCCGATATAAATTAAGAAAAGGTGAGAAGGTGGGAACTGCTGTAGGGATTGAAGATAGAACGAGTGCTGTTTTAACTTTCGATAGTGGTAGTGTGTTAACCGCTAAGGTAAACACAGATGATACAACCTCTAGATAATTGTGTATCCGGAGGTTTTGAGGGTCTGTTTTATTTTTTCCTCGTCAAACTCACCTTCTACTTCGAGTGTTTCTTTTAGGTAGTTGCATGAGGCTTTGACCCCGATGTCTTCCAAATCAAGCTCGATCATCTTGGCGCAAGCTGTGCAATCCATGCCCTTTACTTTGTAACTTTTCTTCATAAGTTATAAGTTATTAGTTAGGCTCATTGAACTACGTTAAATGAGCCAGTATACATGCCCATTGAACAGGAAAAAGCCAGCCGGCCAGGTTTAGTCGGAGTAAATTCAATTTCTGTAACTCCAGTATCGGGGAGTATCTTTGAGATATTTAATGACGGAATAGTAAACGCCCGTGCACAGCTGAAAACGTTATCGGTAATGAGTTTTAATTTAACTGGAACCCCGGCTTTTAAGGTACTGACATCTGGGGTATAACCTCTACCTGTGACATTAATAGTTGCTTGTTGGATACCCTGGGTGACTCCCGCGGATCTTGCAACCGGAACGAGCTTATCATTTCCACTGATAATAATCCAATAATTTCTGAGAGTATGAGGTGAACCGAAAAGACCCATTGCATTACTGAGTGCAAGTACACCGAATACAAAAATTACAATGGAGGAGATGTATGCGAAGGCTTTTTTCCGAAGTAAGCCCAGTGCAGCTACGCCAAGCGTAAAAAATACCGGGCTGGTTCCGAGGGTAAAAGCAAACATTGTTGCTCCTGCGTAGAGCGGATTTCCTGTTCCGAGTGCCACGAGCATCATAGCTTGGGTGACGCCGCAGGGCATTAGAACTGTTAGTGCGCCCAGGATTGCCGGTGCAAAAAGAGACGTTTTCTTACTTTGGTTTCTGGCTAATCTTAATACAAACTTAGGTGGTTGAATGACGAAGTATCTGAAAAATGGATGCAAGCCCAGAAGTCTACCCGCTGTTCCGATTAGGAAGATAGCAATAACAAGCTGCAATACAGCCAGAAACTTAGGGGAAGGAGTTAAGATGGAGCCTACTATTCCCAAAAGCACCCCAAGGATAGTGTAAGCCAAGATTTTACACCCTAAAAACATTGCAACAAACTTCCAGTTGCCACCTTTCACCTCTTTATTTTCTTTTTGTAGTGTTAATGTTGAGGTAAGAAGGCCACCCTGTACTGCAAGGCAGGAGATTCCTCCGGTTGTCAAGCCTGTAATAAAGGCCAGCCAGACGTTGTTCATAGTGATAGATTTTATAGAAAATAGTGCTTATTGACAAGTCCTAAAGTTGAATGATAAAGTAATATACCCTATCCCCCGGGTAGGGATATAAAAATGGATGAATCTGCAAAAATCTCAGCTGCAAAACGACTGGCAATTATCAGGGGTCATCTCAATAAAGTAATAGACATGGTATCGGATGATGCTTATTGCCCTGATGTTATTCACCAATCGCAGGCGATTCAGGCAGCGTTAAAAAATGTTGACGAAATAATCCTTCATGGCCATCTACATCATTGTGTACTCAAAGATATACACGAGAAGGGATCGAAAAAAGAGAAACTAATTAACGAAATACTTGACGTATTCAGCAAACAAACATGAGAGGCGAGTCAAAAATTCTTGTCGCAGCTATAATTTTTTCGGTGCTTTTAATTATTGGGTTTGTTGCACTTAGTGGAAAATCATCTTCGGAAGAAATTAAACCTATGGGAGATGTAAGTGGTATTTCCGTCGAACCCTCTAATTACAATTTGGGTGATGTTCCAATAAAAGGAGGAACCGTTACGAAGGAGTATAAAATTAAAAATACTACAAATAATACAATTAAACTTAAAAAATTGGCAACGTCGTGTATGTGTACAAAAGCTAAGGTAAAAATTGGAGATAAGGAAACTAGGTTGTTCGGTATGGAGGGTATGGGTGATAAAAATCCTTCTGTTAACTTGGAAGTTGCTCCAAATGAAGAAATGTTGGTTACCGCGATTTTCGATCCTGCTGCTCACGGACCTCAAGGAGTAGGACCTTTTGATAGAAGCGTGTTCTTAACATTTTCTGATCCATCTGGGGTAAGGGAGCTCAAATTTAGCGGGAAAGTAGTCAGCTAATGAATAAGATAGTTTTTATAACGTTTATAATAATTATAAGTATTGTATTATTTGGATTTCCTAGGGAAATCCAGGCGCACTGTCCGCTTTGCGTGGCCGGCGCTGGAGTTGGATTAACGCTATCAAGACTGTTGGGAATTGACGATAGCATTACCGGAGTTTGGTTGGGGGCTTTTTTGGGGGCGATGGCGTTTTGGACACAACGATTACTTGCCTCAAAAAATAAAAACTTTTCTTCTACTTTTTTTGGGATTTTTATTTACTTGGGAATTTTTGCAGCGACTATATGGTCTTTTTATAAATATAATCTGATTCTAAAACACGGAGATATTTTTGGATTAGATAAATTGACTTTCGGAATGGTAATAGGCGGATCCTTATTTTATATAGTTGATATCGTCAATGGCATTATAATCATGAGACACGGTAGGTCTTTTTTCCCATATCAAAGGTTAGTTACAGGACTTGGAAGTATGTTTTTATTAAGTGGAGCAGTCTTTATCTTAATTAACTACTATATATGAAAAAACTTAAGAAGAAACAAAAATTACTGTTGAGTAAATTTCTAACCTCTTCTTTTTTGATATTGTTTGGTTTTATTTTGAGTTTTACGTTTTTCAAAACCAATGTCCAAACTTTAAATTTCCTTCCGTCTATTTCAAATAGTGTGGCAGCAATTAACTCTAAAGATTTAATTAAGAAATTAGAGAATAAGAATTTTACGCTAATAAATGTTCATACGCCGTATGAGGGTGAGATTGAAAAAACGGATATCTTTATAAATTACGATGAAATTTTGGCTAGTAAGGATAAACTTCCCCAAGATAAGAATGCCGAAATAGTACTCTACTGTAAAACTGGAAGAATGAGCACAGAGGCTGCAGCAACTCTCCTGAATTTAGGTTATACAGATGTTAAACACCTGAACGGTGGAATGGACGCGTGGAAGAAAGAGGGCGGGAGCCTAATTGATTTGTCGAAACTTCCAGAACAAGTACTTCCACAGGAGGGTTTTACACTTCCTGTTTCTTGGGGTAGTTTAGGTCCGAGATTAATCCAACTTGGTGTAATCGATCAGGCAAAGTTTGAAAAGGTTGTTAAGATGGATAATACACAAAAGGAAATTTTGACCAAAGGATCGGATTCGCTAATTACAATTAATACTCAGAATAGTCAGTTTGTTGTTGATATGCTTTGGGCTGTTGGGCTCGGACAAAAGAGTCTTGTTTATGACGAAGGGCCGATGGGAAAAGAGTATAAAAATAAAGCCGGTAACTTTGCCTCAACCGGAGGGTGGAGCTTAGCGAAAGGCAGCGCGATGGCTCATTATAATAAACACGACCTGATCTCACTAACAGCTGAGCAGCATAAAAGAGTGATGGATATCGCAGGACATGTTTATAGACCGTGTTGCGGTAATCACACGGCATTCCCCGATTGCAACCATGGTATGGCAGCCTTGGCAGCAATTGAAATGATGGTATCCTTAAATATGAGCGATGAAAGTATTTATAAGAGCGTACTCGAACTGAATTCATTTTGGTTTGGGAGTACGTATATGACTACTGCAACTTATTTTGCCAGACAGGGTATATCCTGGGACAAGGTGGATGCTAAAGAGGTGTTAGGTGCCAAATATTCTTCAGGTCAGGGAGCAGCTGAAATAGCTAAGAAAGTTAATCCCCTGCCTTATGAAAGTAAATCAGGTGGTGGTTGCGGTGCTTAATTAAGTAAATTAAGTATAAAATCGTATATGGATAAACTAGTTGTTACTATTGGTGGATTGTCGGTTTTAAGTTTTATTTATTGGTTTTTCTTTGGAAAATCCAAGGATGAAATTGTTGAGGTCAAAGATAATATTGATGTTATTGTTGATGGGGGTTATAAGCCAGCCGCAATAAAAATAAAAAAAGGAAAAACAGCGACACTAAGAATAAAAAGACTGGATACAAACAGTTGTTTAGAAGAGATAATAATACCTGACTTCAAAGTTAAAGAATATTTACCGCTAAATAAAGAGGTTGAGATTAAGATTAGCCCTAATAAAAACGGAGAGTTTAATTTCCACTGTGGAATGAATATGTATCATGGAAAGATCATTGTCGAATAATAATCAAGCTAGTCAAAAATTGTCATTTCCAATAATCGGGATGCACTGCGCGTCATGCGCCAGACTTATAGAGAGGCAGCTCGTGCGAACACCCGGTGTTTTAAGCGCTGCAGTCAATTATGGGAGTGAAACGGCTTCGGTTGAATACACATCCGACGTAAAGGAAGAAGATTTAGCTAAAGCTGTAGAAGGAGCGGGTTATAGAGCGATATTAGACCAAAGGACAAAGGACAGAGGACAAAGGACATCGGATGAAATCAAAGAGGAGGCGAAGAAGAAAGAGATTAAGGAGTTAAAGCTGAAAGTTATAGTCTCTTCAATACTTTCGGTCCTTATATTCGCCGGAAGTTTTCCGGAATGGATTACTTTTGTACCCAAAATATTGAGTAATAATATTGTTCTATTTATACTCGCTACCCCCGTTCAGTTTTGGGCAGGATGGCAATTCTATTTAGCCACGAGATCAGGCTTGAAAAATAGAACTGCAAGTATGGATACGTTAATTGCAATCGGGACTAGTGCAGCCTATGGCTATTCCGTTTGGTCAATGATCTTTGGAGGAGACAAATATTTTGACACTGCGGTAATAATTATTACCTTAATACTTCTTGGAAGATATCTTGAAGCCAGAGCAAAACTGCATACAAGCGATGCCATAAGGAAACTTTTAGCCCTTCAGGCGAAAACCGCACGCGTCATACGGGGGTCGACTGAAGTTGATATTCCTATCGAAGAAGTTAAAGTCGGAGATATAATCCGTGTAAGACCGGGTGAAAAAATTCCGGTTGACGGTGTTATAACGGAAGGAGTGAGCTCAATTGACGAATCTATGGTAACGGGTGAATCTATCCCTGTTGATAAGACTGTAGGCAATTCCGTTATCGGTGCAACAATCAATAAATCCGGAACCTTTTTATTTAAAGCTACAAAAATCGGCTCGGATACTATGCTCGCCAGAGTAGTAAAAATGGTTGCCGAAGCGCAAAGTTCAAAAGCCCCTATTCAAAGACTCGCTGATGTCGTTTCGTCGTATTTCGTCCCGATAGTTTTAATTCTGGCAGTTCTGACATTTGTTATATGGTTTGACTTCAGTCCCATATCTTCCGAAGCATTCAAGCACGCATTTACGAATATGGTAGCGGTTCTTATCATCGCCTGTCCTTGTGCGCTCGGATTGGCAACGCCCACAGCAATAATGGTAGGTACAGGGAAAGGCGCTGAGCACGGAATACTGATAAAGGATGCAGAAAGTCTGGAAATCGCAAATAAAATAAAAACTATCGTTTTTGACAAGACGGGGACATTAACGGAAGGAAAACCAACCGTTACGGACGTTATTTCAAGTCAAAAGTTAAATGTCAAAAGTCAAAAGTTGTTACAGCTTGCTGCATCTCTTGAGCAAGGTTCAGAGCATTCGTTGGCGGAAACAATAATTAAAAAAACTCATAGCTTAAAACTTAAAACTCAAAAAGTAACTAATTTCAAAGCAATACACGGGATGGGAATCGAAGGGGAAATTGAAGGGAAAAAGTATATTTTTGGGAATAGAGCATTGATGGACAAAGAGAAGATAAATTATAAAAATCAGGAGTCAAGAATTATGAATTTAGAAGAAGAAGGTAAAACTGTAATGTTATTAGCCCTTCGACAAGCTCAGGGTAAACTATTAGGAATCATCGCCGTTGCTGACACTTTGAAGGCAAGTGCAAAAGATGCTGTAGCGATGTTACAAAAGAGAAAAATAGATGTTTGGATGGTGACTGGGGATAATGAGCGGACGGCAAAAGCCATTGCTCGTGAAGCGGGTATTAACAATGTTTTAGCCGGAGTACTTCCTAATGAGAAGGCAAGTAAAGTAAATGAATTACGAATAAAGAATAATGTATTAAGCAATTGGGATAATTCAAAATTCATTAAACATAATACTGAACCCGTCATCGCGTTCGTTGGTGACGGTATTAATGACGCACCTGCACTTGCAGCGGCGGATGTGGGAATTGCAATGGGCAGCGGGACAGATATTGCAATGGAGTCGGCTGGAATTACTCTCTTGAACCGTGATTTAAATAGTGTGGTTTCGGCAATTGAGTTAAGCAAAAAAACTCTCAATGTGATAAAACAAAATCTTTTTTGGGCCTTCGGATACAATATTGTTTTAATACCCGTTGCAATGGGGGTTTTATACCCCTTTTTCGGTTGGCTTCTTAACCCTGCAATAGCAGCATTTGCTATGGCTGCCAGCTCCATTTCCGTCGTCGGGAATTCCCTTCGGCTGAAAAGTGTTAGACTTTGACAAGGAGAAATCGTAGTTGAGGTGGATGATGATACAGATTGGGATGATGAATTAGATTAGTCCTTGTTAACCTCTTATTCTGCTCAACCAGTAGATATAAGCAAGGAAGCAAAGTATTAATATTATTCCTACCCACTTACTGACCCTTTCTCCGCTGTATTTCCTTATAACTATTAAAAACAAAATTGCTGATAAGGCTAAAATCACCCAATCGGTATAAGGTATAAAAGTTTTTGTACGATAAAGATCAATTATGCCTCCTATAAAAAGTAAATTATAAATATTACTGCCCAAGATATTGCCGATTGTTAACTTTTCCTGATGTTCCTCCTGTGCGAAAACTGTAGTAAAAAGCTCCGGAAGAGATGTCGCGAATGCGGTAACAGTTAGGCCTAAAACTGTGGTTGAATAACCTGTTATCGTTGAAAGCATCTGGGTTGAGGTTACGGTAATATAACCACCCGCTACAATACCAACGGCTGAAAAAACTAGAGTTATCACCTCCGAAAGTGTAAACTTTTCTTTTTTAAGGTGTTTCATTTTAGAAGAGTCTTCATGTTTCCTTCCAAAGATTGCCCAATTATATTCGGCAATAGTTAAAATAATGCCGCTGATAATAAGCACTAAGCCCGACGGAAAATTTGGAGAGATAATGGTGTTGAGGAAAATAAAGAGAGCTGTAACTGCAATTAGAATCAAGGCATTTCTCTGTGTTTTTGTCGTGCCTATTCTTAATTTTCCTATTAATATACCTATCGGAAAAACAAGTAATACATTGACAATATTCGATCCGATGATATTACCCATTGCCAGTCCGATGTCATTCCGCATTAGTGCAACCGCAGAAACTGCCAACTCAGGAAGGGATGTACCCAGTGCGACAACCGTAATTCCGATAAACAAAGGGGAAATTTTAAAAGAGGAGGGCAACTTTTCTGCGAGTTTAACAAGGGCTCTGGCGGAAAAAAGCAGCAGTCCGATACCAAGAACGAGCTGTAGGGCAATTTCGCTCATACATTCATATTACTTGAATTTTCGGAAAATAATTAGTAGCTGAAAAATATTTGCAAGAAGGAATCTGATTCTTATATAATTTCGCTTCCATGGCTGAAAGAGAAAAAACACCAGAGGAAAAGAGAGCTATTTCTAAAGTTTTGAGGATTGTCAGAGGAAGTATGGTTTTTGGACCAGATCAAAAACCAGTTACTTGTCCGCGGTGCTTTAACAGAATAGGTATACTTAATAATGTCGGGATACCTGAGGGAACTTCGCTTGGCCCGATGGGTTGTGTGGGAGTAGAGGATGAAGAGTGTAAATTGCGCGAAATGTTATTTGAGCTTTATAGAAACAAACCTTAAGAAAAAATAAAACTGTAAATGTTTTACATTCCTTGCTTATAAATAATAACTTTTTTACCGGGGACCATTTTAGTATCAGAAACATTAACAACGATTGCTCTTTCTCCATTCACGGTTACTAAATTCTCATTAATCACAGTTGCTGAAGTAGGAAGGGGGTATTGTTTCCCATATGGGAGTGCTTTTAATGCCTTAATCCAACCCTTTATACTCCTTTTTGTAGCTTTAGTTTCAAGCTCAGGTTGAATATCGTAAATTTTATATTCAGTTTCTTTTCCCATAAGACTAAGTTATGTTATAAAATTTAATTATTATATGCAAACATAACAGGCTTAGTCAAAATAAGTAAGAAGGTTCGGACTGCGTTTGTTGTTGCCAATCTTTACCAAAGCAAAAACTCTCCGCAAGAAAACACTTAAAGAAATTTCAGATTTCAGTGGTAATTTGATGTATGTTAGTTTTAACTTCGTAGGACTTTTATATCCGGATTAACTTTTCCAACCAGGCTAAGTTTTGACTTTTACTTTCCTTCCCACGATAGCTTTGTTCAAGTAAGTGTAGGCGCGTCCACCATAAATCTTCCCAGATATAATGAACTGCCAATTGTTTATATTTACCGAATTTCTCAAAGTGTTTCAATAGTTTTTCGACAGATACAGGATTTTCAGGATCTTGGTCAAAAAACACTTTGGAATATATTTTTTGTTCCCATGGCGATATATGGTTAAAGAAATCCCAATGATGAAATACGTCAAACAAGAGATACCAAACTGTAGCCGGCCCTACCCCGTAAAGTTTAAGAAGTTCTGTCATCTGTGTTTGCCTATCTTTCTTCCTTAAGATCATCTCGTCCATTAAACCTTGAGCAAAATAATCATCAATTTTCTTAATTGATTTGGCGCGATAACCGACTTTTAAGTTCCTTAATTCTTGCTCTGTCACGTTAGTAAGACTTCCTCCTTTCCAGAAACACCAAAGTTCTTTTCCGTCATATTCTAATTTTGTTCCGTAATTTTCCAATAATGCCCTGAACATCTGAACAGACCTTTTAACTGTTGCGTTTTGAAGAACTATTCCAATTATTAAATATTCATATAATGAGCTTGGATGTCCGGGTCGCATTCCATGCCACTTCTTAATTATCGGAGCCAACACTTTGTCATTTTTGAATGATTTGTAAAAATCTGTTAAGTCCAAGTCGAGGTTATACCTGAAGCGAATTTCTTTGATTAACGAGTCAATTGTTTCCTGCTTTGGTTTGCGGTCTGTCCAAATATCGATTTTTATTTTTGGTTTTTCTCTTGTTCCAATATTTACAAACTTTAATCCGTATGGTTTACCGCCATATAGCCAGGTTTGCCACCTTGTCCCTGGTTCCCAATAATTATCACCGCTCGTAAAGTGATCTGGTTTATGAAAAGTAGCATCAAAATTAAAAGGTGAAGTTGGAGTAATTTCTATAGTAGCTACTTTTATTAGTTTCATACTATGAGCGTCGGTAATATTTTTTATTTTTAATTTTTTCAGGTAATGACGAACCTTTGTCATATTTCTCGTACCCACTTCCGTATCCTATTTCCTTCATAAGTTTTGTAACGGGATTTCGGATTTTTAAGGGAACCGGAAGATTGCCGTGTTTTTTAACATCCTCTAAGGCTGCTATATATGCGTTATATGCTGAGCGATCCTTTTTAGCTAAAGCGAGATAAACAACTCCATGTGCTAAATTTTCCTGGCACTCAGGGAAGCCTATTGTTTCGCAGGCTTTGAAAACTTCATTAGCAATAACCAAAGCTGTAGGTTGGGCCATGCCAATATCTTCCGAAGCAAAAACTACCATTCGCCTTGCAATATATAGAGGATCTTGTCCTGCAGCAACCATCCGTGCCAAATAATAGAGCGCCGCATCAACATCGCTTGCCCGCATACTTTTAATAAATGCTGATATTATGTTGTAAAAATCTTCTCCCTGTTTATCGAAAGTGAGTTGTCTTCGCTGTAGGGCAGATTCGATGTCTTTTAAACTGATTGCACCCCCGAGGTGTTTGAATTTTTCACCTCGGGGGTGGTTTGGCGCCGTTAAATTAACTGCGATTTCCAGGACATTCAGCAATACCCTCGCGTCACCATTACTTGCCGACAGTAAAAAGCTTAATGCTTTGGGTTCAATCTTAACTTGTAATTCTTTCAAGCCTCTTTTTATAATTTTTTTTAAGTCGTTTTCACTTAGTTGGTTCAGTACAACAACGCGGCACCGTGACATGAGAGGTCCAATTACTTCGAACGAGGGATTTTCGGTTGTTGCACCGATTAGGACAATATCTCCTTTTTCAACATGGGGTAGTAGTTTATCCTGCTGGGCTTTGTTAAAGCGGTGAATTTCATCAATGAATACGATAGGAGCGGAATTCTGAATACTGTATTGTGAATTATGAATTATGGGTTGTTGCTGACTCTTAGTGCTTGATACTTTGTTCATAATAGTGTTTATTTCTTTAATAGAGGTGTTGACGGCGGAAAACTCATAAAACTCGCGATTTAATTCATTAGCAATAATCCGTGCAAGTGTAGTTTTTCCTGATCCTGGCGGTCCCCAAAAAATGAGTGAAGGAATGAAGTTTTTACCTCCGGGATTATTCAGTAACTTGGAAATAAATCCATTTTTACCGACCAAGTGTTCCTGTCCGACGAATTCTACAAGTTTTCTCGGCCTTAATTTTTCGGGTAACGGAATATTTTGCATACAGTATTATTTTACTCTATAGCCAAAGAAAAGGCGAAAAAGGAACGTATAGATTATGCTGTTTAGTTAATTTATACTGATTATGTGATTAAAATTGCATCTTTACGAAAGTTGATAACCAATATAACGGGGAACCTTGTTCGAATGCTAGGAATTGCCTGGCAGATGGATAGATTTATAACATTCGGATACTTTGCCTCGTCTGGTGTTGGTGCACTATTCCCGATATTAGCGAGCTATTTATTTAAAATATTTTTGGATGAGCTAATTTCCAGCAAGGGTATTGCTGTAAGCATTCCTTTAATTTTAGTAACTCTTTTAGCTTCAAGATATTTTGTAAATATTGTCTGGGATTTTGTCAGTTGGGGACTGAAAAACATATATTTTGATTTTCTTTTTCGCTCCAAAATCCAAAATGCACTTAATTTTCTTTTCTATAAAAAAGTAAGTAAACTTGACATTGCTCACTTAGAGGATACCAAGACACAGGATTTAATTGCTAAAGCTTCAGATACTTTTACCTGGCGTTCTCCTGATTTATTGAGGCATTTTTCGTACATGTTTAATAATTTCGTTTCCTATGTTTCATCTTTTATTATATTAATTCCGTTCGGATTGGTAACTCCGTTTTTTGTAACCTTAGTCACACTTCCAAGATTTTTTTTGCGTGCTAAATACGGAAGACTTCAATGGTCAATTTATGGAGCAGGGACGCCCGATGTGAGAAAATTGTGGTATTTCCGAAGGATTCTTTCAGATAAAACTTCTGTTATAGAGTCGAGAATATTCCAATCACGCCGTGTTCTTTTAAGGAGATTCAAAAAGATTCAAAACCATCTATTTGAAATGAATAAGAAGCCCGTAGTTGAATTTCTTCGGATTCTTGCATTTCCTCAGTTGTTAGAGGGCGGAGTAATATTTTTCTTTGCTTACCTGAAACTACCCGATGTTTTAAGCGGGAAAATATCAATAGGTGATTTTACCTTTTTTATTAGTTTGCTGGACAGAATTACGACGAGTGCAGGGGATATGATTTTAAATTTCGGGGATTTGTATGACGATAATTTATATGTTAACCATTATTTCGAGGTATTGAATCTACCTAAACTTGTTAAAAAACCAAAAAATCCGAAAGAAATAGATATTGATAAACCAATAAGTTTTGAATTTAGAAATGTTTCTTTTAAATATCCAGGAACGGAAAACTTTGTTCTAAAGGATATTAATTTCTCCATCGAACCGAAAGATAATATTGCGATTGTCGGAGCAAATGGTGCAGGAAAAACTACAATTGTAAAACTGTTGTGTCGGTTTTATGACGTAACATCCGGAGAAATTTTAGTGAATGGCGTAAATATTAAGGACTTGGATTTGGATAACTGGTATAGGTGTATAGGTACACTTTTTCAGGAGTTTATGCATTATGATTTTACGGTCAGGGAGAATATCATGCTCGGAAATCCAAAGGTAAAAAATGAAGACAAGATGAGATTGGCTGCCAATCAGAGTGGTGTGTCGGAATTTGTGGAAGCATTGCCGAATAAATATAACCAACTTCTTGGGAGGCAGTTCGAAGGGGGAGTCGAGCTTTCGCAAGGTCAATGGCAGAAATTAGCCATAGCACGGGCTTTTTATGAAGGAGCACAAATATTGATATTGGATGAGCCTACCTCAGCAATTGACGCCGAATCAGAATATGAGATTTTTCAGAATCTTAATAAACACTATAAAGATAAAACACTTTTTTTGATTTCTCATAGATTTTCAACAGTCAGAAATGCCAATAAGATTATCGTATTAAAAGAAGGCAGGATCTTGGAGACTGGGAGTCACGATGAACTTTTACGGGTAGGGGGTCTTTATGCTAGGATGTTTAGGAAGCAAGCATTGGGCTACCAATGAATATGTGGAATTTTTTAACAGGCACGAAAGTTTTGGAAGAAGTGGAATCACCCATTAACGGTAAAATCACCGTTCAAAAAAGTTTGGGGTTGGGGACATATTTACAAGTCGGCGGCTTGACTCAATCGGGGGGGATTCTCGTTAGTATTTGGAAGTCGACAATAGACGAAGTTATTAGGCGCAAACCGCAAATATCAAGCTGCTTGATTCTCGGTTTAGGGGGAGGGAGTGTCGCGCAAATTATTAATAAGCATTGGCCTGATACAATAATTACAGGCGTTGATTTTGATCCTGTGATAGTTAATTTGGGTAAAAAGTATTTAGGCCTCGGAAAAGTTGAGATAAGGCTTTTTGTAAATGACGCGTTTGAATATTGCGTGCAAGCTATAGCCGAGGAGAAAAAATTTGACCTCATTTTAATTGATCTTTATAAAGGTTCAGAGTTCCCGGTTCAGTTTGAAGGAGAAGAGTTTCCGAAAATGATTTGGAAGTTACTTTCAGGTGATGGCTTAGCAGTATTCAACAGACTTTATTCAGCAGAAAAAAGGATTAAAGCTGTAAAATTTGGAGAAAGATTGGAGAAAATATTTAGAAAAGTTGATGCTTATTACCCTGAAGCAAATGTCATGTACTTTGCCACTTAATTTTTGTTACTAAGTACAGCGATCCCCAGAAGGATTAAAGTAACCGGCCAGAATTTTGCAAAATAAAATATATTGAAAAATCCAAAGTTTGAGAGAAGTAGCATGATACCCAGTGCAAGAATAAATATGCCGATAAGAGCGCGTGAATTTGCACTTTCTGCTCTTTCTCTTACTCCACCCGCAAATTTGTAGGCTTTGTCTTTCATCTCTTTTACATTTTCATTGATGCTCTCCTCAGTAATAAGTGATGCAGATGAAGACGAAGGAATAATAAGCCACAAAATAAGATAAATTAGGATACCGCCACCTCCGAATATTGCAACAAGAATAAATATGAGTCTAATGAGTGTCGGGTCAACGTTAAAATATTCTCCCAGCCCTCCGGCGACCCCGCTTAATACTCTATTTGTGCTTGATCTATATAAACGATTTACCTTGTATTGGCCTTCTTTTTTGTCGTTTTTGACCACAACTTTCGGCATGCCTTGATATTATACCAATAATTTAGCGCTTTCAACTGATGTTTGCCAGAAATTCTATTACAGTGTAAACTAGTTAGTGATGTTGAAGCTATTTTCAAAATTTCTTGACGTTAATCAAAAAGAAATAGATAAGTTACAAAAAACGGTCGATAAGATTAATACTTTTAGCGACAAAACTGGTAAATTAAAGGACGAGGATTTTGCGAAAAAAACTGAAGAATTTAAAAAGCGATTTACAAAGGGTGAAACCTTGGACGATATTTTACCCGAAGCTTTTGCATTAGTCCGGGAAGCTGCTTGGAGAAGGGTTGGTATGAGGCCGTATGATGTTCAGATGATGGCAGGTATTGCGCTTTACCAGGGAAAAGTCGCCGAGCAAAAGACGGGAGAAGGTAAAACTCTTTCTGCCGTACCCGCTCTTTATCTCCGTGCATTAACGGGTAAAGGTGCACACTTAGTTACGGTTAATGATTATCTGGCAAGACGAGACGCGGGCTGGAATGCGCCTATATTTAGCCTTCTGGGGATGAGTGTCGGGGCTATTGTCCAGGAAATGAAGTCCTATGTCTTTGATAGTGAGTATAACGATACAAGTCATGGAGATGAGAGACTTGCGCACTTAAAACCGGTAGATAGGAAAGTGGCATATTCGGCGGATATAACCTACGGGACTAATAATGAATTCGGGTTTGATTATCTAAGAGACAATATGGTTTCGGCGCTTTCTGAGATGGCTCAAAGCCACCGGTCCGGAGGGACCTCTGGCCCGGAGGGGGAGCATTATTTTGCTATCGTTGACGAGGTAGATTCAATACTAATCGATGAGGCGAGGACGCCCTTAATTATTTCTGCACCGGATACTGAACCGACCGATAAATATTATAAATTTGCTTCTCTTGTTAGCCAATTAAATCCCGATACGGATTTTACAATGGACGAAAAGTCCAAAAGTGCTTCCCTAACTGAGCATGGAATTACCAGAGTCGAGAAGGTTTTGGGGGTAGATAATCTTTACGAAAAGGATTTCGATGCCATCCACCACATAGAAAATGCCCTGCGTGCCACAACTCTATATTTAAGGGATAGAGAATACGTTGTTAAAGATAACCAAGTTATTATCGTTGATGAATTCACAGGACGGCTTATGTTCGGACGTCGCTGGAGTGACGGACTTCACCAGGCTGTTGAAGCTAAAGAGGGAGTTAAAATACAACAGGAAAGTAAGACACTTGCGACGATTTCTTTTCAGAATTACTTCAGAATGTATGACGTTTTATCTGGAATGACGGGAACCGCGGCTACCGAAGCCGAGGAATTTAAAAAAATATACGATATTGATGTCATCGTAGTTCCGACTCATCGGGAGATGGTAAGGAAAGATAATCCCGATGCAATTTATAAGACATTACGCGGGAAATACGGGGCTATCGTTAAAGAGATTGAAGATAAGAATAAAAAAGGCCAGCCGGTTTTGGTGGGTACGACTTCAATTGAGAAAAATGAAATTATAGACGACTATCTCAAGCGGAAGAGAATTCCCCACAATGTTCTCAATGCGAAAAACCACGAAAAGGAAGCGACGATAATTGCTGATGCAGGGAAGCCGGGAGCGGTTACCGTTGCAACGAATATGGCTGGGCGCGGGGTAGACATCGTACTTGGAGGTTCTCTTCCGGACAAACCAGAGGGGATGACCAACGATAAGTGGCAAAAGTCCGCTGAAATTAAGAGGTGGAAAGACTTGCACGAAAAAGTTGTTAAAGCCGGAGGACTCCATGTAATCGGAACCGAACGGCACGAATCCCGAAGGATTGACAACCAACTTAGAGGCCGTTCCGGCAGGCAGGGAGACCCAGGTTCATCGAGGTTTTATTTATCCCTTGAGGATGACTTGATGAGAATTTTCGGCGGTGAACAAATTGGTAGCCTGATGGACAGACTGCACTTACCTGAAGATCAACCTATCGAAAACAGGTTTGTTTCTAAAGCAATAGAATCTGCGCAAAGTAAAGTTGAGGGATTCCATTTTGATGCCAGAAAGTCACTTGTTGAATACGACGATGTTAAAAATCAACAAAGAGAGATTATCTATAACCTAAGAAGGCGAGTTCTGGAATCCGATAATTTGCACGTTGAAATAAATGAGAAAATTTCGAAAGAAGTAGATGTGATTTTGGCGGCGAGTGCGGACTTAAACGGGGATGCAATCGATTATGAAAAATTGGTAGTTGGATTGTCCGAAATTGTTCCGTTTGATGATGCTTCAAGGGACAGAGTCAAAAAGGAAGCATTAAAAATTGGGCAAGATGGAGAACTGAAAGAATTTTTAGACAAGGTTGTAAAAGATGTTTACGGCTCCCGCGAAAAACAAGTTGGAGTCGACGTCATGAGACAAATTGAAAAGTTTGCCTACCTGGGAGCGATTGATCACATGTGGATAGATCATCTTGATAATATCGACAGCATTGAAGATGCTGTCAAACTTCGCGGATACGGACAAAGGGATCCGTTGGCTGAATTTAAAAATGAGGCGTTCGGACTATTCGAAGGACTGATTGACAGGATTGACCAGGAATTATCAAGGCGAATATTCAGGATTGGCGTCTCAAGAATACCCCAACCCGAAATTCCTATTTCGCAAGCGAGAACAAACGTTGATCAACTCGATCAGACAGGATTGGCTCCCGCTCCTGAAGATTTGGTTGCACAAGCAGGTGAACCCGCATATGCAGAACAAAGTATTAACAACAAAGGACAAAGTGTGAAGAAAAAGATCGGACGAAACGATCCATGCCCATGCGGGAGCGGGAAGAAATACAAGAAGTGTCATTATCCGCAATATGGGTAAGAAATGCAAAGTCCTGAGTGAATGAAAATGGTGAGCTTCGTCGAACAAAGTCGAAGGAGAAAAAGTGCTATTATCCACAGTAACGATAAAGTCAGTTAATTGAAGATACCGTTTTTGGTGTTGATAACTATATATAAATAATTCTTCCTGTTAAAATAAGTCTATGTCGTGGCAGTTACTTGCTTTAATTAGCGTTACTTCATTATCGGTATCGAATTTACTGGGAAGAGTATTAATGAAAGACGATAAAAGTGACCCGATAGGTTACGGGATTATTTTTCAATTTGGATTAGGATTAGTTGCTCTAGTATTTGCTTTAGTATTTAATAAGTTTGTCTGGCCACAAGGATACGGCTTTTCGATTAGGTTCTTGATTTCCACTCTTTTGTGGACTTTAACTACTGTATTTTCGTTTTCATCAATTAAAAGAATCGGAGCCAGTGAGGCAACTATATTGGTTTCATCGGGATCTCTTGTGTCAATATTTCTTGGTATAACTGTTTTGGGAGAAAGCATCACAATTAAATTATTTTTAGGATCTTTATTAGTTTTAGTGGCCGTTTGGATTGTAACCACAGAAAAACTAAAATTTACTTCTAGAAAAGGAGTTGTTTTTTCCCTCCTAGCAGCACTATGTTCCGGGATTGCGGTAGTGAATGACGCAATAATATTGAGAACTTATGAGGCATTTTCCTATACCACTATTATGTCATTCTTGCCGGGAATTTTGCTTCTAATGCTTTTTCCATTAAAATTTAAGACTACCGTAGTTAACATTGATAGGAATTTTCTGTGGCGAATGTCTATTTTATGTCTTTTATATGCCGTACAGGCAATAACTTATTATTTAGCCTTTCAGGTTGGTGCTCCGGTTTCGCAACTTTCACCTATTACAAGATCTTCGGTCGTATTAACAGTAATATTGGCTGCAATTTTTATAAATGAACGTAATAATCTTTTCAGGAAGTTAATAGCTGCAGGTGTAATGATATTCGGAGTAATACTGTTAGGATAATATTATGTGATTTCCTATTCGAACAACATTAAAAAAATGTCACTATTCTCAATTACCTCCCCGCTGATTTTTCCGATATCTTCCAAAATCTGCTAATTTATTCTGAATTGTATGATATCCTTTGAATAATCCTTAATTTTCCATTGATATCCATATGAGAAATCCTTTGGGATATAAAGTGTTGAGAACTTATCAGCAAGGTGAAGAAATCTACGATTTAGTTAAACGATTTACCTCCACCCATTTGCATCTAATGTCGGATTCTCGGCTAATTGGCCATATGGACGATTCTGCTAGAAGCATACCAAGAAATATTGCCGAAGGATATGGTAGAAACAACACTAAGCAGTATTATGAATTTTTAGGGTTTTCGTTTGGTTCGCTACTGGAACTGTTAGAAGATTCACTGGAGTTGGAGAAAGATATTAAAGGAGGACGAAGGAAAACAAAGGATGACAACGGAGCATTAAAGGAGTTATCAATAATTATAAAATTGTGTTTTGGCGAAAAGACGATGTTGACAAACCAGATGGACAGAATTGAGAAAATGGTTTGGGAGCAAGGATTAATGTCTCAAAATCAAAAATTAGCTAAAATAATGGAAGAGAATAAAAGAAAAAATGAGCAATTCGATAAATGGCTGAAGACTATTGTTAGAAAATGATAGAAACTTGTTCATGTTAATTCTATGAATAATAAATTTAACCCATATTCAAAAAACGTAATTTTCTTCGACTCGGAGTTTTCGAGCATGGATCCCTATATTGGGGAGATTCTTTCCGTTGGGCTTGTGAAATTGACTGGTGAGTATCTATATCTGGAATTGGAATATAACGGACCGGTTGATTCCTGGGTTGAAAAGAATATTATTCCGACTTTATTAGGACCTAAAATTAATCGGCTGGAAGCAATAAATAAAATTAATGAGTTTGTAGGCGATAGTAAACCCTACGTCGTCAGCTACGTAGATCAGTTTGATGTTATCTACTTGCACAAGTTGTTTAAGTCTCAATCGATAAAAAACTCACCGTTTTTTTGGATACCGGTTGACTTTGCATCTATTTTATTTGGGATAGGAATTAATCCCGAAGCATATTTTCCCAAAGATAAAGATAATTTCTTTAAAGAGATTGGAGTAGATGCTTTGGAGTTCAAACATACTCACAACGCTCTCGACGATGCTCGACTTTTAAGAGAAGTTTATTTAAAAATGTCGGATTTGTGAGGTAACTTCCAATATGGACAATATTACAAGAAGTATCATTACCCACAGTTAGGATAAATAGTCCCTCGAATGGGTTACGATCCGTAAATTAGTAATTAAAACTCCAAATTAGTGTAAACTTCTTTATAAATGACTCGGTGGCGCAACGAAAATTTATTAAGAAGTATTGCAATTGTTTTTATCTTTTTTTGCGTAGTATTTTCTTTATTTACTCTTTTCAGAATTTTACTGCTCTACCGGCTTTTGGACTTCGGTGTCTATTACCAGGCGGTAGAAAAAATTATTAATGGATGCAATCCTTACGTTTCTTCTGTCGGTGAAATGGTGTTTATTTATCCTCCTACCGCTTTATTGTTTTTGCTACCTTTGCATTTTTTCCCGATTTCTATTGCCGAAGACTTATGGACCTTAACTTCATTTATTGCATTTAATTTATCAATATATTTTTTATTAAAATCCGTAATGAAGAAGGTAAAAGTACTATGGTTTCTAATTATTTACAGCTTTTTTGTTCTATCTTTTCCTATAAAGTTTAGTTTTGGAATGGGGCAGATAAATATGTTTATTCTATTTTTGCTTTGTTTAACTTTCTATTTTTATACTAGAGAAAAAGATAAGTTCAGCGCTACATTTTTATCGATTGCGATTTCGCTTAAATTGGCGCCGGCAATTTTATTATTCTTTTTTGCAAGAAAAAAGAAGTGGAAGGTTGTAACATTCACACTTTTTATTATTGCTTTATTACATTCGGTTGTTCAGTTGCTCAGCAAGCAACACTTGCTGTCTTATTATTATCTAAAAGTATTTCCCTCAATATCTTTAATAGGCAATTCGGCTTATTATAACCAAGCGTTTACGGGATTCCTTGCTCGAATGAATTTATCCGACAATACATCCTTTTTGCTGAATTATCTTTTATTAATTATTCTATTAATCTTTACATATAGAATAATTAATACGCGAAGGATGAAGCCGGAAAACGAACTCATTCAGTTCGGAATGTTGATCGTTGTTATGCTGATTGCCGGTGGTCTTACCTGGCAGCACCATCTTGTTTTATTAGTAATACCATATATAGGTGTTATTGTTAGCGTTTTTCCGCGGTTAAAAATATATTTAAAACACAAAGTCTTTATCATTTTTGCTATCCTACTTTCGTGTTTTCTTTTTTCAATAAATTTAAAAAACCCTTTTATATTTTCGACCGGTGCATTAGTCTTAGTCCAATCGCACGGCTTATATTCAATGCTAATATTATTTGGAGTATTATGGTACATAAACTCGAATACTATCTTAGTACGGAACAAACGATAGCTTTTAACATGTAATCAATGACACATCGTTTCGCAGACGGGATAATGTTTGACCGATAGTTTATAATCATGCCATGACACCCGACAGGCCTTATATACCACTTATAGAGTTAGGGAAAGAACTTTCTCCAAGTGACTTTGTTCCGGGTCCCAATCCGTGTGATAATCTTGATTTGTACATTCCTGTGGTTAGAATTCCTGTACATTTGATGGATACCGAAAAAGTTAAAGCGGCCCAACGGACATTAAACAAGTGTCAAAGAATTGCCGGAAGTTATGGGGAAAAGACATCAAATATGAATAGAAAAGAATATAAAAAGGCAGCGGATGCTTTTAAGGCCGCTACGGGTGTCGACATTTCTGAAGTATTTAGTTACGCTCGAGAACAGTTATACGAACAGGAATACTTATAAGGGTTGAGTAAAGAACTGAGTTATTACAACTTCGATAATGATAAAATGTTTCCATGACCGCAAGAACTCATGACGCCTTTGCGTTAGCTTCCCTAATTAGTGTAGCGGCTTTTTTCCCTCCGGCATCTCTTAATCTAACAACATTAATAGTTTCAGTTATTGGAGCCCATATCGGTGGTTTAATCCCCGATATGGACCAGGCGGGAAATCGGCTGTGGGATATGTTTCCTTCGGGAAATAGTTTGGGAAGAATATTCAGGAGAATTTTTTATAAACACAGGACTATCAGCCATTCTCTTATCGGCGTTTTTATTTTCTATAAATTTCTTGAATTTGTTGTAACGAGGTTGATTAACACATCTTTCATTGATCCGAAACTTCTGATTGCCGGAATTATAATTGGGTATTTATCACATTTATTAGCTGACAGTTTTACAGAAGAAGGACTCCCGCTTCTTTTCCCATTAAGAATTGCGTTCGGTATACCCCCTATTAAGAAAATACGGATAAAAACAGGTCAATGGTTTGAGAACTTGGTTATTTACCCCGCTATCTGGATTTATCTTTTCTCACTGATCCAGAATAAAAAAGAGGTGTTACTAGAAATATTAAAAATGGTGAAAAGTTAAAGCATGTATAAAGATCTTAGGCAAACCGGGGATTACACAAAATACGCAAAAAACATTGGGTGGGAGGTAGAAAGGGTAGGCAAGAACTATTGTTTTATAAAGAAATTCTCTATAGTTGGCTCTGTTGTTAAACTACAGAGACCGGGAAAAATTGGTCATAAAGATATTAAGATATTAGGATATTTAGCGAAAAGATATCGCGCTTATCAAATTGGTGTTGAACCAACAACCTCTGAACATGTTCCGTTGCTCGTGAAGTTCGGATATAAGATAAGTAGATATCCGTCTCTGCCTTCTAAAACTATTCTTATAGATTTAAACAAGAATGATAAGGACTTGATGAACGGGATGCATTATAAAACTCGGTATAACATTGGAAAAGCAAAGAGGAATAAGTTAGCTGTTCACCGTTCGGAGAATATTAAAGAATTTGCTGATTTATGGCAGAAAAATTCAAAAAGTTGGGGCATGTTTTTACCGCAAACGAGTGAAATTACTGCTTTATTCAAGGCATTTGATGGAGATGCAAAGATTATTTTCGCAAAGAAAGGTAAAGATATTGTAGCCGGCGTGATGGCTGTAAATACCAAGGACATCATCTATTATATGTACGCTTTTTCGACTCCGTTGGGGAATAAACTTTTCGCACCGACTCTTTTGGTTTGGGAAATAATAAATTATGCAAAAGAAAAGGAGCTAAAACTTTTTGATTTCGGGGGAGTATATGATGAGCGATTTCCGCTTCCGAGTTGGATTGGCTTCACCAGATTTAAGGAAAGTTTTGGGGGAATGGTCGTTGAGTATCCCGGACTCTATGTTAAATCACTTCTTCCTTTCGGGCTTACTTTCTAATAAATAGAATGACATTGGGAAGGTTTCTACCTGGGCCGACTTTGTAGCCGCCACTCCAAAGTGCAGTTGAGCCGCCATCATCAAGGTTTAATGCATTCTCCATTCCGAGTGCTTTCATTACCCTTGCGGATTCGGCAACAGTCGCGTTATGAACGACTCCAATAAAAACAGTATTTCCTTTGTTAGCAACAAAACTTCTAGCGCCTTTTGATCCCTTTTTCGGATCGTCGTCGCCTCCAAAAGATATGTTTGAATTAAATACCAAAAGCGGGTAATTGGATAAAACCCCATTTGGGCCGGTATCTCTACCCCATTGCGATATGGCTGAAACAAATCTGATGTAGCCGTCTCCGAAAATAACACCCGGGTTGGTGCTATAAACATTATTGCCTGAATTAAAGTAAGTTTTATCTTTATTCATAACAAGTAGGTCAAAAGAGTTTGTTTTTCCGGCGCATGTCGGATATGTCGCAGGACAAAAATAGGTTCCGTTCACGCCGGCATATGCCCCGTTTCTGGAGATATAATCAGCTAAAGGAAGGACCGGACAAGCGTTTGCACAGTCGGAAGTACTCGCCGTATCGACGATAACTTTCGTACTTCCCAAATCCCCCGAAACAATATCCACCATAAATGTTCCAGCATCTACCTGCACGCTTTGTCTTCGGTAACCGGAGGACGGAGGAGTATTTTCGACCGGTAAATTTTCGGGAATCGTAAATGCAGATGAGATTTTATCCGTCTCGGCTTTAATATCATGTGACAGTTGAGTTATTTGGTCATTAGCTTTTTGATATTCCTGATTTGAAAGCAGTGTAAAAATTTCGGCCAATTGGTCGTCAAATTTAGACGTATTTTTCGATATCGCTTTTAAATCGAGTAAACTTTCATACACGAGGACGGCATTTTTATATGCTTTTCGAATGCTCTCTATCTCGTCTTCAAGCTCTTTATTCTTCTTTCTTTGGTCTTCGTGTTCCATCTCATTTATTCTTTTTTGACTTTCTTCATAGCTTTTTGTAAGTTGGCTTTTTTCATTCTCAATAGACTCGATTTGTATATTCAGTTTCTGAGATTTTTGATATGTGAAACCTACGAAAACAAGGAGAGATAATGTTGAAAGTGATATCAAAATTAATATTAATATCTTTTTGTTGTATTTTATTTTAATCGCAGGCTTTTTAAATTTCGGAATTCTCATTTTTATTTTTATATAGTATTATGTTGCATGATGATTAGTGCTTTTGCAAATGCGAAAAAGCAAATTGATGACGTCGCAGAACTGTTAGGTGAGGATTATAGTAACAAAAAACGGTTTAAGATAGCCGTAGAACTTCTTAAAAAGCCCCAAAGAGTTTTAACAACTAATTTAAAAGTAAAATTAGATACCGGGAAAACAAAAAGTTTTAGAGCGTTTCGTAGTCAGCACAATAACGCCAGAGGCCCCTATAAAGGAGGCATAAGGTTTCACCCGAATGTTTCCGAAGATGAGATAAAAGCGCTCTCGACATGGATGAGCATAAAATGCGCAGTAGTCGATATTCCCTATGGTGGGGCTAAGGGTGGAATTATTTTTGACCCCAAGAAAGTATCTGAGTCGGAACTTCAACGGATTTGTCGGGCATATGCGAAGTTTCTAACTCCGCATATTGGAGCATGGGTTGACGTTCCGGCACCTGATGTTAATACGGGAGAGAAAGAAATGGCTTGGATGCTCGAAACTTATGAGGAAAAAATTGGTTATCATTCTCCTGCTACATTTACGGGTAAACCTATAGCGCTTGGAGGTTCACTTGGTAGAACAGAAGCAACTGGACAGGGCGGTGTTTTTGTTTTAGAAAGTTATGCCAAGCACCAGGGATTGGAGAGAGATAAATCAACACTAGCAGTTCAGGGTTTTGGTAACGTAGGCTATTGGTTTTCAAAATTGGCTGAAGAATTGGGATATAAAATTGTGGCTGTTTCTGATTCGAGTGGGGGATTATACAGCTCCAAAGGATTGGAGATAGACGAGTTGGCTGAACTGAAAGAAAAACACGGATCGTTCAGCAATCTTCCCAGGTCTAAAAACTATGAACTGATAACTAACGACAAATTACTTACTTTGAAAGCGGATATACTCGTTCCGGCAGCCTTAGAGAATGCGATATCCGTTACAAATGCTAAAAATGTTAATGTCAAAACAGTTCTTGAGATGGCGAACGGTCCGACGACTCCGGAGGGTGAAAAAATTCTGCTTAGAAAAAAAATAAATGTTTTACCGGATGTTTTATGCAACGCAGGAGGTGTGACAGTGTCCTATTTTGAGTGGGTTCAGAATCTGCACGGTTACCAATGGACTAAGGAGCGGGTGAATGAGGAACTTAAGGTTATTATTACCAATGCTTTTGAAGAAATTCACACTGTTGTCCATCAGAAAAAAATCTCCTACAGAAAAGCAGCTTACTACATTGCAGTAAAGAGAATAATCGACGCAATGATGCTTCGGGGAAGAATTTAGTCAAATTTTCTAAATATTGTTATATTTTTCTAATAGTTTTTCAATTGTTGTATATTGAGTTTTTGCCATGCGTTCAAAAAGAGCACCCGTATCATATGCATCCCAAGTTTGAATTCCGGAATCACCGAAAGGAGGTAATTCTACTCCTTGTAATTCGAATAACTCCTTAATTATAGGAATTGCCCTAACGCCATAGTAATATTTTTCGTAACCTTTTAGAACTCCTTGTCTTGCACACTCTGCTGACATAATTTAGACTATAACACTGTATTATGGAATCATTACCACCTTTCCGCTATTACCGCTTTCCATAACTTCGAATGCTTTCTCAAATTCTTCAAGCTTGAAGGTGTGAGTGACGATAGGTGAGAGATCAACTTTACTGTTATCTACTAAATTCTCTAGCTGTTCCCAGGTTGTCCACAAAAGCCTGCCGACTACTCCGTGAATAGTTATTCCTTTGAAGATAACAAACGAATTAATATCAAAATTAATTGGTTTTGGGTATAGGCCGAAAGCTATAACGTCGCCTCCCGCTCTGACGCTTTTTATACCATCCAACATTGCTGACTCTGCTCCGGACATTTCAAGGAGTACATCAACTCCCACTCCATTGGTTTTTTCAGATATGAATAGTGGAAGATTAGTATTTTTAGGATTAACAGTAAAATTTGCGCCTAATTTTTTGGCAAAATTGATCCTGTTGCCGCTAATATCTGATGCAATAATAAGTTTAGCTTTTTGTTCTTTTGCAGCAAGTAAAGACATTAAACCCACAGGTCCACAACCAGCGATGAGAACGGTTTTTCCGGTCAATGGAATTTTGAATGCTGCATGAACAGCATTGCCAAAATTTTCCTTTAAGACAGCAATATTAACATGTAAATCTTTCGGATTTCTGCGTGCATTTTGCCAGGGAAGCGCGATATATTCTGCAAAACTTCCGTTTGTGTCAACACCTATAATTTTTGTCTCGGGAGCGACGTGACCTAAATTGTTTTTATAAAATTCACCATTGTAATCGACTATATGGCTTTCAGCGCTGATAAAGTCTCCTGTTTTAAGTTGTTTAACGTTTTTTCCCGTTTTTACAATCTCTCCGCATAGTTCGTGGCCTTGAATCAAAGGCAGATTTTTTACCCGTAACTTAGCCCAGTTGTCCCAGTTATAAATATGTAGGTCTGTCCCACAGATAGATGTCGCTTTAACTTTAATGAGAACATCACTTGACCCAACTTTAGGTGTTGCTACATCAACCAATTTAAGTCCGGTTGTTTTTGCGGTTTTTACTAGTGCCTTCATTGAATAACTTTTCCAATAATTTCTAAATATCTTGCCTCATCTTGCTCTATTGCTATATAGCAATAGAGCGGACATTAGGTAATTACATTAAGCAAGAACCCAACCCTCTTAAAAGACTTGAGCGCTTTGTCTAAATTGTCTTTAGTGTGTGATGCACTGATCATTACTCTGATTCTGGCTTTTTCTAAGGGTACTGTAGGGTAGGTTATCGCTGTTGCAAATATTCCGCTATCAAATAATAATTTACTGAATTCTTTTGCAAGTTTAGCCTCTCCCAGCATTACCGGAACAATCGGAGTCTGTGAATTTCCAATATCAAAGCCAAGTCTTGTCATCGCGTTTTTAAAATAATATGTGTTTTCCCAGAGTTTTTTAACTAACTCATCCGATGCTTCGAGGATTTTAACTGCTTCCAAACAAGCAGCAGTATCGGGTATCGTCATCGCCGAAGAAAACAGAAATGGTCTTGCTTTTTGTCTTAACCAATCAATTATTAATTTTCTTCCTGCAACCATGCCGCCGACTACGCCAAAAGCCTTACTCATTGTTCCTACCTCCACATCTACTTTTCCATGAAGGTTAAAGTGGTCGGTAATTCCCCGACCTTTACCCCCTAAAACACCCTCACCGTGTGCGTCGTCGACCATTAAGAGTGCACTATATTCTTCGGCAAGTTTAGTCAGTTCAGGCAGGGGAGCAATATCTCCGTCCATACTAAAAACGCCGTCCGAAATAATAAGTTTTTTCGTTACTTCGTTACTTTGTTTCTTCGTTTGAATAAATTTCTCCTCTAAATCGCTGGTGTCAAGGTGGTGATACCTTATTACTTCAGCTTTGGATAAGCGGCAAGCGTCAATAATGCTTGCGTGATTTAGTTCATCCGAGAAGATAATATCCCCTTCCCCAACAAGAGCGGGGATAGTTGCCAAATTTGCCATAAAACCAGACTGAAAAATTATAACGTCTTCGGCTTTTTTAAACTTGGCTAATGCCTTCTCAAGATCATTATGGAGGCTATTTGTTCCCGCTATGGTTCGTACAGCTCCCGGTCCAACCCCGAATTTATCAATTGCATTTTTGGCAGCTAATTTTATCTTCGGGTGATTTGCAAGCCCCAGATAATTATTAGAACAAAAGTTCAGGACACTCTTGCCGTCGATTACCAAGTTTGCTCCCATCGGACTTTCAATCTCGCGGAAATTGATAAGCAGCGACTTCTCACGGAGATTTTGCATCTCTTTTTCTATCCATGAAATTTTCTTGGGAATTTTTGTATTCACTTTAGTTGTGTCGAGTGTAGCATACCGAAGCTCGGTGTTACCAGTTGTGGTATATTTAAGTATGGAATTTTTGAGCTGGCATTATAGTGAGGGGATCACTTTTTATATTAAAAGATGGGTCTATGGTCTCAGATTTATTAACCACTATTTTTCACTTCCATTACTTTTGGAAACACTTTTTTCTCCCTGGAAAAGGCTTGAGTCGGACGACAATCAACCCGGATTTAATATTTCAAGATATTTCGAAAACTTAACATTTGATGTGATATCAAGAGGAATTGGTGCGGTTGTTAGGATTACCCTTTTCATTATTGGAGTATTTTCTTTAGTTATTATTTTTGTCGGCGGTGGGGTGGGAATTCTTGTTTGGCTAATTCTCCCTTTTATCGGCTTACCCGCTTATGTCAGATTTCAAATGCGGCCGAGTATTTTTGTTAAGAAAACAATGGCTGATTATAAAAGCGGAAAAGATCCCTTTAAGTCATTTTTTGTAAATCCGGCAGGAAAATTTCTGATAGATCACCTAGGCCTGACAGCTAGTGATTTTAAAGAGATAACATTTTTAGATCGGTCAAAAATTCCCAATTTTACACCCCAATCATATACGGATATTATAGAAAAGTTTATAAAAATTAATGTTTGGCGGGAAGATATACTGAGCAAAAAGTCTTTAATTTTTGACGATCTAATGCTTACGGCAAAATGGTGGGACGATTTAAGAAAACTTCAAGCCCACCTCGACGATCACGAGAACTATGGCAGGCCGGGATTGGGACTCGATCTTATCTTCGGTTATATTCCGATACTATCTCAATATTCATTAGATCTGACAGGCGCAAAACCCTTCCAACATAAATTAATAGGAAGAGAAGACGTTGTAAAAAGAATGGAGAGAGTGCTGTCAGGCGGAAGCAGTATTATATTACTTGGTCAACCCGGAGTCGGTAAAAAGACTGTTGTCCTGGAATTTGCACAAAAAGCAATAACGGGTGAGCTCGGTGAAAAAATGTCCTTTAAAAGAGTTTTGGAATTTGACTATAACTCTCTTTTATCCGGATCGTTTGACCTTAATACTAAAAAAACCCGGCTTGCGCATATTTTCAGAGAAGCTTCGGCAGCAGGGAATATCATCCTGTTAATTCGCGATATTCAAAGACTGACGAATCCGGAAGTTGAAGGATATGACTTTACGGATGTTTTCGAAGAGTATTTGGAAAAAAGAAATCTTAAGCTGATTGTTATCTCCTCGCCGGTTGAATATGAACGTTTTGTCGCTGGGAACCTGCGACTCCGAAAGTTTTTTGAAACCGTTGAGGTTACGCCTCCTTCGATGGAAATTGCGATGGATATATTAATAGAGGTGGCAAAAAATTGGGAGTATTCAACAAATATTACAATTACGGTTCCCTCCCTTCGCAAGATTCTTGAAGAGTCCGACCGCTATATTACTGAAACACCTTTTCCTGAAAAAGCGCTGGAGCTGTTGGACTCAATAGTAAATTACCGCAAACTTAATGGAGGAGGTGTTGTAACAATTAGCGATGCAAATACGGTTTTGGCTGAAAAGACGGGTGTTTCTTTTTCTGCATTAACTGAAGTAGATAAAACCCGTCTTAATAATCTGGAGGAACTGATTCACAAAAGATTGATCAATCAGGAGGGAGCTGTTTCGATGATAGCAAAAAGTATGCGCGGCAGGAGTGTCGGGGCGATTAAACCCGACAGACCAATCGGATCCTTCCTTTTTATGGGGCCAACCGGTGTTGGTAAAACCGAGACGGCGAGAGTTTTAGCGTCTGTTTATTACGGTAGTGAAAATCAGATTTTACGTTTTGATATGGCGGAGTATGCAGGGGCGGAGGGTATTTCCCGGCTTATCGGCTCAGTTGCCGGAAATAGGCCAGGAGTTTTAACTACTGCCATAAAAAATCGCCCGGCATCGTTACTACTTTTGGACGAGATAGAAAAAGCGCCGAAAGATATTTTTAATCTCTTTTTAGCAATGCTCGATGAAGGTATGCTTACGGACGCTTTCGGCAGAAGGATAAATTGCAGACACCTTTTTGTTATCGCAACTTCGAATGCAGGGGCGGAGTATGTTAGGCAATTGGTTTCAAGTGGTGTGAGAGGCGAAGAGTTGCAAAAGGAAGTTGTTAATTACGTTCTTGAAAAAGGAATATTTTCCCCCGAGCTGATTAATCGTTTTGATGGGGTGATTGTTTACGAGCCGCTATCGCGCGATGATTTGGTAAAAATAGCTCGGCTTCTTCTCGAGGATTTGGCAAAAAACTTAAAGAAACAGGATATAAATATCGAGGTATCAGAAGAAGCTGCAATAAAGTTAGCAGCTGATGGTTATGATCCGGCTTTCGGTGCCCGTCCAATGCGAAGAATAGTCGATCTCTATATAGGTGATTTAGTGAGTCGGGCAATTCTGGAAAATCAGATTACAGGAGGGGACAGGATAAAACTTATTCCGGGTAGCGGCGTTCGAGAATTCACTTGGGAGAAAGTAGCCTAACTATGGCATCTGCTAAAATTGATTCCTTACTGAAGTTTCTCGCGGAAAAAGGAGTTATTTTGAAGATACTCTCGATTTTAACTACCTTGATTTTAGCCTCGACACTTATATTTTTCTATTTTTTTATCTATCTGTCTCCCAAGGCAATTCTTTTAAGAGCTTTCCATAATATTAATCAGACCGATGCGTTTAAATATTCCTTGGACTTAAACTTAAAATTTGATAGTAATTCCGGTAATTATTTAGGTAGTCAGGAGGGCGCGATTGAGGAGATAGTTAAGTCAAAAGAAACGCATCTAAACTACAGAATAGTGACAGATGGCCAAATCAGATTAAGCGGAAATGCAGATATCGAATCAGCAGTAAATATACTGACCGATGGAAAAAAAGTAGTAAATTTTGATCTTCTTTACAAGGATGCGAGTATCTTTTTTAAGATAAATGATTTTCTTTACAAGGACTATGTGGATAAGCAGTTACAGGGTGGTTGGATAAAAATTGAAAACGATTTTTGGAAAAACAAAAATATTTTAAATGAGCTTGGTGATACTCCCAATATATCTACTGATTCGTCCGAGTTTTCGGTGTTCCGAAATTTTCCTTTAGTAATAACCGACAAGCTGCCTTCTGATAGGGTTCGCGGGGCCATTAGCTATCATTTTAAATATAAGGTTAATAAAGATAAGTTAAAAAGGCTAATTTCGGAAAAAGTAAATTTTTTTAATCCAAATTTATTTAAGTTTATCGGAGGTGCAGAATTCAGTGAGGGCGATCTCTGGGTCGCTAAGGGGGGAGATCTATATAGAATTAAAGGATCTGTGCATATAGATAACGTCGGTTCAGTCGGTAATTATTTAGATTTACCATACGATATCACCTTTTATAGAAGTAATGACATAAATGACATTAAACCGCCTCAAAGTTATAAAAATATCGACGACATACTAAAATAATTTTAGCCTCAAACTTGATTCATCGGTACAAATATGTACCGGTATACTATTATTAGTACTTGACTTCGAAATGCATAGGTCTAATACTGGAATAATTGGTGCACATAAATCATGAATCCTCGTGTATTGATGATTGGCTGGGAGTTACCGCCTTTTAATAGTGGCGGTCTCGGTGAGGCTTGTTTGGGGCTTGCAAAAGCGCTTTCAAAGAAGGGAGTTAAAATTACTTTCGTTCTACCCCAGAAAGTTGATATCAATGTTGATTTTATGGATGTCGTTTTTGCTGACATTGAGGATAGTTTAAAAATGATGTTAAGCTCGTACGTGACATACTCAGAATGGGCAAAACAATTCGGTACGGATGGAAAAAACATTAATCCGTTCGATTTTTTAGGTGGAGCTTTAGAATACGCAGAAAAGATTGGAAAAATTGCGAGAAGGTGTAACTTTGATCTAGTACATTCTCATGATTGGTTAACATTTCCGGCAGGTATAGTTGCCAAGAAATTAAGCAATAAGCCTTTCGTGACCCATGTCCATCAGACTGAAATGGACCGTACGGGTGGTCATAATTTAAATCCTATTGTCTATAATATTGAAAAAGTGGGAATGGAAAAAGCGGATAAAGTTATTTCCGTCAGTCAGTTTACAAAAAATATCTTGGTTAATAATTATGCGATAGACCCAAATAAGATAACCGTAGTTCATAATGGGATTGAAGAAATTTCCAGGAAAAGACTTCCCCCGGCTTTGGCCGCGATGAAAAAATTAAATTACAAACTCGTGCTCTTTTTAGGGAGAATTACCCTAATGAAAGGACCGGAATATTTTGTCAGGGCTGCAAAGACGGTTCTAGAACATCGACCAAAGACAATATTTGTCGTAGTCGGATCCGGCGATATGCAGGAGCAAATGATGGCTGAAGCGGGCAATTTGGGTATTATGGATAACTTTCTTTTTACCGGTTTTTTAAGAGGTGAGGAGAAGAATAGAATTTGGCAGTCAGCAGATCTTTTTGTCATTCCTTCTGTTTCTGAACCTTTCGGAATAACCGCACTTGAGTCGATAGCCAATGGAACTCCAGTCCTCTTATCTAAGCAATCAGGAGTTGCTGAAGTTTTATCACACGTTCTGAAGGTGGACTTTTGGGATACAGATGAGATGGCTAATAAAATTATTTCAGTCCTTGCTTATCCATCATTGAAAAAAGTGCTGAAACAGGAAAGTTCAAAGGAACTTCCGCTTATCAATTGGGATAAATCAGCCGACAAGTGTATTGGAATTTATAGAAGCATTCAAGAAAACCACGGGTTTTGACCCGTGGATGAATTGAACGCTTATATGTCATCCTCCTTTAGAGGAAACCCTGCCTTTAAAGGCAGGGAGGATGTCATAACCAACTACTATGAAATTTTCCATTTACCATTTGTCATTTATCACTTGTTATTTATATTGATGCCTTCTATCTGTCTTTATTTTCAGGTTCATCAGCCGATGCGGGTTAAAAAATACCGCATTTTTGACGTTGGGACTGATCATGACTACTTTAACGATACAGGTGAATCCAATCTTAATAATAAAAAAATTCTCAGGAAGGTTGCTGATAAGTCTTATCTGCCTGCAAATAAGTTACTCTTGAAACTTCTGAAAAAATATCCTGAACTTCGTCTCAGTTATTCTTTTTCGGGAGTTTTTCTGGAACAGCTTAAAGACCAGCTTCCGCATGTTCTAGGCTCATTTAGGGATTTGGTAAAGACCGGACAAGTTGAAATATTAAATGAAACTTATTATCACTCGTTGGCGTTTTTCTACTCGAGGGCAGAATTTGAGAGCCAAGTTAACATGCATAAAGATTTAATATGGAAACTGTTCAAAGTAGAATCTGAGGTTTTCAGAAACACCGAGCTCGCTTACAATAATGATTTGGCTATGTGGGCTGATTCGAAGGGATATAAAGGCATTTTAGCTGAAGGTTGGGATTCGTTCCTCGGCTGGCGGAGTCCGAATTTTGTCTATCAACCGACAGGTACTAAAAAAATTAAACTGCTTCTTAAAAATTATAAATTATCGGACGATATCGCATTCAGGTTTTCAGAGAAAAGCTGGAAAGAATGGCCGCTGACCGCGGATAAGTTTGCGCGGTGGGTTGATGCAATAAACGGCAATGGCCAGATAGTTAATCTTTTTATGGATTATGAAACTTTTGGTGAACATCAATGGAAGGAACAGGGCATTTTTGGGTTTTTAGAGCACTTGCCGTCAGAAATATTAAAACACCAAGACAATAATTTTGTGACGCCCAGTGAGGCTGTAAAAAAATATCCGGCAATGGATGAGGTTGACGTTCCCGGTGTTGTAACATGGGCAGATACGGAAAGAGATCTGTCTGCGTGGGTCGGTAATTCTATTCAATCGTCTGCTCTTACGCTTTTATACAAAATGGAAAAAAAGATCTTAGATACCGGAAACCCCAAAATTATTCAAGACTGGCGCAGGCTCCAAACATCGGACCATTTTTATTATATGTGTACAAAATGGTTCTCTGATGGCGATGTGCATAAATATTTTAACCCCTACGAATCTCCTTATGATGCGTTTATCAGTTATATGAGCGCGCTGAGTGATCTTAAGTTAAGGACAAAGGCGACCAGGAAAAGGAGAGTGAAAAATGTCTAAAGCTGCTGTACTCGGTAACGGAAAAGTATTAATCGGTTATGACCATTTCGGTCAGATTAAAGACCTTTACTACCATTATCCGGGACTTGAAAATCACATAGGCCGGGATATGGCTCATAAAATAGGAGTTTGGGCTAACGATAGATTGAGTTGGTTTTCCGATCAGGTTTGGGATGTAAAGGTTAGAAGCGTAGATGGCACCATGGCTGTGAATGTAAGCGCAGAAAGTCAGGATTTGGGGCTTAAGTTTGTATTTAACGATGTCGTTTATAACGAAAAGAACATTTTTGTAAGAGAGATTGGTGTTGAGAACCTGTTCGATGTCAGACGAACGGTAAAAGTATTTTTTAATCAGGAATTTAATATCAGCCAGACTCAAAAGGGTGATACATCTTATTATGATCCTGAAGATAATGTAATTATTCATTATAAGGGGAGGCGCGTATTTCTTGTAAATATAGAATGCGATGGTCGTGGGTTTGACGATTACAGCGTCGGACTAATAGGTATTGAAGGCAAAGATGGAACTTTTAAGGACGCCGAGGATGGTAAATTAAGTAAGAATCCGATAGAACACGGGCAGGTGGATTCCATAATAGGAATAAGCTTGGATATAGGAGCACGGGATAAAAAGACTTTTTACTACTGGATGACGATCGGCAAGTCTATATTAAATGTCAAAGCACTTAACAAACTTGTCAAAGAGAGAACACCTGGGGATATTATAAAAAGTACGGAAGATTATTGGCAAGCTTGGGTAGACAATCAAAATTTCAGTTTTTATTCATTGAGTGACACAATTATTAATGAGTTTAAAAGGTCACTTCTTATTATCAGAACCCATGTAAGCTATAACGGAGCTATTATTGCCTCGGGTGACTCGGATATGCTCCAGTATGGGCGGGATACTTACTCATACGTTTGGCCGCGAGACGCTGCTTTTGCAAACCTAGCTTTGGTTAAATCCGGGGATTTTAATGCGTCCAGACGCTTTTTTGAGTTTTGCCGGGATATTATTTCTCCCGAAGGTTTCTTTATGCATAAATATCGACCCGATCATGCTCTTGGATCGTCCTGGCATCCTTGGGTGCACGAAGGAATTAAAAATCTTCCCATTCAGGAAGATGAAACAGCTCTCGTAATCTATGCTCTTTGGACGCATTTTGAGATGTCAAAGGATTTGGAGTTTATCGAGAGTCTGTATAATCCGCTAATTAAAAAAGCTGCTGAGTTTATGGCGGATTATATTGATGAAAAAACTTTACTTCCAAAGGAAAGTTACGATCTATGGGAGATGAAATATGGCGTTTCAACTTTTACAGCAGCCTCGGTTTATGGGGCATTAGTTGTTGCTTCAAAATTTGCTGAAGTTTTGGGGAAAGATAAAAGTGCTGCGAAATATAAAGCTACGGCCGAAAAAATCAAAGATGCGATTTTAAAATATTTATATGACGATAAAGGAGGTTATTTTTATAAGCTTGTAGCTTTGGAAAAACAAGGTATTGTTATTGATAAAACACTCGATATGTCGAGTGTTTATGGCATCTATAAATTTGGTGTTTTAGCATATAATGATCCGAGACTTAAAAAAGCATTTGAGATTACAAAAGAAAAGCTTGGGGTTAAGGGCGGGGTGGGAGGGTTAGCCAGATTTGAAGGTGACCAATACCATAATCCGGGCGGTAATATTCCGGGTAACCCGTGGATTGTAACGACACTATGGGAAACTGAATATAATATTGATTTTCTTAAAAAACAAAGCGAACTTCCCGATGTCGTTAAGGATTTTACTTGGGTAACACAAAAAGCCCAACCTTCCGGAGTATTGCCCGAACAGCTCAATGCGTATACTGGCCAGGAGCTCTCAGCATCTCCTTTAATATGGAGCCATGCCCAATATGTTCTCGTCATCATCAAGTATTTGGAAAAACTTGAAGAATTGGGGATTTGTAAAGCATGCTACCCCCTTGGGAAAAACAGTAAATAGTTTTGAGTTATAAGTTATATCTTATGTATTTACTATTTGATATAGGTGGGACTAAAACTCGATTGGCTATCTCAAGAGACGGTGAGAATTTTATGTCATTTGAGATAAAAGACACTCCCGAGGATTTTGAAAGCGGGATCACAATGTTTGGGGAATATGTAAAATCTCAGGGAATCGGGATCCAGAAAGTAGTGGGAGGTATTGCCGGCGTTTTGAATAGCGAAAAAACTACTTTGACATTTTCTCCAAATCTTGCTGGTTGGATCGGAAAAAATCTGAAAAGTTCGCTTTCAAGAATTGTCGGCACAAAGGAAGTTTATCTTGAAAATGATGCAGCCCTTGACGGATTGGGTGAGGCGGTTTTCGGATCAGGAAAGGGAGCGAGAATAGTAGCCTTTATCACAGTCAGTACCGGAGTTGGCGGGGCGCGGATAGTTAATAAAAGAATTGATGTGAGTAATTATGGGTTTGAGCCAGGCCATCAAATTTTGGAAGTTGGCCAAAAAGGGTTAATTGATTTAGAGGGATTAATTGGAGGAGCGTCAATACAAAAAAAATATAACATTAGTCCGATGGATTTAAAAGATGACAATATCTGGCAGGAAATTTATCATCATCTTGCTATCGGGTTAACTAATGTATCTGTATTTTGGTCTCCGGATATTATTGTTTTGGGTGGTGGGGTTGTCGCATCAGATTACTTTTCTATAGATTCGCTGACGGCAAAGTTTAAAGAGGTTTTCAATGTTTTTCCCGAAATCCCAATTATTAAGAAATCCACTCTAGGCGATCATGCGGGATTGTATGGTGCCCTACACTTACTTAAACAAAACTAAATCCGGTGTATAATTAGCTCTCATGAAAAACTATTTTAAATCTTCTGTGGGGAATATTCTCTTACCTCTTTTCTTTCCTGATGCAACCCAGTCGGTAGTAAAAACTTTGGACTCTTTGGATATCGAGGCGACTTCAACCCCGGGGGTCTTAGTGAATACCTATCATCTATATAGAGAGTTGGGTAATACTATTTTTGAAAAATTTGACGGTATAAGAGAATTTATGGGCTGGAAAGGTGCAGTAATTTCAGATTCGGGCGGCTTTCAAATTATGAGTATTATTAAATCCAAATCAGGGAAGGGCAAGGTTAGTGATGTTGGTATAGCCATTCATACTTCTAAGAACAAAAAAATACTTTTAACACCGGAAAAGTCTATTGGATATCAGCTTCTCCTAAGAACTGACTTGGTGGTTGTTTTGGATGATTTTACTCCAATGTCAGCAACTTATGAGGAAGCAAAAGAATCCGTTGAAAGAACGATTTCCTGGGCTATTAGGTGTAAGAAATATTTTGATGAACATACAACCAAAGATTATAAACCCTATATTATAGGCGTGGTTCAAGGAGGAAAATATTTAGATTTAAGAAAATACTGTTGTGAAGAACTGGTTAAGATAGGCTTTGACGGGTTAGGTTATGGGGGTTGGCCAATTAATGAGTCAGGAAAATTTGATTATGAGATAGCGGAGCTGATAGCAACAAACTCACCCAAAAGTTGCCTGCTGTATGGTTTGGGAATCGGAAAGCCTGATGAAATTGTAAAGCTTGTTAAAATGGGTTATCGGATTTTTGACTGTGTCTTACCTACGCGCGACGCTAGACACAAAAGACTGTATGTATACACCGCTAAATCAATTGATGAAATTAATTTGGATTCGGATAAATTTTACAGATACTACGTTCCTGACAAGCAAATGTATTTCGCAGATAAAAATCCAATATCTTCGGCTTGCGATTGTCTTCTCTGCAAGCATTACTCACGCTCGTATCTAGCGCATCTTTTTAGAATTGGTGATATGAGTGCGCTAAGGTTGTCGACCATTCACAACTTAAGATTCTACTCAATCCTCATGGAAAAATTGCAGTATAATTACCTTCATGGAAAATAACACAAAAATAGTGTTTAACAGGAAAAATTTAACCATTATTGGAGTATTTGTTTTAGTTATGAGTGCAATATTGGTTAGTTCCTTATTAATAATCGGGTCGAGATCTGCTAAAGTAGATAAAGAGGAGGTGACTCAAGTGACCGATACGACTGCAACTAATACCGAAATAAAGATAGAAGACTTAAAAGTCGGTACGGGTAAGGAGGCGAAGAGTGGTAACAAAGTCAGTGTTAATTATCTGGGAACTTTAACAGACGGAACGAAATTTGACAGTTCATATGATAGGAACCAGCCTTTTAGGTTTGGTTTGGGAGCGGGTGAGGTAATACCCGGTTGGGATCAGGGTGTTGTCGGTATGAAAGAAGGCGGGAAGAGAAAGCTCACTATTCCACCTGCTCTTGGTTATGGTGACAGGGAAACGGGTCCTGTCCCTGCCAATTCTACACTCGTCTTCGAAATCGAGCTTCTCAAAGTCGAATAATTTTCTTGACAAGGTCTCACCTTGTCATTTGGTTTTTTATTCTGCAGGTTGAAGGTGATATTATTAAGCTAATGCAAAGATTTACTCCTTTGGTTGATTTTTTGAGCCGAACCTTAACTCCTTTTAAAGTCGGAAGGGTATATATCGAACCGACGTATTGGCAAGCGGGAACAATAATAATTCTTCTTTTTCTTTTAGTCTTTACCTTAGCCAGGATGAGGTGGTTATATGTGAACTGGCATTTGGGTAAACACTCCTTTTCGATGCTATTTTGGGGCTTTTTGTTGGCAATTATTATCGAAGGCTTTTTGTTGGTTGGTGGGAGGACGATATTTACCGAGGTACTCGGACTTCGAAGTGTTCCGAAACCCTTAAGTACTATTCTAGACATTGGGAGAGCAAGAATGGTAAAAGTCTTAGGAGTAGAAGATGAAGTTCCTGCAAATGTCAAAAGTGTGGAAGTTGAAAAATATTATAATATGATGTCTATCGAAGAGAAGGAAAAATTTTTCAATTCAGTCTGCAAACCTCTCTAGCTTCTTTGGTATACTTATCCTGATGTACGATTTAAAAGTAAAAATTGAGACTTTGGCTAAAGATTTAAGTGAGTTGAAAAATACTCTTAAGCTCGACGATAAAAGATTACAAATTAGAGAACTGGAGGCTAAATCAACCGATCCTTCTTTTTGGCATGATCAGCAGAATGCAAGATCGGTTATGCAGATGATCGGGAATTTACGCAATGAAATGGATGAACTTGATGCACTAACCGGTGAAATTGACGTACTAGTTTCGCTTTCAAATGCAGGACAGCTTTCAGACGATCTCGAAAAAGACATTAACCAGCTTGAAAGCAGAGTTACTAAATTAAAACTGAAATCTTTTCTTTCCGGCACTTATGATCAAAGAAATGCTCTATTTTCAATCCATGCGGGCCAAGGCGGGACCGAAGCGATGGATTGGGCGAATATGCTTTACCGAATGTATTTGAGGTATTGTGAGAAGAAGGGCTGGGCAGTCCAAACGATTGATGTGTCGGAAGGTGAAGAAGCAGGCATAAAAAGTGTTACTTTTAAAATCGAAGGTGCCTATGCGTACGGATACCTTAAAGGTGAAGCCGGAACACATAGATTGGTAAGACAATCCCCTTTTAATGCAGATAAACTTCGCCAAACTTCATTTGCGCTTGTTGAGGTTTTACCGGAGTTGGCTGAGATGGACCTGCCTGACATTCAAATTAAGGATGAGGATGTGGAATGGCAATTTTTCCGCGCTTCATCCCAGGGTGGTCAAAATGTGCAAAAGGTGTCAACCGCAGTGAGATTAAAGCATATCAAGAGCGGAATTGTAGTGACCGCCCAAACTGAGCGCTTTCAGGAACAAAACAGAAGGTATGCAATGGATTTGCTGCGGGCTAAGCTTTGGGCAAAAGAGCAGGAGAGGGAAGATAAAGAGCGGAAGGATATAAAAGGAGAATATCATCCGGCATCCTGGGGGACGCAGATCCGCTCATATGTGCTGCATCCCTATAAAATGGTCAAAGATTTGAGGACTGGAGTTGAGACGGGTAATACTGAGGCTGTTTTAAACGGAGAGTTAGATGAATTTATTGAGGCGGAATTAAAAATTTAATCATTGATCATTAACTATTAACAATTGACCATTAACCATTTACTATCTTTTATGATATATTAAATTACGATGGAACCAACTAACGCACAGTCACAACCTCCGGTTGTTGCATCTCAACCGCCGGCACAAAATAAGGATTTAGTAAAGGATTTTCCCAAGAGAAAATTTTCAAAAAGTTCTTTAACGATGGCTGTTGTTGCGTTCCTGGTGGTTTTAGCGGGTGTTGGTACGGGATGGTTGTTATCCGGAAGTATGAAAGCAAAAAGTGACACTGCACCCGAAGTATCCTCAGAAGCCAAAAATGAAGCAACGGAAGCAGGTGTCGCAGATGAATCTACGTTCAGGGATAGTGCCGAAGGGACTTTGGTAGTAGGAGGAATTAAAGGTGAAGGAACTCATCACCTGGATCGTAATTTGGGTGAGGATAAGTACGTTTATCTAACCTCAACCGTTATTGACTTGGATAAATTTACCGGTAAAAAAGTTCAGGTATGGGGCGAAACCATAAAGGGAAAGAATGCGGGCTGGTTGATGGATGTAGGAAAAATTAAGGTAATAAAGTAATCTTCGCTCTCCCTTAACCTAGCAGGACATTTGCAATAACTTCATATGGTGTTTTCAGGTTTATTCCCAAGTGTGGCCTTTCATAGTTATA
>MGHG01000008.1 GCA_001793095.1 Candidatus Woesebacteria bacterium RIFCSPLOWO2_01_FULL_39_23
TATATATGAATAGTAGCGGTTACTTATGTTTTGGTATTGATGATGACTCTTCATTTGATGATGATATCATCTGTTCTAATCAAAATGGTAATACTCTAAGTTACGCTGACAGTAAGTGGCATCACTACGAAGCCGTGCGTGATACTAGCGCTATCTATCTATACATCGATGGAGCAAAAATCTCTGAAGACTTGTCTTTAACTTCTACTCTTTCACTCTCCAGCTCTTCTGCTCTATTCGTTGGTGCCGATTCGGACAACAACGAATTCTGGGACGGTTTCCTTGATGAAATAGTTATCTATCCATATGCCCGTTCCGCTGACCAAGTCAAAGCCGATATTCTCGGTTCCCAGCTAGCTACCAGCTACGGTCTACTTGCTGCTGACCCTCTTACAGAGGGTCTTGTTGGTTATTGGAAAATGGATGACGCCGGAATTGATGCGGAAGGTGAAACATCTACCGATTACTCTGGAAATGGAAAATCGGGAACACTCTACGGAGATAATGGAGTTGGCGATAACGGCACCGGAATGGACTGCGTTTCGGCAGGTAAATTCGGAACGGCCTGTAATTTTGATGGAACTGACGATTACGTTGAAGCCACCACTGTTTCTGCTAATACCGGTAGTGAACTAACAATGTCCGCCTGGGTAAAACCGAGTAACTTTTCGGCTATTCAAACTTTTTTTGGCTATGGATTGGTCAACGACTGGATAAACCTCAGGGTTTACACAAACTCAAAAATTCAAGTCTGGGACGATATAAATGATAATAATATCGCCATTAATACCACTACCACCCTTACCTCGGGTGTTTGGTATTACGTAACACTAGTACTCCAATCTGACGGTACAAAACAAGTTTTTATAAATGGGTCGCTCGAAACTACCGCCACCGGAACGACTACCGTAGCATCAGATATTGCTACCGGAACCGTCGGCATCGGCAGGAGAAGTTTTACCACCACGCCGGAATCATTTACCGGAATGGTTGACGAAGCGCGTATCTACAACCGTGCTTTAACCCCGAGTGAAGTCGAGGGGCTTTACCGTTGGGCACCGGGACCGGTAGCGTACTACAAATTTGACGAAGGAACAGGCACTTCCAACGTCTACGACTCCTCCGGCAATGGCTTGACCGGTACCATGAACGGTTCAATGACCGAATCTGATTGGGTCCCGGGAAAGTTCGGCAAAGCTTTGGATTTTGATGGCAGCGATGACTATATTGAGATCGGTAGCAGCTCAAAGGTTGATAACTCCTCTGCGGGAACTTTAGAAGCATGGATAAAACTTGATGTTATTTCCACAGAACAGTCCATTTTTAACTTCGGAGGGGCCGCAGTGGCAAATGCTGGGCGTTTTAATTTTTACATTGGCTCCAATAATCGTTTGTACATAGTGCAACAAACCGATGGAGGCACTCTTTATGGAGTATTGTCGGGAACTGGAACGGATTTTGCTGCCAACACTTGGTACTACGTATCTGCAGTATCGGATGGTAGCACTTATACTTTATACATAAATGGGGTAAGTGTTTCGCTTGTCGCAACAGGAGGAGGTAACAATGGAAACTGGTTCTCAGATACAAGTGTAACAGAAACAGATAGATCAGTTATCGGTCGCCGATACTATAATGGATCATGGTCCATTCCGTTCAATGGAAATGTCGACGATGTCAAAATCTATAACTACGCCCGGACGCCTGCTCAAATTATCGAAGACATGAATGCTTCTCATCCTGCACCAGGATCACCAGTAGGCTCGGCGGTTGGACATTGGCGATTCGATGAAGGTTACGGCGACACCGCAAATAACGCAGGTTCCGGCGACACTTCATTAAATGGCAACCTCGGGGGTGCTACTTCCTGTCCCCAATCCGGTGATTCAGCATGTCCATCTTGGACAAACAGCGGAAAATTTAGTAAAGCACTCAATTTTGATACTAGCGGCACAACCGACGATTACGTAACTATTCCTGAAGTATCAACTTTTCCCAGTGGCGGAACAATTAGTGTCTGGATTAAACCCGCTACTGGGTACGGACAACGAATCGTAACTATAGATGGCGTACTAGTGGGAACATTTGACTCAGATGAGATGTGGATGTGTGCAGACGGCAATGGATGTAATTTTGTCGTAGGAGCAGACAATATGCCACCTATTGGCTCCTGGAGCAACATTATTATGACGTGGGATAACAGCAATTTATATTACTATCTAAACGGAAGATTTGTAATTAGCCGCCCCGATTCCGGATTTGCAGAAGCTGGCAGAGGCTCATATATTGGAACGGGTGACACTGGAAGTGGTCCGATTAACCACTTTAACGGAATCATTGACGAAGTTAAAATCTACAACCTTGCTCTAACCGCCGATCAAGTCAAAACTGAGTTTAATCAAGGTGCCGCGACAGTATTTGGCTCTCTTGGTACCACCTCTTCTAATTCTCCTAGCTTCTCCTCCAGTGATTCCTATTGTCCACCGGGACAAGGCTCAACCTGTACTCCCCCCGTTGCTGAATGGAGGTTTGATGAAAAAACGGGAACAACCGCCTACGACACCTCAACCAATGGGAACAACGCTATTCTTGGTGAAGACGGTGCTGGCAGTGACGTACCCGTCTGGCGACATAGTGGAGTCTGTAAACATGGAGCGTGTCTAGAATTCGATGGCGGTGACGATGACACTTCGGTAACATCCGGTTCAGCAATAGAAAATCTTTTTGATACTGGCGGTACCGTAAGCGTTTGGATATATCCGACGTCCACTCTCGTAGATCTCGACAGATTACTTTTCAAGGGTGTTATCTGGGAATTACGTTTCCCAAGTCCTTCTGGCAGTACCGCCAATATTACATTCATTAAAGAATTTGATGGTAATGATGGAACTTGGAGTACAACTAGTCAACCAATAACGTTAAATTCATGGAATCACATCTCGATAACTTACAATAACGATTCTTCTTCCAACGATCCTTCTTTCTATGTTAACGGCAATCTCGCAGCAAGTAGTGAAGGTTCTACCCCTACAGGATATAGAACTAGCGATGTTGGATCACCACTGTATGTTGGCAATAATAATAATGGAATTAGAGGTTTCCCCGGGTATATCGACGAATTAAGATTTTACAACTACGCCCGCACCCCCGCCCAAATTGCCTGGGATTATAATCGAGGTGATCCTGTTGCCCATTGGCGCTTTGACGAATGCTCAGGGAGCGATGCTAAAGATTCTTCGGGCAATTCGTATGACGGAATCATTTATCCGGGCGACTCATCGGGAGACAATGATACAGTTGGAACCTGCGGCTCCGGTACAACTACCGAAATGTGGAACGATGGTACGTCCGGCAAGCGTAATGCTTCTCTCGGCTTCGACGGGACAAATGATTACACACGAGTTACTGATAATGATGTCTTTGACAGCTTAAGTCAGCTCACGATTTCTTCTTGGATAAAACCTACTAGTATTGGCCAACAAGATAGAATTATAGGAAAAAGCGACAACGGTGCCAACAAACGCCAATATCATTTAGAACTTGAGTCCGATGGGAACATTACAGGAAGAGTCTGTGGTGCCGGAACCGGCGACTGTGTTGACTTGACTTCAACAACTACACCCATAACGTCTGGAAGCTGGTCCCATATAGTTTTTACCTTTAATAGATCTACAGGATCAAAACTATACTTTAATGGAATAGAAATAGCCAGTACTGCTTCAGTTCCCTCGGCCACTACAACGGCTAGTAATGATGTGGACTTCAGAATCGGCGCTGCGATTGATAACGGTACTACGCTATTTAACTTCTTTGACGGCCAAATCGACGAAGTTCAGATTTACAATTACGCTTTAAATGCAACCCAGATAAAAACTTTGTACAACGATGGAGTAGTTAAGTTTGGCAATTAAAAACGTAAAGTAGCGAAGCTACTAATGTTTTAAACTATGTGGTGGTACAACTACTTATTAAAAAGCAAAAAAGATAGTAGTTGGTATATTGGTTGTACAAACAATTTAAAGAATAGAGAAAAAATGCACAATTTAGGAAAGGTGAAATCTACAAGAAACAGTAAACCATGGGAACTAATATACTACGAGGCCTGTAAAAACAAGATTAATGCCTTTCGAAGAGAAAGATATTTAAAAAGCGGATATGGGAGAAGATTTTTGAAAAAAAGACTGATGGAATATAACTCGGAACGTAAAGTAATTGAAAATTACTAACGTTCTGAAGGTACTGTCCACTTTGGCCCGTAAGTTACTTAAGATTCCTAAGTATCTTATAATATAACTATATGCAACCATATAAAAAACTTTTTACTTACTGGTTCGCGGTTATTATTTACGATCTGACTGTCGATTTTACAAAAAGTTACATAAAGAGCTTCAAACTAAAAGAACAAATGGACGGGGCAGCCCGTTCCGGAAAACAAAATATAGTGGAAGGTTCCGAAGGAATGCAAACATCTCTTAAAAGCGCAATTAAATTAACGGGGGTTGCCAAAGCGTCGTTTGAAGAGTTAATCGGCGATTTGGAAGATTACTTAAGACAAAACAATCTCAAACAGTTCCCCAAAAATAATCCTAAAATTGAAATTTTCCGACAAAAGGCGGCCGTCCTCATTAAGAAATTAAGTGATTTTTATAAAAATGAGTCTCTCGTAAGAAACCTAAGTAACTTAAGTTACTTAGAAAAATACTTTAACACCTCCTCAGTTGAGGAAAAGGTGAACTTGCTTCTTACACTCTGTCACCAAGAAACTTTCCTCTTAAATAAACAGGTTCTTTCTCTTGAAGAAAAACACAAAACCGAAGGCGGTTTGACTGAAAAGCTCTACAAAGCAAGAGTTCAACACCGGGGATACTAATTAATCCGCGAAATCCATCGTTCAACCTTGTATTACTAATATGTAGATTGTTATACAAACTCGCTAATTGTTATAGTTGAAAATACTACAAAACTCCTCTTGACAAGCCATTACCAAGAGTTTAAAAAGAAAGAAGGAGATAATTTGATCTATATGGAAAGAGTATTCGAAAAAACCGAAAAATACATTCTCTTAATCACCATTTTCTTGCTGCCGTTCACGGTTATCACTATTTCTCCTAATCCCTATGTAGTCCCCAAATTGGCTATTGCCGGGTTTGGTATCATACTACTTTTAATACTCCTTGCCGTAAGGGTCGTGACGATCGGTAAATTTACGTTCTCACTATCAAATTACGACTTTCCGGTTTTACTTATAGCCGTTACTTATATCTCAAGTACTGTCATCAAAACTCCCAACAAGATGGAGGCACTCCTTCTTCCCGGTACAACCACCGCTGTTGTTGCCGGAGCGCTGCTTTACTTTCTGGTAAATCAGGTAAAGAACGGTAGCAAAGAGGCGCTGACAAAAATTCTCTTGATATCCGGAGCTGTCTTTTCTGCTTTCATCATTCTTGCCTTCACCGGCCTTTTTAATTCAATACCTCAACTCCCTGCTTTTATGAAAGCTAAAACATATTCTCCCGAAGGCGGATACTTGCCCTCAGCAATATATCTTTTAGCTTTGCTCCCACTGGGTATCGGTACAATCCTCTCGCAAAAGGACATTAATAAACGTGCCGTTAATGCATGTCTTACCCTATTAATATCAGCGGGCTTTCTGATCAGTGCCTGGCATCTTCTTCCCAGCAAAGCTTTCTACCCCCGATTTCCAAGTTGGAAAGTGAGCTGGTCAGTCGCCATTGACAGTCTGAAAGAAAGTCCGATATTAGGAATAGGGCCGGGTAACTATCTGACGGCATTCTCAAGGTACAGACCAATCTCTTATAATGCAACCGATCTTTGGGCTCTTAGGTTTGCAACCGCAAACAACCACCTTATGACCGTATTCACAGAAGCCGGAATAATCGGCCTTGCTGGTTACATTATATTGGCCGTCGCCTACTATAAAAATGCCAAGCGCGACCTGAAAGAGAAAAAGCTGGTCAACTGGGGCTTTGCAGGTATTTCCGGTTTGGTCTCCTTCCTAATCCTATTCCTCACGACTCTCCTTTTCCCGGCAACGGCCCTTCTCATTATCATGTTCTTTATTCTTCTTGCTCTGGGAGCTAAAACAACCGCAACAGCAATTAATCTGACGACTGCCGGTACAAGAGACAACCAGGAAAAGGATGTCACCTCAAGACTTCCTGCAATCCTTGTTAGCCTGCCTGTTTTTGCTCTTGTTGTCTGGGGAGCTTACAAAGGCGGCCGGATACTTCTGGCTGAATACTATTTCCAAAGATCCTTGACAGCTCTTGCAAATAACGAAGCCAAAAATACCTACGACAACATGAGAAGGGCAATTATTCTTAATCCCCGTGTTGACAGATATCGTGCTTCTTTTTCCAGGGTGAATTTGGTCTTGGCTGACTCGGTTGCAAAGAAAGCCATTACACCTCCTCCTCCCTCCGGCCCCGAGGGCTCCAGCTCAGCAGGCATCCTCTCCGAAAAAGACCAAAACGACATTTCTCAAATGATCCAGGTTGCCATATCTGAGGCTAAAGCGACGGTTGCCTTAAACCCTCTGCGGGCTGCCAACTGGGAAATATTGGGTCGAACATATCAATCAATAATTCCTCTTGCAAAAGGAGCCGATGTTTTTGCTGCTCAATCATTCAGACAGGCAATTGCCCTGGACCCGGTTAATCCAAGTTACAGAATAATACTGGGTGGTTTATATTACGGCGCTAAAGATTACGAGACGGCAACACGCATTTACGAACTGGCAGTTGCAACAAAGCCTGACCTGGCCAACTCTCACTTCAACCTTGCTTATTCTTATTCCCAGCAAGGCAAGACTGATTTAGCCATTCAGCAGATGACCTTGACCTTGTCTCTCTTGGACCCCAAGAGTAAGGATTATGAAACTGCAAAAGCAGCACTTGACACTATGGAAGCAAAGAAGAAAACCGCTACTGAGGCAACCGCTGGAGAAAATCTTACTCCTCCTGCACAGCCAACCCCGGCAATCAAGCCCCAAGTTGAATTACCCGCAGGTAGTGAACCACCTGAGGCTCCCATTACACCAACAGCTACACCGATCCCGGAAAATTCGGAGCCGTCCCCCACTCCCACAGTCCAACCCTAACTCCCCTTGACAGGGTCTGACCCTGTCATCTACAGTTAATGTAATGACACAGCGATACCGGGTAAAAACATATGTAGAAGATGCGTATTATCACGTTTTCAACAGAGGGGTAGAAAAAAGAACCATTTTCGAGGATGACAATGACTATTCTCTGTACCTACACCTCCTTAAATACTACCTCTCACCGGAAAACCAAGGTTTGTTTCACCCATCAGAAAATTATGCAACGTATAACATAATTCGACCAAGACCTTTAACTAACTTAAGCAACGAGATTGACTTGCTTGCCTATTGCTTAATGCCTAATCATTTTCACCTGCTTATCAAGCAAAAGACAAAAAACGGAATGACCAAACTCTTAAGAAGTATCTCTACTACTTATGCTATGTATTTTAATAAAAAGTACGATCGGGTCGGACCACTCTTTCAAGGAAGGTACAAAGCAGCTCTCGTTGACAATGATAACTATTTAATACACATCAGCCGCTATATTCACCTCAACCCTCTTGACCTAGCCTTGACAGGGACGGACCCTGTCAATTATCCATATTCAAGCTTTGCTTACTATGTTGGTAAGAAACAAGCCGACTGGCTAAAGCCGAATAAAGTATTAGAGCTCTTTAAAAAAGATGGTTTATTTCCCTCTATGTTCAAATATCGTTCGTATGATAATTTTTTTGTTAAAGATATTACTGATTCAAAAGAAAAAATCGGCACACTTTCGATAGACTAGCCGTTTTTGTACGTTGACAGGGACGGACCCTGTCAGAAAGGATAAGAATTTTCGGAAGTAAATATTATATAATTAAACTATGAAAAAGCTTGCAAAAGTGGTTTTTATCTATTCAATCGTGGCTATTACCGCCAACCTCATCGCTCTCGGCTTATTCAACCCAAGCCCTCAAAATCTAATCTCAAGCGTTCTGCTTTTTCCGATACTTCTATATCTTTGGCTATTAATGACACATCCAGAAGCGGTCAGCGCGGGCAGATGGTCACTTAGACTACTACTTGTTATCTTCCTACTAAGTCTCTCCTCCGTCTACGCCCTTTATTTAGCCAACATAGGCAACATTAGATCTAAAGTAGAAGCAAAAAATACTGATCCGTCAAAAATTACCGCCTTAGAAAGCGAAATTGCTAAACTGAGAGCCGAAAAAAAAGATAATCAGAAACTTAGCGATGAACTTACAAGTATCAAAGAAAAATTGGCCGAGCTTGACAGCAATGAAAATTCAACCCTCGCCGTAAGCAGCCAGAGTTCAGACCTTGCTGACCTACTTATGGAAAACGATAAAACTGATGCCCTGCTAGGCAACGTGACAATCAAAAATAATCTGACAAAGTCGGTTGACGTACTCGAGGTTGCAAATTTCAGTGCAAAACCGGTTGGTAAAATTACTTATGGTAATAATTACCCCTACTACGAGACGGATGGCAATTGGTACAAAATCATGATCGATAACTCAGTTTTCGGATGGGTCCACGATAGAGACGTTAAAAAGATTGATTGACAAAAATGCACATGCCAACTGCCACTCCAAAGAAGTTGCTCCTTTTCTACTCGACCGCAGCTTCATTATTCTTAATAGTCAGCGCTCTTTTGACTTTAAAAACCAAAGATACTGCCATATTCCAAATTCTTATTCTTCCGGTTTTTTTATACCTTTTCTTACAAACTTTGAAGGAATTAAAAGGACTATTTAAGAAAAAAGACAATATTCCCGAGATTAAACCTCCAAGAAGTAAGGGTTTCTTCTACTTCATCTTAGTATTTTATTTTGTACTTTTGGCGTTAGGGGCAAGAAATATTCTGAAAAGTAATATTGAAAAACAAAATAAAATTAACGACAAAAAACCGACTCCTACTTCCCAACCTTTGATTTTCAAAAATCAAAAACCGACGGCGACTGATGCAGCGAACATCAACAAATCAATAAAACAATAAATGAAAAAGGTAATTATTTATTACGATTTTATAATTGTAAGCCTCATTGTTTTAGCGGGATTTTTCTCGGCTGAAAATATCTATCAGCTCCTTAGTGCCTCTATTTACTACCCAATCTTAATTTACTTCTTAACATTGATTATTCCGAGAAGGCAAAAGGCAGTTGTCCTCCCCAAGGAAATCGAACCAGTTACTAAAGTTATAAAACCCGGAGAAAAGGAGGAAAAACTAGAGAAACTTACAAAGATTAAGACTGGTAAAATAGATAAGGACAGACGAGTATTTTTAAAAATCATCGGAACGGCAGGAGCAACAGCCTTCATCTTTTCAATTTTTGGAGTTAAGAAAGCCCAGGCCGCATTCTTCGGCAGCGTTCCAGGTCCGGGAATTGTCGGACTCAAAGATATTGCCGGAAATAGGATCGATCCGGCACAACATCATCCGACCGACGGGTATAAAATCAGCCGCCTGGATGATTCCTCACCCGCCTATTACGGCTTTACCAATAAAGAAGCTGCATGGTTTATCATGAAAGAAGACAGCTCGGGTAATTATACGTATGCCGTAGGTTCATCCGGTTTTGATACAAACTGGACCAACAGAAATGTCGCTCCCCCCACCGGCCCAACCTATGGTGAATTTTACGACATGTTCTAGGTTCGAAGTTCGGACTTGAGCTTGAGGTAAAAAATAACTATACTACGCTCAGCAGCATGAAAAAGGAATACGTCCTAATATTTATTATCGGTCTTTTCTTACTCTCTTACGTACTCGATGCTGTCGTGAATCCCCTGCACCTTAATCTGCCAACCCCCTATCACTATCTTGATCCTAAGGTTTTGAATCTCTACCCGTTTACAACCGCGTCAATAGTTATAAAAGGTATTGCGCTATTTCTTACACCTCTTCTTCTCCTCTCACTGGTCGAGGGGTATTACCCTGCTAAAGCAGGAGCGCTTTTAATTCTAATTGCTCTGATGCAGCTCTACGCTCTTCAGGATATCGCCACCAAAGCTCAGGTAGTTCCGCTTGAATGGGCTCTTTCAATATCGCTCGCCGGGGTTACACTAATACTGCCTGCCATCTGGTATTTTATAATGGGTGGAATATCATGGCTGCATAAAAGTCTGGGAGGAAAAGAAGAAAACACAACAGAAACCCAAGAAAGTGAAGACATTAATAAAGAACCGTCTTCTCAATAAGCCGAAAGATTACTCTTCCCCCTTTCAACTATCTTCCCCCAAATAAAGTTTTGAGCAAAATTAGCTACTAAGCCGAGTAGTAGTGCCCACCAAAAGGAGCTTATGCCAAAACCTGCTATATGAGAAAATCTCGAAACGAGCCAAAATGCAGTAAAATTAAACGCCCAAAAGATAAAAAAACGCCCGCTAACTTTGTCGAGTTTGATATCTCTTACATAGAGATAGTCCCACATTGCCCAAAACACCACCATTGTCCAAAATCCTGCATAAATTGCTGATTCAACCATATTAAATCTAAAGTTACCCAGAACTACATTGTCCGGAAAAACTAGACCGACAACAAGAAGGAGAAGAATATTGGCTAACCAGTAAAGCAGGTACAAGATATGATTATACATTAATTAATTTCACCTTCTCTCCCGCACCAATTTAGCTAAAGAAAGACTTCCAGATATTCGTTTCTTTAGTTCATTGAGTGCTTGTCCATAATTTTTTAATCTATATTCACGGGTCATTGCGTCTTCTTTTGATTTATGACGTCCTCCGCGGACCAAGAGTCCGCGGTTTCCCTCTAAAGGAGGACGACATATCAAGTTCAATTCATCTCCGGGCTGATAGCCCGGAGTTTTCTCGAAATTGCTATAACTCTCATTGTATACTAAAATCCAAGGCCCTTTTTTTCTGGTAGAGAAACTCCTGTTTGTATTATGTTCAACAATCCTTTTTTTAATATTATTTGTATAACCTATGTAAAGCTCTCCGGTAACGAAACTTACCAATATGTAAACATAATACATAGCTAATTTGGTGCGGGACTCTACCAAAAATTATTTTCCTATAACTACCCTAGCCGAGGCGGTTGAATTTTCCAACTCACCTGCAACAGACGCTATCCCATATTTATCTTTAATATCCGTAAGTAACACATCTATGCTATCTTTATATTTAGAATTTACCATAACATAGTTTGTAGCACTCGACTTAGTATTTCCAACCAGATTTATGACATAACCAAGCTCTTTTAATTCGTCCGCCACCTTCCCCGCTACGCCCGGTCGACCGGAACCGTTTAATACCTCAAGGTTAATTTCATCCCTGCCCAGTTGATCTGACACCGCCCCCGAAATTGTTACCTCAGTAGCCGTCTCTTTACTACTTTCAATTACTGTAGCTTTTTCCTCGGTATCGACCGGCATTTTTATCTTAAGATATAAAAGTGAACCTGTCGCCAGTATGATCACAACAAGAAGCATCAGTCCTACATAATAAATACGCCTGTTACTCGTCTCTAAAGGTATCTCTTCTCTCTCCGAGCCGGAGGTCTCTTCCTCCTGGCCAGAAGTCCTTCCGGACTGGTGGCCGAGCCGGTGGCTCTCTTGATCACTATTCTGATTTTTAGTAGCCATATATTTGAATGCCAGTTGTCTTAGTTATTATTACAAATGTATTATTAGATAACAAGACGTTAAAGCAAAGAACACAAGAGCATAAAATCACGAGAAAAATGTTGTGGTGTTTTAATGTTTTCTTGGTTTAATGATTTAATAAAGTATGCTGCAAACTCAGTTCTTACTTACTAATGCTCATTTTACGCTAAATCTTCTGACGGCTTTAGTTTGCTTCGCAGTCTCCTGGTTATATTTTGATGCATGGCTAGGACGCCACGATTATAAAGAGAGTACAAAGTCGCTGGGATTTTTACTTTTATCTCTGTCATTTGCTGTCCATGCTACCCAAATTGAGCAAACAATTCTGAAAAACCCACTTCTTAATTCTGAAGTTACCAATATTTTGACTGCAGCTTTTATCATTAGCGCTTTTCTAGTACTCATAATCGGCCAATTTGTAGATCCGCTTCAGCCTCTCCCCTCCTACCGGCTGAGTATGGAAAAAAATGTCCATGGCTTTGGAATTAAGAAGAGTAAAGACAAATCAGCAGCAATACTGCTATTGGGGAAAATCGCTCCGCTTGTATTTGTACCTTTCTTATATCCAGTTCTTGCCATTTTTACAGGTTTCCTTTATTTAAGAAGAGCCACGTTGGGATTGGAATACCACCTAAGAACAATAGGTTATAGCTTAACGATACTTGCAATAAGTGAACTACTTTCTCTTTCCGCCTTATTTAGAGGCAGTACAAACATTACACTGGAAAGAATAGTCGGCGCTTTCGGACCGATTTGGATGGTCGAACATGTCCTCCAACTGATATTTACTATTTATTTAGGTCGATGGGTTTGGGCTTATTTGACCAAACGCTTGGAAACGCAACTTTTTATTATTTTCGATACAGTCATCCTTATTGTATTTTTACTTACAGCAATCTTTTTCACCTCCGTTTCGTTATCAAATATGCGCCAGGATATTCTCGCCAATCTCGAAACTAATGTGGCACTTCTTGCTTATACAATTGACGGCAAAAAGGCAGAAACGCTCTCCGACGTTGAAATGCTGTCTCAAAACCCTGAGTTAATTACGGCACTCAAAGACCAGGATAAGAAAGCGCTGACTGAGCTCACAACTACAACGCTTATCACAAAAAGTAAAGACTTTCTGGTTGTAGTTGATGAAAACGGTGCAATATTAGCCCGTGGAGATGATCCCGAAAAAATCGGAGGATCGCTCTCGGACGATCCTCTGATTAAAAAGGCACTCACGGGCAGCAGTATTACCGGCCTCGTCACAAAAGATGGAGTTATGGCTCCTGTCGTGTCTGTAAGAGCTGCTGCGCCTGTTAAAGTAGGTGAAGACATAATTGGAGCAGTAACGATCGGCTCAGTTGTAGATAACGCTTTTGTCGATGGCCTGAAAAATGCAACAGGCCTGGATGCCAGCGTCTACGCCGACAATATCCGTTCAGCTACTACTTTTATTGCACCGGATGCCAAAAGCAGATGGATCGGCATAAAAGAAGAAAACAAAGACGTCAGGAAAACAGTGCTCAACGAAGGTAACATATATACCGGATCTCTATCAATTCTGAATATCCCCTACCTCGTAGCTTTTGCTCCGATAAAAAACATCGACGAAAACCCCATCGGCATGCTCTTTGTCGGTAAACCTGAAGTTACGACAATTCAAACAGCGAGTAAACTTATTGAGCAGACCTTTATAGTAACCGTCGGACTCCTGATGTTGTCATTCTTCCCTTCTTATTTCGTTTCCCGCTACATCATTAGTGAGGTAAAATAGACAGGAAATCATGAGAGCATTAAATCATGAAAACATTAAAACAAGAAAACATGGAGACCACAAAAAATACAAATAGTAAAATAGAAAAAGGAACCTTTAAAAATAAATTGGTAAAAAGGATGGATGATTTTGTTCACTTTATTTATAAAATAACCAAAAATTATCCCAAAGAAGAGCTTTATGGTTCAACAAATCAGTTACGGCGAGCTTCACTCTCGGTAATCTTAAATTATATAGAAGGTTATGCTCGCAGGAGGCCGGCAACACAACTTACTTTTTTTGAAACCGCTTATGGTTCCTTAAAAGAATCGAGTTATTTATTAGACTTTTCTAAAGATGAAGGCTGGTTATATATTAACGATTATGACAGCGCAAAGAAGCTTGTAGATGAAATCGGAGCAATGCTTTGGACAGAAATAAAAAATCTTGATAACTCAATTAAGTTGTCAAAACTTTAAATTGATAAATCATCAAAACATCAAGTCAGGACAGCGCTGTATTCGCGATTTTATGCTCTAGTGCTCTGGTGTTCTTGTGATTTAACGGTTATTTGGAGGCGGCGCGGGGAACTTCGTCTCGGGTTGTAGCTGCAAGAATTTCCCTTATTTGAGCAACAATCTCTCTCGGCTTATTTTGGGATTTAACGATATATTTAATCGCTCCCAGCTCGAGTGCGTGCTCGGCATCTTTCGCCCCAGAGAGGTTGGTCAAAACAACAACCGGTATCTTTTTGTAATTGGGATCGGCCTTAATTTCTTCCAACACCTCGATACCGCTCATTTTCGGCATCATGATATCCAGAAGTATCATCACAGGAGTATTTTTCTTAAGTTTCTCAAGCCCCTCCTCACCGTTTCTAGCCATATCTACCTCGAAGCCTTCAAACTCAAAGACCGTTTGATACATTCTCGATATTAATGGATCATCCTCGCAAATTAATACCCGGGTCATAGTTTTATCTTTAAGCCTTATCCCCGACCTTTTCCGGTACTACACCAGCAGTCGAAGGCATGCCAGTTGCCGTAGATGCAGCTGGATCCGGTGTAGTACTTTGAGATGGAGCCGAAGTGTCCTTGTCTTTAGAAGGAGTTGTACCGGCAGACTTAGATTGTATAAATTCTTTTGCATAAGCGGCCACTTCTTTCGGACGGTACTCACTTTTCACCATATAAGCAAAGGCACCTTTTGAAATTGCTATTTCGGCGTCTCGTGTACCGGAGAGGTTGGTCAACATAATGACCGGTATTGCTTGGGTATCAGGATTGGCTTTAAGGCGATCCAAGACCTCAATACCATTCATTTTCGGCATCATGATGTCACAAAAAATTAAATCAGGCTTTAATGTCTCTGCCTTCTTTAGACCCTCTCGCCCATCAGCTGCCACCTCGATTTCAAAGCCCTCAAACGAAAGCACCTTCTGGTACATCCGGACAACCAGGGGGTCGTCTTCGATAAGTAAAACTTTAGCCATATATCAGTAAATCATTAAATCGATAAATAAGTAAAGCATCAAAACATAAAATCAGGACAGCACTGTTTTCGTGATTTTATGCTCTAGTGCTCTTGTGCTTTGATGTTTCCCAATATTTCTCGTATTTTTTGAGCTATATCTTTCGGTTTCAAATCCTTTTTAACCCAGTAAGCATAAGCACCCTTTTCCTTTGCAAGCTCAATATCGTGCATACCCGAAAGATTAGTAAGCATGACAACAGGGATATCGGCCGTCTCCGGATCTGATTTTATGTGTTCCAACGCCTCAATTCCGTTCATCTCGGGCATCATAATATCCATAAGGATAAAATCCGGTTTTTCACTCTTTGCATATTCGACTCCCTTTCTTCCGCCATTTGCCGTTACCACTTCAATATCATTGAATGTCAGGGCTGTTTCAAACATCCTCACAACTAAGGGTTCATCTTCGACAATCAATACTTTAAGACTTTCCATACTCTTATATATACACCCTCCGTAGTGGGTTTATCAATATGATTTCCGGGTAACGCGTCCTGCAGTCAAGGACGTAAGATCGCTTGTACTTTTTTTCCTAAACCTTTCACCTTAACATCACATTTAACCCAATAGTCAAGTGCCCCTTTGGCCTTGGCCAGCTCAGCATCGTGTTTCCCCGACAGATTGGTCAACATGACAACCGGAATGCCCGCTATATCGGGATCGGCCTTAATTTTCTCCAACACCTCAATACCGTCGGGTTCAGGCATCATAATATCCAAAAGTACAACATCAGGTTTTTCAGATTTAACCTTAGTCAACCCATCCAGCCCACCCAAGGCCACAGTTACGTCAAAACCGTCAAACTTCAGAGCTTCCTGATACATCCTGGCAATTATATCCTCGTCTTCAACGATTAAAACTTTAGCCATACTCATTAAACTTAAACTTATTTATTTTATATTTCAACATCCTCTTTTGGAGTTACGTCCGCACCTTAGGGGAAATCGACTAACCTTTATCCTCTAAAAGAGGAAGCGTAAATGCAAATGTACTCCCCTTCCCTATACTACTTTTTTCCAGATCCAATTTGCCTCCCATAACCCTCATAAATTCCCTGCTAATATAGAGTCCCAAACCAGTACCACCAGCTTCACGCTCAATGGTCCGGTCCATTGCCTGCTGAAATCTCCTGAAAAGAAGCGTATGTTTTGAGATTGGAATACCCATACCCGTATCCTCAACATAAAATTTAATACCATGAGGAACTAATTCATGCCAAACCTTAATACCACCTTTCTCGGTAAACTTAATACTATTCCCAATTAAATTAATGAAGACTTCTTTCAGAAGACCGGGATCAGCGGATACTATAACATCCCTACTGTCACAGACATAACTCAGGTCTAAGCCTTTTTCTTTGGCAAGCGCTTTAAGTTCATTTATTACCTCTTTACCAAGTTTACAGGCATCGACAGGCATCAAATCATATTTTAGTCTTCCTTGATCGAGTCGTGATACATTTAAGAAATCCGTTACCATTTTCATTAACCTGTCGGCCGCCGTCATTGAGTCTTTTAGGAGAGATGTATCGGCTGAGGTTAAATTACTTTTACCATAGCCAGCCAAAATCGTATCAAGATTTCCGCTGATTACCGTCAGAGGGGTTCTGAGCTCATGTGATGCAATTGAGAAAAAGTCATCTTTTTGCTGCTGGAGACGCATGTCTTCGGTAATGTCGTGAATTATCCGTACTACTCCTATAAATTCCTTGTCGACATACACCGGAGCTGCATTAATAATGACACCGAAATTACCTTCCCGCTTTTTAGCAATCCAAACTTTGGTCTCTTTCTTTTTAGCAGTAACCGCAGCCGCGTCCGATAGTTGTGCCGGAGATATCAATTTTCCCTTGACATCATATGCTTTTATGACTTCGGAAAAATCGCGACCTGAAAGTTCGGCTTCACTATAGCCGGTCATATTACTGAAGGATGGGTTTACGTAACTTACAAGGCCACGCGAATTTGTAAGTATCACACCCTCATCAGTGTTTTCCAATATCGAGAGGCTTTTACCCTGTTCTTCTTTGAGCTCTTTTGTCCGTGATTTAATAGTTTCTTCGATAATAATTTTGGCTTCCTTCTCAACCGTGGCGTCCCTGAAAACCTTAACAACTCCGACAACTTTTCCGTCGACGAGCATCGGCGTTGTTACCGAAGTGACCGGGAACTTTCTGCCGTTCGGAAGCACGTAATAATGATCCGCGTCAAGTGGTGTAATTAAACTTACCCCCATATTTAATACTTTGATTGAGGTTCGCTCACTCTCAGGTATCTCTCTACCGCCAACATAAGCTTTAACAAACTCTGTCCACTTGTGACCAATTACCTCTTTCTCGTCCACACCAAAAAGGCTTACTGCCTTTGCATTAATTAAATCAATTTTATGGTCGCGATCAATCATTAGTACTCCCTCGCCCATCGACCCAACTATCAAACTTAAGGTATTTTTATCTTCCTTCAGTTGGGCAGTAACCTCTTGGACAAGCGCGTCTGCTCTCATTCCACCCCTTACTATAGTGCGCGTTAAACCAAACAACGCAAAACTCAATAAACAACCGGAAATCAAAACAATCGCCGGTAAATACTCCACGGCCCCAGTACGCAGAGTTGGTGTGGGAGTAAAAAACTCGACTTCCCATTGCCGGCCTGCGATGTCTAATGTCCTTTTGGCTAAACTAAACACATCATGTTCTTCATGCTCTTCCTCCTTAAGTGTGTCAAAAACAATTTTACCACCATCATTTACGTGTACCTCGATTTTCTTGGCAATAGCCTCAGAAAATAGATCCGACATAAGCTCTTGATAACCATATGCTGAATTAACAAAACCAACTAAGGCTTGCCTTCTTTCTTGCTGGGTATTAGCTGAAGCGCCATTTTTGTAAATGGCAAGCGTTACCAAAAATCCAGACATTTCAGGACCTGCCAAAATAACCGGACCAGATGCTACTGCTTCGCCGGTATCCCTGGCATGCTCCATAGCTACCCTTCTGGTTTCATCTAGACTTTGATCTAATCCATAAGAAACAGGTGTACCAAGTTCAGGCTGTCGGACTATGTAATTTAAAAAATAATGTTCGGGGACGTCGGCGACGTGTTCAGGTATGCTGGTTATCGGTAAACCTTCCTTGTTGAGCTCTTGTTTCAAATTCTCAAGAAAGTGACTTGCATCTTTATGTGCAACTCTGCTTGTATAACCGAAAGAATATATACCGGGGTATTGGCTGGATATATCCAGTGCTGTAAAATAGTCATCAAATTCACTCCGTTCGACATCAACGCTCGCCGAAAATAAACCCTTGACAGAATATAGAGCCCCAACATAGCGATCCATATTGGACTTAGCCGCTTGCTCTATTCTACTTACTTCGCCAAGCATCTCTGTCCTATTTTGTCTTTCAACTAGCGAATCCACTGTTTTCCAAAATCCAAAGGTTATACCCAGTAAAAGTATTAAGACAATAACATCCAGTGAAGATTTAAATTGAGATATGAAGTTAGTGGTATTTTTAACCATACATTTAAAGATGACACAAATTGCCAGACTTCGCAAGAAAGAATAAAAATTTGCTCTACTAATTCTCCCATGGAGCAGGCTTTTTCAAGAATTAGGTCTCACCACCTTCTTCCAGAAGTTGTTGCATTTCATCTTTATTTAATACTCCCGTCACAATTTCTTTTACTACACCCCGCCTATCAATTAAAAAGTGCATCGGAAGAGAACTAACGGCATAATCCTCTACCAGCTCTCCATCAGTATCAACAATAAAGTCACTTTCGTATTTACCTTTCTTTTGAAATATCCTGACTTTGGATTTAGTTTCTTCGCTTACGAGAATTCCCCCTGCAAAGAGGTCGTCCGAAATTAGGTCATCAAGAATGGATATCTGTTCGGTTGACGGCGGCGACCAGGTATTAACGAAGGATAGGATAAACGATCCGCCTCTTTTGGTATTTAAGGAAAATTTATTATCTTCAATTGTCGGGAGGTTAAAATTTTTTGCTTCCTTACCAATTAATTTTCCGACACCAGCACTGCTTTTAACACTTTTGAGAACCACATCCGCCTTCTTGGAAAATAGATCCGCAAATCCGATTCTCAGACCAAAAAGATTGAGTCCTCCGCCTTTTTGTAATACAAAATCAGAATTCAAGGGAGTACCTGCGTCAAGCTTAAATATCTTACTCGTCAACTTGTTATAAAAAGGCGATCTGATTTCGAGATAATATTTCCCGGGTGGTAGGAAATATTGGTAATTACCGTTGTCATCCAGTTTTTGCGGATTCTCCTGGCCAAAAGTTCGGGCGTCCCACAAAGACCAAGATTCTGTAAGTTGATCCTGAATATATATTGCCACCTCGCCTTTGGTCACCATCTTCTTATTCTCATCCCTGACATGTCCCTCCTCAACCGCAACAACACGTCCAAGTTCACGATCGGTTATATTGCCGGCTCCGTCGGCGGCATGAGTTGAAAGATCATATGTTCCGGTATCAGGCAAGTTAATCACGCCATGCCAAAGCCCAGTTTCGGGGCTTTGAGATAATGAAAACATTTTTTCCTCCCGCCCTGAGCCCACCGAATGGGCTATTAAATCAATCGACGTCGGCCCGCCGACTGCCGTCAGAGTTATTTTTATTTCCAAGCCTTTCAAGGTAATAATTACCCCGTTTTTATCCGGAAGTAAAGGTTGCGGGCCTAAGGAAAGTAAATTTCCGCCGACTCTCGGAGGCAGCCTATCGATCACCAAATCGAGTGCTGTCGATATACCGACATTACCCGCCGAATCGATCGCACGGACTTTTATCTTATAATTCCCATCATCAAATATAAACGGTACAAAGGAGTATTCTGTACTTTTTGAACCCAAATCTTCCACAACTTCAACAGGCAACCAATTAACCCCGTCATCAGTTGAATAGTCAATGCTTGCAACGTCTTCGTTGTCACTTGCTGAGCCTTCGATCTTCCCAGCCGCTGTTACACTCCCCGTAATTTCAGTTGTAATAATTACTCTTGGCGCTACCGTGTCGCGAATTATTACAGGTGTCGGTGTTGGAGTTGCAGTTATCACACTTGTAGTCGATGTTGATGAGGGCACTGGTGTCGAAGTCGCAACTACGGTTCCCGCCGCCGCAGTCGTAAAAGAGTTCTCAGAGGAACATCCCTGGTTATTTGCCGCATCAGTCGAACAAACCTGATAATAATAAGTTGTCCCAGGAGCAACAGATTGCGTAATGGTCTGTGAATGCGAAGTTACCAATGCAGTATCTACTTTCGAAAATGTATAATCTGCAGGATTAGCTGAGACATCATATTCAACCTTGGAGGTTGCGGCCTCGTTTGTTGTCCACCCCACTGTTGCTTGCGAGGTTGTTACACCCGATACTGAGATCTCCAAAATCTGAGGCGCCGTGGTGTCTGGAGCAGCACCAGTAACATTAAAATTTAAAGTTCCAGCACAATTATATGGACTAGCTCCTCCTGGATCATCTGAAACCTGGACGCTCCAGCTTCCCGAAAATCCTGTCAAGCTTGAGGGGATAATTGTCTCAAACCTGGGAGCTGTGTTTGTACCTGGAGTCAATGAATTTCCAGTAAAGGTAACAACATTTCCGGAAACACTTCTACTCCAATTAGACATGATAGTTCCGGGGTCTAAACTTGCGTGAGGGGTGGTTATTCTAAACCAATTGATATTAACCGAATCGGTATTATTAATAGTAATTGTAAATTGAAGATAATCATCAGGATTCACTTCTGTCGGACTAACAGTTGCAGAGCAAGAAGATACGGTTGCCCAAGTAGTGGAGATCGAACGTATAAATAACAATACCGGCAGTAGCGTAGCAACAAGAAAAAATATTTTTTTCATAATATTGCTATTTCAGAATAGCAGGAAGTTACTTGATCTATCAAGTTAAGACGATTAATATCATTTTAGTATGGATAATAATGAAGGTGACTAATTATGGCAACAGCGACAATAGCAACTGGCTTAACACGACTTACTGCTTGTGAGGCTGCCCATGACTCGTACTGGCTGGGTACGGGTGGTGCCGCATCTTCGCAAAACACAGATCTTGTTAAGGAGGGTTCGGCATCAAGAGCGAGACGTATTGATAATACGACTTATGGATTCTCCTTTAATTACTATGCAGCTAACGGTAACACAACTATCGATCTTTCCAGTACCCACGTATGGTTATGGTTTCTATGTCTTCAACCCGGTCTAGTTGCTTCTATCACGTCAGGTGGAATAAGAATTAGAATATCTTCAAATACAACTGCCAACACTTCAACCTATGCAGAATGGTATGTTGGCGGTAACGAAAATTACAAAGGTGGATGGAAAAGGTTTGTTGTTAATACAGCAAAGACCCCAACAGCTACCAACGGTTCTCCCAATCTCGCAGCTGCTACAAATGTTGGTATTGTAGCTACCATGGGTGACGTTGGAGGTAATGTCGCAAATGTTGCCATAGATTGCATTGACGCAGGAAACGGCATAGTTGTCTATGGGGGTACATCAAGCGATAAGTTAACCTTCCAAAATATTGCAGATGCAGACACTGCCAGTACCTCCACTCCAAATTATGGCATCTTAGAAAAAACAGGCGATGTTTTTAATATGTTAGGCACCCTACAGCTTGGTGAGTCCACCGGCACAAATGACACATATCTTGACGATGAAGACTCTATTTTAATATGGCAGGAAAGACCGTACTATGACAATACTTCCCAAGTGACAGCTACTGCAGATACTTTCAACAAGTTATCTGTAGTAGGTAGTGGAACTGCCGGACAAGACATCGACTTTCAGTGCGGAAATAAAGTCGGGACTGGAGATACTGCCGTAGGTTCTAATGGTGTCCTTTTCCAAGCAGAAAAAGGCTCAAACTTAACTAAACTCACGGTGGATCTTGACGACGCAAATGTGGATTACGTCAAATTATATGGTTGTACCATTAGGAGAGCATCCCAAGGAGTCACGTTTTGTAACGACTCAACAAATGGCCCTAACCACGAATTAATAGGTACTACAATCGACCAGTCAGGCCAAGTCGATGTAGGTAGAGTTGAAGTTAGAAACTGCACTTTTTCAGGAACAACTGCCAGCGATTATAGTGGTAGCGCATTATTATGGAATGCAAATATTGATGTAAAAAACTGCTCATTTCTTGCAAATTTACTGACAGGTGGCCCTGGTGAGGACGAAACCTTTACCTCTGCGAACGTAAACACAACCACTAATATAATTACTATCACTGGGCATCCGTTTTCCAACAACGATGTTGTCGAGTTTTCGACAACTACTACCATCCCTGCACCTCTAGTTGCTGGTACTAATTACTACGTTGTCGGTGTTAGCGGAAACGACTTCCAGGTATCGTCAACACTCGGAGGCAGCGCAGTAGATTTAACAAGTGGCGGTTCAGGAACCCACACCGTAAAAACTGTTGATGCTCATGCAATTAAGCACTCTACCACGGGCACATTCACCCATGACAACTTAACACACACAGGCAACGACTACGATATCGAAAATTCGGCTGCAGGGACAAACACTGCAACGTATGGAGCTGATGCTGGTACCGAAAGAGATGGATCAACAAATATTTATAGTGGAAGTATAGTTGGAGCTGGTCAATCTTTTGCAGGAGATGGTGGAACATTGTCTAATGTCACTTTCTACCTACAAAAGACAGGTAGTCCTACTGGCAATATTACTGCTAAGGTTTATGCTCATTCAGGGGTATATGGTACCTCTTCTGTTCCTACAGGCGGTGCTCTTGCTACCTCTGAAACTATCTCCGCCACTACCATAAATAGAGAGTGGTCTTATGCGAATTTTTTCTTTACAGGAGAAAGCGGGTCCCCTGATAATAATATTGTTTTAACTAATGGCACTGATTATGTTGTTACTATTGAATATAGTGGAGGTGATGTAAGTAATTACATTAGTGTAGGCACGGATACCTCTACTCCTGGCCATGGTGGAAACTTCTCAACCTATAATGGTTCAGTTTGGAGCGCTGTCAGCGGCACGGATGCACTTTTTAGACTTAGGACAGGTGGTATTGTAGTAGTTAACACAACCAATGGTTCAAACCCCGGCCTAGCTCACAATACTGGATCCCCACCTGGATCTACAACGATTATTAATTCCGTCAATCTTACGGTTCGAGGAGTTTCCGCCGGAACAAGAGTCGCATTCATCGCTAATGAAACCACTGCTCGGCATACACTGGGCGACATTATCGCAAGTGGAGAAGCAAACAGTAGTGGCATTTTTACTTACTCCTATAATTTTACTGTGTCTCAAGGAATTAATATAATTTCGAGATTGGTCGGTTACCTACCTTTCAAATCCACAGATACAATTGATTCCGGAGGTGTTGATGTTACTGCTGTTTGGCAAATTGACCCAATTTCGGACAAGATTGATACGAGCGGCTAAGGCTAACAGACGGCACAGACCAACCACTTGACACTGAGTCCACTAAGTAAATATACTGACTATGATAACAGCTGTCTGAATTTCGGGCAGTTGTTTTGTGCAAGTTTAATTTAACAAATGTCCTCTAGCAGTAAAAAGGTTAAACCAAAAGATACGGCTCAGATAGAAATTGCTGTTAAAAATGCTCGGGTCGGAAGCTCTTTTGCAATATTTGTGGATACCCAGGCCAGAAGATATACCCAAGGACAGGTGAGGGCTAGTAGTTTTAGTATATCAATTCCCTCTGGTTTTGCTAAAAGTGCTAAATTAAACATCTTAGAACCCCGTACCAGGGAAAGCCGCGGAAGATTGTTAAGTATTGATATCGATCCCCTAGAATCCAAAACGGTAGATGTAAGTCAGTATATCCCTACTCCTTCATCGTTATCAGAAGAACCAAAGTCAGAAAAAGGCAAAAAGCTAATTCAAAATAAGCTGCAAGAAAAGGTCCAGCAAGCAAAAGAAAATGCTCAAGACGCAATGCATGAGGAAGAAACCACGGCCACGCAAGAAATAACAGATGTGCCGCAACACAAGAGAAATTTTCTGGAAAACAAACTAAGAGAACAAATTCAAGAAAAAAAGGCCGTTGACTCAGGAACCCCAGAAGCAAATAATGAAAATGGTGAGAATTCTAACACCGAAGAAGCAAACCAAGATGAGGAAGGGAAACCTAAAAAAAGTTTCTGGGATAGACTAAGGTAAGTTTAAAACTTAAAAGTCAAAAGTTATTAGTTATTAGTCAAATTAAATACCATGGCAATTTCAGCAGATTGGGACGTCGATTTCATTAATAAAGTTATAAGCCACGTTGATGGTACTCTAGACTATGATGGCGGCTCGGGCACATTGCCTTCCGTTGGAGCCTACGTCAAAGGTACGACTTCAAGTGCTGTCGGCAAAGTGCTCTCCATCACAACTACAGATTCCACAAGCGGTAGACTCACCCTTACCAATGTTGTAGGCAGATTTCAGGATAACGAAACTCTGGATGCACTTGATTCCCTTGGTTTCAATTCTGTTGCAAACAGCGGTTTTAGGGTTGGCGATACTTTAAGAGATACTGCAACTAGAACCATCGATGTTGCGGCTTATGAATACAACTACACCGAAGCAACTACCGCGGGAGACGGTACGGTTTGGGGCACTTTTGCAGGAGCTGGCTCTTTTACAAACACAGAACAAATTGACATTTCGGCACCTGCCGCTCGAGCCCAAACAGATGTTGCCAATGTCGACGGAGCTGAAGTTGCCGGCGTATCTTTTTCAGCAGCTGCCGCTGGAGCTCTTACCGAACCCACCGGATCTGACTGTATTATCATCAATTTTGATGCGGGTACTCAAGCCGTTCCAAGATTTGCTTTTATACAGGATGACCAAACAAACTCCCCAGGTCAAACAGCAGTTGTTCAAAAAGTTTACGGAGTTACGGCAACAGGTTCACTTCGTTTAGTCGACACGACCGGTACGTGGGCAAATAACGATAATATTTATGTTAGAAAATTACCATACGATAATTTACAGAGTACTTCGTTTAAAATCGGGGATAAAGTCGTAGGCGGAACATCCGGATATAGCGGTAAGGTAATCAACGTTGAGGCAAGTTCATCCACCGAAGGCAAAATCACACTCCAAAATCAAACAGGTATTTTTACCAACGACGAACAAATCCGAGTACGTACAACCACCGATACTTACTATGCTGATGTAGACATCGCAGCAACTGCTGACCAATACGAACTTGCTGCTGTCCAAAATGGAGCTCTAATCTCAAACCAGTTGCAAACTCAAGGAGGAATTTACAACGCAACAAGCTTAAATATCATTCGCGATTCAAATTCCCTATATACATTTCTCCAGGATACTCTTGATGAACTCGGAGCCTTGGATGATGAAATTCCGATGACCGCCCAGGTTGCCTTGCAGCAGTTTACTTTGGTTAATGGCTGGAAAATTCCGGATCTTGCCTACCGATTCCTTGAGTCCGGTTCTATTCAGGACTCGGCACTTGATAATATCTGGACCAACTTCCAGTCTCTTGGATCCGTAGAAGGCATCGGTAATACTGTTTATGCAGCCACCACTCCCTTGCCTCAATTCTACATTGAACAAGACGGATCAGTTATTTCATCGTGGTGGTATTACGGGCATATAGATGTACTTGTTAAAGTTAAAACAAATTCCAACCCTGAATACTCGGCCGTGGCAACAGGTGCCTTAATCAACAGTGGTACGGTGACTATTTTTAACCGCAACTATACCCATACTTTTGACCACTTTACGACGACAACTATAGCTGGAGTTGCTCCTATCCCTTTGGCCACTGCAAGCGACTTAAACAATGCTACAGGTACTCATCGGATTGATTATGACAATGAATCAGGCGGTCCTTTTGTGGTAGGAGAAGAAATAGTCAAAACAACCCCAACTGATGAAACCAAACGTGGCATAATTACAGCTTTGGTTGATAACGGTCTAACCGGTCAAATTAGCTATGTTCTGACGGGTGCCAATAATTTCGCAAATAACGATCAAATTACCGGTCAAACTTCCAATGCTACAGCGGACGTTAATGAGGCGGTTGAAATAGAAGAATTGGTGGCTGGCTACGGTGACAGAATCATTATTGCAACAGTAGACGGTTATGTAACTTACACCGGCGGATCGGGCACGTTCAGGAATGGCGAAACAGTTGTCCAAGTAACTACAAATGCAGCAGGCGTCATGATGTACGACGACACCATCAATAGTCGACTCTGGTTGGGAAATATCAGTGGAACATTCAGCGGCAATAACACCATAACAGGTGATGGGAGTAGTGCAACCAAAACTTTCACCGGAGGCTCCACGTTAACCGACCAAGATACTATATCGCGGGATATCGGGGAAGGCGGTAGCCAACCTTATCACACGGTAATTTATCTTAACCGCGATGCCCAAGGTAACGGCGACACCCTTGCACATATGTACGAGTGGGTTAAGTATAGAACCAGAAGTTTGGAAACTGCAGGAGAGCCGTCTTATAATCTTTTGGGTGGTTATGGTACAAATACAGGTGTTCAGGGTCGGCTCTATATTACTCTAAACACTTCCTATGCTTTAGTTAAAGCTTCACCTCTTGGTACCTTCGCCGGAGGTACTTTCTTTGGTGCTCGTGGAGTTTTTGTCCAAAATATGAGCAGTGCAGATATCAGAAACTATCAGCTGATCGATGCGAACGGAATTGTGCGTAACCCGCCAAATTTGCAAACTTTAACAGTTTCCGGAGTAGTCAGCGGCGATAGGGTTGCGGTTTTCCGTACCTCTGGTGGCAATATCCAGGTCGACGAGTATCAAATCGCAACAGAAGCGGGTGCGTATAATGGCGCCACAGACACTCAAATCCAAATTCAAAACGGAACAAGAAATGCAACAAGCGAGGTTACCGACATCCCGGATTCAGGTGTCATCAGAGTCCTTGATCCCAACGACACCAACTTATATCTTTCGATTTCTTATAGCGCAATTACCAGGGCATCGACCGGTGCTATTTTTGCCCTTGATACCGGAGATAACGCCACTATTGCCTCTGTAACCACAATTAGTTTAGTTCAGGGAGATAATGCGTTTGTACCGCTAATTGAGGCGCAGGCTACAACTACAAGCGTATCAGCAAATATTGTTTACGATTCGGACGTTGGCAATATTCCAATACTTACCCGTGTGCGTATCAAAGGAATTTTGCCTTTCGAGGTTGCCGGTAGCTTTACCTCTAGCGGTGCGACAGTTGCTGCTATCCGCTCACTCGACAGCATCGTTGATTAAGAAGAAAGAGCAGCTATTATCTCTTGTGTTGCTGCAATCAAAGCATCTGCTTGCTCATTAGCAATTTTGTCTCCCCTTTGGGCTTCAACAGAGTTTATAGCTTGTAACGAATTAATCGCTGCCTGGTCATTATTTTCATTTACATCATTAAGTGCATTTTGTGCTGCCTCGAGTTTCTGATCTAAGCTATTTTCAATGCCGTTTTGTAGATTAAAAGATATTACCAAATCGACAAGATCCTCTATAGCCTGTGAGGGTGTAAGAATATGGACTGTAATTCTGCTCGGCGAAATCCCGGATCCACTATCATTGTCGGTTTTGCCACTCGAAAAAATTATTTTTTGTCACTGTCTGCCAAGTAGAATTCGAGTACGCTTCTCTCCATGCTTTGGGGGGGTGAGTCCTCCCTTTTAACCACTTAACTTCATGCGCTTTGAGTACACCAGAGCTTTCTTCCACAAGATCTATCTCTTGTTTTTCATAAGTCCTCCAGAAATATAAAAGTTGACGGTTCCCTGTAAAATTATCCCGTTTTTTCTTTTCGGAAATAACAAAATTCTCCCATAACTGTCCTACATCGCTTCGCAGACTAAGTGGATTATAATTATTAATCAAAGCGTTTCTAACACCCAAATCATAGAAGTAAATTTTTCGAAGTTTCCCCAACTCTTTTCGTAAATTTCTACTGAAAGGCCTTAACTTAAAAACGATATACGCCTTTTCTAATATGTCAACATAAGTTTCTGCTGTTTGCTTGCTCACCCCAACAAGCCGTCCCAGCTCTACATACGAGACCTCATTACCCATCTGAAGTGCAAGTCCTTCAAGAAGTTTTCTTATAACTTCTGAGCCCTTAAGATCTTGGAATTTTAGTAGATCCTTATACAGGTAATTGTTGCTGATCTTGCCAATTTCGATCTTCTTCTCGTCCAAACCCAACGAAAGAACTACGTTTGGATAACTACCATATATAAGTAAGTTCTCCAAATCTCTATTAAATGCTAATCCATCACCTGCTTTGTAAATTTCAGATACTGCCAACGGATATAACCAAAACTCAATACTTCGCCCCGTTAAAGGCTCGCTGACGTCATTTGCCAATTCAAACGAAGAAGACCCCGTAGCAAGTATTTGAGTTTCGGGAAAATTATCAATCAGAAGTTTCAACTTGAGTCCAATATTTCTAACCCTCTGCGCCTCATCAATTACTACTAACTTGGCTCCCCCAATAATGTGTTTAAGGGCAACTGAAGTGTCAGCTTCCAAAAACAATTTTTGAATATCGGCCTCGTCGCAGTTAAGATATCTGGAAGGTATTGAGTCGTAATCCTGAAGAATTTTTTTGACCAGAGTAGTTTTACCAACCTGCCTGGCACCATATAAAATTAAAATGCTTTTCTTAAAAAGGTTAGATTTAATTAAGGGTTCAATTTTGCGCTCAAAATATATCATTTAAATTAGGTAAATAGATTTCCCTAATTTATACCGAATTAGGGAAGGTTTGTCAAGCGATTAACTTGACTTAAAGTCCGAAGCGTACGAACCCCATATTCATCACCAATGTTTTTAATGTGCAGATAATATATAATTAAATAATGCCAACTGCATCGGATACAAAAAAACAAAAAGACGAGTTTGAAAAAGACAACCAATATTCGATTAAAACTCTGGAAGAAAATATTGCCAGAGCTGAGCAAAATATCCAAATATTCTCAGCTGAAGTCCAGAAACAAATAATGCTTAAGGCTGAGCTTGAAGCCCAATTGGCTGCACTCAAGGCAAAGAAATGATCCCCGGCTTTAGGCCTCCAAGATATCTTTCCCACATTATTTCGTACACTTTCTCCAGGTTTTTAACGAATAATTCTGTGTCGAATAAGGGGTAAGTCAGTCTATTAGATTTAAGTTTCAGTCTAAGTTGAAGAAGTTCTTCGGGATGGTTTGCGAGATGAACAACCAGGTTCTTATATTCTTGAAAACCGTGAGTAATCAGCTCGGGCAGTCCTGCGGCCGTTAATATACTTGCCGCAACCCGCGAAGCAAAATGACTACCCATCAGGGTAATATAGGGTAACCCTGCCCACAGACAGTCAGAGGAAGTAGTGTGGCCATTGACGATATATGTATCTAATCCAATATCGGCAAGTTTATGCCGTGCTAAATGCTCGGACTTATTTAATCGTGGAGCAATAATTACCCTCTCGGGATCAACTCCCCTAACTCTTGCTTCCTTTTTTAAATTCCCGGTAGTTTCATCATCGCTCTCTAGTTGCCACAACACACTTCCGGACACATCCTTTAAAATCTCCATCCATATATCAAACATCCGTGGTTCGATCTTATAAGCCTGGTTGAAAGCTGCAAAGATAACTCCTCTCTCAGGTAATCCGAAATCGGCTCTTGTATAAATCTTGTCCGAAATTACCTGAGTATTGTCAGTTATCTGATAACAACCCTGCATATAGACAACTTTCTCGCTGTAATATTTCTGGTGTTTTTTAGGAATTAAGACGCGATCGGCAATAATATAGTCCATGAAAGACGCGCCGGTTGTTCCAGGAAATCCTAACCATGTTACCTGTAAAGGTGCGGGTTTAAATGCGCAAATTTCAAGCCTGTTTCCCCGTGTATGCCCGGTTAAATCTACTAAAATATCAACCTTGTCATTATAAATCGTTTTAGCGGCTTCAGCATTGTCCATTCTCCTGACATCTAGAAACTTGTCACAACTTTTACTTATGTATTTTCTGTAATAACTATTATCATCCTCTCCGTAGGAATAGCCGAATACCTTGAACGCACTTCTGTTATGCAATTCAAAGAGCCTTACGTCAAGATGAGCTACCGCATGATTCCTGAAATCATTAGACAGGTAGCCTATGTGAAGAATTTTCTTTTTCCTTTTCTGAAATGAAAACTTCAAATTGACTAACGAGGCCGGCTTCCCCATATTCTTCCCCCAGATCCTTGCAACCTCAAAATTCTCTCTAACGTTTTCACTTCTTGTAATATTTATAAAAGGCGTTTCACCTGCTATCAATTCATTCGAATCAACTTTTTTCAGTTTCTTTTCTAGCTTTTTTATAGTTCTCCACTCGCATCTGTAGCGAAGAAGGTTGATAAGAAAAACATAGGCGAGTCTGTTTTCTGGATCGAGCTCGATTGTTTTTTTATATGCCGCTATCGCTTCATTTCTTTTTCCCAAATCCTTATATGCCATGCCAAGATTGCAGTATGACTCGACACTTCCCGGATTCAATTTTATTGAAGCAAGATAGCACTTAACTGCCTCGTCTAGTTTTCCAATTAAAACTAGGAGGTTGCCGAGGTTATTGAAAGTTTCAGGATAACACGGGTTGAACCTGAGTGCATTCTTATAGTCAGCCAATGAATTATCATAAAATCCCCTCTCTTGAAAAATTACACCCCGGTTATTATAGGCAACAGCCAAGTTGAGACGGGCATCTTGATATTCAGGATCTAACCTATAGGCTTGATTAAATTCCTCAATTGCCCGGTCCAAATTTCCGGTATTGGCTAATGCTATGGCCTTACGATTTCGGTCTTGTGCACTTAAGGTCATTTGACTATCATTTTGGCAGGTTTTAAGCCTTTTAAATACCTTCTCCAAACGATTTCATATGCCTTCTCTAGGTTCTTGACAAACATGGGAGTATCAAATAAAGGATAAGTTAGTCTATTAGATTTAAGTTTAAGTCTAAGTTGAAGAAGTTTTTCAGGGTTGGTGGCAAGTTCGATGGCCAAATCCTTGTATTCTTCAAGGGAATAAGTAATCAGCTCAGGTAATCCCACAGCAGTCAATATGCTCGCTGCGACACGGGAGGCAAAGTGCTTGCCCTCCAGAGTGACTAGAGGTAATCCTGCCCACAGACAATCAGATGTTGATGTATGACCGTTACAAGTCACAGTATCAAGCGCCAAGTCAGCCAGCTTCAGTCTCGCAAGATGTTCGTCTTTGGGTAACCTGCCGGCAAAGATTAACCTACCGGCTCTTACACCACATTTTGCAGCTTGCTTTTTAAGATTCTTAATCGAAGTTGCATCGTATGCCATCAACCAGATCACGCTTTTTGGGACAGTTTTTAAAATTCTCATCCACGCTTCAAAAACGTCGGGCTCGATTTTGTAGGACTGGCCTAGATAACAGTAAACAAACGCATTTTCAGGCAGGGAGAAATCCGCACGCTTAAATTTTATAGCAGAAATCTTTTGCTTGTTATCGTTAATCTGATAACAATTGGGTAAAAAAATAAGTTTTTCTGTGAAGTACTTAGCATTCCCTGGTACAACTATGTTATCAGCAATCATATAATCTATAAACTTAGCGGCAGTTGTTCCGGGAAAACCTAAATAAGTGATTTGGATTGGGGCTGGTCGATAAGTACAAATCCGCAATCTGTTGTTACCCGTATGGCCTTTGAGATCCACCAGAATATCAACCTCATCATCATTAATTTGCCTTGCGCAGTCATAATCACTCATTTTTTGCAGGTCAACAAATTTGTCGGAATCTGCCTTAATTCTTTCAACATACTTGCTTTTGTCATCATCACTATACGAATAAACGTTCACGCTAAATTTTTTTTTGTCATGGAGTCTAAATAATCCCAAAATCAGATGTGATGTTGCATGGTCGCGAAAGTCAGCAGATAAGTAGCCAAGCCTTATCCGGTGATGTTTTCTATTTTTGTTAGTAACTGAAAAAGTATCTTTTAGTCTGCCATAGCGGTCATTTAAATCTTTAGCCCAGATTTTTGTAATTTCAAAATTGCGCTTAGAATCAGCAGTTCTCGTAACACTGATAAAAGGTTCTTCAACCGGCATCCGGTCGATTTTTATTTGCTTATTTTCCAAAGCGTCCAACCTGCTCGCGATCTGGTAATAGTCACGCCAATCACATAAGTACCTTTTGCAGTGCAGCAAATACGCATAAGCTTTGATATGCTCCGGATCGGCTTGGTAAGCCAAGCGGAAATAGCGCACCGCCTCTCTTATGCGGTTCATATTTTTATAAATCAAGCCTAGGTTTGTAAGTGCACCTGCATGTCTGGGGTCTATCTTAACGGCCGTTTTTAACCTCTGAAGGGCTATGTCCGTAAACCCGTGTTCGTGCATAATGTTACCTATTAAAAAATGCGTCTCGGCATTTGGCGGATCCAAGAGCATCGCCCGCTGGAGATATCCTAAAGCTTCGTATGGACGGCTCAAATTATTAAGTACGATACCTAAGTTGTTTAAAATACTCTGGTGGTTGGGATTTATTGCCAATGCCAACTGAAAATACTTTAAGGCATGGATAAAATCACCTTTCTGACTAAGCCCAGCGGCAAAGTTGTTGTACTCCTCGGCTGTTCTCATTTTTGTTTGGCGGTAATGCGCCCAATAACCTTCTGCCAATTGTCATCTTTCCCCAAAACAGACTCTAAGTCCTCAACTTTTATGTGATTACTACTATGCAAGCAGAGCATATTAACCTCGGGTTGAAATTGGGCAAAGACGTTTTTTTTGTTCTTAAAATAATTTTCTTCGTTGAAATAAGGAGCAACATGCCACCAACATTTATAGTGCATTTGGGTTATAAAACTTATTACTTCTTTCGAATTTTCAAGTCTGTTATTTTCCACAAACAATACCGGGTGCAAACTCTCAATTACTCGTCGTGCACCTTGCAATACTTGAATTTCCATACCTTCGACGTCAATTTTTATTAAATTGCATCTTTTTAATTTCATATCATCAAGTGCCATCTTACCGACCAAATCTCCTTGATTATATTTTTCCAGTCTTACAGCCCCGAAATTCTGCTTAGTATTTGGATCCAAAACTGGAACAGCTATTACTCCACTCTCCGATCCGGCCGCAGCGTATACCGCTTTGACATTTAATAATCCGTTTAAGGCTATATTACCGCATAACATATTAAATGAAGTTCTCTGGGGTTCTATGGCATAGACGTACCCGCCGTTAGCTACCTGGTTGGCAAAGAAAATACTGTGTGTACCTATGAATGCTCCCACATCAACTATTACATCACCTTCTTTTATAATCTGACCCAGTAAATCAATTTCTGCCTCGCACCATTCCCCATATAAATCAAGAGATCGACCAACAAACAAGTCATTTCTGTTGTACATAAAGATTCCGTGTTTTGTTCTTTTTATAGCAACATATCCTGACTGAAATTGTCTTTTGGTTATCATGTATGTAATATAATATTTCTTGGAAGATTACCAGAAAGGTAAGTCTTCCACATTATTTTGTAGGCCGTCTCAAGTTTGCTTACAAATCTCGGACTATCATATAAAGGTTTCGTTAGAATGTAACGAGTAAGTTTATTGTGCAATTTCAGTAATTCTTCCCTGTGAGTGGCATAATAAGTAGCAAGATCTTTATAGTCTTTTAGACTATGGCATATTAAATCCGGTAAGCCAACTGCCGTCAGTAAACTGGCGCTCATGCGGGATAAATACGATTCGCCTGCTAAAGTAATTACGGGTACACCCACCCTAAGAGCATTACTGGTCGTTGCTCCGCCATTATAAATTCTGGTATCTAATGCCAAGTCTGCCAATTTCAATCTTTCTAAATGCTGGGGAAGGTCAATCCTGTCTGCAAATATAAGTCGATGAGGTTCAACTCCTCGTTTTTCTGCCTCATTTTTCAAATTTGTCTCGGCTTCTCTACTGCTTCTTAACAACCAAAGAACACTCCTCTCAACTGACTTAAGTATTCGCATCCAAACAGTAAACATTATTGGTTCAATTTTTAAAGTCTTATTAAAGGAACAAAATACAAAAGCGGTCTCGGGCAATCCCCAATCAGTTTTCTTGGTTTTTGTTAAAGAAATTTCCTGCGTATGGTCATTTATTTGATAACAATCAGGCATAATCACCAGTTTCTCAGTGTAATACGTCTCTTTTTCCTTGGGTACAATTACCCGATCAACTATATTGTAATCAATAAAGTCTGCACCTAACGTTCCGGGAAATCCTAAATAAGTTACTTGAATCGGGGCCGGACGAAGAGCATTAATTATTAACCGTTCGTCTTTGGTGTGACCCTTAAGGTCAATTAATATATCAATCCTATCCTTATTAATAGTTTCAGCAGCCTCAACAAAACTACAGCTTGCGAGGTTTGTAAACTTATCAGCACCTTGGATTACTTTTTTAATATATTTATTTTCCAAGTCAAAACCATATGAATAGACATAAACTTCGAACTTTTTCCTATCGTGTAGTGAAAACATATTCTTAGTTAAATGAGCAACGGGATGGTCATTAAAGTCGTTCGTGATGTAACCCAACCTAATAATTCTCCTGTTTTTGGAATGCCTAAGATCAAAAGTGCTAGTCATCATATCCTTCGCCCTAGACTCGATAATCCTACTTCGCGCAACAGCTATGCGTTTGTGCTTCGAAAGATTATCCGAGCGTGTAATACTCATAAAAGGAAGTTCACCCAACTCGCGTTTATCCCTTAAGGATTTCAGTGTTAATTTGTCTAATAATTTGGAGTGCTTTGTTACCTCCTTCCAATCACATATATAACGCTCTAGATGAACCAGTTGAGCCAAGGCGGGTTCAAAGTCCGATTTAATTGCGAGTGCCGCAAGGTAATAGTCCCTAGCCTTAGTGACCATATCTAAATCCTCATATGCTTTTCCCAAGCTATTCAGTGCCTCGTGATAATCTATCTTAACTTCCAAGGCTTGCTTGTAATAAAAAATTGCATCCTTATATCTGCCCTCTATATGATAAACATTGCCTAAATTATAGAATGGCTCTGCGAAATTGCTCCCGTACTTAATCGCCTTTTTGAAATATTTTTTTGAGACTTCATATTCACCGTTATTGCATAAAATAGCTCCCAAATTGTTATTAGCAACCGCATTATCACTATCGATGGCGAGTACTTTTTTAAAATAATATAGAGCCTCATGTATCTTGCCTTTATCCTGCAGGGCAACAGCCAGGTTGTTGTAGGCTCTTGCATCATGTAGGTCAAATTCAATATATTTTTTGTAGTATGTGATTGCCTGAGGTAAAAAGCCTAAGGACTGTTGAACATATGCAAGGTTGTAATAAGCTTTGGCAAAATTATAATTTTTAGCAATCGCTTTGCGATAATACACCGAAGCGCGGTTAAGTTTATCTTGCATGAAGTAAACATTACCTAAATTAAAATACGCCGGAGCGAAATTAGGGTTTTGGGAAAGACTTGCATGAAGTAATTTTACAGCCTTGATAATATTTCCTCGATTGACATACTCGATTCCCTTATTATTTAAGATTTCTTCTTCGGATAGTTTTTGTCTAACCATGATACTTGGGTTATTATATACACAAATGCTTACGAACATTAATGCTTCGTTCATTTTCCCTGCAACTGAAGCTAGACTGGCAAACAGATTAATTAACACCTTGGGTAATAAATTCACCAATTTTGAAGCTTTTCCGCTCTATGGCATGAATTCGTTTTTTCAAACTTGGAGAAATGGATTATCAAAAGCCAAAAAAAAATATCTCGTTTTAACCCACCAAGATGTGGAATTTATAAGTATTCCCGATTTAGATAAAATATTTAGTGAAAACACTGGCATGATTGGCCCTGCTGGAACTAAGATCATCACAAAAAAGGATCCATGGTGGTTCTCCCCAGGGCGACTCGAAAATAACCACTTGTCAGGTGAGGTTTTTCATAAAAAAGGAGGCAAACGTATGACAAAGAGTTTCTACGGCAAATACGGTGAAGTTTTAGTATTGGATGGCGTCTGTCTTATCACTGAAAAGGAAATACTTGCGAAAGTTGGTGTTCCTAAAATAACATGGGCTCGCTGGGACTTTTACGATCACGTCATCTCGCTAAAATTTATTAACAAGGGTTATACTCTTAAAACCTCACCTATTAAACTTGTCCACTTTTCCTCAGGAGAAAAAAGAAGACCCGACTACTTTAAGAACCAAGAAATATTTGTCAAAACATATTTTTAATCCACAAAGTCCAGTAATCTCCTGAAATTTTTTATAACTACTTTTGCTCCAAGCTTCTCAAAATCGTCAAGCTTGTAAAACTTGTGATTGCTTTCGGGAAAATAGATAATTGTAGTTATACCCGCACGCTTGCCTCGTATAACATCTCTAGGTGAATTACCTACAAAAAGCGCCTTTCTTTTCGTACCTCCGAGTAAATCCAATACGTGTACAAGACTTTCTCCATCATTCTTGTTATCATCAACACCTCTTTTAGTGTAAATCTGATCGAAATAACTTTTTATTTCTAGGTTGGTTAGAGCTTTTTCAACAAGATTCTTGTTTTCAGGTACCAGAAGAGCAAGCTTTTTTCGCGTCCGTTTCAAAGCAGTCAAAACAGATTTTACGCCATCAAAAAGCTCGGGTTTTTGAAGTTTACTCTCTAAAGTAGTGTAAAACCTGGAAAAGAAGTCTTGGGGATTAACCACTCCAAAGGAGGCAAAGCCGTTTAGCCATTTTCCAAAGGCCTTATCAATTATTTCTCTGTCAGTTGTTAAAATCCCTTCTTTTAATAATTCTTCTTTAAGCGTTCCCAAAACCACATCCATGGTATTAGCCAGACAGCCATCCCAATCCAGAATAATATATTGATAAGAATCCCCAACAACCCGCATAACTTTTTAAGAATTCTAACATAATATATGATTTCACAAGCTACCCCGTCTCAAACTTGCCCGGTACGTATGTTACAATTAACTCTAGAATGTTCTCAGACCCGATAAAGTTTTATTTAGTTCGAGATAGTAAAATTGGTAGCTTAAAGGACGACTTCAGGAAAATTATCAATGATTTGGCCACTTATGGTGACATCGGCTTTAATCAGGCATCTGAGGGTGATGTAACCCTGTCATTCACCGAAACACCTATTAAAGCTAACTTAAAAACTTCAATTAACGTTAAAAATCAAGACTATGTAAGCTCACAGCAAATTATTTTAACTTGCGAAAGAAAAGACAACGTATCTGTAAATATTCTCAAAAATATCACATCACGTATCGGTTACAGAATATTTAATCCTCAAAACAATTATTTTCTAGTGAATAACCCCGGTATAATTGATTTAACAACCTTTGATGTTGAGGAAAAAGTATTAAAGATTTTCAAAAACTACGAACTTACTCCCCTTTTCCAATTCCAAAACAGTCTGGTCTATTTTGCCCAAGATAATAAGGGTAACATTCGCTTTATAAATAGGAATTTACTCGAACATCTTTTAGAACAACCCGCCGACCTTCCCAAACAAAAAGATTTTAGCGTTATTGTAGCGAAAGATGTTGGTCATTTCGTCGCTCTCTTTGACCGGGGGGTTATACCCACCACCTTTTATGAGTATTTTTTTAATCAGGTTATATTATTGAATTTATCGGGCGTAAATATTCACAAAACCGAAAAAGAAATATATGTCGCCCCTCTTTTCTTCCAATACAGTTCTTCCAAACAAAACTTTACTTCTCTAAAATCGGAAAAAGACTTCTCAAGGCAGGATAAGTTACATAAAGGTCGATCAGTTCGGGTGTACCTGCAAAAACTACTCAAAGATTTTAAAATAAAAAACACCATCCTGGCTGTTAAAATTGCCAGAAATATAAGCTATGTCTTTAATCAAAAAGGTGTGTTAACGCCCAGACTCAATGTTAATGTTTTTCTAGACGAATAAATTTTAAAACGAATTTCACTAACCATCATTCGTTAACCACTAATCACTAGTTTATGGCAACGATATCCTTTCTCAAATACGACCGAGTAATCTTGGTAGAAAATCCTGTTGAGGGGACCGAGGTTACTTGTCAAGAACTGATTAATGCAATTCGAGATTACGAAGACGAACTTTCATTTATGGATTATGGTCATATTGCAAACGCATATGGCAAACAGCCTCTGGGTGGAGGGTCGTTTGTTGGAATAACACTTGAACTTATCAATAATTGGCGAATACAGTTTGAATCCCCGGGTGCACCACCGACGATAACGGTATATGTCCGCGGTGGAAATCTGGTTGCCGTCAATAGTTACAGCAATAATCCCATTAAACCTTCTGATTATGTAACTGTTATTATCGCCCAATCCTCCTCTCCTACCATAATTACTCCTCCGGAGGATTTGAACATGCTTTACCTTATTGAATCTTTAAGAGGGAGACATGCAACACTGGGAAGTATATTTTATTGGGATCCAGTGGGGGGAAATGATGCGAACGACGGAACTCAACCGGGAGATGCTGTCCAAACTTTTGCCATGGCACAAACCCTGTGCACCGCCGGAAATAACGATATTATATTCGCTCTCGCTACAGATTCCCTGGGAATTACTACTGTTACCAATGAGTCTTTAAATATTACTGTACCAACATTAAAACTCCGGGGTCCGGGTTATGCTTTTCAACTTAAACCCGCCACATCGGGCAGCGATGTCATTAATGTAACTGCAAATGCACACGGCATTGAAATAAGTGGATTTTATATTGAACCTGCAGCAGGAGGAAGCGACAACGGTATAACAATTAACGATGCGGATAACATATTAATAAAAGATTGCTGGATTTATGGAGCAACCGCAAACGGGATAGATATATCAAATTCGACTAGAACGAAAATTGAAAAGTGTGCTATCGAAAACTGTTCTGCTGGAAATGGGATTGCCTTGGGGGCGGCAACAACAAGAAACAATATTTCAACTTGCATAATTACAGGCTGCGCTAATGGTGTTGACCTCTCCGGAAGTGGATTGTCTGATAATATCTTAGAAAATAATATTATTTACAATAACACCGGTGCCGGTATAGATATAAGTACGGATGTTGCGAGAACAGGGATCAGACTCCACCACACCCTTTCAGGCAATACGCCGAATATAAATAACCTAAGCTCTACGACATTCCAAGACACTTCGGGAACTATAACACAAGGAGATATCGATGCTATCGTTGACGGAGTTTGGGATGAGGTTATCTCCCCCGCTCATGTTACTGTGGGTACTGCCGGAAGAACTCTTCGCGATGCCAAGACAAAAGCTACTTTGGCTTCGTTGAAATAATTTGGCTCACTTAACAACTCTTAGATCCAGTTCTTCGATTACTAAGTCAGCAACATGTCTCAAAACCGCAAATTCAACATCGTCCAGTTCCCGAAGAAGAAACTCCCCGTCTGAAGTCTTTTTAAGCAGTCCTGCTCCGCCCACGCCAACTCTAATCTTCCAAAAAGTATTATCTCCTAATGACTCGCTTATTTTAGCTATTTCTGAGTGGTCAAACGGTTTGTTGTCAATTTTATAGTCATTGATTTTCAAAGTCGAATCATAAACGGCTACATAGAGATTGTCCAACTCCAAGGTGCTTTCTCCCTCATTAGAAAGATTCTCTTCCTTTTGTTTTTTCAGGTAAAATCTAGCTAGGTTTCTAACTACAGTACCTATCTCAGAAACCCAAGTTCTTGGCTTTACAAGAACAGTTAACGGATCGTCTTTTATAACCACGAGCATATACTTACCTGTAATTTTCCACTCATAACGAAGCTCCCTTGGAAAAATGTTAGCAAGTTCCTGGGCAATCTTATCAATAATAATAAATCCGGCATTAAACCTTGTCCTCGCATACTTCACCCCCGGATTACCAACACCAACTATTAATTTCATAGATCTATTCTATCCTACCCCAAGTCAAGCTTAAATTACCTATTGCAATTCATCAAACGACTAACTATTATAAGGTCAATCATATGTTTAGTTCACTTCGCAACATCGGTCTTCCGGAAATACTTATTATCGCAGCAGTTCTCGTTTTACTCTTCGGAGGCAAAAAGATCAGAGAGCTATCGCGAGGCCTGGGTGAATCGACAAAAGAGTTGAAAAACATTAAAAAAGAGATTAAGGGTGAAACGGAAGAGGAAAAAGTAGCCCATACGACTGAATAAAATACTATGCGTAATATCGGCACAACTGAACTCGTAATTATTGCACTTATACTTCTTTTCCTGTTCGGTGGCAAGAAAATTCCCGAATTTATCAAAGGCCTCGGCAAAGCTATTGAGGAATTTCGCCGCGCTTCAAAGGAAAGCTAACTCTCTATTGCCCCACACCAATTCCAGCTAAGTTTTCGGACACCTTTACTGTGAAATGCGAAATGCCTCAATCTGGTATTAAGCCGATTTCGGCTCCCAGAAGTTAAATTTCGGTGACCTCGTGTAGAATTTGTGCGGGGCTTGCACTTTAGCTTTGAACAAACTATCATTTTAATATGCTAGGTAATCTTGGATCTCCTGAAATTTTAGTCATAGGAATAGTTCTTCTCATGCTTTTCGGCAGTAAAAAACTTAATGAACTTGCACGCGGACTCGGTGAATCCTCGAAAGAATACAAAAAGCTTAAAAACGAATATCAAAAAGCACTTAATGACGACCCTGACGTTGAAGAACAATCTACATCCGAAGATAGTGTAACTTTAAAATCTGAAAGGTCTCCGACCCGGAGGGTCTCTCCCCGAGCTGGAGAGCTCTCTGAGCAGGAAGCTGGCCTGGAAGGAGGTGAAGAGTAAATGCTAGGAAGATTCGGCGTAGCTGAACTATTAATTATTGCATTTCTTTTAGTCCTATTCTTTGGCGGAAAGAAAATTCCGGAATTTATACGAGGTTTAGGTGAAGCAGTTCGTGAATTTAAAAAAGGTGCCAAGGAAGAAAAGTAAAGCACAAGACCAAAATTCGTCGACACATATGCCCTAGCCAGAGACTGCTATATGGAAGAAGAAAGTTTCCTACCGGCGACGATACAGGACAGCTTCAATAAATATTTTCCGTATCTGATGGAGATCAGGAAGAGATTGTTTTTTATTGCAGCTATTTTTCTCGTTTCCGGGATATTTGGGTTTATTTATTATGAAAAAATAATAAGTACAATCCTGCATCTTCTGAACCTGACCGGTGTAAATATTGTCTTTACCTCGCCCTTCCAGTTTTTTACCTTATCTATAAATAGTGGATTTTTAGTTGGAGTGATTGTGTCCGCCCCGCTCATTTTCGCTCAAATCCTCTCTTTTATAAGGCCTGCGCTGACCAAAAAGGAATATAAAATTACAATTACTCTTCTCCCCGTCACTATAATTCTTTTCATCCTGGGATTTTTTTACGGTGTATCAATTATGAAATACATCGTGACCATCTTCTACCAAAAATCACAAGAGCTTAATATCGGGAATCTTCTGGACATCAACCTGCTGCTTGGAAAAATAATAACAACGGGCATCCTTCTCGGAGTTGCCTTTGAATTTCCTATCATTATGACTATTTTAATGCGACTTAATGTCATTAAATACAAAGACTTTATCAAACAGAGATTTTTGGCATATTGCGTAGCAATTATATTTGCCGCACTTCTTCCTCCAACCGATATCCTGTCACTGATGCTTTTGACTCTTCCACTTGTAATGCTCTTTGAACTTACGCTAATATTGAATAAGCTATTTTTAAAATCGCATTTATTATAATAAATTAGCGGGAGCCCCGCACCTGATTCTGGCTATGCATTATGTGTATGTTATTCAGAGTATAAAATCTTATGAAATATACATCGGCTCTACAAAGAATCTAAAATTAAGACTTGGTAAACATAATGCAAATAAGAATACATCGACAAAAAATAGAGGACCCTGGATGTTAATTTACACAGAAGTATACAGATCAAAAGACGATGCGACGGAACGGGAATTCCGTCTTAAATACTATGGACGCGCCCTGGCTCAATTAAAAAGAAGACTCGTTAGGAGTCTTTTGAAGCCAGAATAGGTGCGGGGGAGGTGATAACTAATGGTAAAAGGTATCGGATCAACTGAATTAATTATTATTGCGATTATACTTTTAATTCTTTTCGGCGGAAGGAAATTGCCTGAGCTGGGACGCGGGCTTGGTGAATCAATAAGAGAGCTGAAAAAATCGATGAAAAACAAATAAAAGTAATTTCGATTCACCCCATGATGCCAGTTATCCTTTTATCGGTCTTATTTCTCCCCTTTGTACTCTGGCCTGTTGAAAAACTTCTCCCCTTCCCTTTTTTAGTTGAGGAACTAGTCAAAGTCATTTATATACTCTTGATTATTAAGGAGGAAGAAGCGACGAAAGAGCGATTAATATCGGCGACTGTTGTCGGAGTCCTTTTTGCGCTAAGTGAGAGCTTTTTCTTTCTTTTGAATATCCAGGCTGTAGGCACACCTTCAACTCTTGTGACGCGACTTGTTTTAACACTACCGCTTCATGTCGTGACAACTGTCTTAATTATGTTACCTACTTTACTTAATAAGAAACTGATTATTCTAGGGTTTATCCTCGCTGCTACGCTGCACTTTCTATTCAATATGGGGGTAACTAAGTTAGCGAACGGACCATTTTAAAAAAGCACTACTCGTTTCACTATCCGAAAAATCACATAATACCTCTCCGTTCATGCTTTTATAAAAATCCAGAGCACCAGAGGTTTTATCCCCGACGTATGCATAAACTTCCTCGATCCTTTTCTCCCGGGCGAAACTAAATGTCTTTCTGAAGAGCTTTACCCCGAAACCACCTTTTCGATACTGCGGCTTGACATACATGTACATCAATTCGTAGGTCGCAGGCGACATGGTAAAACCCGACCCTACCCAACCCTCAAGCCTGAACGTCTTTTGCCAAACCCGCATTTTAGCGGGAGAGTGCCCGATGACACTGAAACCTACCTTCTCCCCTTCCCTATCTTCAACAAATAAAACATAAACCTTGGAATTTCTCTCTTCATCGGCGGCCTCAAACTCTTTATTTATTCTGTTGACAAAATGCGCGTAAGTTCGATCACCTCCGACAATTTCTGCAATAACTTTGATTTCATCCTTACTCATTGATCCATATTAACATATGTGAGAATCGGAAAACTCAGACGACTCTGACTCCAGACTTCCGGAAACCCAACTTTCAGACCATCTGATAATCTGATTTTCTGAGTATTCTGAGGATTCCGATTTTCTGAATATCTATTCCGACACTATTGAAGTATATTCTGAGCTAACCCACCCCGAAGTTCCATCCTGAAGTTCAATCTCATACCACCCATTATCTTCTCCTAGCAGTCTATATTTTTCCCCGGGTAATACCTTCGTTATTTCTCCACCTGATGGCTTTTCCCTGACTCTTAACCAACCCGTTGAGGTATTAAGAATCAGTACCACGGAGACAGTCGGTTCTTCCTTGACATCATCTTCTGCCGCATTGGGAGAAGTAACAGCTTCTTCAACATAATCACCTGAGACCCAACCCGCAACTGTCCCCTCGCCTACCAAACCTGCATCTCCGCTTGTCTTACCAGATGCTGGCAAGAGATGCGCTGCAATTGCTACATTTACCCAATCTCCATCCTCACTGATCTTTACAGCGTCCAAACTATCTATTAATTTTGCAAGTATTTTATCTTCTTTCGACGGTCCTTCTCTTAAATTGAGCTTAGAACCAAGGGGAACGTTAATTCTAACAATTTCCTGGCCACCAACGGCATTTGTTTTAGTTTTATCCTCCGCAACTGGTGCTGGAGTTATCGCATCCCCTTGCTTTTTTTCCTCAACATTGTCCTTGTTTTGTGAAGTCTCCATCTCCCGCCTTACCGAATTTGAAACAACTCCGGCGACAATAAATCCGGAGGCTAGTGCAACGACGATTCCGAAGACACCGAAAGATATTCCGAATTTAATCCACCTTCCTACATTGACGCTTCTCTCAGACGTCGAGATACCTGTTGGTCCTTGTTTCTCACCTTTACCTTTTCTAGATTTAGATTTTCCGCTTGACGCTTTCTTCATAAAGACAACCATCAGTACAAAACCCGTTATCATAATAATGATGAGTCCCCAAACAGTAAGTGCATTTACACTTCCTATGAAACCGAAAAGCGTACCTGTTGATGCAGCTAGGGTAACCAAATCCTGAAGCTTTGCCAACTTTGTCTCCACCGCATTTTTTTCTATCAAAGCTTCCCTATATGCGCGGATTCTTTGCTCGGGGGTGATCGCTTTCTTTTGCAGGGACAGGATCTTATCTAAGGACGCATCAATATCGCTTTTAAGAGTTACTCCTTGGGCAAAATATGACGTTTTCTCTAAAGGTCTTGAGAGATCAATTGCCTGTGATCTAAAACTATCAACCTCGTCTTTTCCAATTACAAAAATATCTTCAAGCCGGATAGCGAGAACTCGCGTTTCATTTACCCTTAAAGGAATTTTTCCGTCAACGTAATACTGATTTTTTTCCACATCATATTTAACCGACAAGAGATCGTCGTGGGAGAGAACGTCCTCTTCGCGAATTTCGGGTGGTAAATAATACTTCAAGATAGCCTCCTGACTGATTAACTTGGATGGATTGATAACCAGGGATTTAATTATTACACTACCCTCTTCAAGCCATGAACTCGCAATATAGGAGCTTGCTCCTTTTGCTAATAATAGTTTATTGGCAACGAGTAACCCCCTCATAGACAACAGAGAGTTTTTCTGACTTTTTTCAGGCGAGTTAGCATCTGCCGTCTTACTGTCCAGCACAACCGACCCCTTCGGTACCTGGTTCACAGCGAGAACTTTTCTTTTCAAATCGCTGATTTTAGTCATCAGATCTTTGTCTCCCCGGACTGAATCCCAATTAGTCAAAAGCTTCTCGACCTCACTCTGCCTGCCGTCCAGAGCCAGCGCAATACTCTCGGTCTTTTTAATTTTCCCGTATAAAGTACCATCAGATTGAATATCAGTCGCCGTACCGATCAATTTCTCAAGGCTTACTGAATTGGTAAATAGATTTTGAAGATCTTTCTTAGCACTTTTATCTCCCTTACCGGAACCGAGTGACGTTTGAATTGAGACTAAACCCTCTTTCAAGTTTGAAGTCTCAGCATTAATCTTCTCCCCCTCGTCCCAGTTCCAGGAATCATTAATCCAATTTATCGACCCGTAAAGCGTATTAGTATTTTCAACATCGGACTCTTCACCCGCTAACTCGTTAAGCTCAATTACCTGGTCCAAAACCTGGCTTTCGGCTGTCTTCTCATAATTTTTTATAAGTGTTCCGATTTTACTGACGATATACTGATTATTTACGTAGAGTTGGTTTGCAACAGCCTTTGTTTCAGTTATTTTGGAATTCAAATCAGGTACATCATCCTCCAGTGAATATTCAATAATTGGCTTATTGACAAGTTTTTCTAGAAGGAGCCTCGTATCATCGGCCGTATCTTTTACATTGTTAATTTCGGTTGTAAGAGAAGTTATTCCCGATCCGGTAGCATTCGTCAAATCGGTTTTTGTCGCAATTGAACCGCTAGTTAAGCTCGGGTCTGTAAGAGTTCTTGATGAATTACTCCACATATTAGAAATGAGCGTCCCAAAAGTTGATAGCGACCTGGTCGAATAGCTCCAAATGTCACCAGCTAAACTCCCAAAACTTGAAAGTGTTCTTGAAGAATAACCCCAAACAGCACTGGCTATTGCGTCGGGGTCCGACGAGGTTGCTGCATCCGTTACTTCAAAATCTTTATCAACGCATAACAATTCTGAACTGACAGTACAACAAACTTGTGTACGATAATAACCTGTCGTCGCCGGTGCTGTGAATTCATACGAGTACCACCCGTCAGACTCAGCTGCCGGAGGCATATTTTGATTGTCTAAATAAGACGTACCGTCTGGGTAACGGCTGGTGATGCTACAAATATCCGGAGTTGTTATCGGAGTGTACTCGTCATCGTACAAAAACTCACCGATGCCACACTCACTACCTACTGTACATGTTTGCGGGCTGCCTGCCGAAGCCCTGGCTAAATTTACATTACCAGCCAGGGCAAGGGCAGAGGCTGCCAAAAACGCCGAAATAGTTATAGCCTTCTTGGCAGTAGTCATAGAATTTAGATTTTCTCTTTGGTAGCTTTTCTGAATTCTCTTACAGAATCGGCTACTCCCTTTGATAACTCAGGAAGTTTTCTGCCGCCAAATAGAAACAACATAACCAAAGAAATTACTACTAATTCTGGGGTTCCAATGTTGCTTAACAAGTTAATCACCTCCTTTTTTTGCTAGAGAGGTCGGCGCCCAGTATCTTTGCTAAATTTAAACTAATGGATCCGGAATCAAGATTACGCTTGTATCCAGACTGTTTTAGTGTTTGCTAAATGCAATGAATTGTTAAAGGTCCGGGCAGACAACTTATCTTTAACTAGCATATCCAGTATGTAGAGGTTAATTTGTCTTGTCAATAGCCATTTACAGGCATATCTATTCTTATCATAATCTTATCGCTATTTATATATTTAGCCTTACAAAAGTCGGTGAATTGGCAATTTGACACGATGATATAATTATGATAACCTTTTTTAGAAAAGAGTTGACTCAGTCAAAAGGCTGCAAAACTTTTAAACACATGATTTTAGCATATAATTTATCCCCCACTATCAAAGATACTCTTGCAAAAATCGATGCCTTAAATAATAAACTTCTTCTTATTCCATTATCTTTGAAGAATGAACAAAGGCTTAAATGGGAAACCACCATCGCAAGAATTTACTGGTCACTTATTTTGTCCGCGAACCCACTATCAAAAAACCACATGGCTAAAATTCTCGTCTCACATGACAATAAAAAAAGAGAAGGCAGACAGGTGATAAATTACCAGAAAGCACTAACCGAAATCAAAGACGAGTGGCTCGTCACAAGAAGAAACGTAACCCTTAATAGCTTACTAAGCCTCTATAAAACCTGCTGCAAAATTATTTCACCTCAGGATATAAGTCTAAAGAAAAGAAAAGAATTAAATATGCTTTTTGATTTTCTCAATCAAAGTACGGAACATCCGGTAATTCAGGCCGGTATTTCTCAGATTGAGATGATAGAAATTGCGCCCTTTGATGACGGCAACGGCAGGATGGCAAGGCTCATGCCTTATTTGTATCTTTATAAAAATGGTTACAACTGCCGTGACATGCTTGTTCTTGAGGAGTATTTCAGACGTGACCTGGTTGGCCTGAAACTCGCAATTGAAAATGTCACTAAAAGCGGTAATCTGACTTACTGGCTCGAGTACTTTGTCAAAGGCTTTCACTCCCAACTTGAAAAAGCACTCGCAGGAGTAGAAGACATCAGATTTACCACAGATATTTCCTCATCTTATTTCAAATTAAACGAACGCCAAAAAGAAATTATTGCACTTCTCGAATCTCCCGGCTCGAGGATTACTAATAAAATGGTTAAGAAGAGTTTCGGTACATCTCAAATTACTGCATCACGCGACTTGGCAAAACTCCTAAACCTTGAGATTGTCTTCGTTCATGGCAAAGGCAGATCAACTTATTACACTAAAGCCTAATCGGGTGTGATACAATACATAGCCAATCATCCTTTCCTGCTCATATATCTTTAATGGTAGATATTGAACCGAACAAATTATTGAGTATTGGAGAAGCTGCAGAGTATTTAGGCGTATCAATCGATACCCTTCGACGCTGGGAGGCGCGAGGTAGAATTGTACCTCTACGCTCCCCTGGCGGTCATCGGTACTTCAGTAAAAATGACTTAGATAGTTTATTCAATAAAAAATATACCCGCGATGAGACAAGTACCACTGAAACAAAACCAATCGAAACTGAAAAATCCACAACCGCGTCCGTACCTGATTCGCCAACTGTACCATTAACACAACCCATCTCCCCCATCCCTCCTGTACCCATCACCCCCGATACTGAAATACCAATTGTACCTCCGGTGCATCATGTTGAAGAGATTCGCCCGGTTGAACCAAATCCTCCCATACTCATAAGAGAATCTCCACCCCCATCTCCCATCACACTAGACCAGAGGCCACTGAGCATACTTAACCCGATTAGCCAAGTGATGCCCGCCCCAAGTCAGAATGTTTTCCAAAAGGAGAGCAGCGAAACTCCGTCATTACGGCTTGATACAAATAACGACAAAGCAAAAAAATCCGAGGTTATACTGATTATCTTGATTGTCTTTCTAACATTAGCAGATGTAGTTCTTTTTATTCTTTGGTACTCGTCAACCAAAATCACCGCCCCAATTCCTTGAGAAAATGACTGATATGGAAAGTATCTGCTAAACCTTACGAAATGGATTAATAATTTTAATCTCTTCAAAAACGGAAAAATATTTTTCGTTGTCAGTTGCAATTATCGAAACGTCATTGGTAAGCATTGTTGAAGCCAAATAAGTATCAAAAATATTATCTGAGATAATTTCGTATTTTTTTAATAGCTCAAGCGCTACAAATTTAGTTTCAAAAGTTGGAGTAATGTTTACTAAGTGATCTGTTATAGCACTGATGGCTTCGATTGCGCTTTTTGACGTCATTGGATTGGGGAATTTAGGATGAGTCAATACTCTAAGAGTTTCAAAAATATTTTGATGTGCTACACATAAATTTTCTTTGTTTTCATTTATAAACTTTTGTGCTTCTTGGATTTTGGGAGAGTCAGCGTTAATCGCGTAGATTAGGACGTTAGAATCAAGGAGAATCATTTTATATTAGGTTCAGAGTAATAGTCACTTCTTGTCAGATTATCCAGAGGTCGTCCCAAACTATGAACTTTAAAGATAATTTCCTTAGCTTTTTTTCTCGCGACTTCTTGCAAATAGGCATCAAGTGCTTCATTGAATATGGCCTGCAAAGTAGTATTATTCTCAACTGCACTCTGTTCGGCCTTTTTCTTTAAAATCTTTCTTAAACGAATAGTTGTTCTAACTAAGTCCATTTGGAATTACTTTAGCATCAATATGACAATATGTCAAGGAATGAGGAGCAACTTTATAACATTTTACAGGCTCGAGTATGTGCCTACTCATCCCCACTGAGCGGGGTTTTCTTGAATACTTTATAATATATAATACAAACAGATCGTTATATGCCACTTCCCGAAACCAAACGATTCCATAACGGAGATCAGGTATTGGGGAAATATATACTCGGTTATAAGCCTCGTACAAGCATCGTTAACAAAGAGTACTCCAGTGAGCCCGATCCCCATCCAATTCTTCTTTATAATATTTGGCGTATTACTGAAAATTTATTAACTCTCGTGGACTCACCGAGAATCGAACTCGGATCTTACCCATGCGAAGGGTATGTTCTACCGTTTAACTATGAGCCCGCGAATGGTAATGCTTATTATACTTCAATCATCTATTTCTTTGTAATATATCGTTCTGCGTTTTTCTATAGTACGTTAATTCGTATCGCATTCCCCATAATTCATGATTCGTGCTTCGTTAGTTTGTTATGAGTTATGTGTTATTTCAACACTGTTAGCGGGTTGATGTGAACTCCCGAGCGGATGACTTCAAAGTGCAAATGAGGCCCGGTTGACCTACCGGTACTTCCCATTTTAGCTATAGCATTTCCCCTTGCAACTGTCTGTCCCGGTACAACATAAAACTTTGATAAATGGCCATATAACGTCTTATAGCCATTACCATGATCGATAATTATTCTGTTACCATATCCATAATTATCCGGCCAGCCGGCAACAATTACAGTTCCTGAATCAGCGGCCAAGACATCAGGCATGCCTCTGTTTGCAATATCAAGTCCCGGGTGGTACCAAACAAAGCGTTGAGTAATTGTTCCGCTTGCCGGCCAGACGAATATGCCTGAAGCAACAACCGTTCCGGCATCGGGAGTTGTTTGTTTTATTCTCGCGACAGGAGGCCCGTAAACCTCCTCTGTCTTTACACCCTCAGGAACGATAACTGTTTGGCCAATTGCCAATTCAAACTTCTCATCATTTGAATAAGTATTAAAAGGATAGTTAACTATTACCTGCGGATCTATATCATACTGTTTCGCAATAGAATAAACGGTATCACCTTTCTTCACCTTATGCGACACACCTGTAACCGGTAATATTTCTAAGCTTTGGCCTTCTTTAATCGCATCTTTACTCTTCAGATTATTCTGCCAACGAATAGTATCAGAGGATATCCCGTATTTATCAGCAATCGAGCTGACTGCATCCCCTTTTTGAACTGTGTATTCGATTATTTCTCCCCTTACCTTGTCCGAAAAGTTTGTCGATATCTCTGTGCTTTGCGTAGCACTGGATAAGACAACAGAAGATGACGGGATACTCCAGGGATCAACATTTCTTCCCGGAAACTCCTGTGCAACAACGGGGGCGAGAACTACTGCCAATCCGGCTAATCCGGCCATTCCCGAATGGATGAGCCTCTTTGCGTATTTCCCCCTTTGCCTGTAAAGCGATGTTACCAATACACCCTTACCTATCTCGAAATGGGAATATGATATATGCAACCTTTTCAAAACGAATCTGCCGAGTTCACTTGCAAATTGAATCAGGTCTTTTAAAATAAATGCTAAATCCTGCCTCAATTTTTTCGTAAAGTAGAAGTTAATCTTGAAAAGTATTTTTTCCGGTCTCTGAGGAATAACTCTCATAGATTACGCTGACAAGGAAAAAGATAGCACGAAGAAGCAACAATTACAAGCTTTCTCATTAACCTACTTTTAAACTCTCGAGAAAGTCCTTGTTGGTTTTGGTTTTTTTGAGTCTCTCGAGAAGTGTTTCAGTTCGTTCATCATCGGAGACCATGTCAAGCATGCGCCTAAGAGTTACAACCTGCGGTATTACGTCTTTGCCGTACAAAAGCTCTTCCTGCCGTGTACCGGAACGGGTTACGTTAATAGCCGGAAAAATTCTCCTGTCAGCTAATTTTCTGTCAAGATGCAGCTCCATATTACCGGTACCCTTAAATTCTTCATAAATCAGGTCGTCCATCCTCGATCCTGTATCAACAAGACATGTACCGATAATTGTCAATGATCCACCATTCTCAATTTTTCGAGCTGCTCCAAAGAATTTTTTAGCAGGATAGAGGGCTACGGGATCGAATCCGCCGGTCAAGGTACGTCCCGATGTCGGAAGTGCTAAATTATATGCGCGTGCCATACGGGTTATCGAATCCAGGAGTATTACAACATCGGCTCCCTTTTCTACCATTCTTCTTGCTCTATCGAGAGCTAACTCACCTACTCTTGTCTGAGCATCAGGAGCCTCGTCAAAATTAGACGAAGCTACCTCGCCCATGCCATCGGTTATATCTGTCATATGTCTTTTAATATCAGTTACCTCCTCCGGCCTTTCGCCGATTAGTACCGCCATAAGATGAACGCGTTTTGAGTTTTGTCGCTGACCCGACCCGGTGGGAGTTTTGAGTTTTGAGTTTTTTTCTGGGTAGTTCTTGGCAATGCCCGAAATGATGTCTTTCAAAAGCCAAGTTTTACCCGCTTTGGGCGGTGAGACCACCAAACCTCTTTGGCCAAAACCGATTGGCGCAATCAAATCAATTACACGCGTTGTCAGAGGCCCATCTTCTATCGAAAGCATTATTTGTGTATCGGGATATAGCGCAGTTAAATCATCAAAATGTACACGAGTTCCTATAGTCTCAATATCTTCACCATTGACCTTTTCTACCTTCAAAAGTCCCCAATATCGTTCATTTTCCTTAGGACTTCTGGCTTGCCCACCGACCAAGTCCCCCACCCGTAAATTAAATCGCCTTATTTGGGAAGCAGAAATATAAACGTCTCTGTCACTCGGAGCAAAATTAGGCCTAAGTAGCCCCGAACCCTCATTGGCAATATCCAGAATACCCTCGACGTACTGGGTTGGTAAATTTGAATCAGGAATAATTCTCTGATCAATTACCAAGCCCGCCATTGAACTATCTGACCCATTCATTTCAGGCTGCATATCCATCGAGCTTTCTTGAACATCTCGCGGTTCAGGAGAAGTTTCTGTAATTTTACTTTTGTAAACCATACAGGTCAGACAAATAACATACTTGTCAAAAAACGGAAGGTAGATTCATCTTAAAGAGGCAAACAAATCTCAACCACCCATATTCTATTTTAGATTAAGTCACTTGTCAACAGGCTTCGCAATAATAATCAAGCGTTTCCAGGTTGTTCCCGGCGGATTGCAGGTTTGTAGTATCAGAGTTTCTTTATTATAATTATTAGTCAAATAAGACGTGTCTGAAGCGGGGGTGATATACCTTTCTGTGACTTCATAGATATATTTATTATCAGAAAAATACAGAATGATCCGATCATTCGCTTCAAGCTTATCCAAGAGATAAAAAACAGCATTATACCTCGCCACACTCAAAGGAGAATTAGTAGAATGCGAAAACAAGTAAATCCCCTTTCCCTGACCCGGAAAGTATGTTCCTCTTGCGTGCGCGACCCCTTTGGATAAGGCACTTATATACTCGTCAGAATTTGCCGGATCGATGTTGGGAAGAATATTAGAATAAGCCTGAATCTTTGGGATACCAATCGAAAAGCTTGAGGAAATACCATAGCTTTCCGCTTCTTCTTTTATCTTTTCACGCTCTTGGGCATATATCGGATCGGGAACAACGCTTTGGGTTTCAATATTATTCCCGCTTTTAGCATAATAATTAATCTCGTCAGTTAAAACCGGCTGATAAATGAAAAACATATATAAGAACACGAATCCTAAAAGTGAAGCTCCCAAATATCTTAAAAAGCCATACGCAAATCTCTCTATAGGAGATAAATCTCCCTCGAGCTTACGCTCGGGGTATCTTCTCCCCTCGCTTTGTCGGGAATGAAATCCCTCCGAAGCGAAATGCTCTTCGCTTCCACCCTCAATCTCACGATTGTGGTTTTTCGCGAAGGGGGATAAGATTACTACTTTGTGCTCCCCTCGCATTTTTGATAACCGGGAATTGTATATTTCTATCTCAAGCGTCATATAAATATGTGAATTCACCACAGGCTAAAGCCCGTGGCATCTTCATGCTCTGCGATTTATTTCATAAATCGCAAAATTTCACTACATCCCCGCATAAACGCCGGGGATTTAAGTGATATCGCATTAAACAGTTCTAAAACGCCTCATTAGGTATATTCCCAATAAACCCGTTCCAAGAAGCGAAACAAAGGCTAAAAGCGGATTATCATACAGGCCTGTTTCCGGCAGTGAACTAACTGTAGCCATCGGAGCGGGATCCAAATCGCCCCCTCCACCAATTCCGGTATTTCCTTTAACGGCAAGCGTAATTTTACAATCATCCGATGTCTTCCAAACGCCTTTGCTGTCTTGCACTTGAAGAGTGGGATTAAAACCTCCGCCCTTATTATAGACATAGGTAGCAAAATAATCTTCGGTTTCCTTGATACTGTCCTCCCCACCGTCACCGAAATTAAATCTGTATTTAGCAATAAGTCCATAAGGATCATATCCCGCGCCTGTAAATTCGACTGTTAAAGGAGTCGAACCCTCTATTGGAGTAGCGATAAGTTCAACACAACTGCTGTCGTATAGCCCTGCCAAATTAGAAGGAACACCCGTCGGATAATTTGTTCCCGGTTGAGGTGTAACCGCTGTTACACTGGGGGTAACTTTTTCCCAAAATGCTCTTACTGCCGCGTACATGCCACTCTCAAAATACTCAACAACAATTGTGTGAGTCCCGGCAGAGACCTCTTTTCTAACTTTATAAGATCGATACTGCTGTACTGTCCAAGCATCGATAATCTTTTCACCATCAAGATACATACGAGCTCCATCATCTGAGACGACCGTAAATTCATATAAAGAATTGTCGAAGTTAAATTTACCCTGCCAGCGGATTGAAAAATTATCTCTACCTATTTTGGAATCAGGAGAACGGATAAACCAGTTAAACTCTATCTTGTCATCATAGCGGGACATAACGAGCGTATCAAAATTCTTGCCATTGTAATAATCCCCTAAATATTTACCCGTTGGTATCTCCTGTGCAGCCACAGAAGATACGCCATTAAAGGCAGTTGCAATAATAAATACTAAACTAACTATTAATGATTTTATTCTCATATACACATTAATATCAATATTATAGGACTATTTGTGCTAATTTTCAAGCTTAATGGGGTCTTTTAACAAAAAAACCGCACCATTCTAGTCTCAAGGAACGGGGTAAGTCAGACTTACCAAGTAGAGCGGCACACGTCAATAAATCGCAGCCGTGATACCCTGAAGGAACGGGGGACGTCAGACGTCCCGGGTAGAGCGACCCGTAAGAAACTTTTCCACCCTCGAGGAACGGGTAGAGCGCCTGCCCAACACTCCACCCGCCCCGCGAAGGAAGAAATCAACAAAGTTCTTACGGGTCAAGCCTGCTTGGGACGTTAATTGCCGAAGGCTAATTAACCGTCCCCCAACACTCCACCCGCCCCCTCAAGATATCAATCGTCTTCCGCTGCAATTTAAACGTACCTGGCACGTTCGACGTGCCGCCTGACCAATTTATCCCGTTTAAGCACCCCCTCAAACTAGAACCCAATGTGCGGCTCTTTATTCTCCAAGTTACTCTATAGAGAAACGAAAAGCTGTTAACTTTTCTACTAAGTCTTCGCAAGACTGAGTAAACTCGGTCTTGACAAATTATTAAAAAAATCTATTACTTATTATTAGCTTATCTTGCTTTGCCTGTCCGCGAGATAACCAGATTTGTCCCGATCAAATCGGGATAAATGCTAATTAAAAGAGCATTTCTATTCGTGTCCTCTTTATTTAAGGTTAGGACCATCGATAGTGATGCTCTTTTTTGTTTGAATTCTTTGCAATTCTCTCTTCAAAGGAATTCAAACAACCCGCAAGTGATCGCTCCTTGAGCCGTAGTAGAAATTTACTAAGGCGAAAGGTAAGACACGGCGAGTAGTTATTCCCTTTGTAAAGAGCTGGTTAACTGTCCATATTTTACATCTTCCTTTATTATTGTCAAATCCCATAGTTACGTTTATTCCTAATTCCTCTTTCCCTATAATACGGGTGTGTGTTAAATTAGCTACAGATCTACGGCAAATTTACGGTCGTTAAAATAATTGTGGATAAGTTGTGCAAATCGTTAGTTCGTTAATTGCTATTTGGTTACTTCGCAAACCAACTAATAAATTCTTACTGTTTTTTTCTAAGTAACGAAGTTACTAAATAACAAAATAATGAAGTTCTGCCAAAGGCGGATCAGCCGATGGCTGAAACTATTTAATGTACTTCTTAATCGCTTCCTGAAGATAGTTTACTTCTCTATTTGAAATTACTTTTGTATAACCCAATCTTCTTGCTTCTTTAATTCTTCGCTCTTCGGCGACAACACCACGAACATCTCCCAAAAGTCCTATCTCACCAGTTGCAACAACATTTCTAGGAAGTGGTTTATCAAAAAAACTAGAGGCTAGTGATAAACATACTGCCAAATCGGCCGAAGGGTCATTTTTTATCGTAATCCCACCGGCAATATTAACAAAAACGTCAAATTCATACAGTGGGAGGCCGCAACGCCTGGTTAATACAGCTAATAAAAGCTCAAGTCGTTTCGCATCCATGCCCTGCGCAACCCTTCGCGGAATCGGTAATTTTGTACTAACAACTAATGACTGTATTTCGATAAGAAGAGGTCTGGTTCCCTGGAGTACCGAGGTGATTACATTTCCGGATGAGTTTTTATTACCAGCAGATAAAAATAATTTTTCAGGGTTATCAACGGGTTCAAGGCCCCTATCTTGCATTTCAAATACCCCTACCTCATCAGTCGGACCGAAACGGTTTTTGACTGCCCGGAGTATTCTTGTCGCAGTCGTTCTATCTCCTTCAAACCACAATACCGTATCGACAATGTGCATTAGGACCGATGGACCGGCAACTGTTCCCTCTTTTGTAACGTGACCTACGATAAATATCGGTATATTTCGAGATTTAGCAAGTTTTACAAGTCTGTATGCAGATTCTCTAACTTGTCCCACAGAACCGGCCATACCTGATAGATCGGATGTCTGCATTGTCTGTATTGAGTCAACAATGAGAAAAGTACCATTTGAGTTGGCTTTTGATACGTTTGATACCTTTCCTGCACTTGATACTTCTTGAATAACAGTATCAATATCCGTCTCTTCTAATATTTGGATCTTCTTATTTTTTATACCCAGTCTATCAGCTCTGACTTTTATCTGGCTGACCGACTCTTCTCCCGAAACATATAAAGCATTCCCTAATTTATCGGCAAGCTGTAAAAGGATTGTTGATTTACCGATACCGGGTTCACCCGCAATCAAAATCACCTGTCCTTTTACCAGTCCTCCGCCCAATACCCTGTCTAACTCGGTAATCTTGGTTGACATCCTCGCAGTTGCACTGATTGAAACTGAAGCCAAGGAAACTAGTTTTGCTTCACTTTTCTTATACTCTCCTGCTCTTCTACTCTCACGCCCTGTCGCAACAGCCGTTTCGACAGCACTGTTCCAAGCTCCGCACTCAGGACACTTCCCAAACCATCCCACTTGGGAAAATCCACACTGCTGACAGACATATTGTGATCTGTTTTTTACCATAGGTAATTATTATATACAGGATGGTGCAGTCCCACATAAACGCTCTTGCGACGCGAGGCTGTAAACCTCGGGAGCAAGTAAGTTCTGTGCGGGACAAACCAGCGGGGAGATTCATACCCACACTGTTGACACACGAAAGAAGTACTAGATTTTGACATTTTTTCTCCTTTCGTGTGGAAATCCTTCTGAAGTGCAGCATGAGCCGTAAACTGCGTTTGGATGTCGCGGGTGGGATACTTCCAAAAAGGCAAATGCTAAGCTTGCGTAGGATTGACACACGTATTTAGAGGAAAACTTAGCCATTAAGTGGATTATATCAGATGTCAAAATATCCCCCAGTTATTATCTGGCCTTGCAGCTATCCCTTGCCGCGAGAAGTGTAGAGAAATCTACCGCAGTATTCCCCCATGTCCAGTATCCTACCATCAAAACCCTACTTTTATCTAAATTGTCGCACATATATTTTAAATCACTGGCCAAGTTGAGATCCTGAGTAGCGTTGACAGTGAAATATAATTTCATGCCTGTTGTGGTTGCGTCCGCTTGCTGACTGGTTACAAAACTCTGAACCGTCCCTTTTTTAGGTGTATATTGTGCATTCGCAAAGTTAATCGTTCCGTCGTTCGCAACAGTTAAAAAATAACTGGGATGAACTCCATACCCAAATGGAAAATTAGAAGCCAAACCGTTTGGAACAAACTCCGCCCGTACAGCCTTAGCCACGTTGTACAAAGTAGATGCCGGAATCTTAACACATCTAGTAGGATCGTGCGGTTCGTTTAAAACCATAATGCCAATGACTGTATCTTTGTACTTTACAATTGAAGGCAGTATCCTTTTGATATCAGTCACAAACTGCGATTGATTGAATGTAGCTCCATCCCAGTAATAACACGGGTCCGAGACAGATGGGCTTGCAATTACCTTACTGCCCTCGGCTTTTGCCGCGGCAAACAAAGATTCAACGGTTGTTATGGCACTATTGGAGCCTATACTCATAAATGCCCCGGTGAAAAGATCTCCCGCTCTAACACCGTTACGCATAACATTGTAATCACCCGCCGATTCTCCAAAGTGGAAAGGTGCGAAAGGCACACCGTCTGTAACGGGCTCGGGAGTTGGTGATAGCGTAAGAGCCGGAGTTGAGGTCGGTTTGGGAGTGGGCGTAGGAGTTAGAGTTGGTAGTATAGAAATTGACGAACAAAGAGCCTCAAGGGATCGACTATCGCTAGCCCAGTTTAAAGTAAACGTTCCGTTGTCGCATATTAAGTATCCCGACTCTTCCTGAGTAAGAATATATATATTTCTCCCACCTTTGGGTCGGGTAGTGAGATCGGTTCTCCCGCTACATCTGACAAACAAACGCGAGTCGCCTTCATCAAGATTGGCCTCAAGTGTCTGCCCAAGGCAGTAAACCCCTGCCGATTCGCCCACTCGCAAATGCTCAGTTTGAATCCCTTTCGCTTGATTTCTTATATCGAAAGTGTTATTAAGCACAAGATAAGTAACAATAGCAATACTAATAAGGGCAATTACAATTATAAAAAAATGTATGAAGCCTTTTTCTAACTTGGGCAGTTTGGTTTGGGTAAGCACAAATTTATAGTAAGGAGATATTTAACAGACTTCAAGTAGGAAATGGGGTTATTAGTTATTAGTTATTAGTTATGAGTTATGAGTTATAAGTTATTACTTATATCCAACGGGTTTTGTAGTTAAAACTACACCTAGGGATAATTTTCTTGTATCCGGATCAATATCCTCTATATAAACATCAATAGACTTACCGACTTCCAGTTTTTGTCCCGGTGGAATTTTTGTTATATGAATAAGTCCCTCAACTCCCTCCTCCAATTCAACGAACGCACCGAAGTCAGAAAGTCTTACAACAGATCCCTTTACTTTGTCGTCCTTTTTATATTTCTTAGCCGCGTTCTTCCAGGGATCGCCTTTGGCTTGTTTAATAGACAGGGCAAGCCGGGAAGCACCACCCTTTTGTAAGGGTTCATTTTTTGAAATTACCTTGACCTTAACTTTTTCGCCCTCAGTGACATTATCAGCAACTGACGTGATTTTACTCCAGGAAATCTCAGAAATATGTACAAGGCCTTCAACTTTAGCAATCTTTTTCTTATCGATAGCGACCTCAATTTCGATAAAACAGCCAAAGTTCGATACTGTGGTGACCTTTCCCTCGTAAATTTCACCTTCTTTAATTTTTTCATAAGCAAAGCGGACTTCCTTTAAATCTTCCGCCTCAGATACCTCTTTTTCGGAAAGTATTATTTTATTTTCGCTTCTGTTAAGATCAATTACCAATACTTTGAAATGTTTACCAACGAGACTTTGAGGATTTTTTGAAGCTTCTTTACCCAATTGGGTGGTAGGAACAAAGCCATAAAGACCTTCTACCTCAACCGTTAAACCCGAGGTTGAATGGGAGTTACCAAGAACTGCTACCGGCTTTTTTGCCTCCCTAGCTTCTTCAAGTTTCTTCCACGCAGAATCCGCCATTGCATTTCTGAGAGAAAGAATTGTATATCCGTCGGGCGTTTCTCCAACAATTACGGAGGCAGTTACTTCATCTCCGACTTTCAATTCCTTAATATAATCTTTCGATTCCTGATACGCTTTTTCAGCTACGATGCCCTCACCTTTTGCTCCGATATCCAAAACCAGGCGTTTGGATTCTTTAGCAATAATTTTTCCTTTAACCTTGTCTCCCCTTTTCAAAGAAGATCCACCACTACCATACAAAGCTAGGAGTTCTTCCATTGTCTGAGCTTCGCCACTTTTTTGTTTTGGCGATTTATTTTTAGATACCGAAGAGGACTTTTGCAGAGTCACACATCATAACCACCTTTCTAGTTTAGATCCTGATTTTATAACAAATTGCTACCTATAACAAGGGATAATTTCTCGGGTGGAGCCTAAATCCAGAACACTGTCCTGGCCACGGTACAAATCTTACTTGCTCCCGAAAACTACATGTTCGCATCGCAAGAGCAATTATACGTGGCAGGCGGATTTTTTATAATTTCAGAATACTGTCCTGGCGATGAGCTATTTTCGCGGTGAGTTGCCCCACAACTATCGTCGCCGCTGATCCGTTTCACTTCTGAGTTCGGAATGGATTCAGGTGGTACCAGACCGCTCCGATCACCAGGACACTATCCTGAAACAGTAAATTTATTAAAGTCCTCCGAAACTAACCTTAAGGCTTTTCAGTACTATTCATACACGCCTTAAGGAGCGTTTACAGGAGGATTTCGGTACAAACTAATTTGTACCTCAAAAATTGAGGAGAAAGAAAAAAGTCTTACTGCAAAAATGCAGAAGATCTTTAGTATAAAGTCTTATCGACTTATTCGGATCAGGTTAGCTTAAGACATTACTGTCCTTCCACACCCTGCCGAACAACCCGTCTCGCTCTTGCGAGCCAGACGAGGTTCGCCTTGCGGCGACCTGGTATTCTTCCAGGAGTCTAAAATGAACCCTAATCTTAGGAGGGGCTTCCCACTTAGATGCTTTCAGCGGTTATCCCTTGGGAATATAGCTACCCGGCTTTGCGGCTGACGCCACAACCGGCACACCAGAGATTCCCCCATGCTGGTCCTCTCGTACTGAGCACAGCTTCCTTCAAGGTTCTACGATTCCACCGGATAGAGTCCGAACTGTCTCACGACGTTCTGAACCCAGCTCACGTACCACTTTAATGGGCGAACAGACCAACCCTTGGCACCTTCTCCAGCGCCAGGATGTGGTGAGCCGACATCGAGGTAGCGATCCGCGCCGTCGCTATGGACGCTCGGGCGCGACTACTCTGTTATCCCCGGGGTAGCTTTTATCCGTTAAGCTCCAACCCTTCCATGCAGGATTGGAGGATCACTAAGACCTACTTTCGTACCTGCTTGAGCCGTCACTCTCGCAGTCAAGCTGGCTTTTGCCTTTATACATTACGCACGATGTCCATCCGTGCTAAGCCAACCTTTGTACCCTTGCGTTACTCTTTGGCAAGGTACCGCCCCAGTAAAACTGCCCACCTAACACTTTCCCTTCCCGAGTATTCATCGGGATTAGGTAAGACTTGCCACGCTCTAAAGGGAGGTGTTTCAGTGTCGCTCGCGCATAGCTCGCAAATGTCAAATTACAAAAAAGCAAATGATAAATTAGTTTCATTTAGCATTCATCTTTTTAGCATTTAGCATTTCCGTGCTACACACGGGCTCCCTCCTACTCTAAACAATTAGATCGCACAAACCAATGTTAAGCTACAGTAAAGCTCCACGGGGTCTTTTTGTCCTGGTGGAATTAGGCCGCGTCTTCACAGCCAACGCAATTTCGCCGAGTAGAGGCTTGAGACAGTTGCTAACTCGTTACGCCTTTCGTGCAGGTCGGAACTTACCCGACGAGGGACTTCGCTACCGTAGAACAGTTCAATATGTTATCCCGATCGAATCCGGGACTACGATTTTACGTAGACTGCATATTGCTATGCAGATCGGACTATATCATCCACGTTCATGTAAACTGAACGTAGCCTAGCGTGTAGTCTCTGAGGATTCCTTCAAAAATTACTAATTGACTTAATTGCTCTAATTTCTAACAAATTATTTAATGACCAATTTCAAATGACTAAAACAAAACTTAGTTGGGTCATTCTTAAATTGGGGTTTGATTAGGTTAATTAGAAATTAGTAATTAGAAATTACTTGGAGGCCTTTCCTGCTGATTGTCCGCACTGATCGCATTGTTACCATTTTAAATGGTAGCGTCAGATACTTCAACTGTTCGTTATTTCCATTCTACTTGAAAATCACTACAGTACGGATATTCCAGCATATAGCTAGGTTTTAGAACTACGACTATTTCATAGTTACTGCTGCCGTTTACCGGAGCTTGACATTGCTGCGCTTCGCGCAAAAAAGCCAAATTATAAAAAACAAAATGATAAATTAAATTCATTTAGCATTTGCCTTTTGGTCATTTAACATTCTTTGTGCGAAGCACAACGCCGCTTAACTTACCGGCACTGGGCAGGCGTCAGCCCGTATACTTTGCCTTTCAGCTTTGCACGGACCTGTGTTTTTGATAAACAGTCGGTTAGCAAACATTTGCTGCGCCCCGCACCAATTTAGCAGCTGATTCTCCAAAATATGAATCCTACTTATATAAAACTTAAGTAATATTATTCAAGTTAAATATAAAATAAGACTCAAATTCGAATCAGTAATATTTTCTGCTAAATTGGTGCGGGGAGGATATCTTCCGAAGTTACATCCAGCTTTTTTGCCGAGTTCCTTAAACCTCTTTCTCTCGCTCGCCTTACTATTCTCTAGCTGCCCACCTGTGTTGGTTTGCGGTACGACTTGATTTAGATCTCGCTGCGAACCTTTTCTTGTAGACAGAATGGGATAAAATTGCCCCAATCTCTTAGGGCTCTGCATTGCTGCTTGATTAATCGTTTCAGCGGATTTTCCAACTGACCCTATCTAACAGCTTACACCCCGATATCACATCGGGACTTTAATCATCCTATCCAGTCAATCCCCAGCTCCACGTTCAGTACTTGCGCATGAACGTGGTGGGCGATCTAAAACAAATAGTGGAATTTTAACCACTCATCCATCGACTACCCCCGCACCAAAATGGCATCTTATTTTCCAAAATATGAATCTTACTCTTAATAATCACTAAACTATATTCTTCAAATAAATTATTAAGGTTAATCTGATCCAATTAAGGTAATATTTTATGCCACTTAGGTGCGGGGCTCATCTTAGGTATCGACTAACCCGTCGTGGACGAACCTAGCGACGGAAACCTTGGGCTTACGGCGTCCCAGATTCTCACTGGGATTGTACGCTACTCATACCGGCATTCTCACTTCCGTACCTTCCACTCCGCCTCACGGCGAAGCTTCACTGGATACGGAACGCTCCCCTACCACACCCGCTCGCAGAGCGGGAATGACCAATTTCCAATGGCAAATAACCAATGTATTATTAGAAGCCATATTTAAACTTACTGCTTCTTTTACATTTAGCATTTATCATTTAGCATTTATCATTCCTGTTCTACGAACAGGTATCTCTAGCTTCGGCACGCAACTTATCCTCGATAAATTTTAGGCGCCTGCTTCCATCGACCAGTGAGCTGTTACGCTATCTTTAAAGGGTGGCTGCTTCTAAGCCAACCTCCTGGCTGTTTACGGAAACCGACTTCCTTTCAAACTTAGCTGCGATTTAGAGGCCTTAGCCGAGAGTCTGGGTTGTTTCCCTTTGGACGCATCAGCTTAGCCCGATGCGACTGTCTAGTACGTTGTTATATATTGTTATTCGGAGTTTGGTTGAATGAAATTGCTTGCGCTCTCTCATCCATCCAGTATCTCTACCATCAATATACTTTTCGTACCACGGTCCCTATAGACCTTTCGGGGAGAACCAGCTATCTCCAGGCTCGGTTGGCATATTACCACTATCCACAAGTCATCCCACGTTATTGCAACAACGACGGGTTCGGGCCTCCTTCCAATCTTCATCGGAATTCACCCTGCTCATGGCTAGATCGCCTGGTTTCGGGTCGGCCATCAGATACTCGTTACCAAAAGGTAACACGCGCTATTCGCACTCGGTTTCCCTTCACCTCCACCCGTTTAAGGGTTTAGATAGTTATCTAACGGCCACTCGCCGGCTCATTCTTCAATAGGCACGATATCACCCCGCACCAAGTTGGCAGAAAATATTTCATTGATTTGAATGTTAACATTAACTAAACTTTAAGTTTATTGAAAGTTTAAACAATAAATAAACTCATGTCTCATATTTTGAAAATCAGCTGCCAATTTGGTGCGGGGCTCTATCGGTTTGTCCGCAAACAGTTTCAGGTTCTATTTCACTGGGCGTCTCGCCCTTCTTTTCGCCTTTCCCTCACGGTACTTGTTCACTATCGGTATCTACCTATATTTAGCCTTGGAGGATGGTTCCCCCAGCTTCCCACGGTGTAGATGCACCGTGGTACTTGGGATATTCCTAAGATTCTTTATAAATTTTGTATACAAGACTTTCACTTTCTATGGTGTACCATTCCAGATACTTCTACTATTCATAAAGAACCCATATTGGAATCCCGCAACCCTGCGCCCATATTCTTGCGAATATGGGGCAGTTTAGGCTATTCCGCTTTCGCTCGCCGCTACTGACGGAATCTCTCGTTTGATTTATTTTCCTCACCCTACTTAGATGTTTCAGTTCGGGCGGTCTCCCCCGCTACGGTTATACCCCGACAAGTCGGGATTTTTACCATAGGGTAACCAAATATAATTATGGTTGGGTTTCCCCATTCGGACACCGTCGGATCAATGGATCGTGGCTCCTCCCCGGCGATTATCGCAACCATGTGCGTCCTTCTTCGGTAGGTAAATCCTAGGCATTCACTGTCTGCGTTAGTAAAGACTTCAATTACGTTCCTGTACGACCCCGCAATAAAGCGAGATATTACAGGAAACGGCCTTTCTCCTCAATTTTTAAGGAGCAAATTTACTGCTTTTTTAGTATCTGGTAAATGGTGGCTGATACCTAGAATCTAGAAGTTGTCGGTTCGCTACATAAGATTATCCAGTAGCCAACCGACAAATCCTAAATCCCAGTCACTCTCCGAGCCGGAGGTTCTCCGAGCCGGAGGCCAACCACCACGTACCAAGTACTAAATCAAGTAGAGCTTAATAGTAAAAAAGTTGAAGAGTTTAAGTTAATCATTCTCTTATACTCTCCTGCTCTCTTGCTCTTTCACTCTGATTTGGGTGGACCCAAAGGGATTTGAACCCTTAACCTCCTGAATGCAAATCAGGCGCGCTAGCCGTTGCGCCATGGGCCCTTCCCTTTGCCACAAATTAAAGGTAACCCTCCCGCTTTTACTTCTCACCTTTAGGTATTATTCATATACGGCTCGAAATGCAAACTTAGGAGGATGGTATCTTATTATAATTTTTAAGGAACACCAAAAAACCCGCTTTAGGCGGGTCACTTAATAGAAGCGTATTTCCCCTAACTTAACCACCGGTTATCGGACCGTGTTTTTTGGAAATTATTTTTATGCTTCTCATTAAGAAATTACATCGAGTTGGACTCGACCTGCCTAAATTCATACCTTTATTTCAAGGTAAGATGTATTATATAGGATGGGTCAACCCCCGTCAACCGTAAATATGTGGGCGATCAAGGAACTGTCCTCCTAATCTTAGCACTCACCTTTCTAATTCTATTCGAATACGGCTCGTGCTGCGATTTTAGTAGGATCAGCCTTTGCTGGTGGGCGCGCTTGGGATCGAACCAAGGACCTCCTTCTTATCAGGAAGGCGCTCTACCACTGAGCCACGCGCCCGATTTTCAAATCAAGCCTAATTTTACCACAAAAGCCCCCAAAAACAATTGAGTATAAGACGTGACTTAACCTAGCAGGACATTTGCAATAACTTCATATGGTGTTTTCAGGTTTATTCCCAAGTGTGGCCTT
>MGHG01000009.1 GCA_001793095.1 Candidatus Woesebacteria bacterium RIFCSPLOWO2_01_FULL_39_23
TCCCATGTAAGTGTGATCTTAGTTGTTTGTAACACTTCCATATTTTACTTTGAAAGTGTCGGATTTCTACGGAGAATACAACGTATGGTTGAAATTCATAACTCCTTGTAATAGTATGTTGATTATCATGGATAACACAAAGAAAATGCTTCGAGCGGTAATTAATGGCAAAAGTATTTAAAGAGGAACTACTTCGCGTTTGTTGTGTAATGAAGCTTGTATTAAGTGGGGGGTTATGTGTAATAGTGGTATGTGTTGATAGCGAAAAGTTTCATTTATTTTTCAATAATAGAGAGGAGGTGAGAATAACATGAGAAAATTTTTCTATATGGGGGTGGGAGTTCTTCTGATCGCTCTTTTTCTATCGCCTTTGACTGCACGTAAAGCATCAGCAGAAATCGGCTTCACGATTGAAACAGAAACAGTGGAATCTCAAGTTGATGTAGATACCTATACTCAAAAATATATACAGGTAGTTAAAGCAGGTGGGGTTACTGTGGGGACACATTGGATACAGGTGACTGCGCAATGGAGACATGATTTTGTCTGGGGAGATCAGGTTAAGGTATCAGCCGCCTCCCGGGGATCGACAGATAATAGTGCAGACTATTATTGGAATATGGACGATGCTAACCTGAGCACAACAGCTTGGGGGGGTGGTTGGACGAAGTACTCTGATGCGCAATGGAATAAGATTGTTGGAAAGCCCGATTATCATGCAAACGTAACAACTAACGTATCTGCTGGCCGGTGGGGACAATTTACCAATTCACATGGATGGTACTCGTATTAAGCCGAGACGTTTAGCAAATTAGAAAGGCTAAGGATTACTTAGCCTTTCTTTGTTATACTCAGCAGACTCAATTTGAAAGCAATTCGGATTTTCTTAACCAACCTTCAATTTTATGTGAATTTTTGCCGTTAAATGGCATAAAAGTTGACTTATTCACAATAGGACAGTCCATAATCTATGTTAAAATACAGCCATGTCATCTCTCTCGTGCGGTATAGTAGGATTGCCAAATGTTGGGAAGTCGACGTTATTTAATGCTTTATTAAAAAGACAGGCCTCCTTCGCTGAAGCTTCGGAGGGCCAAGCAGGCTTAGCTAAGGTTGCTAACTTCCCGTTTACTACTATTGAACCGAATATTGGGGTAGTTCCTGTTCCTGATAGTCGGCTCGATAAACTTGCTGTTGTGGTAGCTAATTCGTTCACCTCCGAGGTGAAAGACGTTCACACCTCGGAGGTGTCAAAAAAACCACCAATTGTACCAGCTACGGTGGAATTTCTGGATATTGCCGGTCTTATTGCCGGAGCACATAAAGGGGAAGGATTGGGCAATAAGTTTTTATCCCACATCCGAGAAGTAAGTGCTGTTTGTCATGTTGTGCGTGTATTTACTGACCCTGATATTATCAAGGAGGGAAGTATAAATCCCAAGAGTGATTTGGAAACAGTTGAAACAGAGTTGAAACTGGCTGATCTGCAGACTTTGGAAAAGCAGAAAGACCCGGGAAATACGCCTAATAAGGAATTAGTGAAATGGTGGGAAGTAGTAACAAAACTCAGGGTCGCATTACAGGAAGGTGTTGCTGCGCGTGAAGTTGAACTCAACGAAGAGGAAACAAAAATAGCAAAGCAGTTATCTCTTTTAACATCAAAGCCAATATTAATATGCCTTAATGTAGACGAGAACGATTTAAAGGATGCCAATAAACTGGAACTTAAATTTGCTGAAGATTTAGGAGTACACGCGTCGCAAGTGATAGCAATATCAGCCAAGGTCGAGTCAGAGCTTTCCGCGCTGGACGAAGGAGATCAGAAAAACTATCTTGAAGATTTGGGAGTAAAAGAAAGCGGTCTTGAGAGGTTAATTAACAAAGCATTTGAAACATTGGGATTAATAACTTATTTAACGGCGGGTGAGAAAGAAGTACGGGCATGGACGATTCGACTCGGTTCTACCTCGCTCACCGCTGCGGGAGAAATTCATACAGATTTTATAAAAAATTTTATCAAAGCCGATGTCGTCGATTTTGATAAATTTATTGATTCTGGTGGGTGGAAGAATGCAAGGGAGGCGGGTTTTGTCAGATCGGAAGGAAAGAAGTACGTCGTTAAAGACGGCGATGTAATTGAATTTAAAATAGGTACTTAATTAACTATTTCTTTACTTGTCTAAAGAAATAGTTAAAAGAAAGGACAGCCAGAAAAAAATTAATAGTTCCTCGTTTCGCTCATGCTATTTGCTCTGACTAGGTTCCTCAGAGAACCGTCGAACAAGTTCGCAAATTGTTAAAGTATTCGCTCAACGAGTCAATATTAATTTATTAATGGCCTTAGGAAATAATATATCCCATTTAATATATGCAGGAACAAAGAAGATATTGTGAATTCTTGGGTGACCAGAATAGATGTAACTTTTCTATTGAAGCCAGTTTCGGTGATAGAATCAATACTTTTATTAAGAACCTTAGGTATGGAGAAATTAGTTTTCGTCCGAACGCGCAAGCTTTTATTTTGGGTAGCATTCGGAGGAGTAAGGAAATTATGATCAAACCCATACCTAATTGTGGTGTTTTTATGAGTAAATACGGGCAAGCACATTGCAGTGGGTATAAGCCAAAAGATGAAACAGAGTATTAAACAATTTTTCTGTTATATATCATGGATTTAAAATTATTCTTGTTTATCTTGACAGTAGAAACTTAAACCAATAACATAGTACGAATATTATTTTAATTTATATGCCAGAAAGGGATTTAGGTAAAAGAACAAAAGAGACAAGGAAAGTAAACGATATATTAGAGCTCGAGCAGATATTAGCTGATATGGGATATGTGGACGGAGAAGGAAGCGTGCATAAACTCGAATACAAAAAAGACGATGGAAGCGAAAGAGAAAGCTGGCAAATGGATAAATTACCTCGTCAGTTGCTTGATTCATTCACTTATCGAACAATTAATATCCAAAGACGTGCCTGGGAAGATGTATTAAAGCCGTTTATGGTTGCAGGACTTGAAGATGGAAAAAGCCCTCAATATATACGGGGAATATGGCAGAAAAATATTTCTAATGATTGGGAAAAACTTTATAAATTACATCTCGAAAAGGCCGGTGCTGGTGGGGATTTGTTAAGTAAACAGAGACGGACGAATAAAGTAGGACCCCCTTCACAAAGACGAAATCTTACTTAATTTACTACTATTCACTTCATATTCATTATTTGTTATACTTCACAAAGTTATGCATGATTATGAATTAACACTGGTTCTACCGGGTAAGTCAACTGCAGCTAAGATCGGTTCGGTTAAAGAAAAGTTGTCGAAACTTTTGTCTACATTGAAAGGTAGAATTGACAAAGAAAAGGACTGGGGAAAGATCAATTTAGCCTATGTAATTAAAGGTAGCGACGCTGGTGTCTTTTTGCATTTTAATATAAAATTAGATGGTAATGCCGTTAAAATTTTAAATCAAAAGTTGAAGATGGAAGATGATATAATAAGATATCTGCTTATTAGAGTGTAAGAGTAAAAGAGCATAAGTTTTTTGTACTCAAAAATATATGGCGAGGAGTTTAAATAAAGTAGAACTAATTGGAAATTTGACTAGGGACCCGGAACTTCGATACACCCCGGCCGGAGCGGCAGTCTGTACATTTGGTTTAGCTACAAATAGACAATGGACTACGGATTCCGGCGAGAAGAAAGAAGATGCGGAATTCCATAGAATCGTTGCCTGGAATAAACTAGCTGAACTGTGCGCACAACTTCTTGCCAAGGGCAGGAAAATTTATGTTGAAGGTAGACTTCAAACAAGACGCTGGACCGGAACTGATGGGGCAGAGAGGACAACGACGGAAATAGTTATTAATGACATGATAATATTGGACTCACGCGGTGCATTTGAAAATAAAGGCGGGGAGGATATAAATTTGCCGAATGACTCGGACGTTGAGGTTCCTTTAGACGATCAAAAAACTGCCGATACGGTAACTTCGGGATCTAGTAAAGCAGATCCTGCTACATCTTCCAAAAAGAAATCTTTGAAGAAGCCGGATGTGGTTAAAGAGGAAACTGACGATGATATACCGTTCTAAGTGTAATTTTTCTTTGCCTGACTTTCTTTTCCAAAGAAAGTCAGAGTAATGTTATGATGAAAAAACGACAAGGCCAGAGAAAGCCGAATATTAAGCCTAAAAAGGGGGCTTGTCCTTTTTGTAAAAACAACCTTGAACCTGATTATAAAAATTATAAGGAGTTGTCAAATTTTATTTCCGACAGAGCCAAAATAATTGCATCTATCTATACAAGCGTTTGCGCCAAGCACCAAAGGAGACTGGGAGTTCAACTGAAAAGAGCTAGACATTTGGGGCTTCTACCGTATCTTCCCCAAGCTTGATTCATCCCGTTTGTGACAAAGTTTGATAGATGGTATACTCATTTTTGTTACTTTTTTAAGATAAATGGCTGATAAAATTCAACTTCCAAGGACTTCGCTTAATCTTATGAGAAAAATAGTTCTTGCTATTTTTGCAATCTCGATTATATTCGGCGCAGGTTATGCACTGGGATTTAAAGGTTATTATTCGGAAGCCTTTTCTTATCCGAAGGTTAATATTAATCGCGATCTTCCGGTAGATAAAAAAGATCTTGAATTTTCGTTTTTTTGGAGAATTTGGGATACAATTTCTGCCAAATACTACGACAAAGATAAGATCATCCCCGCAAAGATGGTTTACGGAGCAATTAAAGGCATGGTTGCAGCAATCGGCGATCCGTATACAGTCTATTTACCCCCGAACGAAAATAAGATTGTACAGGAAGATTTGAAAGGCAGTTTCGAGGGTGTCGGGATCCAACTTGGGTTTAAAAGTACACAACTTGCTGTCATAGCTCCGGTTCCTGATTCACCTGCCGATAAGGGCGGTATAAAAGCAGGAGATGTGATTGTCGGAATAAAGGACGAAAGTAAAAAAATTGACATAAAAAATACCCAGGGAATAAGTTTGCAGGAAGCGGTTGAAATTATCAGGGGTCCGAAGGGGAGTAGTGTAACTCTTTTCCTCATTAGAGAAGAGCACGATGGGGTAATTGAGACGACATTGGTCAGGGATATTTTGGATATCCCGAGTGTTGCTCTCTCATATGTAGGGGCTGGGGGGGATATTGCGCAAATTAAGGTTTATAAATTTGCAGCGGAAACCCAGGCTGAATGGGAAAAAGCGGTTATGGATGTGCTTAAAAAGGGTGAGCTTAAAGGCATCATCATCGATTTAAGAAATAATCCGGGCGGTTACCTTGAAGGGGCAGTTGATTTGGGTTCCGATTTTCTTGAACAAGGAGAAGTCGTTGTAATCGAGGAAAAAGGTGACAAGTCAAGAGTTGACTATAAAGTTGAAAAAATGGGAAGGCTTAGGAATAGAAATGTGGTTGTTTTAATAAACAAAGGATCCGCAAGTGCTTCTGAAATACTGGCAGGAGCCCTAAGGGATCAAAAGAAAATTAAACTTATAGGGGATGCCTCTTTCGGTAAAGGTACTATTCAAGAACCGGAAGAATTGGAAGAAGGATCGGGTCTTCATATTACGATAGCCAGGTGGTTGACGCCCAATGGAACCTGGGTTAACGACAAAGGCTTGGAACCTGATGTCAAGGTAAGTGATAACCCGGATACTGAGGAGGATGAACAGCTAGAGGCAGCAATTAAACTTTTTGAGTAGGCGATATTCTTTTCAGTTATTTCTCAGGTTGTATTATTATTGTAGTTAATATGAGAAATGTTAAGAGTGCTCTTATTATAATTGCGATTATTTTTGTGTTGGTTTCTTCAGCGATCGGTGGAGCCATAGCTGATAGGTTTTTCGGGATTAAGCCGTTGGATGTGATAACCAAAAGATTCAGTCAAATAACTTCGGGAAGTCCGGTCAGTCAGAAAATCTTAACTGAGGAGTCCGTTGTTATTGATGTTGCAGAGCGAGTCTCACCTTCGGTCGTAACAGTCTCGATTCAAACTCCGCAAAGAAGAATATTACAACTAAATCCTTTCGGTGGGGGATTTAGCCAAAGATTTGAGGGGGGTCAGCCTCAGGATATCGGAAGCGGATTTGTAGTATCAAAAGACGGTTTAATAATCACAAATAGACACGTTGTTGATAACCCCGGAACTTATAAAGTAATTACCAAAGATAATAAAGAATACGAAGTGAAACAAATATCAAAAGATCCGTCTAATGATATTGCAGTTCTGAAAATTGATCCGCCGGATGGGGGACTAAGCCCGGTTGATCTCGGGAGTTCAGACAATCTTAAAGTTGGGCAGTTTGTTGTCGCGATAGGAACAGCATTAGGCGAATTCAGACATACAGTAACAACTGGGGTTATATCCGGGCTTGGTAGGGGAATTACTGCCGGGAGTGCATACGAAGGTTATGTGGAGAGGCTTGATGACGTGATACAAACGGATGCTGCGATTAACCCGGGTAATTCAGGAGGACCGCTTCTCAATTCAGCTGGGCAGGTAATTGGGATTAATGTTGCAGTTGCCTCAGGAGCCGAAAATGTGGGTTTTGCGATTCCTGTGAATATCGTCAAGGATGCGCTAAATCAATTTAATCAAACCGGCAAATTTGCGAGCAAAGCTTATTTAGGGGTCGAATATCAAATGATTACTCAAGAGGCTGCACTTCTGAATGACGTGCCTCAAGGAGCGTATGTTGTGAATGTAGTTTCGGCGTCACCGGCTGATACGGCAGGCATTAAAAACGACGATATTATCACTAAGTTTGATGGTGTTGATTTAAGTGAGGATAAAAGTTTGGCCGATGTAATTAAAGGTAAAAAATCAGGCGATACGGTAAAACTTGAAATTTGGAGAGCTGGTCAAACTTCAGAGGTGAACGTGACTCTTGGTGAATTCAGCGAGTAAACTACAAGCTTTTTATGAGTCCGTTAATATGATCGACAACCGACTGGCTGTTTATACGATGCTCTATGTGGCTGTGTGCGATATCGAGTAGCTGATAAGAGATGATAGGCTCTCTGGGTGTTCGAGGATTTTCAGGAACTTGGTAAAATATTTCGATTTCAGCTTCTCGAACAAGTTTTTTTGCATTAGACCCTTTAGTCTCACAGAGACTAATTCTTTGCCTTAGGTCGTTTCGCTCTATCTTTAAGCTCCAACGGTTATTTCTTTTTCCCTGAAACTCAACGGTACCTGAGGGTGGATCTACTTTACCGACGTCAAGATGTATCTGTGCAAGTTTATCTTTAATAACCTGTATTTCTGTAAAGTGTGTCCTTAATAAGAGACATTAGTTGTCGAGCCTTGTAGATTTTATCTTCTTTAGAAAGTTCTTGCTCTTCGATATGATGATATCCCGCGTCACTTTCGTTTTTTGGCATGTTATAGGTCGTATAATACTAGTAACACAATTATATGTCAATATGCTCCACGGGGGATGTAAATAAGTTGAGGTCTCTTCCTCAAAATATAAGCAAAGTAGAGGTTTTAAAGTTACATCCCAACACAGATTTTGTAAATAGTACTCTCCAGCTTCAAGTTAAGTATAGACTAGTATTGATAAACTCTATATGCACGTGCATAATAAGATTATCACATGGGAAGTAATCGCAGGAAACTTATAGAGAACGTAAAAGGGTTGTCAGAAGGTGTATTATCAAAGGCTGTAGACTTTACATTGGTTTCAATTTATTTTGGACTCGAGTCTTCTTTGGGGGGATATACCAAAGTTGGATATGCGGGTGAAAAAGCAATTAGTGACCTCGAGAGTTTTAATTATTCTACTTTAAAAAATTCTATACATTATCTTAGAAGTAGGGGTTTGGTTCAAGTTGCGAAAGAGAGATCTTTGCTTCCTAAGATTACAGACCAAGGTAAAAGACGGTTAAAATCTGTCTTGCCAGAGTATGACGATAAACGGGTTTGGGATGGAAGAATTTACCTAGTTACATATGATATACCGAGAACTAAAAATACTCAGAGAAATGTATTTCGAGGGTATATTAAGAAAATTGGATGCGGTAGCCTACAGTATAGTGTTTGGATAACACCTTATAATCCTAAAAAGTTAATTAAGGAATTTGTGGATAGGTATAATTTTAATGGGGAGTTGATTTTGATTTCGTCTTTGGGTATGGATGGTACGATAGGTAATCTGAATCTGAGAGAACTGATGGACAAAGTCTATAACTTAACCGACTTGAATGGCAGATATTCAATGTTTATTAATAGCTTAAGAATGGGAATATTTAAGTCAAAGGATCAGATTGTATTCAGCTTCTTATCAATTTTAAAGGACGATCCGCAAGTTCCATTTAAATTACTGCCGGACAGATGGGTAGGGGATAAAGCGTTTACATTTTATAAAGACGTTGTAAAATAATAAATTCGATATGCACGTGCATAGTATTTTTATTACCCTTTTTAAGGGTGGTTTAATACAATAACAACTACATTTGTAGTGTATAGTTTATTAATATCTAGGCGCTTGACAAGTTGATAATAGGTGTTATTCTTTGGACAAGTTAAAAGACTTAAGGGGGTGAGTTATTTTGGCACCTGTAAGCATTAAAATAGGAGGCGAAAGAGATGTTATTGTTAATCAGGGAGAGATTATAGATTTGAGATTGAGCGTGACCGAATTGGAGAAGGATTCGGATAGATGGATGGTGGATATATCGGATGATTCAACGGAGGATCATGTTAATCAGAGTGTATATATCGATGGTAAGCATCCCCAGGTTTCGCTTACATTAGTCCCTGGTTTAGGAATGGTCGTAGATCATATACCTCCTGAAAAGCCGGTTAAAAAAACGAAAGCGACCAGTTAATGGACAAAAGGATTGTTGTGCGCCTGTATGATTTTTTATCAGGTCGGTTTTTGTTGAAGAAGTTTGGTGATTTTGTCTAAATTTCCATCGATTATTGCTTCGAGATTGCCCCAGGATTTTCCTATCCTGTGATCTGTGACCCGATTCTGGGGAAAGTTATAGGTGCGGATTTTTTCAGAGCGCATACCATGGCCGATTGGGGAGCGGTAGTTGGCGATTTCCCGTAATTTTTTCTCTTCCTCTTTCTCCCAAAGTTTAGCCCGTAAAAGCTCCAGTGCAATGTTTCTATTTTGTTCCTGAAAGCGTTCCTGTTGTGCAGTTACAACAATTCCCGTGGGTTGATGGATAAGCCGCACCGCTGTTGAAACTTTTTGGACGTTTTGGCCGCCTTGAGTTGAAGCTCTATAAAATTGCCATTCCAAATCCGCCGGATTGATATTAACTTCAGTTTCTTTTATCTCGGGAAGAACTGCGACAGTGGCAGTAGATGTATGGACTCTGCCTCTTTTTTCCGTTACCGGGACCCGCTGTACCCGATGAACACCGGATTCGTTTTTAAGTTCATCAAATACTCCCAGTCCGGTCATCATTAAGGTTTTCTCATCGACTGACAGTGCTTTCCAGCCCTTTTTTGTGGCAAACCTAAAATACATGCGCAGCAAATCTCTACCCCACAACTTAGCCTCATCACCTCCCGTTGCTCCTCTTATTTCAATATATGCTTTCTGAGTATCCATAATTTATTGTCTTAGTAAGAAGTATAAAATATTCTGAATTATGTATTATGTATAGATACAAAATACTTCATACATTATACAAAATACTATTTTTTTGTCTTTTTACGAAGCTCCTCTAAAGTTTCTGGTCGTTCGAGCTCTTTTTGTATCTTTTTCTCTCGCTTTAATTTTCTTTTTTCAACTTTTGAAATAAGATTGGTTTTCGCTTTTCCTTTTTTAGACAAAAAAGCATCTACACGGCCGGCGGTGTCGACGAACTTCATCTCGCCGGTATAATACGGGTGGCAATTGTAGCAAACCTCAACCCGGATTTCGGGAACAGTGTCACCGACAGTGAACACATTACCGCAAGCACAAGTTACTTTCGCTTCCGGATACCAGGTTGGATGTACACTTGTTTTCATAACATTTATTTATAACTTAGAACGTTAGAATTATACATTTTTCAATTGCAATTTTCCAGTCTCTAGTTAGTTATTTGATTAGATGGTTGGGTTTTGCGTTTATTTTTCTGTTCAGCAATGATTACACCAAGTGCAATTATAAACGCGCCGATAAAAAAAGTAGCACCCGGAATTTCTTTAAGCCAGAATATAGCCAGAGGTATTGTAAAAACGGATTGCAGGTAATTAAATAACGTAGCTTCGGAAACTTCAATTGTACGCTGTCCTCTTACGTAGAAGTAGTAAGCTAGGGTTCCCGAAAAAACCGCCATATACCAAACGCCGAGGTGATATTTCAGAGGCAGCGTTACTATCATGTTTAGCAAGTTTCCAGCTCCGTAGAGCGTCAGTGTTAAGGGTAGTATTACGATAGCTCCGATGATAAAAGCCATATTGGTCAGGTTTGATGATTTAACATTTTTCCTGACGGCTTTTTTTGCGATTAATACGGAACCGGCATCGGCAAAGAGATAGATTAATAACAAGAGGTTGCCAGTTAGCCGGATACTGGATCCGGCCTTGAAAATAGGATAGATCGAGTTTAGAAAAACACCGACGAGAACTATCGCAATTCCTATTTTCTCCTTTCGCGTTATCCGATCGTGATAAAAAATTGCTCCTCCTGCCGTAACTACCATAGGTCCTATCACTCCAATCAATGCCAAGTCTAATACCGTAGTTTTATCCAGCCCGATGAATAGTATTCCCAATGCTAGGGGTATTGCCAGGAGTCCGTAAAGCAAGACAATGGGAAAATTTGCTTTGAATCTTCTGAATTTTTTTCCATTCCTGATTTTTACGAGAAAAAAGATGAGTGAAATAACAGCTGATATTAATAGTCTGTATGCTAAAAAGGGTAGAGGATCGATCCCCGCGAGAGTAAATTTTATAATCGGACCGGCTGATCCCCAGATAACCACAACGGCAAGTAGGTATAAATAAGCCTTAAATCTATGCGGATTCACTCTTTAATGATATAGAAATTTACGCGCATCTTGCAAGGTATAGTTAAGCAGTCTTAATTTTAGCAACGGCCTCTTCCGGGGTTAATGTTTCCTGTGAATTTGTTTTCATATTTTTAAGGACGACGATCCCTTTTTCTTTTTCATCAGGACCGATTATAACGACCCATGGAATTCCTTTTTTGTCGGCGTATTTGAGCTGCTTGTCGAGCTTAGAAGTTGGATCAGAATATAACTCAGTATTAATACCACCGAGTCTAAGTTTAAGGCTAAGTTTAAGGGCGTCATTTTGTAATTCCGGCGAGAAAATTGTCACCAGGACGCTTGACGTATTTGTTTTAAGGGTTGGGAATTTACCATTGGTCTTGAGAAGCTCAGAAATAACCATATCTCCCAATGCAAAACCTACACCTGGAATTTTCTGATTACTACCGATATCTTCAGTCAAATTATCGTAGCGACCGCCTCCCCAAATTGCTCTGAAATCTCCTTTTACGTCCCAGCTTTCGAATACTGTTCGTGTGTAGTAGTCCAAGCCGCGTACTATGGCGGGATCGAATTCGACATAATCTCTTAAGTTCATCGCTTCGAGGATGTTAAACATTTTAGTTAACCAGTCACTTGTTTTATATGACTCTTTGTCGTTGAGAATATCGATAACTTTATCAGTTATATCTGCGTTTCCGGTTTCGGTATTAACCATCTCCCGAAAAGCCTTTTCGTCAACCTTACTTTTTTTATCGATAATCCGAAAAAGAGGTGTAATCTTTTCCTGAGCGATACCAATTTCAGTTAACTTATCCTGGAGAAATTTTCTATCGTTAATTTTTATTTTGACCTCCGCCGGCGTTAGGCCAAGTTTTTGATAAAAAGTTCCCGCAATTGCAATTATTTCCGCGTCTGATTCCGGACTATCACTTCCCAAAACGTCGATATCCCATTGAAAAAATTCCCGGCCTCTGCCTTTTTGAGGTTGCTCGTAACGGAAGCGTCTTCCGTACGTGAACCACTTTACTGGGAATGTTAAAGACCCTTCTTTTTGAGTAATCATGCGGGCGAGAGTAGGGGTTATTTCAGGACGCAGAGCCAGAGTTCTATCGGAAACGTCTTTCCACGTAAAAGCCTGCTTTTTAACGAGTTCTTCTCCGGATTTAGCAGCGTATAAATCAAGTGGTTCGACCATAGGACCTTCATATTCCTGATAGCCAAAACTCTCAGAAATTTCTTTAATGAGGTTGTAAAACCACCTTTGGAATGCCATGTCTTCGGGATAAAAATCCCGAAAACCCTTGAGCGGCTGTAACATAGTTTTATTCATAAATCACTTTTAGAATTGTCGACTTCTTTAGAGATTAACAATTATTTTTACTTAATACAAGTTAAAACTTCGTCAAGTTTATTTAAAAATTGCCTATTGGTTTTTTTATCTTTTATTGAAATTCTAAAACCTTCTAGTTGGTTTTTGGGGAAAAATGATCCGCTTATGACGGATACACCACGAAGTTTAAGCTCGGTAACGATTTTACCTGCATTTGTCGTTTCTACAAAAATATTATTTGTTACAGAATTTGATACCTTAAAGCCTCGACGACGAAGCTCATCATTTAATAAAGTACGTTCCTCAGAAATAAATGCTATCGTTTTTGTAATAAACTGCTTATCTTTTAACGCCTCAGTGGCTGCCAATATTGCAATCTCTGATACGGGAAAGGGTTGTTGAACTTCCTTAAGTTTATCAATTAATATTTTATTACTGCACGCGAAAGCAATTCTTAAACCGGCAAGCCCTAAAACTTTCGAAAAAGTACGTAGAACGATAACGTTTTGAGTGAAGTTATTTGTGTTGATGAACGACTCTTTCCAAAACTCACCGTTTGCTTCGTCTATCACAGTAATCTTTGGATTGAATTTATTAATGATTTCTTGTATTTGAATATTTGTAAGAGCGGTGCCCGTAGGAGTAGCGGGATTTGCTAAAAACAGAAGTGTAATGGGAAAGTTTCTTGTTGGAAAATTCCCAATGTCCCAAAAAATAACCCGACCCTTTTTTAGTAGTGTTTCTTTGGTGAAAAGAAAAAAAGATCCTTTCTGTACTGCAGTAAAATTGCCCTTTTCTAAAAATGTTTGTGTAATAAGTTTGATGAGTTGTTCGCTACCTCCGCCAAACATTATCTCATCTTCTGAGATGTTAAATTTTTTAGTAATAGCTGCTTTTAATAAACGTGGATCAGGATACTTGGATATATCGGACAGGTTAATACGACGTAATCTTTTTAAAACACGAGGCGAGCAACCCAAGGGATTCGTACTTACCGATAGGTCAATTTTACTTTTTGTGATTTCAAGTGCATAGGATTTTGGTAATTGCATAAAACTCTTTTTCTTCCACTAAAAAACCAGCCGGTTGGCTGGTGATTTTTTAATATATCCAATAGACCACCACCCAACCTTAAGCTGGTGGGTGACAATAGCCTATTGTTAAATTAAATACCATATTTATGGTATTTATATTACTTTACGTAGAACGACTTGTCAATGGTTCGACTACGCTCACCATTTATCCTTTGATATCACTCGGGACCTATGTTTCGACTACGCTCACCATTAAGGTGTTGGTGTGGCCTCGGGGGTTGAAATAATGTGGATTCTCGTCGCCTCAATAACAGTTTCGTTATCCGAACCAGTTAGTAAAATGTCATCTCCCGCCTTAATTTGCGTGAATTTTATTTTCGTCAGGTCGCTGAGTGCGCCTTTAGTTATGTTGATACCATCTCCCGGTTCGACTGAATATACTTTATCATCTGATGTTGATTTTATATTCAGGGAATTTTTATCTAGTAACATTACCTTTCCGATCAGAACTTTTCTTTTCGTCGGTTGGCTGGGTGAGGCGATTAGGATTCTTGATGAATCAAGAACTCCCTTATCTTTGATATATCCCATAGCAATTATATAATCTCCGATAGCAACATCAGCCATTTTAATTTTAGTTGAAGTCTTACCAAGCTTAATAAACACTGTTTTAGTTTCACTCGCTGAAATTAATTTGATCTCACCGGCATCTCCTTTAATTTGGATAGAACCGTTAGAAATATCTGTAATTGTTCCGCTATAAAAACGTGGTTTATTAAGGACGTTTTCTATTTTTTCGTTGACACTTGACTCTTGTGATTTGCCACTTTCTGTTGCGGCCTCTCCGCTACTTTTTGTGCTTATAGGCGTAAATTCAGACGAAAATACAATTTTTATAATTTTTTCAAAGCTTAAACCGCTGGGCTCAATAGCTGTGATGGTAATAAAATTGAGCCCTCCTACCAAGTCAATATCGTTACTGAAAGCTCCTTGATTTTCGGTGAATGATATAGAATCGGAATCTTCGGTAGAAGTCACAACCCATAAGTTTGGTTTGGTTATACCCGAAACAGTTATCGGATTTTCGGTAATGACACTACTGTCTTCGGGTTCCGTGAGGGTAATACTTAATGTCCTTGGGGGAGTCGGCTCATTAGGCTCTTCAAGATCTTTGTTTTCAGTTGAGATTGATGTAGCAGATCTATTTATCGCTTTATTTGCTCTTATGATGCCGTATGCCAGTACAAGTCCAAATAATATTCCGATAATAATAGCAAAAACTACTTCCTTACGCATAGATTAAATTTTTATCGAACCGCGGAAGCGGAAACTTCACTTAAAAACGAATGAAAAGGCAGAAAAACCTAAGAACGCTACTTAATATAGGGGAACATCCTGCCCTTGTCAAGTTAAAACTATTTTGTTAGGATGCTCTGTAATGGACATTAGTTATTTAGGTCATTCTTCGTTTAAGATAAAAGGCCGAACGGTAACCTTAATTACCGACCCATTTGATTCTGAAAATGTCGGAATAAAGTTTCCAAAAACCGAGGCGGATATTGTAACTATTTCGCACGAACACAAAGATCACAACAGTTTAGAAAAGGTTGATGGCGTCAAAAATGTAATACGAGGAGTAGGCGAGTATGAAATAGCAGGAGTTTCTATAGTTGGTATTTCCTCATTCCACGACGATAAAGAAGGCACATTACGCGGGAAAAATATTATCTACGCAATAGAAATGGACGACTTAAGAGTTGTACATATGGGGGATCTTGGTCATGAATTATCCGATAAAATAGCCGATTCAATGGGTGATATTGACATATTGATGATTCCTGTAGGGGGTTTTTATACAATCGGTCCAAAGGAGGCGGCAGAAATTGTTAAAAAATTAGAACCGAGCTTTACAATTCCGATGCACTTTCAGGATACAGGGCTAAATAGTGCAATATATAAGGATCTGGCTAAAGTAGACGATTTTTTGGAAGACGTCGGTTATGAAGTTGAAAAAACAACTAAATTAAGCATCAAAAAGGAACTAATAAATGAGGATATTTCTAAGGTAGTCATTTTAGAGAGGAAATGATACTGCCCCAAAAATATGGCGACAAAAGTGTCTCCAAAGCTTAGTCCCAAAATTCCACCTCATTCGATTGAAGCGGAAGAATCGGTTATCGGTGCACTTCTGATGGACCGCGACGCTATTGTGGCGATTGCAGAATTTTTAAGTCCGACGGATTTTTATGACCGACGGCACCAAGATATTTATATGTGTGTTCTGGCTTTATATGAAGAGCGGGCACCGGTTGATATTCTTACGGTTTCAGAAAAATTAAAAAAGGCTAAATATTTGAAAGGGGTTGGTGGAACAACATATCTGGCCGAACTTGCCAATCGGGTTCCGACCTCCGCGCACGTTGAACATTACGGAAAAATTGTTAAGGACGCAGCAACCAAAAGGTCGTTACTTTCGGCGGCGGGGAATATCGTCGAGTTGTCGTTTGACGACGGTTTATCATCAGGTGATCTTCTGGACAAGGCAGAAGCTTCGATATTTGCTTTAACTCAAAAACACTTGGCCCAATCATTTACTTCAGTCCGCAGTGCACTTGCAGAGAGTTTTGACAGGCTGGATGAGTTACACAAACGAGCTGATGGGTTAAGGGGAATACCAACGGGTTTTAAAGATATCGACGATACACTTGCTGGTCTTCAGGCTTCTAATTTGATTATTTTAGCAAGTCGCCCTGGAGTGGGGAAAACGTCACTCTCTCTCAATATCGCGCAAAACGTCGCCGTAAAGTATAAAAGACCGGTCGGTTTCTTCTCGCTCGAAATGAGCAAAGAGGAGCTTGTCGACAGACTTTTGGTTGCACAAGCCGATATTGATGCTTGGAAATTAAAAACAGGAAAGCTCTCAGAAGATGATTTTACGTCACTGTCAAACGCGATGGGGGAATTGGCCGAAGCACCTCTCTATATCGATGATACACCTGCTTTATCGATACTTGAGATGCGGACAAAAGCCAGAAGACTTCAAGTAGAAACGGGACTTGATCTTTTGGTAGTTGATTATCTGCAGCTTGCCCGTTCCCGACAACTCGAAAACCGCGTTCAGGAGGTTTCTGAGATTTCTCAGGGGTTAAAAAACTTAGCCCGTGAACTTAAAATTCCTGTTCTTGCATTGTCTCAACTTTCGCGTGCGGTCGAGCAAAGGGGAGGTCCGAAAAGACCACAACTCGCCGATCTGAGGGAATCCGGCGGCATCGAACAGGATGCTGATGTTGTTATGTTTATATGGCGCGAGGATGAGGATAATACTGAAAATATTGCGCTTGACGTCGCAAAACACAGAAACGGTCCACTAGCTTCTTTGAAACTGCGCTTCAGGGGAGAGCGAATCAAGTTCTACGGTCGCGAAGTGAAGCGCAGCAAGTAAGCAGCCACAAGGTTTTGTGCAAAAACCATTTGACTTCAATCAAACTTAAATTTGAAGTGGAAATCTGGTAAAATACACTCAGGTTGCGATGCGCCGAGGTGGCGGAATGGCAGACGCGCAGGTCTCAAAAACCTGTGAGGCTCACACCTCGTGGAGGTTCGACTCCTCTCCTCGGCACTTACTCTCTATGTGCTTTATTATCTTGTAAAACATAACTTAGAAGAAGTAAAATACCCCTGTTATGAGTTTAGTTGACCCCAGAGTTAAAAAACAGGCTGAGATATTGATTGACCACTCGCTAAAGGTTAAAAAGGGTGAAAAAGTTGTCGTGATAGGCAATTTTCAGGCAAAAGATTTGATGCTTGAGATATATAGACTTTTGGTTAAAAGTGGGGTAGTGGATGTTATTAATAAATTTGACACATATGATTTTGCCGAAACGTTTTTCAAAGAAGCTAGTACTGATCAGATTAATTATTTTCCCAAGTTTGACATGGAGGAGGTAAAGTATGCGGATTGCTATCTTCGTATAGCTGCTCCCATAAATACCCGAGGTTTATCCGGAGTTGACCCTGATAAGATATCTCAAAGATCGAAAGTCTTAAAACCAATTACTGATTATCGGGTTGAGAAAACAAGATGGGTTATTACGCGATTTCCGACTGAATCTCAGGCTCAGGAGGCAGATATGTCGCTATCGGACTACGCGGATTTTGTTTTCAGTGCGATTAACAACGTCGATTGGAAAAAGCAGTTTAAAGAACAGGAGAAGCTGCGAATGAGAGTCGATACGACACAGACTGTTCGGATAATAGGCAGTGGCACTGATTTGAAATTAGGCATTAAAGGCAGAAAAGCAGTAAATGCCGCAGGTGAATTTAATATGCCGGACGGTGAGGTATTTACATCAGTTGTGGAGAACGAAGCAAATGGTTATATAACTTACTCATTCCCGGCTTTATATCTCGGTAGGGAATTTAATGATGTTAGGTTGGAGTTTAAGAACGGAAAAGTTATCAGTGCCACAGCATCGAAGAATGAGGAAGCATTAAATAAAATATTAGATATGGATGCCGGATCACGCTACATCGGGGAGTTGGGGATCGGAAATAATTTTAATATTAAGAAATTTACAAAAGATATTTTGTTTGATGAAAAAATCGGAGGAAGTATTCATATAGCATTAGGAAAAGGTTACAAGGAGACAAAAAGTAACAATGTGTCCGCGTTACATTGGGATATGATAAAGGATTTGAGGGGCGAAGGAAAATTGTGGTTCGATAATAAACTGGTTCAGAAGAACGGTAAATGGCTTATAAATATTTAATTTTCTTTGCCTGACTTTCTTTTCAAAGAAAGTCAGTGATAAGTATGATTACGGTACAGGATCTAAAAAACGGCACAACATTTCAAATGGATGGAAGTCCGTATGTGGTTTTGAAATACGAACACATTAAAGTGGGTAGGGGATCGGCAACAATCAAGGTTAAAATAAGGAACCTTAAAAACGGATTAATTGCTGAAAAAAACTTCATCAACTCAGCTAAAGTCGAGGAAATTAATACCAAAAAAAGGCAGTTGCAATATCTGTATCGTGACGGTAAGGACTTATATTTTATGGATCCAAAAAACTATGACCAGATAAGTCTGAATGAAAGCATACTGGGTAACGGAACGGCGTTTCTAAAAGACGGCATGGATGTGGATATCCTTTTTTGGGATGAAAAACCGCTGACCGTCGATCTACCTCCCAAAATGGAGCTTAAGGTAACCGAGACTGATCCGGGGGTTAAGGGAAACTCTGCCGCGAATGTCTATAAACCGGCAATTTTAGAAAATGGCTTGCAGGTTAAGGTGCCGCTTTTTATTAATAGCGGAGATAAAATTAGAGTTGATACACGAACGGGAGAGTATGTAGAGAGAGCAAAATAAAAAAACTCCAAAAATCCAAAACTCAAAATAGAAAAACAATAAATTTATTACGCTCTTAGCCACCACAAAGCAGTTAAAATCGTAATTGTTTGCGTCAATAATCCCCAAGCTGGAGTGGTGTCCACCTGCAGGCTCTTTTGAAAGCCGATCCATTTTTTAATGAGATTATTTTTCCAATTTAAGAAAAAATATGGTGCTTCCACCAGGTCAGGTAAAACAGCGAAAAATGATGCACCGATAATTGTAAGAGCTTGCGTAGCATTAGGGAGCGACCAGGAGGCGATAGTTAACCCGGATATTAATGCTATAAAGGAATCTAGTAAGACCAATCTGAAAGATTGTGAGGTTACTTTACCGAATTTTACGGTTTCGACATTTAGGTGAGGGTTCCAATGGGGTACCTTTTCCAGTACGAAGTGGCTAATAAATGCTAACGGGATTGCTAGGTAAGGATTGCCTACCTTTGAGGCGATTACAGCACCTACAATAACATGTGGCGTTTCTAACACAATGTATAATCATATACCTTTTCGTCAACGGTAGGCAAACCTGGTATCAGTAAAGTTTGGCCTTCTTGAATCTGGTATAATAATCCTTTGATTGGGGAAACCGTTTGGCATGTTAATTAATGTTCTTTCCATAGCTATTAATTTATTCGGGGTGGTGCTTGCCTTTTTCTTTTTTTGGAGGAGACTGAAAGAAGACTATATTCCGGATCAGATTTTTACACTTGCATTTTGGGTTTTATTTACTTTCCTAGCTAGTTTAGCGCTAGCTTTACTTTTTGTGCATACACTTGCATTCTGGTTACCGCTTGTTACGTCTTTAACGGTGTTGATATATTTAAGCAAACGTTCAGGAATGCATTTTTTTGAGGTCTTGGAAGCGGGAATATTATCTTTTCTGGCTTGGTTTTTCATATTTTCCTTGAGTTTACTTATAGCTAACAGAAGTTCGCAGGTATTTAGCCTGATTGGCATTAATTTAATTTCGCTTACTCTTTTTTTTCTGGTTGACGCGCATTATAAGAAGATTACATGGTACCGATCGGGTAGGGCAGGGTTTACGGGCATGTTTGTTGTCGGTCTTTATTTTCTGGTTAGATCAGGGGTTGCACTACTTTCTCCGAATATGTTAATCTTCATGACAGAATACGATGTTTTTATTTCAGGTATAATATCGTTTACAGCTTTTTTAACAATATTTAACTTAGCAAAAGCATGAAAAATAAAAAACAAAGAAATAAAACAGCTAAAGGCAGTACAATCCGTTTTCCCGGAAATGTACTTACTCCGGTGGCAAAATTTCTTAAGGCTAATTTAAAGAAACTTGAGTTCAGGAAAAAGGAGATTACAAAAGAAGATCCGTTTAAGAACAGCGCGAGGCTTGTTGATAATGCTTCGCCGGACGCTGATGCTGAGGAGCAGTTCAGTCACGCCAGAACAACGGCCATACGGGAACAGATAGACAGGAAAATTATTCAAACAAGAAAAGCGCTGACTCGAATAAAGATAGGGAAATATGGTATTTGCGAGGATTGCGGAAAAATGATAGACACGGATAGGTTAATGGCTTATCCGGAAGCGACTCTGTGTGCTGAAGATCAGGCCAGGAGGGAGAAATAGTTAATTCGTTAGTTAGTTATTTTGTTCATCGTAATATCCGCCCTAAGGCGGTTTTTTAGTGCTAGAATAATTGTATGGAACCTAAAGTAATATTTGAGGATGAGTACATTCTTGTAATAGATAAACCGTCGGGGTGGGTAGTGAATGACGCAGACACCACCAAAAATATTATTACTGTTCAAGGCTGGCTAGCGAAAAATTGTAAATATGAACTAGCTCAAGACAGCGTTTATAGGAGTGGAATAGTTCATAGGTTGGATAAAGAGACGAGCGGGGTACTCATTATTGCTAAAACAAAAGACTTGTTTACTAATTTACAGGCACAATTTAAGAATAGGCAAATTAATAAAAGTTATATAGCACTTGTACACGGCATTGTTGATCCGCCTGCCGGCGGAGAAGGGGAGATAAATATAGCTGTCGGGAGATTACCTTGGAATAGACGTAGATTCGGAGTACTTCCGGGAGGTAGGGAAGCAATAACACGCTATCGCGTAAATTCCAATTACCAATTCCTCTCCGAGCCGGAGAGCTCTCTTTCCGAGTCGGAGATTCTTCCAAGTCGGAGACCGAGCCGGAGGCTAAAATCCAATGAGAAATATACACTTCTTGAGCTTTATCCTAAAACCGGAAGAACTCACCAACTAAGAATTCATCTTAAATATCTAGGACACCCGATTGTGTCTGATGGTTTTTATGCTGGCAGAAAAACATCCAGAGAGGACCTTAAATGGTGTAACAGGATGTTTTTACATGCTCAGAAAATACAATTTTCTCATCCTATTAACGCGAAGCCAATAGAAATCGAATCTCCGATTCCAGCCGATTTAGTAGAAGCTCTTAAACTTCTTAGTGAAATAACTTAGTATGTTTACCTGAGCTTTACAACGAACTGCTTACTCTTTAAACTGATATGAATTACTGCCCATGAGTTTTACAGAAATATCGGTTATTTTTTTTACGGCTTCAATATTTGCAATATTGGCTAAAACTATTAAACAGCCCCTTTTGATTGGTTATATATTTGCTGGATTGCTTTTGGGGGCATTGGGACTTTCGGGAAACATCCACTCTTTTGAATCATTAAGTCAGCTGGGAATTGCTTTACTGCTGTTTCTTTTAGGTTTGGAAATGAATCTTTCTGAGGTCCACTTAATCGGAAAAGTTGCTTTTATTACAGGAGTAACTCAGATATTGGTTACGACATTTTTTGGTTTTATTTTGAGTACGTTATTTGGATTTGATCGGTTGCCCTCGCTTTATATCGCGGCGGCACTTTCGTTTTCTTCGACAATTATCGTTATAAAACTTTTGTCAGAAAAGAAGGATCTGAATAGTTTGTACGGAAAAATTTCTATCGGGTTTCTTCTGGTTCAGGACCTTTTTGCAATTCTTATCCTGATATTTTTGTCTGGCCTCAAGGCAGGTACAAATCCGGATTTTATGAATTTTGCCACTTTGTTTTTAAGGGCCATTGTTCTTTTGGTTTTGGTTTGGATTCTCGCCAAAAAAATTTTTCCTATTTTCATCGAAAAATATGTCGCCGGCTCAGGTGAGCTTCTGTTCGTTACTAGTATCGCCTGGGCATTGGGTTTTGCTGCTTTTGTCGCGGGTCCCATGGGATTTTCTGTCGAGATAGGAGGTTTTCTGGCAGGCCTGTCGTTATCGACTCTACCCGAACACTATCAGATAGCTTCGAAAACAAAACCTTTGCGTGATTTTTTTCTAATAATCTTTTTCCTGCTTCTTGGATCAAAATTGGTTATATCGAGTGCATCTTTATTGTTAATGCCAACTGCTTTAGTTTTGTCGTTTTATGTTTTGGTGTCTCACACGGTAATACTGTTTGTGATATTGGGTTTTTTAGGCTTTAGAAAAAGAACTTCATTTTTGGTAGGTTTAACGGTCGCACAGATATCGGAATTTTCGATAATATTAGTTGCTATAGGATTATCTTTGGGTCATATTACGGGACCAATAGTTTCTTTAATTACGATGGTAGGCATAATTACGATGACGATATCCACCTATCTGATATTGGGATCGGAAAATTTATACGAGAGATTTAAACATAAGTTATCTATATTTGAACGCAAGTTTCCGAAAGAGCTCTCAATTCCTATGCACTTCGAACTCGAAAATCACATAGTTCTTGTGGGCTGCGATAGGACGGGTAAATCAATATTGTCTTATCTGGTCAGAAAAAATTTAAAGATCGTTGTCATTGATTTTAACCCGAGTGTTTATTCGAAGCTTTGTGAGCAAAAAATACCGGTGATTTTGGGTGATGTTAATGATTCAGACGTAGCAGATTTTGCATCAATTCGTGAAGCGGGATTGGTTATTTCCACAATAGGGAACTTTAATGACAATATCAGGCTTTTGGCCGAGCTTGATAGTCAAAAGCAAACGGTAGTTATTGTTGCTTCGACAAGATCTGAAGCACTGCGGTTATACGAGCGGGGAGCAAGTTATGTTATAGTACCCGAATTTTTGGCAGGGGAACATTTAAAGCATCTGTTAATTCACTTTAAAGGTTTCTATGCCAAATTTAAGAAAATAGGCCGGCGGCAACATGAGAAATTAATTAATGGATAGTTAATGAGTATATGGTAACGAGAACTAATGTTAGACACGTAAAAAAATTATTGAAGTCCAGGAATGAGCGTAAAAGGCGTGTAAGTAACAATAAGATGGGGAAGGGGAGTAGCATACTATCCAGAGCAATTTTGTTATTAGTTTTCCTCTTTGTACTAGTTCTTATTATTTTAGTGCGTGGAAAAAGGAGTTTGATCGAGGGAGTAAACAAAGTAAATATAGCTCTAAGGACGCATAACGACGATGTTGAAGTTTTAAGCTTCGATTTTAAGAGGGGTGAGATAAATGAAGTTATAATTCCGGGTGACACCGAGGTTGTTGTCGCAAGAGGTTTGGGTGAATTTAGACTGGAAAATGTATGGAGAGTTAGCGAGGACGAAGGCTTGGGCGGGGAACTCTTGGCCGAAACACTGACCAGTTATCTTAAAATTCCGGTTTATATATGGGCAGATGAAACGGCTGGGGCTTTGGCAGAAAAACATGTTATCGCATTGATCAAGGCGGTAATACTACCATACAAAACAAATTTGACGTTCTTAGACAAGGCCAAAATTGCATATTTTAATTTATCCGTGAAAAATACTAAAAGAGAAACAATAAATCTGGCTGACTATTCGTATTTAAAAAAACAGGTTTTGATTGACGGCGAGGAGGGTTTTGTACTATCGGGAAAACCTCCAAGTGAACTTTATAGTTTATATAGCGTTGAGGAAATTTCGGAAAAAGCTTTACGGGTATCTCTGGATGATGAGTCAGGAGAGGGAACGGTTTCTGAAAATCTTGCTCAGGTTATTGATGTTTTGGGTGCGAAAATCGCAGTAGTTAATACCAAAGAAGAAAAACGGGGTTTTTGTGAAGTTAAGGGGAGCAGTGATGTATTAATAAGTGAGCTTCAAAAGTTATTTAATTGTACGAGAGTTGCAGAGGTAAGTGATGATGTTTTTGATGTAAATATTAAGATCGGAAGTGATTTTTCGAAGGGATTTTAAGTTTATTCTTCGAGATCTTCTAAAGCAACTGTTTCGATCTCTCCGTCAGCTTTTTTGTGCACCAACTCAGGGGGAGTATACGAGATGTAGTCGATTTTCTCCGGTGGAAATGACGGAAAATCTCTGAATTTTGGCGGGCGCAACGTTTCTTTAATAAAAACCCTTACCTCGTTTTTGTTTGTTGATTTGATAAAAACTACATATTGATAACCTTGTAGAGACAACTTTTTTATTCTCGAAGACATATCATCGGAGAGTTTGCCTACATATTTAAGATCATTTGAGATTATTGAGACTCTATGGCTCCTTAGGCTCATATTTACGACATCTCCGGCATCTAGTTTAGCCAGAATCTTGGGATCTCCAAGGTGAAGAAGTGTTACCGACTTTGTTTTCCCGGGTTCCTCGATGTAGTTTTGGGGAGTAATATTTATGGGTGCTTGCTTGTCCAACTTTTTGATATCTTTCCATTTTTCTAGAGATTTTAAAGCAATGGTATTAAAAGGGTCAATTGCAACTACCTTTTGAGCGGTTTCTTTCGCTCTCTTGATGTCTCCGAGTTCGAAATACGCTCTTGAAAGGCGGTTAAGACAGTCGACATCTTCCGGTTCTTGTTTAATTATTTTGAGGTTTATTGTAAGGGCGTTGTCCCAATTACCTGTTAATGCTGCAGAAATGGCTTGTTGGGCAAGATCGGTATACATTTTAGTTGGGAGTTGTTTTTTACTCTTTTGAGTATAGAAGCGTGGATTTAGTTGTCAAGAGGTTTTGGTGTATAATATCAGAGAACCTGAGACTCGGAAAACTCGGAGTACCGGAAAATCAGATAACCAGATATTCAAATCTTCTGACTTTCTGACTGTCCGATAATCTCAACTTCCGAGGATTTCGATTCTCTGTGATATTATGTCAGGACATTCACATTATTCAACAATTAAAAGGCAAAAAGGTATAAAAGATGCTCAGAAGGGAAGAGTATTTTCTAAACTTTCAAGATTAATATCTTTAGCCGTAAAAGCGGGCGGCGGGATTACAGATCCTTCTGCTAACTATAAGCTGCGTATGGCGATTGAGTCTGCTAGGGCAGCCAATATGCCTAAGGAAAATGTAGAGCGAGCTATAAGTAGGGCGGGGGTCGAGGCGGAATCCCTTGAAGAGATGACTTATGAGGGTTACGGACCGATGGGTATAGCAGTTATTGTGGAGGTAACAACCGATAGCAGAAACAGAACCGGACAAGAAATTAAAAACATTTTTGAAAGGGTGGGGGGGTCATTGGGTGGTCCCGGTTCAGTTTCGTTTAATTTTGATACGCAAGGATTAATTGTTATACCCAAAAGTGATAATGCTCAAACGCAAATTCTTAATCTTATTGATATGGGTGTAGAGGATTTTCAGGAAGAACAAGACTCAATCGAGATTTATACACAACAGGATAAAGTATCAGATATTAAAGAGAAATTGATAGCACAAGGTATAAACGTTGTTTCTTCGGATATTATAAAAAGACCCAAAAATTATCAAACCCTGACAAATTCGGTTGAGGTGGAGCGGGCTTTGAATTTTTTAGAAAAAATTGAAGATCACGATGATGTACAAAAAGTGTTTACGAATATAGATATTCCAGACGAACTTATTAATAAGCAGGAAGCTGCTTCTTAATTTAATGTCAAAAAGAAAACGTTTTGTAGTAACCTCAGTACTTCTTTCTTTGGGATTTTTTGTAATTCAATTTATTGATATACAGACATATAAATTTATTGGTATGGGAGTGTTGTGTCTACTGACGCTTGTCTTATTTATTTGGTCGCTCAGAGAAGGGTTGGGGAAAAATCTTACATTACTTACTCTAATATTACCCGTTTCTTTTACTGCTTCGGTTGGTCTTTTTTGGTTTTTATTACCTGCAAGTTGGCTTCTTAGAATTCCTGTAATTCTTTTTTTTGCTGCCGGAACATATGCGTTGTCATTAACTTCCAATATATTTACTGTTTCAGCTATAAGAACAATAGCATTGCTTCGTGCGGCTAAAGGCGTAGGATTTTTACTCACTCTTGTTGTAATGTTCCTTATATACGACACAATATTTTCATTACGTACGGGTATGTTGATTACTAGCAGCTTGGTCTTTCTCTCGTCGCTTATACTTTTTTTACAGGGGTTTTGGACCGTGATACTAACTAATTATTTTTCAAATAAACTAGTTATGATTTCGATAATAACATCACTTGTTGTAAGCGAGTCGGTTATAAGTATATATTTCTGGCCGGTTACAGTTGTTGTCGGTTCATTGTTTTTAACTATCGTATCTTATGTTTTATTGGGTTTAGGTCAGGCCATGCTCGAGGGGAGGCTTTTTCGCCAAACCGTCAGGGAATACCTTCTGGTGGGCACTGTTGTATTTATAGTTATGTTTCTTTCGACCCATTGGGCAGGCTCATAATATTAATATTGTAAAAATATTGACATTAGAGATTAAAATTTTGATAGGCCTAAGAAAGGGGAGTAGGGAGAGGTTAACGCCCTATAATAATTATAGGGTATACACCGGTACATTTTCACAGAAAGGTAAAAATGTTTTCACGCGCACAACAATCGACTTAAGTAGTGTCCAAAGAAATACCGAAATATTTATAGGCTTCGCGTTCGGAGTATAACGGTGATTAATGATATAGAATGATATAGTTTCTTCCTCACTTCAAGCCTAATTATGTTCTTTGTATTGTGGATAATTATTATAAAATAATTTGCATAGATTTTGATTTTGCACCCTCTCTCGATAGAGGAATATCCTTAATGTGTAAATTGTCCTTAATAATATAATACTGGACGGTTATGAGAGAAGTGTCTGTATAGCTTCCCTTATTTCTCTTGTTCTCCGGGGACGGAGTGTGGTAAGGACTGATTTAGTAGTGAAGAAGTCAGAGAAGCGAAATTATATAATGTCGCACAATATAACTTTTACGACGTATATAAATTCAGCCAGGGGTAGAGCGTAATTAACATAGCTTTCTTAACTCTAGCTTATACAAATATTTCTTATAATTATTTTCTAAGTTAATTTATCTTCTCCGAAATTGATGTCATTAAAATTCGTAAACCAAACATAACCCGAAGCCGAATTATATGCAATTTATACTCCCCTATTTATAATAAATTTCCGGATAATTAATAAACGCCGTATATACGGAAATATAAATACATTACTAAGACGAGCAACAGACCGTCTTTTTCTTAAAACCTACCTTAGAAACGATTTGGTGAGGCCAAATATTTCTTATTAACTGCATGTTTGCTAAGATACTGCATTATGCTTAAGGAACGCGAACCCATATCAAAAACTGGCAAACTTTTAGACTTAATGAGAATTTATGGTGTAAGTTTTGATCTGGACGGTGTAAAAGTATTGACATCACCGGGAGCTATCAAAATTTACAATAAAAAGTGGGGAATTCCATATGGTTTGGTTAAATATCACGGTGATTTGTCAGATTATTTTTCAATGACCCAGTGGTTGACAGAAATTAATTCGCTCCATCGCGGTAAAATACAAGATCCGATGCATGAGGCTGTTAGTATTTGGAATAATGAAGAAAACTTAAGGACTGCACCAGTCGAATCAGGAGTAATATCGTTATTAAAATTGATGTACAACCATAAAGTAGATCCATACGATATAACCTCCAGACCGGTAAGTACAAAACAGACCACCGAAGAATGGATTAATAATAAATTGGGTGTGTTCGGAGATCTGACTAATAGACTTAATATGCAGGAAGGTGAAAATTTGAATCCTGAATTTAAAGCCGATCGCGCGGAATTATTGAAAATATTATTTCATTTTGAAGATTCGGGAAAACACGCTGAGAAAATCGCAGATAGAGGGATTGTTGTTGGACTTGTTATTAAGCCGTGGAGTGAAAATTATATTCCCCAACATCCTCTGATAATACGCCCAACACGGTATCACGGCAGACCGGAAATTGTACGGACGTTTTTGGCACTTCGCGACTTTGTTGCAACTAACCCTGAAATTATTAACTCCTTAATTGAAAAAAGATTCAAATAGCCAGTGTCGCACAATATTGACAGCGTGTATCAAATAGTGTAAGCTGAGTTATACTTAACAATTACCACTTGTCATTTGACATTTAGCATTTATAGTTTAATTAAGCATGACTGCCCAATCATCTTCATCTGAAATAGCTAAAAAAGTTAATGATTTTTTGGAGTACCTCGAAGTTGAGAAAGGCTCCTCTCCCCTGACTATAAGGAACTATCGCCATTATTTAGGACGCTTTATGGACTTTTTGAGTAAAGAAGGTATACGGATGAATTTGGTCGATATTAACCCGGAAATAGTTCGCCAGTTCAGGGTTTATTTATCACGACTTCCCGGTTATAAACATCAAGGGACAATTTGCAGAAAAACTCAAGGATATCACGCGATTGCGATTCGATCATTTCTCCGTTGGTTAATCAAAAACGATTTTAAAGTGATGTCTCCGGATAAAATTGATTTACCGAAGGTCGCCGAGCGACAAGTTAAGTTTCTATCAAGTGAGGATGTCGGACGTTTGCTTAATTCCCCGTCACTTTCGACAATAAACGGGAAAAGAGATAAGGCGATTTTAGAAGTTCTTTACTCAACCGGGTTACGTGTGTCCGAACTGGTAAGACTTAATCGCGACGAAATTGATTTAGACAGGCGGGAATTTGGGGTTGTCGGAAAAGGCGGACGAGCGCGAGTAGTATTTTTATCGAAGCGGGCTGCTGAATGGATTGATGCATATTCAAAAGTGAGAGCTGATCACTTCAAGCCTTTATTTATACGGCATAAAGGAAAAATTGATCCGGCGGTAGCGGATGAAAAAATGCGGCTTACGTCAAGATCGATTCAGAGAATGATAAAAAAGTATGTCAGGAAAATAAAGTTGACGGTGGACGCAACACCCCATGTCTTACGACATTCTTTTGCAACTGATCTTCTTATGGCGGGAGCCGATATTCGAAGTGTGCAGGAAATGCTGGGACATAAAAATATTCAAACTACTCAAATATACACCCACGTTACCCAACGCCACCTCAGGGAAATCCACGAGACGTTTCATGGAAAAGGAAATTAGTAATGAAAACTTTAATTTTACCCGGATATTCGGAACACAATAGAGATTGGGCTGAAGAGGTAGCTAAAAACTTAATGCCATCAGCTAAAAGTAATATAACTAAATCGGGAAAGAAAAGGAGTCAAATAATTGTACATGTATGGGATCATTGGTCAAAAGGTGGAAGCTTAAACATCAACTCAGAGGTAGAAAAGATATTAGTGGAAGTTGGGAAAGAAAAAGTAAATTTTATTGCGAAGTCAGTAGGTACGAAAGTGTTGATGTCTGTTGTTCCCCGGATTAAAGAACAAATCAATAAGGTCATACTTTGCGGTATTCCGATTGACCCCGTCGGTTATGCGAAAGTATTAAAACAGATTGGATATGACAACCTAGTAATTTTTCAAAATTCACAAGACCCGTTTATGCCATATAAGGCAATAAAGTTATACATAAAAGCAGTCGATAAAAATATCAAAGTTATAGAAAAACCCCGATTTGACCATAGTTATCCGTATTATTATGACTTTAAGTTATTTCTTAAAGGTAAATCCTAGTTGGGGAAATAGCTAACTACTTCTTTTCTTCCACTGCTTCTTCATCAGTAGTTTTTTCAAGAACGGTCATAGCGGCTACGGCATCTGTCTTATCAGTGAAACGCATGAGTATTACGCCTTGCGTCGCCCTGCCCATCTGCGGAATATTTTTTAAGGGCAGCTTGATAATTTGTCCGAATTTACTCGTTATTACTACCTGCTCGACATTTTCGGTAACCAAGGCTTCGGTTGCCAGATCGCCCGTTTTCGAATTAACGACTGCTGCTTTTACCCCCTTCCCCGCCCTTTTCTGTTGCGGGAATAAGTGGGTTGGTGTTCTTTTACCCAACCCCTTGCCCGAAATCGTTAACATATCTCTGAAATTTTTCCTTCTTTTATCATCACTTTTTTTATGGTCCGGCGGGAAAACTTCCATGCCTATAACAAGATCTTCTTTTTCAAGTTTAATTCCGGTTACTCCGCTTGTTGCCCGACCCATTGATCGCGCATTAGCTTCGGGAAATCTAATCGATTTACCTTTTTTTGTTAATAAAAATATATGGTCGTTTCCGGTTGTCTCGTGGACAGAAACCAGAGAATCATCCTTATCTAAACGGATTGCAATAATTCCGGAAGTCCGGATATTCGTAAATTCTTTGATCGACGTCTTTTTTATCACACCTTTGGCTGTAGACATTATTAGGTAACTTCCTATTGTAGTCATAGGTAGAATCGACATAATACGCTCGTTTTGCTCTATGTTTAAAATGTTTACGACAGCCTGACCCTTAGCCTGCCTTGAAGACTCCTGAATTTCCCAGGCTTTAGTTCCGTAGACCTTACCTTTATCAGTGAAGAATAAAATTGTATCGTGAGTTGTAGCGGAAATGATGTGCTCTATTTCGTCTTCTTCTTTGGTTGTCATACCCACCACCCCCTTGCCGCCGCGTCTTTGTGCTCTGTAAGTTGTTCTCGGCACCCTTTTTATATAACCGGTTTTCGTAATTGTGATCAGGGTTTCTTCTTTAGGCACAAGATCCTCTTCACTAAATTCTCCTATTTTAGCTTTATAAATTTTAGTTTTACGTTCATCCCCAAATTTCTTTTTTGCATCCTCCAGTTCACCCATTATCATGTCTAAAACTTTATTGGGATCTCTGAGAATTGCGATTAACCTGTCTATCAATTTCTTTATCTCATTATATTCTTCTAATATTTTTTCCCGCTCTAAAGCGGCAAGGCGCCTTAGTTGCATGTCCAATATTGCCGTAGCTTGGATGTCGCTGAGCGCAAATTTTGATATAAGATTGTTTTTGGCATCTTCCTGGGTTTTGCTTTTTCTAATTGTCGAAATTACCTCGTCTAAGTTGTCGAGCGCAATCATTAACCCTTCCAAAATATGGGCTCTTCTTTTAGCTTCCGTAAGATCGAATATTGTTCGTCGGATAATTACTTTAAGTCGGTGTTTGACATACTCAACCACAATTTCTTTTAGACTTAAGGTGCGGGGTGTACCGTCGACCAAGGCTACGAAATTAGCAGGAAAAGAACTTTGAAGTTTGGTTAATTTATATAAATTATTTAGTACGGCTTTAGGTTTAGAATCGCGTTTTAGTTCAACTACGACCCTAAGTCCGTCTTTGTCTGATTCGTCACGCAGGTCAGATATGCCGACTATTTTTTTCTCTCTGACTAAGTCTGCGATTTTTTTAACTAACTCTGCTTTATTGACTTGGTAAGGTATGGCACTAATAATAATAGACTCTTTACCTTTTTTACTCTCAGTTATTTCAGCAATACCACGAACCGTTATTTTGCCCCTACCAGTTGCATACACTTCTTTTATTGATGCCGCATCGTAAATAGTTGCACCGGTTGGAAAATCCGGACCGGGAATAAATTTAATCAACTCTTCCAGGGTAATTTCACTATCAAAATCAACATTATTTGCGTCGATCTCTTTATTTTCAAGTTTTTTCTCAACACCTGCTGCAACTAAGTTTATTTTTTTGATGACAAATTCAGTTTCTTCTTTCTGGTTTTCTTGATCTGTTATTACCCCACCCTTTTTTATTGCAGATACAATTCCGTCGATAACCTCTTTGAGATTGTGCGGAGGAATTTTTGTCGCCATGCCGACGGCGATGCCCTCTGACCCCATAAGCAGTAAGTTTGGCAGTAGTGCCGGAAGGTATACAGGTTCTTTTAAGGTCGCATCGAAATTATCGATCACCTCAACGGTATCTTTTTGAATATCCGTGAGGAGTAGATCTGATATTGTTGCCAGCTTTACCTCAGTGTAGCGCATTGCTGCAGCGGAGTCTCCGTCGACCGATCCGAAATTACCCTGGCCTTTAATTAAGGGGTATCTTAAAGAAAAAGTTTGTGCCATTCTGACTAAAGAGTCATAAACGGCAACATCGCCATGGGGGTGATATTTACCCAACACTTCTCCGACAACTTTTGCCGACTTTGTGAAAGATGAACTAGGTCCGAGCCCCATTTGATACATTGCATAAAGTATTCTTCTGTGGACGGGCTTGAGCCCGTCTCTGACATCCGGAAGGGCTCGGGCTACAATAACGCTCATTGCATAATCAACGTAAGATTTAGCTAGTTCGGAGGTTATTTCGATGGGTTTAATTTTTCCAATATCCATATACATTTCGTTCTTTCTTTTCTAAAGAAAGAACGGCAAAGAAATTTATAACGCAAATACTATTCTAAAATTCATAGTCCGTATCTTCTTTACCAAAGCGAGACAAAGAAATTAATACAGAAAACAAAAATGAGGCTGGATAGCCTTACTGTATTTTAGTCTTTTTTATACTCTGTGGCAAGGCCGAATAGGGGGTGGTCTTGACGTTAAAAAGTACCAGTCCTGCAATCAAAAGTACGATCCCGACTATTAGCCAAAATTTAAAAATATCGGTAAGCAGAGCTGAACCGAGCGTTCCTGCAATAATGTCCCCCGCATTTACTCTTGCGGCAATATTTTGCCCGAATATTCCGGCAGCAATCTTCATAATCCATGATAAAAACAAGATTAATATACCTGCAACTGTTATAAGTTTTGCCGGCCCGGATACACGATCGCTTTTACTTGAGGCAAGAGAATGTAATTTGACTAGTATTAAGGTAAGAATAAGCGAAAATAATAAATTCTTTCTCGCTCTTTGCCCGAGTAGAGAGAGACTTGTCAGACGATCTCTGTTGACATTAATTTCCGGATGTTCTTCGAGAACTTGTGTAACATTTATATTCTCGGTTGTTAGATAATCAGGAAGACGCTCTATAGACTCTTTAGGTAAACCCCACTTCATGATTGGGAGATAAATTGTAAGTTCGGGAGTTTTTCCGTTAGCATAAATTAAGATATTTTGTATATTCTTATCGGAAAAATCGCGAATATTTTCTTCACTAATTGGTGTTAAAAGTTTTTCTATCTGAGTATCGATTTCTTTCCTTTGACCCACCGTCAGGTTGTTATAACTTTTATTCTGTTGTGCCAATTCCATTCTGAGAGAATTTCGAGCATATGCTTTTAATCCCTTTTCTAAATTCTTATATACCCCGGGTTTGGAGAAGGAGTTTTGATAGAACCTAGGATTAAGAAGAAAAAAAACTAACGTTGTGAGAATTAAGAGATAAATAATGGTAATGACTGTAAAAAATCCAATTAGTGTTCTGACAAATGTTTTCATGTGTGTTGCGAAGTTGACTCAGTATGATATGCGATACCGCCCTTGATTTTTAGACCAATGAACCTAATAAATGTTGCATTTTCAGTTTCATGCATCTGTTCAGATGCATCCATTACGGTTGGGTTAAATAAACCGTTAACTTCGTTCTGTATTTCATCTAGACTGAAAAACCGCTCAACAAGGCCTTGGGGGGTCTGATAAAAATTTTCGTGTAGCTTAAGTGACTTTAAAACTTCAGGGTCTTCTTTCGATTTAAGTAGGGTTGCGAATATTCCACCGTCTTTTAATACGCGATGAATTTCTCTGAAAATTTGGTCTGTTATCGTATGAGAAAAATAATGCAGGACGGCGTGTGCGTAGACGACATTAAAAGCTTCGTTTTTAAAAGGCAATGGATGTCGTATATCGATATTTTGAAAATCAATTAGAAGTTTCTGTGCGTTGGCTTCCCATTTAGAAATTTCTAAGGCAGAATCAGAAAAGTCGGAACTTGTCACCTTATATCCCTGGTGTGCAAAGTAGCGGGAATCTTTACCTAAGCCCGCGCCCAGCTCCAGTATAATTCCTTCTTTCGGGAAATAACTTATCGCAAATTGTGCAAAAAGTGACGGATTATCATCCCAATCCTCTTGTTCGTATTTTTTCCACCATCCATCCCAGAAATCCTTCGTTTCCATTCTGGTTATATATTAAACCAAAAAAGGGGCAATAAGAAGAGCGACGATTTGAACAATTTTCATCATTGGGTTTAGTGCCGGGCCTGAAGTGTCTTTCAAAGGATCCCCCACTGTGTCTCCTACGACCGCTGCTTTATGTGTTTCGCTACCCTTTCCTCCGAAGTTCCCGTCCTCTATATATTTCTTGGCATTATCCCATGCCCCGCCGCTATTGCACATAAAAAAGGCAAGCATTAGTCCTGAAGCAACTACTCCACCCAAAAACCCGCCAAGAGTTTCTGCGCCAAGCAGTCCTACAAGTACGGGTATAGTAATAACCAACGCTGCGGGTATAACGAGTTCTTTCTGTGCTGCGGCAGTAACTATTGCCACAGCGGTTGTATAATCAGGGAGTGCCTTCCCTTCCATAATGCCTTTTATTTCCCTGAATTGACGCCTCACTTCTTCAACTACCTGAAATGCAGCCCGGCCGACTGAGCCAACGAGTCTTGAGGAAAATAAAAATGGCAAAGCGGACCCTAATAGAAGTCCGATAAATACTCTTGGAATGGCGATGTCTATTGTTTTTAATCCCGTAGCTTCAAAGTATGTGGCGAATAGGCTTGAGGCGGCAACTGCAGCTGAGCCTACTGCAAAACCTTTTGTCAAAGCTTTGGTGGTATTACCAACTGCATCGAGCGCGGAAGTTACTTTTACTGCTTTGCCTTTTAATCCGGCCATTTCAACCATACCCTGAGCATTGTCCGAGATAGGTCCGAATGTATCGAGAGACATAATAATTCCGGTTGTAGCCAGCATTCCCATGCCGGCTAATGAAATTCCATAAAATCCCAAGAATAGATATCCAAGTAAAATTGTTGCGGCGATTACAATGACTGAAACAAAAGTTGATTCCATTCCGAGAGATAAACCGCTGATCAGGTTTGTTCCGGCACCAGTTTGCGCAGCTTTCGCAGTTGCTACAACTGGTTTTTCTCCGGGACCGGTATAATATTTAGTAATGTATAAAAGTGCCAGCATTGAAACGATCCCAGTAATAGCCGCATATCCAGCTCTCGGCTCTTTTAATAAATAGGTTGCAAGAAGCATAAATATAACTACGGCCGATACAGCTGATATTACGAAACCGCGGATGAGAGGATTAATTGGATTTTCTTTTTCGCTTTTTGCTTTAACAAAGAAGGTTCCCAATATTGAGGTCAGAATTGCACCTGACCTGGCTAATAATGGAAAGACTACTCCGGCTAAGCCAAATAAGTTTCCACCCAAAATCATAGCTGCGACTATCGTTAAAGCATAGCTTTCAAAGACATCCGCTGCCATTCCCGCGCAGTCACCGACGTTATCTCCTACATTGTCGGCGATTACGGCTGGATTTCTCGGATCGTCTTCCGGAATTCCTTTTTCGACTTTTCCGACCAAGTCTGCTCCGACGTCTGCGGCTTTAGTAAATATTCCTCCGCCAACTCGCATAAATAATGCAAGAAGTGCTGCACCGAATCCGTAACCGACAAGTACATTGGTTGCATGAGCAGCTACGATATCAGGTCCGAGCGAAATGTAAGTAAAATAAGACCACATATAAATGAGTGATACCCCAAGAAGGCCCAAACCCACAACCAACATTCCGTTTACCGTTCCCGCACCAAACGCAATTTGCAATGCTTTATTCATACTCTGCTGCGAAGCATTTGCTGTGCGCACATTAGCCCGCACTGCTATCCACATTCCGAAGTAACCGATGATAGCGCTGAAACTAGCACCCAGGAGAAAGGTCACTGCAATTCCGAAACCCAGTCCCGCCCAAATAAGAAGAGTTAAAATCGCCATAATGGGAAAGACGACTTTAAATTGTTTTCGAAGATAACTCATTGCTCCTTCTCTCACTGCTTGTGCAATTTTTTGAAGTTTTTCTCCGCCTTCACTTTCTTTTGTAACCTGCCGGCTCAGATAGATGCCATAGAGAAGGGCAAAAAGTGATGTTGCCGGTGCGGCAAATAGGGCTATAAGTTGAATATCCATATAAAAACAAAGCGACTCATAATATGAGTCTAAGTTGTATTGTATATTAGTAAATAATTATATGCAAACATGGTTTTATCAGCTTTAGCCAAAAGATCGGACAACTCGGACTACTCGGATGACGGAAGTCCGAATACTCGGACTGTCTGAAAATCGGATGGTCTGAGTTTTCAGAGTGATCTGATTCTCAGGTGAATTAGACGTCCAAAGTTGCAGTCTTCGCGTCCCGAATGATTTTCGCATTTGGCTTTTGAGTATTATTCATACACGCCTCATGCCAAAATCTGACGGGACAGCTCAAACATCCAGGGTGGCTGTTTTCGCGTGAGTTTGGATGAAGCGCTTTCTCGGTTGGACGTCCTCGCCCATCAAAATGCTAAAGAGTTTGTCGGCGTCGTCGGCAATTTCAATCTTTACCTGTTTGAGAATTCTTGTGGTGGGATCCATAGTTGTACTCCAGAGTTGTTCGGGGTTCATTTCCCCGAGACCTTTATAGCGCTGAATGACAGTTTTTTTACCGTTTGCAATTTTGAGCGTATCTGAGAGCTCTTCGTCAGTATAGACATAAGTAATGTCTTTTCCGCTTTGAACTCTGTAGAGCGGCGGCAAGGCAATATAAAGGTAGCCTTTTTCGATAATCGATGGCATATGCCGATAGAAGAAAGTTAAAAGCAATGTTTTTATATGTTCTCCGTCGACGTCGGCGTCGGTCATGATGATAATTCGGTGGTAGCGGACCTTATCATAATTGATGGACTCCCCTATTCCGGCACCCAGGGCGACAATAAGATCTTTTATCTCTTCGAATTTAATGATTTTTTCTAAATGAGCTCGTTCGGTATTGAGAATTTTTCCACCAAGCGGAAGAATTGCCTGAAATCTTCTGTCTCTTCCCTGCTTTGCCGATCCGCCTGCCGAATCGCCTTCTACGATATATAGCTCGGACACTGTCGCGTCTCTGCTTTGGCAATCGGCAAGTTTACCCGGTAAAGTTGCGCCGTCGAGTGCGCCCTTTCGAAGTACGGCATCTTTGGCTGCTCTTGCGGCGAGTCTGGCTTTTGCAGCTAATAATACTTTTTCGACAATTGCTCTGGCATCGCTGGGGTGTTCTTCAAAATAAGTATCAAGGCCTTCTTTGACCAGGGAACTAACAAAGCCGAGAACCTCAGGGTTATTCAGTTTAGCCTTTGTCTGACTTTCAAACTGGAGGGATTCTGAGGGCATTTTTACATAAACTACCGCGGTTAACCCTTCTTTTAAATCCTCGCCCGTCAAACCATTGCCGTTGATACTTTTATCATCGCCTTTTAATTTTTTGGCATAGTCGGTTACCGATCTTGTAAGCGCCATTCTGAAACCCGTTAAGTGTGTTCCACCGTCTGTCGTATTTATGCCGTTTACAAATCCTTTGACGTTTTCGGTTAACGAGTCGGTGTACGCGAGAGCGACATCACAATCAATATAACCATCCTCCCTATGGAGATAAATTACATTTGTCAAAGAAACTTTACCGCGGTTTGTGTGTGCTACTAAGGATGTTATTCCACCCTCGAAGTAGTAGTTAGACTCGTCGTCAGACCGTTGGTCGTAAAAGTTAAAAAAAAGTTTAGGTACAAGATATGCTCTGTCGCGCAGCAGAATTTTAACCTTCGTGTCTTCAAAGTTTGATTCTTTAAATACCGTGGGGTCAGGGAGGAACGTGGTAATTGTTCCCGTCTGATTCGCACCCAGTTTAATGCCCCACTCCGGAGGAAACCATTTTTCAAGCATGCCGCCGCTTGCAGCAGCAACTTCTTTTTTGGGATTACCTTTTTCGTATTCCTGATAATAGGCCTTGCCGTTTCTAAGTACTACGACCCTGAAATATTTTGATAAAGCGTTAACAACGGACGCTCCTACGCCATGGAGTCCTCCTGATACTTTATACGCTCCGCCGCCGAATTTTCCTCCCGCATGGAGTTTGGTCATTGTAATTTCAAGGGCGGATTTTCCGGTAGCGTGTTTATCAACAGGTATACCGCGGCCATTATCTCTGACGGTAGCTGAACCATCTTCAGAAATCCGAACCCAAATTTTCTTAGCGACACCTGCGAATGATTCGTCGACTGAGTTGTCAATGATTTCTCTTAGGCATTCATGAAGTCCGCGTGAATCAGTTGAACCGATATACATGCCCGGCCTTTTTCTCACCGGTTCTAGGCCCTCGAGTACTTGTATTTCTTTTGCAGTGTACTGATTGGTAGTCGGCATAGTTACGCTCTCAATTATACCCGTTTTCAGCTCTTCGGTAAACCCAAAAACCCTATGTGTCAATTGCCTGTTTCGTCCCATGAACTTGAATTTACGATGAAGTTTGTTATCTGAAGAGTGATATTGCCGTTGGCTATAATATTATGCCTCAAGGCCTCCGCCTCTTGTAAGACATTGCTTAGGTGATAGATATCACCTTGTGAGTTCATGATTAACTTATGTATTCCACTTATAAGATTTTCACTAAAATTTAAAGCCTGCTCTCTGTCTTTAATTTGCGTAGTTAATTCTAATTTTTGTCCTACGGACATATTCAGAAAGTTTTCAGTAAAAGCTATAGTGTCGGGATTTATACTCTCTTCTCTTGTTCGAATAAGCTGACACCTGGATATTATCGTTTCGGGAATAGTACCGGGGATCGTAGCTGTTAGTATATAAATAATATTTGTTTGAGGCTCCTCAAGAGGTTTAAGAAAAGCATTTAGCGCATCACTCCCCGCTTTATCAATATTTTTAACTGTAATCGCAAGTTTATTTACCTGAGCCAGTTTTGTGATCTTTTCCAGATCCCTTACGTCAGCAATTTTATTAATGATTACATCCATGCGTCGTGCCTTTTGCGTTTTAAGTAATTTATCGATCTCTTTTTCTGTCAAAGCCGGGTCGTGCCCGGTTATTAAGAATGCATGCATTACGGAAAGTATACAATATATATAGGTACCCGGAGAACCTGAATACTCGGGTGACTCGGATGGTCAGAGAATCAAGTGGTCCGAAATTCCGAAGTCGGATTATTCAGAGTTTTCTGGTTCTCTGATGAGCGGTGCAGTTAAACAGTAATTGTTATACGCTTAAAGAGCTTGTAGTTACTGCTTCCATTGTGTAATAATGGTTTATGGCTGCCCGAAATATTTTTCCGCAAGACGTAAGCTCGACAAACCAGAAAACTTTAGCAGATATTCTTGTGGCAAAAGGCGTCTTGGATAGCGAGCATGCGAGGCAAGTAAAATTCAGTGAAATTCAAACAGGTAAAAGTCAGGAAGATATTTTATCCGAGCAAAATGTTGTAAGTGAGGCAGATTTAGTCCGAGCTAAAGCCGAACTTTATAATGTAACTTATGTTGATTTGGATACGCAGCCTGCTTCACCCGAAGCTCTCTCATCCCTCCCCCAGCAGGTGGCTGAGCGATTCGGTGTTTTTCCAATTACAGTTGATCTGACCAATAAAGTAATAGTTATAGCAATGAAGGACCCCCTCGACCTGGCTGCGATCAGTTTTGTGGAACAAAAAACGGGTCTTCGGGTAGATCCGCGTGCGGCGGAACCGACGAAAATAGCTAACTATATAGCCAGCGGATATTCAACGTCGCTTGCTAAGGAGGTAACGGAGGCTCTTAAGGAAGTTGCTCCGGAAAAAAAACGTGTTCAAATACTTGATATGGGAGTCGGCGGTGTAATCAGAGAAGAAAGAGTTGCCGAGGTTGTTAATCACATCCTCTCCTTTGCCGTCAAAGCGCGTGCCAGCGATATTCATATTGAACCTCAGGAAAAGATGACGAGAGTCCGTTACAGAATTGACGGTATCTTACAAGAGAAGCTGACTACACCCAAAGAGCTGCATGAGGCTCTTATTTCGAGAATTAAGATTCTCTCGGGAATGAAAATTGACGAAAAGCGGGTTCCTCAAGACGGTAGGTTTAATTTTTCGACGGGAGACGAAGATGTAGATCTTCGTATCTCAACTCTTCCGACGGCGTGGGGTGAAAAGGTCGTAATGCGACTTCTCAAGAAAACCGGCGGTGTACCGAGTTTGTCTGAACTTGGCCTCAGGGGTAGGGCTTTAAAAAACCTTGGAGATGCCATCCTCAGGCCTCACGGTATAATTTTGATTTGCGGACCTACCGGATCAGGTAAAACGACAACCTTGTATTCGATAATCCAAAATATCTCAACACCTAAAGTTAATATTGTTACCTTGGAGGATCCGATCGAATATAAAATTGCCGGGGTTAATCAGGTGCAGGTAAATCCTGTTGCCGGTTTGACTTTTGCATCCGGTCTTCGAGCTTTTCTAAGACAGGATCCGAATGTCATATTGGTCGGAGAGATTCGCGACCAAGAGACGGCTGACTTAGCAGTTCAAGCAGCACTAACGGGTCATTTAGTGTTTTCTACCTTGCATACCAATGATGCTTCCGGAGCGCTCCCGAGACTATTAGATATGGGTGCTGAACCGTATTTACTGGCATCGTCTATGACCGCTGTCGTTGCACAAAGGGTTGTCAGGAAGATCCATGCGGATTGCAAAGAAGGCTATTCTCCCGATGCAAAGATTGTAGGAGAGATAAAAGAGGGATTGGGTCCGCTTTGGAAGCCCGAAGGCAATGTTTCCTTTTATAAAGGTAAAGGCGATCCTGAATGCGGTAATACGGGCTATTACGGTAGAGTCGGAATATTTGAGGTCTTGCCTGTTACCGAAAAAGTGAGTAGGCTTATACTAGAAAAATCACCTGCATCGGAGATGGATGCTGTCGCGAAAGAGGAAGGCATGATTTCGATGAAGCAGGATGGGTTTCTTAAAGTAATCGAGGGCATAACAACGATCGAGGAAGTCTTAAGGGTAGCACAAGAGTGATGGCAACTTAGAACTCAAATGTTAAAACTAACAACTTTTTTCTGAAATTTTAAGCTTTAAGTTATAAGTTTTGAGCTAAAAGCATGGCTATTAAAGATTTATTAGAACTTACAGTCCAAAGAGGTGCATCTGATTTACATATCATTGCCGGCCTCCCGCCCTATTTACGCGTTCAAGGCAATCTTCTTGCGGTCAAAAGTGAGGCCATCATGACTCAAGATATCATTGAAAAGTACCTTAAGGAAATCTTAAACCCTGAAAACTTAGAGCGCTTTGGTGTCAACCGTGAGCTTGACTTTTCACTTTCATTCAGCGCTAAGTCAAGATTCAGGGTAAATGCTTACACCCAAAGAGGTTCTTTTGCGATATCTTTCAGAAATATCCCGATTGAAATCCCTCCGATTGATGAACTGGGTCTTCCGAAAATACTCCATGCATTTACTACGCTCCGGCAGGGTTTTGTCTTAGTTACCGGACCAACCGGTCATGGTAAATCAACCACAATTGCCTCAATGCTTAATGAGATAAATGAGACCCGATCCTGTCATATTATTACAATTGAAGACCCGATTGAATTTTTGTTCAAACCCAGAAATTCAATAGTCTCGCAACGTGAGATGGGTGGTGACACTCATTCCTGGCAAATTGCCCTAAGAAGTGTGCTTAGGGAGGATCCTGATGTTGTCCTTGTCGGAGAAATGCGGGATTACGAAACAATTTCAGCTGCGCTAACGGTTGCAGAAACCGGGCATTTGGTTTTTGCAACGCTTCACACCAACTCAGCCGCGCAAACAATCGATAGAATTGTTGATGTTTTTCCCGATGAACAGCAAAAGCAGGTCAGACTCCAACTGTCAAATGTCGTTGAAGCCGTATTTTCTATGCGTTTAATTCCGACGGTATCCGGAGACCGAGCAGTTGCTTACGAAGTTATGCTGGGAACCTCGGCTATTAAGAGCTCTATTCGTGAGGGTAAAACGCACCAGATTGACAATATTTTACAAACTTCGACAGAGGTAGGTATGAATACTATAGAGATGTCTCTAGCTTCACTTATCAAAAGCGGGAGAATTACCCTTGAAACCGCACAGTCTTTTTCACTTCGACCGGAAGAGCTTTCAAGACTTATGCGATCAGGGAGATAAGCATGTCAATTAACGGCTCTCTCGTTTTTTATGAAGCGTTTTAAGTATAAAGCCAGAAATAAGGATGGTGGTGTAGTTGTCGGAGAGGTAGAAGCGGTAAATGATATTACGGCTGCGAAGCTTCTAAGACAGAAAGGTTTAACAATTATCTCCATTAATCCAAAGCGTGAACTTGGTTTTAATTTCCTTAAAAAATATAAAGAAAAGGTAACAAGTAATGATATTACAAACTTTACCCGGCAGTTTGCGACGATGATCAATGCCGGCCTTCCTGTAACTGAATCACTTCTGATACTGCGAAACCAATCAAAAGGCAGATTCCAGGCTATAATTGGTGAGATCCTGTCAGATGTCGAAGGGGGTCATCCCCTATCGAGTGCCCTAGCTAAGCATCCCCGCGCATTTAGTAAAACTTATATTGCCTTGGTTAAATCGGGCGAAGTTGGTGGCGTGCTGGATAGAGTTTTAGCCAGACTTGCAGATAACTTGGAAAGGCAGCAGGAATTTAAAGGTAAAGTAAAAAGCGCGATGATTTATCCGGTGATAATTGTTTTCGGGATGAGCGCAGTTGCATTTATCATGCTTACATTCGTAGTTCCGAAATTAACCGAGCTGTATGATCAGTTTGATGCTGATTTACCGATAACTACTAAAGTGTTAATTGCACTTTCAACCGTGATGAGTAAATTCTGGCCTTTTGTACTTATTGGATTTGCAGTTCTTCTTTACCTCTTCAGGCTATATCACGCTACTAAAAAAGGTAAGAAGAAAATTGATCAGCTTATTTTAAAAGTTCCGCTTGTAGGGGACCTTACCAAAAAAGTAATTCTGACGGATTTAACACGGACATTGTCTCTGATGGTCGGCTCCGGTGTTTCGATTCTTGAAAGTTTAAGCATATCAAGCGAAGTTGTAGGAAACACGGTTATGTCGGAATCCCTGGATGATATATCGACGATGGTTGAAAAGGGTTTTCCTGTCGCCTACTCTTTTGCAAAACACACTGAAGCTTTTCCTCCTATTTTAGCCCAAATGATTTCTGTGGGCGAGGAAACGGGTAAAGTTGACGAAGTTTTGGAAAAAGTAAGCCACGTTTTCGAAGTTGAAAGTGATGCTAAACTTAAAGCCATTACAGCGGCTATTGAACCGCTTATACTAATAGTGCTTGGGGTTGGAGTAGCCTTTTTGGTGATATCAATAATCATGCCTATTTATAATCTGACAACACAACTTTAGGTAGGTATGCTACTTGACATCAAGCCCAAATTTATAACATACTGGATATAGAAATAAATTTCTAAGCGCAAAAAACTTAGAAGAATGGAGGCCTCCGGCCTTTGAGGGCCTCTCCCCGAGCTGGAGAGCTCTCTGAGCTGGAAGCTGGCCCGGAGGGAGGTGAAACTTAAAATAAATGACTGCCTATTTTAAAAAGTTTATGGATGATAGTCGTAGAGGTTTCACTCTTATTGAGCTTCTTATAGTTATGGCAATTCTTGGAGTGTTAGCTGTTGTTGTTCTTGTGGCTATTAACCCTATTCAACAGCTGGCAAGAACCCGAGATACAGGTAGGAAATCAGGTGTAACTCAGTTAGGCCATGCCTTGGATGCGTACTACACAGCCAGAAATGGAGAATATGTGGCGGAAGGTACTACGTGGATCACTGCGCTGTCAACGTCCGGTGAACTGTCTACAATTCCAAGTTTAATTCAGTACGGAATTTCCGGTATAAGTGGTTGTTCTAACGCCGGAGCCAATCCGCATAATAGCTGGTGTTATGATTTGGATACAACCGGGGGAACAAACGGACCGGCTGTGGTATATGCTGAACTCGAATCGAACGTTGAGAGGTCGAAATGCGGAAGTGGTGTGAGGGCGTGGTTTGTATACTCTTCTGCTGATGGTAGGGGCGGATTAATGTGTGATGCAGTACCGACACCTGGTACTCAAAACTGGAATACTACACAATAATATTAGTGTGTATTTAGCCTTAAGAAGAGCTCTTTTTTAATACGAAGAGCTCTTTCTTAAGGTGAGTTAAGTATTACAGATTTTTAAACTACTAATGTAGCAAGCCTTCAAATTTCCCTCTATCTTAAAGCGACTCTGGGTTTTGATGCAAATGAGGCAACTCGTATTTTATAGCAAATCCAGAAAACCGCAAGCGTAAGCTTGCGGATGAATGGATTAAAAACCATAACCAATCTGTAGGATTTGGTATGAAGCTAGAAGATACCACGAGCGTAAGCTCGTGGAGCTTCATTCTATGAATAAAGTGTCTATTTCTTTCGCTTTTTGAAAGTAAAGCACAGACTTATTTTCGTCCTTGTATCGATCGAAAATATATTTTGAGGTAGTGATGTAACTTCTTACATAAAATCTTCTGATATGTTCGAATACCAAATTTTCCGATATTAAATTATCATTGTTTTTTATCTCCTCGAGATGATACTTCGAGAATATATCATCAGCTCGGTTAAGGTATTCATCTTCGCTTACGGATTTTTCTTTATCTTCCAGTACCATTTGATAAATCATGCCGTAGGGAATTGTTACAATTTTTCCATATTTTTCATCTTCTATTGTAAAACCGGTGTCCGTAAAAACCTCTTTACCTTGAGCCAATAGAGGTGCTATGGAAGAATAAACGATATTTTTATCAATTTTATTATGTCTTTCAATAAGAATTTTATTTATCTCACTTTCGCTTAGGCCATATATGGCCATTAATTGTTCTGTTCCGCCATGATTACCCGGGATTGAAATATCCGGTCTCGTTCCTTGTACGAGCTGAGTACTTAAGGTATTAAAAGCCAGGGAGTCGTCAACGACCAATAAAAGTGCATTTTGTGGCAATGTAGTCAGGATATCTACGCCAAGGTTCTCGCCTATATGGACATTACTAAGATTAGTTTTTCGATAGTTTGTAATTAAGATTGAAAGAGGAACGACTAAAAAGCTGATATATACTGTTTTGGTAACTAAATTTATTAACTTTTTATTTTTTAGAATTTTCCAAACTGTTTCTAAAAACAATAGAACCCCAAACGGAAAGATTAGATCGAGGACTATTATTGATGATAAATAAAATCGTTCAAGTATTGCTATTGTTCCGTAGTTAGTCAAATCAAGCCCTGCTATTAGTATAAAAATAGGACCCAGGAATAAATAACAACCTAAGAACAATATAAATGTTGTTAGTTTCCTTTTTCTGTCACCGTTTCTTAAAAGAAGATAAACAAAGCCCAATAAAGCAAATAAAACCGGGATAATCGTTGCATAATTTTTCAGGTATATTAGGTATGCGTCGGCATTTGTTAAAACGATATTTTGCTTATAACCTGTGAGCACGTTGTTCCAGCCGTAATCTTTACGGGTAATTATTGCTATTAGATTTTGAATGTTGACTACTCTGCCCCAGTTAAGAGGTGGGTTTTTTGACGCGGCGATTGGGATATATAAGTAAGGAAGTAATCCAAGTATAACAACAAATAGTGATTTTAGGAGAAGTTTAAAGTTTATTACTAATCTCCAATCAGTGACTAATATGACAAGACCAATTACCGGAAAAATTAAGACTATTGATAAATTGTTGGTTAAGGATAAGCCTATGAAAAAAGCAGTAGCAAGAATATATTTTTCTTGCTTATCGTAGATATATAATAGTGTTGAATAAATGATAGCAAGTATGAAAAAATTGTGTAGCGAAAATACTTCGACCACTTCAGCGTATATCCAGAAAGGGTAAGTAAAGGCAACAGTAAGAGCAGATATCGCGGATATTATTTTGTTTTTACTGATTTTATTAACTATTAGATATACAAGAACCACAGATAGTGTGGAAGAAAGACTAGACACTAGGCCAACTCTCCACGCTGGTGGTTTATTTATTGGCAGAAGGAGCGATAATATTCCTAAGATTGTGTAAAGTGGATAACCTGAAGGATGGGCGATGCCTTTAACGTAAGCCGCTGATAAAAAATCACCGGAATCTCCGCCAAAAACTGAAGGAGATAGGTTGTGGATATAGACTAGAAAAGTAAAGATAAATATTGACCCTTCAACTTTATGAATTTTTTGTATCTTAAGTTTTAGAATTCTTTTTAATGCATCAATCATATTTCTAGTTAATTCCAATTATTTTTTCTAGGTCATCAGTTATCTTATCATCCCAAAAAGACTTTGCGGTATCAAAACCATTTTTTATTAACCTTTTAGTTTTGTTTGTATTTCTAATGGTTTTTCTGATTAAGTCTTTTTCCCAAAGATCTTCTAAATTATTTACTATAATAGCATTATGATTATTCTTGGCATATTCAAGAACTCCACCATTATTTGTTGAAACAACTAAGCAACCCGATGCCATAGCTTCCAATCCAGGTATTGGCATTCCCTCTGTTCGACTTGTCGAAAGTAGTACGTCGTGTTTTCGATAAAGTTTAATAATTTCTTCTTTCGGGGGATCAGAAATAAACTTGTCGAACAGCTTAGAATAAGGTTTTTTTTCTCTGCTTACTAACGTAAATGAATAGTCTCCATTTTTATTCTTTAGCATTTTTACAACTTTTGTCAAAAGGTCCGTTCCCTTAACAGTAGTGTACCAAGATATTACAGAAAGCACTTTAGTCCGTCTGTTATAAAATTTCCTATTTAAAGAATTTTGCTTTTCTTGCTGACTCATTCTGAACCTTTTATCTAAAATACAATATGTTATTTTCTGAACATTGGAATTCCCGATTTCCTTAACTTTAGATTCCATAAATTTACTATGAACAATATTTTTAGTGGGTAGTTTGTAAGCATATTCCGCTAGTTTTTTAAAACCGATGAAATTGTGCATGCTCGGTCCCCAATCTTGTGAAAAAAAGAACTTCTTCTTTGCACGCATAAAATATAAAATATATGCTGTTGGCCAAAAAGTTGCGATGAGGACATCGGGTGCTTTCTTGAAACACGCCAAGATGAAATTATCGCAGTCGGCTTGTAATTTAAACCAATTTTGTTTTCTTCCCAGCAAAAAGAAGATATTTACGTGATAGCCTTTGTCTATAAAATTATTTGCTTGTTTAAACACGATTTCACTTCCAGTATTTTTAGAAGTATTAAATACTAAATAGCTGATATTTCCCTTTGAGGACCACTCGAGTGTGCTAAAAGTCTTTTTCTTTTTGAGGTAGTGATCAAAAATAATGCTTCCTGGGTAAATTGGAAGTTTGTCATTATTTAACCCCCGTTTTCTGAAAAGCCTGATGTAAAAACCGTGTTTAATAAAATCTAGATGCGCAAAAAACAAAGATTTTAAGTAAGGTCTTTGTCTACTGACGAAGTAATAGACATATGCAACAATTTCTTGACCTATTCTGGCAGGAAGAATCTTAATGAGAGCTCGCCTATCAAGATTCCTGATAAGTATGTAAAGGTTATTACGATGTTCCCAATACCTTTTTAAAACAACATTTTTACTGGCTGATGCAGCAACCTTGTGATAAACAGTTGAATCTGAGGTGAATACAACTTTATAACCTGCACGCCATACGCGCCAACAAAAATCAATTTCTTCCATATAATTAAAAAGGTCTTCATTAAATAAGCCACCGACCTTGTCAATAATGGACTTTCTGATTATGCAGGCTGAACCACTCGCCCAAAATATTGGCCAAGTGCCATCGTATTGTCCCGTATCTACTTCTTGGGTATTAAATATTCTCCCTCGTGTAAAAGGAAAACCGTATTTATCGATAAAGCCTCCTGCAGCGCCGGCATAGTCAAAGTAATTTTTTCTCTGTATCATTTTGATTTTCGGTTGAACAACTGCTATTTGTTTATCGTTTTCTATCAATAAGACCAACGAATTTAACCAATTTGGGGTAACCTTGGTATCATTATTCAGAAGTACAATATATTTACCTGTTGTTTTTTTCAGTGCCCAATTATTACCTCCGGTAAAACCAAGATTTTTTTTAAACCGATATGTTTTAACAAAATCTTTAAATCTATTTTCCAAAATTACTGCCTCATTAATTTTTGAACCGTTATCGATTAAAATTATTTCAAAGTTTGGATATTTTGTTTTTATTAAAGAGTTAAGACATTTAACTGTATCTTGTAAGCCATTAAAATTGAGAATTACTACTGATACTTTCGGAATATTTTTTTTCATACTATGGACACCCTTTCTTTTTGAAGTATTAGATAAAGCTTGTAGAAGATATTTAAAATAATATTTTTAGGGAAAAAGGATTGTAAATAGAAAATATAGCTTTTAATGAATAGAGGCCGTTCTTTAATCAGTTTTAGAAAAGTCTTCCTTGAACTACTGCTATTACCTTCATAATAATTTTGTATTGCATGGTAATAATAAGTGAGAAATTTAAAATCACATTGGAGCCTTTTTTGTATGGGTTGTGAATATGTGATCAAATGAGAGTATCGAATCCGGCTGTTGTTGTATATAACCTTATGTATGTTTTTAGTTAAGTTGGCACCATGCACGTTATAGGAATATGAGGGGTGATTTAGATAACCAAAGGGATATTTTTTTGCAAGCCTAAGCCATAATTCGAAATCTTCCACGGGTTCATATTTTTTTTGAAATAATTTAATTCCGACGAGAGCCTGTTTACGAACCATAACTGAGGGACAAATAAGATAATTTTTTTTTAGCAATAGTGAAAGATAGGTATTTTCCGGCACATGATTAATGTATAAGAATTGTTTATTGTGTAAATAAAAATATGCATTTGTATAACAGAACACACACCTGCTATTTAATTTTAAAAACTTAACTTGTTTATTGATTTTATCAGGTTTAATAGTATCGTCGTCGTCAAGAAAACAGATATATTTGCCTTTAGCTTTTTTAAGGCCGTAGTTTCTGGAATCTGCAGGCCCACTGTTTTTTTTACGATAATACTTAATTCGCTTGTCGTTATCTCTTTTAACTACTTGTTCAGTGTTGTCATTCGATCCGTCATCAACAACTATTATTTCAAGATTGGTATAGTCCTGTTTGGTTACGCTGTCCAGAGCTCTTTGTAACATTACTACCCTATTGTAAGTAGGTATGATCACACTTACGAGACAGTCATTCATGATCTGAGAATAATATATAGTTGGTTAAATTACCATGATTGAATTATGATTTATTTATTAGTTTTTAATATGAGTACATCAAGTTTATATTTCCGGTTGAAATTAGTTCCAATTGACATACTAAATAAAGTACAGATAGAATGAAATAATTAGAATAAGCGAGGGGGTGAAAAAAATTTAATACTTACTGCCTATATGAAGAAGATAAAAAATATTAAGTTATATGGCTTCACCCTTATAGAACTTCTAATTGTACTTGCAATTTTGGGGGTTTTAGCCGTTGTAGTACTCATCGCCATTAATCCAACCCAACAGTTGGCCAAAGGCAGAGATACTGGTAGAAAGTCATCAGTTACACAATTGGGGCGGGAGTTAGCTTCTTATTTTACTGCCCGTGCAATTTTTCCAAGAAACAACAATTGCACTAATATGACTAGTAACTGGATGGATTGTTTAGTTGCGGCGGGATCTTTAAGAGAAATTGTCGGTCCGATAAACTATAGTGCTAACGCAAGATGTAAAACCGCTGGAGGCGGTGGATCGTCGCTTTGTCCTTGTACAACAGGTACGGGTGCAGGTTTACAGTGGGGAGTGCAAAATGACTGGTGTTATGTAGTGCAATCGGCGTTAGGTGATGCTGCGGTTGTATACGCACCTTTAGAATCAGATACCCTTACAAGATCATGTCCTGCCGGACAATGGGCTTATTTTATTTGGTCTAGTGCTGATGCGCGCGCAGGAACAATCTGCACGGCTGCAGGTTCGAGACCGGCTCCCGGAACACATACATTTATAGATTAAGAAAGGGGAATATTTTCTGTCCAACCGTATTTGGTGTTAATAATCATTTTATATTTACTGGTTTCTGTACTGGGCTTGGTAGCGGGTTCTTTTATTAGTGCTTTGTCTTATCGTCTGCCTCTTGGAATAAAAATTACTAAGGGGAGGTCGTTTTGTGATAATTGTGGGACGAAAATTGCCTGGTATGATAATATACCTGTCTTTTCTTACTTTTTATTAGATGGGAAGTGTCGATGTTGTAAAAAAGAGATTTCACTACGCTACAGTTTAATTGAATTTTCTACACTTCTCGTCTTTTTATCCATTGCCTATTTCTATGTGAGTTGTGTTTCTACTCTTGGTAGTGCGGTTTGCCAGTGGCGAAATCTTTTGGGATCCGGAGCACTCCCCTACCTTCTAATGCTAGCGGCGGGTTTTGTAACACTTGCAGTCATTGATTTGGAACATCAGATGATTCCGGATAAAATCACGCTATCTTTATTTGCGATAACGTCATTGATCCTTATTTTTTTAAACCCCGATTATGCTTATCAAAGTTTTCTGGCAGGATTCCTAGCAGCACTTTTTCTTCTTCTAATCCATCTTGCAACCAAAGGTAAAGGTATGGGGCTGGGAGACGTTAAACTGGCGCTATTGGGCGGTGTGATATTGGGGTGGAGATCGACAGTCCCCTGGTTAATGCTTAGTTTTATCATAGGTGCGGTAGTAGGATTAATTTTGATTTTATTTGGGAAAGCAAAGTTTGGTAAACACATTCCGTTCGGACCGTTTTTGGTTGTATCTTTTTTTCTGGCATTGGTATTTGGAGACAGAATGTTTAGTAGCATCCTTCGATTATGAAGCCTTTTACCAAAAGTGAAATTAAAGGTGTATCGATCATCTTACTGGTTATATTCAGCGTTACTGCTATTAACCTAAAAGTGGCTCTTAGGCGTGCGCGGGATGCACAAAGGAGAGATGATGTGGGTGCGCTGGATTCGGCGTTAAATAAGTATCAGGTTGATTTTGGTTTTTTCCCCCCTTCGACAACAGATGGTAAAATTCTAGCCTGTAAAGGCCCGAATTATTCGCCCTTGCCGGAAAATATGGAAAAAGAAGAAAGGATGAAAGCCTTTTTAGCGATGCTTAAGGGTTGCGTTTGGGGTAAAGATGCTTTTAGGGATGTAAACGACGACTCCTATCCCCCGTATATAAAAATACTGCCGGCTGATCCGAAATCAGATGAAGGTATAAGCTATTTTTATATTTCGAACGGCAACCGTTTTCAGATATATACTTATTTGGAGGGAGGAGATGGCGAAATCGGCTTTCGACAGGGAATTGTAGACCGTCAACTCCCCTGCGGTAACCAGATTTGCAACTTTGGACGATCCTATGGCGCGACCCCACTTGAAAAATCCATCGAAGAGTACGAGAATGATATATTGGGGAAATAAGCCTTTAACTTATAACTAACTACTTATAACTTAATAAACATGCCTACTTTTAAAAAATCTTTAGTCATCAGTCCCAAGTCGCCAGTTAATTTGGGCTTTACACTTATCGAGATGTTGATAGTCATGGCGATGATAGCTCTTTTGGCAACATTATTTATTACAGGTTTTCCGGCTTCGCAGCGCAGGGCGCGGGATGCCCAAAGACGGAGTGATCTGAATAATTACAACGCACTTTTACGCGAATATGGAAGCCGGCACGAAGGTTTATACCCGGGTGCAAACGGCAGTGGTATTGAAATGAAATGCGGCGGAATGGGGTGTATTGGACTTTATTTATGCAACCTTTTAGGTATAAGTAGCACTGCATGTCACGTTGATCGGTATGATAGGCAGACTGAGTGTTTCAATAATGAGTTGTGCATTTATTATTATCAGGGAAGTAGTTGCGACGACGGCAGTGCGTGTGCTGAAAGTTTTGTCTTAAGAGCAAGGCTTGAGAGCGAAGCGGGGTGGGTGTACTACTGCTCAAATGGCTCAAATGGAATTGCCGCAGAGGGAACAACCTGGGATACTTTAGCCGGTTACTGTCCGATATAGTGTATGGTAAAAGTCATGAGTCTCAAGTCTCTCCGAGCAGGAGGTCTCTCCGAGCCGGAGGCAAAAGTCAAAAGTTATTCTGGTTTTACTTTGGTCGAGATGCTGGTGGTCCTGGCAATAATAGTTGTCATTTTATCTATGTCGGCATTTGGTATAGGGAGTTCTATGGAGTCAGCAAGAGATTCAAGAAGAAAAAACGATTTAAGGCAATATCACGATCTATTAAAAGAATATGCCGGCAGGCATCAGGGTTTCTATCCGCAACGTACTGCAGTTGTTGCCGCATCCGATCTTAATAACGAGACAAACGACAGTTTGTGTAACGACTTGGGGTTAGATGCTGCGGATACAACAACTGATTGTCCGGGCGATCCAAGAGATGGTTCAACCAAAACGGTCGGAGCTTATACCTATACACTTCGATATACATACATAACAACAGGAGGAACATGTACGGGCGGATCAGCCTGTGCTAGTGCTTATGTTTTGAGGGCAGTGTTAGAATCTTCGGACGTGTCGTGGAGTATAGATCAAGACGGCATTGTCCGGGAAAGCATATTGGGAATAGCAGGCGATTAATATATGTTGAGTAGAAATTTAGGTTTCACATTGGTCGAGATGCTTGTCGTTTTGGCGATTATCGCAATTATCGCTGCCGTCTCGGGAATCGGTATGCGCAATTCATTCGAATCAGCACGTGATGCCCAAAGGAAGTCTGACTTAAGACAGTACCAGACAGCGCTTGAGCGCCAGGCAAATAATAATAACGGTTTTTATGAATCGAGAACAACCGCTGTCGACGCTCCTGGCGCAGCAGGTACTTTATGTGCTGATTTAGTCCTGACTAGCTGTCCTGTTGATCCAAGAAGATGTGCTGACACCACATGTACTGCTTTGAAAGACAATACTTGGATACAATATACATATATTAGTGACGGCACCGGTTCCGGGAATCCGACCGGCAGGAATTATGTATTGTGGGCAAGACTTGAGAATGTTACAACGACTACCTATTGGGAAATATGCTCTAATGGAAAATCGGGTACGGTAACTACGGCTCCCACTAATTCAACCTGCGACCTTTAAATATGATTAATAAACAACTCATGCCTAAGAGGCATAAGTTTTCTCGCCAAAGCTCGAAGAGTTTGTTCACTGCTTCGCTTCAGCACAGGGCTAAAAGCCCTGAGTTTTCGCGAAGTATGAATAAATTGCACCATGCCTTTACTCTTGTTGAACTTCTTGTAGTAATAGCAATAATTGTGATGCTTTTGGCCGCTTCCCTGATTGGTATACAGGGGTCAAAAGAAACAACAAGAGATGTGAGAAGGAAGGCTGATTTGGAAGCAATAAGAGAAGCGCTTGAGCTGTATAAAGCAGATAATAACGTTTATCCTTATTCTAATCCTGAAAACGCGTGTGATTCAAGCGAGGGATCATGCGGCACTGCTTGTACATCCGGAACAAATTCCTGCGGAGGCGTTGCCTGGGCAGCACCGATGACTAACCTTCAACCCAATTTTATTGCTGATCTACCGGAAGACTCGATTAATGATGACACACATTTTTACTACTACGAACCCGTTTGTAATCAAACTTCGACTGTATGTGGCGTTTCGAAGACTTGTACGGGAATTAATAATTGCTGTGCGTACGAGCTGGGGACGCAGCTCGAAGCCGATTCGACATGGTATCGGGTCTGCAGTCCTTAGTCCACAAAAATGATACATTTTCTTCGCAAGGGTTATTCACTAGTCGAACTTTTGGTCGTTATTTCGATAATTATGGTCGTTTTTACGATCGTTAATGCCAATTATCGTGCTTATACACGAAAAAGGGCACTTGACGGTGTAGCTGAAGGCATAAAAGCCGATATAAGACTTGCCCAAGAATATGCTATTTCCGGCAAGAAACCTGCTGGTTCGTGCGATGCCTTGCAGGGAATTTATTTTAGAAGAATGGCAGGTTCGTATTATAGAATAGAAGCATATTGTAAAGTGGGTGGTGTAAATAGAACTTGTACTACCTCCCCCGGATATCCGGATTTATGTTATAAAGATGCAGTATATTTACCTTCTGGCTATACTATGGGAAATATCGTACCAGTCACACCTCTGAATAATATTATATATTTCAAACTTGGCGGGAGGGGAAATTATTTAGACCCAGCAAGTTCGCCTTACTCCATTACTATTACGCAACCTTATACTTCGGCGACCAAGGCAATCTATTTTACGGCGGGAGGAGAAGTATATTGATGAAAACTAATAACTTAAAACTTATAACTAATAACTTTAATTTGGGTTTACCCCGTACAAACGCTCCCCGATACCCGATCGGGGTAAGTTCTGTGCGGGGACAGTCGATGGTTGAAGTTGTGTTTGCCATCGGAATAGCAGCCATTATATTGACTACTGTTGTTTCCGTTTCAGTATCTTCAGTTCGAAATTCGACTTTTTCAAAATTAAACTCTCAGGCCAATAGATATGCTCAGGATCTGAGCGAATGGTTACGCCGCCAAAGAGATCTTGATTGGGCGACGTTTAAAGCTAAAGCGAATACAACGGGCATTACCTACTGTTTTAAAACACCAAACCCGACTGCCTGGCCGGCTTCGGGAGTTTGCGGTAGTTCAGATTTTATGACAGGGACGAAGTTTATAAGACAAGCAAAGTTAAGTCTACCAAGCACAGATCCGTTGGTATTATCCGAAGTAACTGTATCCTGGACTGACAGTCAAGGAACACATTCCGTAGTTTCAATAACGAAATTGGTGGACTGGAGGGCGCAACCGTGAGGCAGAAGGCATATTCGTTAGTTGAAATATTAATTGTGATAGCAGTTTTTGCGGTTTTATCTATCGTAAGTACAATGGTCATTCAAACTGTATTGAAAAATGCAAACAAAACTCAATCTCAAATTAATGTTCGGGAAAACCTTGGCTATGTCATGTCTGTAATTGAACGGCAATTACAGTTATCCAAAGGTATAACGGTATGCCCAATTATCGACCCTTATAAAGTAGATTTTACTTCAGAAACGGGAGTTGCAGCTTCATTTGTTTGTGAAAATATAGGGCTAACCGATCCGCAGGTTGCATCATATTCGGGTGTAACTACCCCCGCTACTAAATATCGACTTACATCCAGTAGCGTGATTATTGATTACTGTAATTTTAGCTGCACTCACACGTTAGGGCAAAGAGATCTTGTTAAATTTTCAATTTCCGGCCACCAATTAAATAATTTTGAAGCTGAAGGTGCAACAGTTGTCATGCAAACCGAAATTCTTCTCCGCAACTATTCGAAGTATTAATGTAATCTTTTTACCGACCTCATAATTATTTTTTGATTTTATACGGTTTGATATGGTATAATATGCACACAAATGTATATTAATTGTTTTAGAATTTTGTTATTTGATTTATTCGAGTTTAACTCGAGGTGATTTATAACCCTCCTTAAAGGAGGGTTTTTTAAAGGTAAAGTATGTCGACACGCGAGCATAATTTGGGAAAGTTAAAAGAACCCATTAAGCGACCAATGACAAGAAGAGAATTTATTCGTGCAGCGTTTGGAGTAGCAGGTGGATTGGTGGCCGCAAAGACAGGTGCAGATCTATTGATTAATTATGTTGTAAAAAAGGATGAAGTCGTAGCAACCGGTGAAGGACAAAATAGTGATGTATCAGGAGGAGAAAACATGCCTTCTTCAACCGATGTTTTACAAGGTAATCCGGCGAATACTCCGATCGGTCCTTCGGATAAGTTACCTTTAGGTACGCAAGTAGTAACCGATGTACCACCATCACTTACTCCGACAACGCAGCCCTCACCTGCTCAAACTGAAGCCCCCGTTCCGACTGATTATTCACCCATACCGGAGGTTCTTAATGATAAAGTACAAGATAAAGTTATTGAGTTAAAGAAAAAGGGTGTAGATATCCACATTAAGGTGGATGACGTAGGAGATGCTCATATGTCGATAAATATGGGTAAAAATAATAGGTTAGAATGGGGTTTGATTAAAGTAGATACTACACCTGAGAAAGAAAACAATGTATTTATAACAACTGCGAAGAATGAACCTGTCTCATTCAATTTTGAAAGTTTCGGTGTAGATAATGGTGATCTAGTTATTAAGGATAAAGAGGGTTTATATGGAGCGAAGGGGAAAGTACTGTTAAAGTTTCATGAAGGAAATTGGGTTGCTGATAGACTACTATTCTTGGCTGCCGGCCCAAAGCCGAGAATTTGTGATAATGGTTTACCAACCGGCGGAGCCGATAATCTGTTAACGGGTGTATTGATTTCCTCAACAGCGGTAGGTTTTTATGATAAGGGCGGATATCTACACAATGTTAATCATTTGGGAATTGAGGATAAATTTGGAGTTGTCGGTCTATGTAAGAAAGAAGCATCTGGTGGCGGAAAATGTAGAATTGTAAAACCAGAAGTAGCTCAAGCAGCATTGGTTGAATGGGATCGTAATAAGATTGGTCGACAAATAGGTCTGGATGTCTTTGTTAATAGAAATGAAGAAACAAAAGAGCTAGCGGATGCTATTAAAAGCGGTGAAAACTTTCCGGAGTTAAGTCCTGACTACTCCCTACCGATAAACACATTATACGAATGGAGTCCACAATAATAGTGCAATTAAATGTCAACCGATAGATTACGTACTTCAGGACTTTCTACTAGAGATTTTCTTAAGATCTCGGCAGCTGCTTCATTAGCTGCAACGGGTTTATATTTATCTAATGAAAATAATAAAATAGGCTTTAATAAAATATTTGATTTTATTGTTAAACTAAGCCACGATAGCAATGCGATTGAATTACAAAGATCAGACTATCTTAAAATTTATTATCCGCTATCGCGTGAACTTCCAATTAAACAGGATGGCGTTATCGACTCGGGTATATCGGATACAGATTGGTTTAACTATACAAATTTAAGGATTAATTCCGTAAGTTTTCAAAAGTTAATACAATTTTATGAAAAATTAGCCGTTGATGGTAAGCAATACGAATACAACTTTAATAATGGCGCGGTTGATTTAAGTCATAAATTTCGAATAGGCTTAAAAAGCGAGCGTAAACACACATGCGTTATTACCTCAGATATTAATCCTACGCCCGATTGGACAATGGGTTTGAAAACAGCAACTGTAAATATGCTACTTAAAAGTAAGGAGAATGAAGATATTATTCCTGGAAGAACTATGACGATAGTTAGCGTTCCTTCCAACATTGAAAATTATCCCAAAGTTGAAGTGAATAAAAACCTTAAATCAATAGTGAGTACGTCAATGGCGACCGAGGCATTTAATATGACCTCGTACGTTAACTCGGATTTACAAGAAAATTACACCGGAAAGACCGAAGCTGGATATCAAGGTGATTTTGCAGGAGAAATTACAGCTAACTCTATTGGTTTAATGTTTGTTGCGAAACAATTAGGTTTAAATTATAAACAATTTGAGGATAGTATAATTGAAAAGGATGGAAATATTAGGTATATCAAATTGGGATTTAGTTATATCATAAACGGTAAGAGAATACTGGCAACACCTTTTATGGATAAAGATATGTACAACAAAATTCCTAATATTGGCTTACCCATATCATAGTTCTTCCCTACTTTAGTTGTGTTATTGAATAAATGGTGGTAAATCTGCTAAATTGGTATGAGATTCATTAAATGGAAGAAGCGGCTAATTTAATAAACACTCAAAGAAAGAATAAATTTCCGATATTTATTTATCTGATATTTTTGATATTATTTATAGCTGTAGTTGTATTAGCTTCTGTTTTGATAATTTCCAAGCTTCCGTGTAGAGGCTACCTTGGAAAACCACAGTTTACGGGAGTAGTAGACCAAGAAAAAAACCTAGTCAGGGGTGATGATAATTTTTCATCTATTAAGGTTAAGTCGTGCATTTTATCGCTGCAAAAAACAGATGAAAATGAGGTTGTATATAAGGTTGGTATATTTCGTGATTATTTTAGAATGGAAAAGTTCGATATTAGAATTGGAGGAAAATATCCCAAGGTTGCTGTATGTAATATTGATAAAGATGGTAAGTGCAAAGTTATAAACGCTCAAGATATAACACTAAACCTAAAACTGAAAAATATTTATAGTTTTTATTTTGTAGTTGTAGACAAAAAGTCGCAGTTAATTGAAACAAACTCTGAATATGAGAAATTTATGGATAGCTTAACAAAATTCTTGATAAACGAGTCTACTTATCAATCTAGCGGTGAAGTTGTTCAAATATCGCAAATAGATTTTGATTAATGATTATGAAAAGAATATTATTTATTTTGTTTGGATTTACATCATTTATAATATTTTTTGGAGTTAGTAGAAGTATTGTAAATGCACAATGCGGGGACGGTCAATTTTGCGGTCTTGACCAGGGTTACGATGCTACAGTAAGCCAAAATGTCAAGTATTGTTTTAGGAATGGTACAACATGGGAGTGTTCAAATACCCCGGCAAATGACTTCTGGTTATGCGATGGTAGCTTTCCCTGCAGTGTTGCGGGAGGTGGCGGCGGTCCGGGGGGAAATTGTTCATACGTTGGTGATGTCCCATCTTGTTCACTTAATGTGACTGCGGGTGGTTGCCCTGCTGATCCTACCGCGTGTAATGGTTGTGACATTGATCTGGTTGCTGATTCCTGCGACCCCATAAGTGTTCCAGTTTATACAGGTTGCTGTGTGGGTGCAGGGGGAGAATGTTCTTCCGAGTCTGAAGCGGGTTGTAATAGCGGTCAAAATGTGGGAGATTCGTGTGGCGGTGGTAGCATATGTATTGACTCGGGTAGCGAGGGAGGGGATGGTAAACCGATTTGTAATTGTGGTGGCGGAGGGAATGAAATTAATTGGTTACGGGCGAGAATAATGCTCGATGCTAATGAAAATAATTTATTTGACGAGGGTGATGAATATTATGTCCAGGACAATAATATATTGAGCTGTTCGAATCTAGCGAATAATTATGTTACATTTACAAACCTTTCTCCCTTAAAAATTTCCCCGGTTGGTTTTACTACGATAGACGTTCCAACAATTTGCCATTTAAGTGGTGAAAACGACAACAATCACCCCAAATTTCCTTGGGCTATTGAACAACTTAATACAGATACGAGCTTTACTTTCAATTTTACCCTCCCCGCTAGTTACGAATTAGTTAATGTCGACAGGGGGAGTTGCAGTGTTTCGTCCCCTACGCAAGTAACATGTTCCGGTTGGGGCGGTGGTATTCAGGAAGTAACATTTTTAATCAGGTATAAAAGGAATACCTGTACGGTATCGGTCAGTCCTGCAACCGATAACAGTGTTCCCGGAAGTACGACAGTCACTTTAAGTGGAACGAATTATGACACTAATCCCGCTGACACCGTAAACCTAAATGTAATACGAAACGATTTTAAACAAGTTCCGAATTGGCAGACATCAATTACTCCCAACTCCCCTGCCGTTACAGAGACATTATCTAACGGTGTATATTATTATAAAATTCCGGCTGCGGGATGTACGTCGTCTAATGGAACAGCATGCAGCAAAACAACTACCGTTAATCTTCCGGCGGCTGATTATACTTTTTTCTGTGATGTCCCCTACGCTCCATTTCAATGTTCTGGAAATCCCAATTGTACATATGAAGGAGGTACAATGGACTGCTCTGGTGGTGGTTGGGTTTCCTGTTCAGAGAGCGATCACACGCCATTTAGTGTCTATTTACAATGTCCATCCAATAGAACCAGTGTCTGTGACGGTACAGGAACTTCAGTTACTACGAGTTGGACCAATTTTTCGACGAATGATGCTGACAGCTATTACCATGAATTGGACGATAATCCAAATTCTTCACCGTATGTCGTAACAAATTCCGCGACGTCACCTTTAACTCAATCTGTGATTGCCGGTACGCCATACAGATGGGAAATTCGAGGAAATCGGACTAATGACGATACTGAACCTCTTCCTGTCGGACCAACGGGCGGATGTTGGATCAGCTTTACGTGTAATCCGCCAGCCGCTCTTCCCTGGTGGCGGGTAACGGGATCAGGTATAACTGCTAACGGATTTATTCAATCAACCATACCTGCTGCCGGAATGTATTTAATTAACGATCCACCCGGTGTATTACAATACAATAATGACAATCCGCCAAGTCTGGGTTTGGGAAGTATTTCGAGTACGGGTTGGAACGTGAATTTAGCATCAGCCCATACCTATACGTATGATTTCTTCAGAAATAAGCTTCCCTCTTCAGTTACACCCACTCAACTAACAAACTGCACAATCGCAGCAGCTAACCTAACTATCGGTGGTATGGAGTGGCCTGCCGGTTCAAACTACTTTTGGTATGAAACAACCTGTGCCAATAGTAGTATAACCATAGGGAGCTTAACCGATATCTCGATTAATTTGTTAGATAGAAAAGTAATATTATTTGCAAAGGACAAAGTGGTCAATATCACTAAACCAATCTTCTTAAATAATGGCAAAGGGTTTTTCGGCCTGTTTACAAGCAACGATATCTCCGTCGCTTCCTCAGTCGGCGGCTTAGCTGATACGTCACCGGATCTTGAGGGCATATTTTTTACTGAGGGTGATTTCAAATCGGGGGTTGGCAACTATGGCGAGGAACAGCTGCATGTGCGAGGCTCAGTTGCCGCAAATACTTTTACACTGGCGGGTCAGAGGAATTTACCTGATGATTCGGCAGATCCGGCTGAGCACTTTGAATTTGCACCCGATCTCATCTTTAATTTTCCTAAAGTACTCTCTCCAAGACTGATTAACTGGAAAGAAGTTGCTCCCTAGATGTTTATATTCCTCTTTGTTAATTGACCGGTAAGTTACTGATTGCTAAACTGAGATATGGTTAATCTGCCTGGTGAGAGGTATCGGGAGAAAGGTCAAGCACTTCTTATCGTCTTACTTGTTATGAGCGTTGCTATTACTATTGTCCTTTCCGTTGTGGCACGCTCAATCAGCGACGTTTCGGTTACGACGCACGAAGAAGAATCTGTACGCGCATTCAGCGCCGCTGAAGCCGGAATTGAAGAGGCTCTATTATCCGGGTTATCTGTCGGTCAAACTACGCTTTCTAATAACGCAAGTTATGAGGCTAATGTATTTGAAACAAGTCCATCGGGAAGGTTTTTTATATATCCCGGCACATTATTAACGGGTGATTCGGCGACGGTTTGGTTTGTTTCCCATGACTCGGATGGGAATTTATCCTGTTCTCCCTACTGTACGGCTCCGACAAGAATTGATGTTTGTTGGGGGAAAAAGGGTACTCTCGATAATGATCCTGAAACTCCTGCTATAGAGGTGACAATTGTTTATGATTATGATCCTATCACTTCTACCACGGGTTACGCAACCGGAGTAAATCACAATTACCAATATTTGAGAGTCGTAAGAGCTACTTTTGACCCAAATGTTAGTCGTTCAGCGGATAATAAATTTAACTCGACAAATTTGGGTACCGATTGTACGGGTCTTGATCAGGTCTATGAATTTCAAAAAGCTAATTTATTATTGAACAATGCCGCAGAAAGATTGTACCTTGACTGCTGGATTACTCCCGGGTGCGCAATTGCTATGAAAATAAGATTCTTTTATAACACAACTACCGCTCAACCCCTTGCAATAAACGATCTTTTGCCTGTTAGTACTAATTTTCCCCCACAAGGCAAACTTATAGAGTCGGTAGGGACTTCCACGGATATATCGAGAAAAATAAGCGTGTTCCAAGGTTATCCCGAAGTTCCGGTTATTTTTGAGACTGCTGTTACCAGTAGTTCGGATATTCAGAAATAGTTGTATGATTGGGCTAGATATCGGGTCAAAAACAATAAAAATTGCTGAGCTTGAACGCTCCGGTCAGACTTTTCGGCTTCGCGCCTCGGGCGTCGTTGGTTATAAAAGTACAAGCCCCGAGAAAATGAATGATGACAAAGAGCTTGTTATCATGAGCGATGTTATAAGAAAATTATGTAAAGAAGCGAGAATCGGAACTAAAGAGGTTGTAGTATCTCTTCCCGAAACTCAGGTTTTCACTCGGTTGGTCAAGTTCCCGCTATTAACTGATTCGGAAATAGCATCGGCCGTTAAGTGGGAAGCCGAACAATATATTCCCTTTCCGGTTGATGAAGCGGTAATTGAACATCAAATTTTGGACCGTAAACCCAACTCCACTCCCCCGCAGGTTTTTGTCCTATTAATTGCAGCACCGAAATTATTGGTTGAAAAATACATTAGGCTTGCTGAAATGGCTAAGTTGGAGACGGTGGCTGTTGAAACTGAGCTTATTGCACTTGCCCGGTCAATTTGTCCCCCGGATCAAACGGTTATGGTAGCCGATTTTGGCGCACGAGCCACAAATATTGCAATTGTCCGGAATGGGAATCTTATGATGGCACGATCAATTCCTACCGCCGGGGATGCGCTGACGCGGGCTGTGTCCCAGGGCCTTGGAGTAGAAACATTTCAGGCAGAGGAATATAAAAAAGTCTATGGCTTATCTTCGAGTCAGCTTGAAGGAAAAATAAAGGGAGTTTTAAACCCGGTGCTCGCCATGGTAACGGATGAAATGAAAAAGGCAATTCATTATTATAGTGCTGAAGGAGAAGGCGATCCTCCAAGAACTTTAGTACTTTCAGGTGGGACGTCGAGTATGCCTAATGTTATTGCGGTGATGACTGAGCTGACGGGCATGGAGGTGGTTATCGGTAATCCTTTCGCTCGTATTCAGGTTGATCCTGAAGCAGCAAAAACACTTATGAGCTATGCGCCGGTTTATTCGATAGCGGTAGGACTTGCTATGCGTTAATATGGCCAGAAATATAAATTTATTACCTCTTGAGTTTGTACCGAATAAAAAACTGGTTCGTATGGGGGCTGCGCTAAAAAAGTTAGCGATAATAAGTTATATTTTCTTTTTCTTGGCTGCAGGATCAATTGCTTATGCTCTTTATCGCTACGACAAGCACATAAAAGAGTTACGCAATAATAGAAATACATTAGAAGCTGAACTTGATAACCTAAAAAAAACCGAGACTAAAATTGTTTATTTAAAAGATAGGGCGGACAAAGCTCAAAAGGTAATTGATGCAAATACCACGCGAAGTTCTATTGTCACGTTTTCTGAATTTGATAACCACATACCGCCTGGCATATTAATATCAGATATGGCATTTAGAGGAAGTAGGGCTACTTTTAAGGTAGCGGCAGAGAATTCTGGCAGTTTGAGCCAGATGGTGCAATACGTTATTGGTACGACCGTTTTTAAAGCAATAATATTAGGCGATATAAAATTAGGGGAAAACGGTAAGTATACGACTACTATTACGGTTGAAATTTAAATATGGTTAATTTAGGGTTTGGTGAAAACGTAAAACTTAGAAGCTATAAAATAGTTTTAATTCCATTTTTTGCTTTAATTGTATTAATAATATTATTTATTTATGCCGCTACAACTGGTTATGGAAAGTTGAGAAGTCAAAAACAGATTATTGATGAATTGGAAAGAGATGACACAACGTTGGAAGCAAAAATAAATAATCTCAAAAACCTAGAAGCTCAAACTTATCCTGACTCCACTGAGATGTTAATACGGTTTCCGAACGACAACCCCTCACTTTGGATGTTGGGACAGCTCATAAGAAAAGGTGAAGAAAGTGCCGTTACATTATTTGAACAAACTTTACTTTTCGATGAGGCCAGTCTGGAAAATATTACCGTTTCAACTATCAATTTCCAGGTTACCGGAAATAAAGAGAAAATTTTTGATTATTTGTTAAGTATCGACAACATATCCCCTATTTCGACTTTTGATTCTGTTGATTTCTCTGAAAGTGAGACTGCCCAGCAGGGTGCTCTTGTTAGTTTAAAGGTTTATTTTTCTCCTCTTCCAGAGGTACTTACTAATTTAAACGAAGTCGTTAATGAATTGACGCCTCTCGAGGTAACTACGCTAAATAAGCTTTCTGAGATGGAATTACCGGAATTTTCGACTCTCATGCCGAGCGCTAATTATGAACTGAAGGACCCCTTTAACTCTTTTCAGTAACTGACAGTGTAAATGCGGAATGCTCGAGCGTAGCTTTTACTCTTAATAATGCCCTAATTGCCTTTATGACCTTGCCTTCTTTTCCGATGACTATGCCCATGTTTTTCGGATCAATTATTGCTGTGAGCTCGCTAAAACCGTTTTCCTGAATATGTTCTTCGATCTCGAAGCTATCCTTGTCGATTAAATTTTCTAATATGAATTGTAGTAAATTTTTCATAAGTTAATCTCCTATGAGTTTTTTTACTGCAGGGCTCAAAATGGCTCCTTTTTTTATCCAGGCATCGATTTTTGTTTTGTCGAAAATTTTGGTATTCTTTTTAGGGTTCCACGTACCCAATAAATCAATAGCACTGCCGCGCACTTTTTTCCGTTCGTCAATGGCAACTATTCTAAAAAAAGGTTTATTTTTGGTTCCTCCTCGTGCAAGTCTGATTTTAATCATAAACTTAATCAGACTTTCTTTCAGAAAGAAAGTCTGGCAAAGAAAATAACATAAAAATACTGAGTCATTGGAATTGTAATGGAAAAACGATTTTTTTACAATTACAGGAATTTTTCCAGTGCGCTGGCTGCTGCGCTCTGTGCAGCCTCGCTCTTATTTTTACCTGCTCCTGTACCTAAAGACTGTCCGTCGACAACAATTTCTATCGTAAATACTTTCGCATGATCCGGTCCCTCTTCGGATAGAACTCTATATTTCGGAGTTCCGAAACCTTTCGACTGCACAATTTCCTGTATGAGACTTTTAGGATCTTTTAGTTCTTTTTTAGCTTTAGCTTCGAGATCAACTAAGATATTATCTTTTATAAATGTTTCGGCCCCTGAGGTACCCTTATCCAAAAATAAAGCCCCGATTATGGCTTCTGTAGTATTGGCGAGAATTGAAGGATTTTCCCTACCCCCTCCGTCTTCCTCCCCCTTTGAAAGATAAATATATTTGCCTAAATCCATGTTTATTGCAACCTGCGAAAGGCTTATGGTGTTGACAAGTTGTGCTCTTAAGGCGGTTAAAAATCCTTCCTCCTTTAGTGGAAATTTTTGGTATAAAGCGTTTGAAACAATAAATTCCAATACAGCATCGCCTAAAAATTCCAAACGTTCATTTGACCGTCTTTTACCCGGATTTTCGTTTACCCACGATCTATGAGTAAGAGCTAAATCCATTAAACCTTTATCGCCAAAAGTATTTTTAAGCTCAATGTATGTTTTCATGATTAGAATAAGGTATTAGATTTCATCTTGGGTGATGCTTTCGATAAGCTCACCCACTGTTTCGATGTTTATGAAATCGATTAAGGTTGTATCGAATTTATTTTCGGACAACAATTCGCTAAAATCAGTTAGATCCGTCGAACTCATATGCAGATCGTCTCTGAGGGAATCGTCCTCGTGGATATCTTCCTGCCCCAATCCAAGCTGTTCAGCGAGAAGTGTTTTTATTTTGAGTTGTTTATTTTCCATATTATTTTTCGTCACTATGTCCGAATATTGTACCTAATACGCCATTGATAAAGGAAGGCGATGCTTCCCCGCCAAACTCCTTCGCAATTTCAACTGCCTCGTCTATTATAACCTTCGGAGGGTTTTTTTTAAGTTCCAATTCATAAATTGCCAATCGGAGAATTGCTAAATCAATTTTATTTAGCTTATCAATCGGCCATATTGTAGCGGCTTTGGCTATAACTTCATCAATGTCTTTTTCTTTATCGAGAATGTCTTTTAAGCTGATCGGTAAGTTTGGTTGATGTGTAAAACTTTCGGCAAATAAGGCCTTGACGATATTGATGCGGTCAATATGGCGTGGATCTTTAGCTGTTTTCATATTTGAAGTTATGTCCCACAATCAGATTACAGGTGTCTAGCTGCGGTAGTATCCGCAATGCGGACAAGCTTTATGTGACTCCTTGAGTTTTTTACAATTAGGACAGCGACTCAGGTTAGGCATGTTTGTTTTAAAATTTGCAAAACGCCTTTTGTTACTTCTTGACCTGGTATGCTTTTTCTTAGGTAAGGGTGTCATAAACATTTCTCACCTTCTTTTAAAAGAAGGTGAGTCAAAGAAATGAAAACAAAGACAATACTCTTGGAATTGTAATGGAAATATACTGTTCATGCAAGACATAATCAGCTCTCTACGAATAAGGATGTTTAAGGTTCTAAATACCTACCTGTGTATTAATTGATATGTATATTAAAAACGCACTAGTTATATATACTATATTTAGTGTTTTTTTTGCATTAATATCTTTTAAATCTTTTATCCAAGAAAATAAATTCTACATCACTATGTTGAGATGTAGAATATTTAACTCGATCGTGATAGCATTATTTAAGTGAATTCAACAACATTTTACGATAAAGAAAAAAGATTAGACAAATTATCCAAATCAGAGCAGGAAGATTTATTATTTGATCTGATAAACGCATTTGCTGTAGTAAAAAATTCGGAAGATTCTGCTTTGCTTTTACACGACCTTTTAACTAAAAGAGAAGTTCAGAACTTATCAAAAAGACTTAGAATTGCAAAATTACTTTTAGCGGACGTATTACAGGAGGATATTACAAATAAACTTCATTGTAGTTATGCTACTATTACCAAAGTAAAAGTATGGCTGGATGAAGGTGGTGACGGTTTAAGAAAGGTAATCAGTAAATTACCAGAAAGAAAGTTAAAACCTAAATATGAAAAATCTTTAGTAAAACCGGACCTACCAAAAATATTAATAGCTTTAGCGCGAGAATATGGTTTTACTAAGGAAAAACATAAACTTGATAATTTTTTAAACGACCTTGAAGGCAAACATTTAATTGATAAACAAATTAGACAAGTTTTTAACGATGAATTCAGGTCGCTTCATAGTGATAAAGTTAAAAAAGACTTTATTAAAACTACATCACAACGTTGAGATGTAGATATCCACAAAGTTAGACCATTATGTAGTATGTTGGTCAATTTTAATATGTTGCTAAATTTTGAAGTATTGGTATATTTTGTGATTATATTCTAAACGTAACCGGAATATAACCGTAATTGTGGTTGTTTCAATTCGGGACGATGTTTTTTGATTTTATTTGAGCAATAAGTTGCCGGTAGTCATTGGGGTTTGAGATAACCTCTTTTGCAATCTCTTTGGCTTTTTTTATCAAATAGATATCCTGCCAGTTCGCAATTTTCAGATTATGAAAACCATGCTGACGGGTGCCGAAAATTTCACCTGGGCCTCTTAATTTCAAATCTAGCTCAGCAAGTTCGAAGCCGGATTTATTTTCTTTCAATGCTTTTAGGCGTGCTCTTACTAGCCTTGAGGTATTTTCGGTAAACAGTAGACAGTACGACTTTTTTTCTCCTCTGCCGATTCTGCCTCGCAATTGGTGAAGTTGTGCTAAACCGAAACGTTCAGATGCCTCGATTATCATAATTGTTGCATTTGGTATATCAATACCGACTTCAACTACGGGCGTAGATACAAGAATTTCTATATCTCCTTTACTGAATTTGTCTAACATTAAGTTCTTGTCTTTGGCTTTTTGTTTTCCGTGCAGAAGTCCTACGTGGTAGTCTTTAAAAATCTTTGTTAACTTTTCGTATTCCCGAGTCGCGGCTTTAATTTGTTTCATAGTTTCGATTTGTGGCTCTTCAATCAATGGACAAATCACGAAAGCTTGAGTTTTAAATTCTTTAATTTGTTTTTTGATCCAGTCATAAGCGGAGTTGCGTTTGAATTGAGGTACAATCCAGGTTGTTATTGGCCTTCTACCTCCTGGAAGCTCATCCAGCGTTGATAAATCAAGATCTCCGTAGAAAGTTAATGCTACAGTACGGGGTATGGGTGTTGCAGTAAGTGTTAATACATGGGGCGAAGTTCTTCTGTCTCCGGCTTTTTTGATTAAATGTGCACGCTGTTCTACTCCGAATCGGTGTTGTTCGTCTATTACTACTAATGCAACTTTGTCAAATTTGACCTTTTTGTGAATCAAAGCGTGTGTTCCGACAATAATGTCGCTTTTACCTAAGTCGGCTTTTACCCCCTCTGACGTGATTAAGCTTATTCTGACCTTAAAAGCAGCAAATATCGTATTGAGAGTGTTGAAGTGCTGGTTTGCGAGTATTTGAGTAGGAGCCATAAATACGCTTTGATAGCCTTCGGTAAACGCTGCAAATGCGGCAGCTGCCGCTACCGCAGTTTTGCCGCTTCCTACATCGCCCTCCAAAAGCCTATTCATAGGATAACTTTTACTTAAATCAGAAAAAATTTCTTTAACTGCATGCTTTTGGGAATCTGTTAAAGAAAAAGGGAGCGAGGCTAAGAACATGTCAAAGGTGTCGTTATCTATGTTTAAACTTTTTGCAACTTTAACTTTTTGCCAATCATTTTTTTTGTCGAGGCTTGAGACCTGGTGGTATAAAAGTTCGTCGAAAGCCAGTCTTTTTTTACCGATTTCAGCTTGTTCTAAGTTATCTGGGAAATGACTATGAAGTAGTGATGAGTAAAGATCGGGTAATTTTAGTTTTTTCAGGAGCTTATCCGGTAAAGGATCGGAAATCTCAGACTTATGAAGGTTTATAATAGTAAATATTTTTCCGCGGAGCCACTTTGAAGAGACCCTCGCCGTTTCCGGATAAATAGGCACAAGTCTTCCGGTATGTAAATTGTTTGATCCAATTTCCACGCTTTCATACTCAGGACTCATGAGCGTAATTTTTCTGTTGAAGAGAGTGGCTTTCCCGGAAAAAGAATATAATCCTCCTTTGGAGATATTTTTAATGAGATACGGTTGGTTAAACCAGACGACTTGCATTAATCCGCTTTTATCTTCTACTTCCCCGATTTGTATTTTTTTACCGTATCGGGTGTAAATATTTTTAATTGAGAGAATGGTACCTTTTATGGTAACTGTTTCTTCCGGTTGGACTTCCCGTATCGGTGACAGTGTTCGGAAATCGTTATACCGGTGAGGAACGTGGTAAAGCAGGTCACCAAGAGTAGTTATATCAAGTTTATTGAGCCTTTTAGCATACGCCGGACCAATCGTCGGAAGCTTACTCACGGGTAAATCCAAGTTCATACTTAAGATCATACCACCTGCTAAAAAATATAAAAAAGAATGGGAAGAAACGTTGTTAGTAGAAGTGCAATAGTTGCAATCATTACGAGTACTTTTACAAACTTTTGTTGTTTTTTACTTCTTAGCATGTGTTATTTCACTTTGATAAATCTTTTTTTACCTATTCTGATAATATCTCCTTTGGCTAAGTTAATAATACTATTGGGTATTAAAACTTTCTGGTCGTTAAGCTCGACTGCACCCTCTAAAACCAATTTTTTAGCGTGGACCGTACTCCCCGTGGCATTGGAAAGAATAGGTAGCATTCTGGCTTGATATTGCCCAGGTTTAATGAAAATTTCGATTTGCGCCTCGTTATATTTGTGCTCTTTATGTACTTGGTCAAATTTTAACTCGGCTTGGTTAGCTGAAGATTTGCCGAAATAATTTGACGTAATTTCTTTAGCTAGGTTTCTCTTGAGAAGATATGGATTTCGATCATTAGGTTTATTCTCTATTATGACGTTGGTACATAATTCGTAATACTCAGGAATCAAATCGTCTGATATTGACATTACCTTTCCATATATATCGAAAGCATTTGTATTTATTGGAATGTAATTTCCTGCGGATTTACTCATCTTAGAGCCGTCAGTTCCTAATAAAAGTTTCATTATTACCACGTCTTGTTCTTTCTGTCCGTAGCGCTTTTGCATCTGTCTGCCCATAAGAAGGTTAAATTTCTGATCAGTCCCTCCCAACTCTACGTCGGCTCTCAGCCGTACTGAGTCATACCCCTGCATTAGTGGGTATAGAGTTTCAAGATAGGATACATCGTCACCCTCCTCAACTCTTTGACGGAAGTCTTTTCTCTCAAAAATTTGAGCGAGAGTTGCTTTTGATGCAAGTTCAAATATTTTATATAAATCCATTTTTGCTAACCAGGTACTGTTATACTCAAATTTTACTTTTTTTAAATCTAATATTTTCCCCGCCTGTTCCTTGTAAGACGTCATATTTTTTTCTATTTCTTCTTTTGTTAAAACTTTCCTTGAGACATTCCTTCCGCTAGGATCACCTATACTCGCGGTAAAATCTCCAATGACAAGAACTGCCTGATGTCCTAAATCTTGGAATTGGCGTAGTTTTCTTAGAACTACCGCATGACCCAAATGAAGATCTGTTCCCGTAGGATCAATTCCAAGTTTAACGATCAGTTTTTCACTGGATCTAAGCTTGTTAATGAGAGATTCTCTGACTATTATCTCATCAACGCTGCTCGTCAAAACTTCATCGATTTTATCCATAATAAATGCATTTTAATCCTAAATACTTGGTGCGTCAAAGCCCATTGGGTGTATCATTAATAGGTGGGAAAGTTTATGGATGAATTTAGGCATTTTAAGGGTGATTTGATACAATTTGTAGAGTCTAGAAAATTCATGGCTGTTTGGAAACAAAGATTACAAAAAAGAAATAGTTTTTATAGTACTAGGCAACGCAAAATCTCAGGAAATTCACTGAAAAGAAAACTTTATTTTCTGACAAAGTTTTCTTTTCTAGGTATTATATTTTTATTTTTGAGCTCATTTATAGTATTTCCCCTTGTAGCCTACGATCTCCCCTCGCCGGAGAAAGTAGTAAGACACGAAGGATTCTCGACAAAGATTTTGGACAGGAACGGCGAAGTTCTGTACGATATTTATGCCAACGAGAGGAGATCTCCTGCTAAATTTGAGGACATCCCAGATTATTTAAAGGAGGCAACAATAGCAATAGAAGATAAGAATTTTTATAAACATAAGGGTTTTGACCCAACGGGAATATTAAGGGGTTTATCAAAGATTTTTACAACTGGAAGAGCTCAGGGAGGATCGACACTTACTCAGCAACTTGTTAAGAATGTTTTGGTGGGAAACGAGAGATCAATTTTCAGAAAAATTAAGGAATTTATTTTAGCTGTCCAAATTGAGAAAAAGTACACTAAGGATGAAATATTGCAGATGTATTTGAACGAAGCCCCATACGGCGGAACTGCTTGGGGAGTTGAAGCCGCTTCCGAGATTTATTTTGGTAAAAACGTAAAAGATTTAGATTTGGTAGAATCGGCGATTTTAGCGGGTCTTCCACAACGCCCTTCTTATTACTCACCTTATTCGACACATCCGGATGCCTATGTAGACAGAACAAAAGGGGTCTTAAGGCGAATGCGAGAGGATGGGTATATTACCGAAGAACAAGAGAATGAGGTTGTCGACATGTTACCTGATGTAAATTTTATCGGCAAAGGGGGAAATTTTAAGGCACCGCACTTCGTACAATATGTTCAAAGTGTTCTCGAGGATAGATACGGTGATACTATTATTGAGCAGGGAGGATTGAAAGTGACAACCACTCTTGATTGGAAACTTCAGGAGACCGCTCAGGAAATTGTGGCCGAAGAAATAGAAAAAGTGGCGAAGTTGAAGATCGGTAACGGGGCAGCTGTAGTATTAAATCCTGAAACAGGTGAAATTCTTGCCATGGTAGGATCGAAGGACTTTAATGCACCTGATTATGATGGTCAATTCAATGTTACGACAGCCCCCCGCCAACCCGGATCCGCTATAAAACCCATTACTTATGCCACTGCTTTGAAAAAAGGTTATACACCTTCAACTTTGATCATGGACGTTCCGACAAAATTCCCGGGAGGTATCGGCCAGCCTGTTTATGAACCTGTAAATTACGATGGAAAATATCGCGGTCCGATTCAACTTCGCTATGCATTGGCTAACTCAATTAACATTCCGGCCGTAAAAATGCTGGCGAGAGTCGGTATTAAAGACGTCCTTGAAACTGCCTATGATCTTGGTATATCGACCCTGCCGCCTACACAGGATACTTTAGACCGGGTTGGGTTATCTCTTACATTGGGCGGTGGTGAAGTCAGATTACTGGAGCTAACAGGCGCATATTCGGCTCTTATGAATAAGGGCTATAAAGTCGAACCGGTTTCAATATTAAAGATCGAGGACGCAAATGGGAAGATCATGGAAGAAAATAAACCCGAAAAGGGAAAACATGTATTAAGTGACGAAGAAGCATATTTAATAGCCAATATTCTTTCAGATAACGATGCCAGATCCCAAGTCTTTGGGACGAATTCGCTCTTAAATATACCCGGAAAAACCGTAGCCGTTAAAACCGGAACAACAAATGACAAGAAAGATAATTGGACAATCGGCGGTAATACACAAGCTTTGGTCGGGGTATGGGTGGGAAATAACGACAACACGTCTATGCTGCAAGTCGCCTCGGGGGTGACAGGGGCTTCTCCGATTTGGAGAAAGATTTTATTGGAAGCACTGCAAGATAAACCCAATGTTCGTTTTGACGTGCCTGCCGGTATTGTAACTGCTGCAGTTGATACAGTTTCGGGTTTCGCTACCCATGATGGCTATCCGTCGAGGATTGAATTGTTTGTGAAAGGAACTGAACCGGGAGAGGATCCTATTCATGTTAAATTAAAAGTTTGTAAGTCTGACGGAAAATTGGCAACGCCTTCGGATATTGCAGCCGGGAATTACGATGAAAAAGAATATTTTGTATTCAAAGAGGAAGATGCAACCGGTGGAATTGAAGGAGAAAATATGTGGCAAAAAGGTATTTTGGATTGGATGGCGACACAGGCTGATTCTAAATATCATCCCCCGACTGATTATTGCGGAACGCAAAATCCGGTTAATGTGGAATTTGTATCACCTCACGACCATGATTCCAATTTACCCAATAAGTTTAATATGGAGGTACGAGCCGATTCGACGGCAGATATAATCGAAGTGACATTTGAGATTGATGGGATGAAACTTCGCTCATTTACAGCTCCTCCCTATAAAGACGATGTTGAGCTTACGGACGGTATCCACGAACTGCGTGCAATAGCCCGCGATTCCAATGGCAAGGAATCGGATAGACGGATAAAAATAGGTGTACACGTTCCCTGGGACTACTCCCCTTCCCCGACACCAACGGTTACTCCCATTCCTTCGCCCGTAATTACGCTCACATTGTAAATTTGTCTTCTGTGATATAATACTTTACGAATTAATATGTCACCCGAACAGCATACAGATAACCATACTTTCGAGGTTTTAATTGATGATCAGAAAGTAATTATTAATCCTAATAAAAAAGACGAATTATCCAATTTGGTCTTGGATACAATAGGACAGGCACATGCTGACTTAAGATCTATGGAAAGAAGCGTACACTTTAAACCGAGTGGAAGACGTCGTACAAAACACGAATCCTCACAAGTTAGGAAAGAAGTCCAACCCAAAATTGAAGAACTCAGAAGGCAGTTAAAAGTGCTCCATGGAGAAAAATCCTTACCTGCAATACATACTGTAAAAGATAAAGATGGTAATGTGGTAGGTTTGGGTTTTAAAAACTCGTTAGTCTCAAGTTAGTTTTCCTTGATAGTCACTCCATACTTCGTTCTTAATATTCTGAATATTTCCTTCCTAATTTTATCCACCTCTGAGTCTGTTAGTGTTCTATTTGGAGACTGGTAAGAAATCCTAAAGGTGTATGAATCACCGAAAATATCCATTAGTCTAACTTCTGTTAATTGGTCATGTGTTGATTGAATAGCGGCTATTACTTTACCTATTTCGGTTTTGGTAGGGATGATAAGTGTCAAATCTTCAATTTGAGGAGGGAAATTTGGCCATAACGCTACGGGTATCACTGCGGCGTTATCAAGCAATTTATCAAGATAAATTTCGGTAAAATAAGTATCTTGTAGCATGCCCCCGATCCCTATAACCGCCTTTTTAACACGTATGTTAAAAGATTTAGCAAGGCCAGAATTATCGGCTGACGAGTACTGCATCTCCGTAATTTGCATGAGTTTCAGAAACGCCTCTAGATAGCCTTTGAATTTTCTAAAATCGTTATTTTTTTTATTCCAATATGCAATTCCTAGAGCTCGATTTTCAATGTATTTTGAATTTTTTTGATAATAGATTTTTCCTACTTCAAAAATTCTGGCGCTTTCGCCTCGTTCATTTTTTATTTTAGTAACATAACTAATGAGACTCGGTAAAATTGTCATTCTCATCTCCTCGATTTCGGGTGATGGGCGATTTTCAATTGTTATCGGTGATGCCTTATCGCTTAATAAGAGGTTGTATTTTTGCAATTCAGGATTAACAAACGGCAGGCTTATGATCTCATCAAAACCAAGAGAGGTTAGCGAATTCTTGATGTCATTTTCTTGCTTGATAAAATCCGGTGTAATATTTTCGGGTATTTCGAGCGCTAAAGTCTTGGTTGAAATTTCGTCGTAACTTAAAATTCTAAGGATTTCTTCGATTACATCTTCCTGACCTTCAACATCGGTTCTGAAAGTTGGAATTTGTACTTCGATTTCATTATCATTAACGGAAATTATATTAAAGTAAAGTCTTTTTAGAATTTTTAATACAGCATCCTTCTCTATTATTAATCCCGATAAAGAAGTAAGATAATTAAAGTTCAGTATTAGTGTTCGAGGTTTTACGGGTTTGGGATAGTAATCAAATATCCCGCCGTCAATGCTTCCCCAATTATATTTTTTAAGAAGATATAAAAACCTTTTAATGCCTTCTTCAACAAGATTGGAGTCCAGCTCTTTCTCGTGCCTAATCCCCGCGTCGGTCAGAAGATAATGTCGATGAACGGTTCTCCGAATATTGGCTTGGTTATAGCTTGCGGCTTCGAGTAAGACGTGGGTAGTCATATCGCTAATCGAATGATACTTACCGCCAACTGCTCCAGCTACTGAAAGAACTGATTTTTCGTCAGCCCATACGAGGTCGTCCGATATCAATTTAATGTTCATATCCTGAAATGTTGTTATTTCCTCGCCAACTTTAGCAAGTCGGACTTTTAAGAATTTCCCCAGTTTTTCCGAATCAAAAGCATGCATCGGTTGACCGGTTTCGAGCATTACATAGTTAGTAAGATCAACAATATTATTGAGGGCGGGTATTCCGTACTCTTCCAATCTTCGGCGAATCTCCGGAGGAGAGGGAGTAATTTTGACGTCTTTTATTCTTATTGCCATGACACGCTTAACGAATTGTGATTCAGCGTTTATTGTGAAGTCTTTCAATGCGTGTGTGAGTTTGGTATCTTGATATAAAGGAAGTTCTTTGAGTTGTTTATCAAAAATGGCTGAAATTTCCCTAGCGATACCCCGAATTGAATAGCAGTCGGCTCTGTTACCTCGTAGTTCCAGGTCAAGTATGCGATTTTCATTAACTTCGTCAATTTTATCCAGCATATGTCCAGCCATCGTAAGACGGTCAGTTAGTACGGATAATTTATCGGGTAAGCTGACGTACTCTTTGAGCCAATTAATTGGGAATCGCATATTAGTACTTAATGTCTCCGTTATATAAACTTCGGATATCGGATATTCCGAATCTGTCCATGACAATCCGGTCTAATCCCATCCCGAAAGCGAAACCGCTAATTTCTCTCGGGTTATAACCGGCATTTTTTAAAATAATGGGGTGGATCATACCAGATCCGAGCATTTCTATCCAACCTCTTCCTTTGCATACACTACAACCTTTCATCTTGCAGAATTGGCAATCCAAATCCAATCCTGCTCCCGGTTCAACTTCTGGGTAATATTTACACCTGAACCTGATATGGCGTTTTTCCCCAAAGAATTTCTTAACAAAGTAAAATAGAGTGCCTTTAAGATCGGCCATTGAAAGACCCTGCTGTAAAGCGAAACCTTGGAATTGATAAAACATAGCATTATTACTGGCGTTAGCCTTTTCCTCGCGATAGCATTTACCCGCAACGACGATTCTAAAGGGTGGTTTTATATCAGATAATGCTCTTGCTTCAACGGAAGAAGTATGTGTCCTAAGGACATAATCCGGCTCCTGAATGTAGAGAGCATCCTGCAGGCTTCTTGCTGGGTGATCTTTGGGCAAATTAAGTTTTCCGAAGTTAAATTCATCTGTTTCAATCTCGGGACCCTCATACATAGAAAATCCTAGATGATGAAAGATTTTAAACATGTCATTAATCACAATTGATGTCGGGTGCAAGTGTCCGATTTTATATTCAATTCCGGGAACTGAGGCATCAAACCATGTTTTTTTTAATGACTCTCGGTTAATAATTTCATTCTTCTTTTGGTTTAAAGCACTTTCAATAGCATGTTTAGCTTCATTTATGGAAATTCCTACTTCTCCTCGCTCCTCGGTTTTTAAGTTCTTTAACTCTTTTGTCAAGCTGTTTACTTTTCCGTTTCTGCCTAGATAAGAAATTTTCAATTCATCTATTTCAGCCAATAAAATGACGTCCATAATTCGTGCAATGGCTTCGTTTTTTAGGTTTAAAATATCTTCACGCATGTTTAGATAGTAGTTGATAGTTTATGGTTGATGGAAAAATGCCATGAACTCAATACTAACTAACTACTAAACTTATTTATATGTATTTTAGACGATTTTACTTGGTAATTGTAAATGTGTTTGCATCAGAACTCTTCAGATAGCATTCTTATTGGGGTCTGAACCCCAAGATATTTTATTTCTCATCTGTTCTTCGGTTTCACCAAGCTTTTTTAGTAATTCCTCAGTTTCTCTATCTTGCTTTCTTTTACTCACAGTAATTTGTATCAACCTTCTATTCTCACGCGAATTACCGTATGTTCGATTAAGCCAGCCGGCAATCCGTGTAGCTCCTCTATTAGATTTAGATTCTTTTACCTTTTGTAAACCATCTTCCAGGCTTTCAATATTTGTCATATTTGTCACCTCTTTTTTTACGATTAATAACTTAATGACATACCCTACGCAACTTAGCTTTTGCCTTTTTAATACTGTTCGTATACGGCTCAAGCTGCGTTTACTGTAGGGTCGTTTTATTTTTAGTAAATTAAAGCTGTAAAACGAAAAAACCCCGCCGGTGCGGGGTTAATCCACAACAAGCTCTAACCCCGCGTTAGGTGAGGTTAAAGCTAAAATATTTAACTACTAAATTTCTCATATTGAAAAGTATTTTAATTCTTTTCCTTAACACTGTCAACAATTTTAGTAAAAGTTGTCGGATCGGTTGCAGCAATATCTGATAATATTTTCCTATCGAGCTCAATCTTTTTATTTTTTAATGCTGCAATAAATTTGCTGTAACTTAAGCCTTCCTGTTTGACTGCAGCACTCAACCTCGTAATCCACAGCCTGCGTAAGGTTCGTTTTTTGTTTTTTCTACCGGCAAAAGCATATTGGCCAGCATGTAATAACGCCTCTTTACCTGCTTTGATACGCCTCTGTCGGGCATGTCTGAATCCACGCGTAGCAAGCCGGACTTTTCTGTGGCGCCTTGCTGTGATTGATTTTACTCTTGTCATAAATTTAGTAATTAGGTTATTTGGCGATTTTTATGATTTCATAATCTCCCGGATTATTACCAAGCAAAAGAGTTCTATCTTCGACATCTTGTCTTTTTGATGCAATTGCTATTAATCCTTCGCTTGTAAAACTGGCATGTTTGCCGGGATGAAGCTTTTTAAGCGTTTCAGTTAAATTGTTTATATGGTAACCAATAGTACGTTCGTTATTATTCATGACTATTATCTTCCTAATGCTTTTTTAATTTTCTTTGCGTAATAACCCGTTAACTCGATTTGCTTTTTCAACGCTCTTTTTCTTTTACTGCTTTTTTTTGCGTTAAGATGTCGCCTAAAACCTTGGTGTCTTAGTAATTTCCCCTTTTTTGTTACGCGTATTCTTTTTGTTATAATCTTTTTTGTTTTTTGTTTTCCCATAGTTTCGCTTCTTGAGCGCTCAATGATATATCATAACTCCCTCCTTGTGCAACTTCAATTATAAAAATAGATAATTTATTTTTGGTCATTTTCCGTTTCTGTTTGGAGTTTGGGTTTGTTGACCGGTGAAATAGTCATAGCTAAATGCCGGCCGAAAAATTTCGGTTCTGAATCTATTGTAATTGAACCACCGAGTTCATTGGTTGTTTTTGTTAAGAGGTCATATCCGAATTCTTTTCTACCCATTTGTCTTCCCTTGAAAACTACCACCAATCTGACTTTATTTTTATCAGCTAAAAACTCTTTCACTCTTTCTAGTCGGGTTGTGTAGTCATGATCACCGATGAAGGGGGAGAACCTGATTTCTTTCAATCCTCCACTTTTTGAACCTTTTTTTTCGCGCCGCAATTTTTTCTCTTCCTGATATCTAAATTTTCCAAGTTCTACAATTTTTGTTACGGGGGGTTTTGCGTTGGGGGCTATCTCGACTAAATCAAGCCCTGCCTTTCGTGCTTCATCGAGGGCTTGTGATAATTTCAATACTCCGATCTGTTTCCCGTCAGCACCGACTACCCGAACTTCCGGTGCATGTATCTGTTGATTAATTCTCCAATAAAGATTAGCTGTTTTCAATTTCCTTTAAGTTACATGAAGTTTACTGTATCTATGTTTTTCAATCAAGTATTTCTTTATTTGACAAGGTCCGACCTTGTCAGAACGATTTTTGATCGGATTTCCAGATAGCCTTATCACCTATTTCATTTTTAATATTTTTTATAAAAATATCTAAGCTGAAAGGTCCGTCTGATTCGCCACTTCTTGCGCGTTGCATGACTGTATTTGTTTTCATCTCTCTGTCTCCGACTATTAACATATAATTTACTTTTTCATTTTGTGCATCACGTATTTTACCAGGCAGAGTTGCATTACGATCATCTAGTTCAGCTCTAATATCGTTTTCGCGTAAAGTATTGCTAATTTTATTTGCATAATCCATGTGACGGGTTGAAATAGGCAAGACTTTTACCTGTACAGGAGAAAGCCAGGTTGGAAAATTGCCTCCGTAGTGCTCAATCAAAAAACCTATAAACCGCTCATGTGATCCGAGGGGGGCGCGATGGATTACAACCGCCAATTGTTTATTGCCTTTTGCGTCCGTATATTCAAGGTTAAATCTCGTAGGCATGTATAAATCGAGTTGGTTTGTGGAAATACCAAATTCCCTTCCAACAGATGAAGTTATATTAAAGTCTACTTTAGGTCCATAAAAAGCTGCTCCGCCAACATCATCAATATGTTTGATGGCTGATTTATCAATAGCATTGCGCATCATTTTTTCCGCTTTGTCCCAGAGAGCTTTGTCACCATGATATTTATCCCTTTTCTTCTCATCAGGTAAACCGATGACGATGTGATAGTCTTTTTTAGTTAAGCCAAGAGTGTTGTAATAGTATTCGTGTAACTTTAGAACGTCCAAAAACTCCTTTTCCGCCTGATCTTCAGTGCAGTAAATGTGTGCATCGTTTTGTTGAATGAATCTAACTCGCATTAAACCGAATAAAGTTCCAGATTGTTCATATCTGTAAACCTCACCGTATTCTGCATAACGCAAAGGTAGATCCCGGTAGGATTTTGGAGTTGCTTTAAATATCATATGATGATGAGGACAATTCATGCCTTTAAGGTAATATTCTTCGCCGTCGATATCCATTGGCGAATACATGTCGTCTTTATAGTAAGGTAGATGTCCTGAGATTTCATATAAGGTGTGTTTTGCAATATGAGGCGTCCTAACACGAACATACCCCCATTTTTTTTCTGTCTCTTCTGCCCAATTACGTAATTCCGTTTGAATTACCGTACCTTTTGGCATCCAAAGCGGTAAGCCCGGACCCACCTCATCGGCAAAAGTAAATAATTGCATATCTTTACCAATTTTTCTGTGATCCCGTTTTTTTGCTTCTTCTAGTTGGGTAAGGTATTTATTCATTTCATCTTGAGTCGTAAATGCAGTTCCATAGACGCGGGTAAGCATTTTATTCTTTTCATCACCGTGCCAGTAAGCGCCCGCAACAGAAAGGAGTTTAAAAGCCTTTATTTTACCGGTTGATGTAACATGGGGACCGCTACATAAATCTATTTCCTCCTCCCCCATTTTATAAACGGATATTTTTTCTCCTCTTTTTTTAATATCTTCGACCCACTCCATTTTGTAACGATTGTTTTTAAATATACTTCTGGCTTTTTCTGGTGTGATATATTCCTGAACCATCGGAAAGTCAGCATCTATTAGCCTTTGCATCTCTTTTTCAATTTTGGGAAAATCGGCTTCTGTAATTTTTTCGTTTAGATCGAAATCGTTATAAAAACCATCGGGTGTTGCCGGCCCCATGGCTTTTTTAAGATTTGGGTAGAGATTTTGCAACGCGGTATGCAAAACATGCTCCGCTGTATGTCTTAGCGCCCAAAGCTCCCTTTCTTTCGGATCCATTTTTTCTAATTTTTTATCTAATACTTTTGACATATAAATATTGTATTACTACTTTGGCTATAATTGCTAGGATTAAGCGGGTAACGGGTTGTTACCCGCCAAATCCTCGACTTCTTAACAAAAAGAACCTTTAAACTTGTATGCTATTGTATTAGCTTTATTTTTGTCCTCTTCAGATAATTCTTCCCCAATAGCTAAACGTGCTTCAAATCTAGCTAAAGCAATAATATCATTCCGAGACGGATGTCCAACCATAATTCCGCCATATGATTTAACAAGGTCGCTTAACTCTAGTTTCTTTTGTTCGAATATCTTATCAAAAGATGGCTTTTCTCCGTTTTGTTCAACCATCATATTCACCTCCAATCTTACCTCCTAAATAGGAGGTGTATTAAGATTTGGAAGTGATTAAACTACTAACACATCTCCTATCTAGAATAGGATTTCGTGTAGTAGTTATATTTATCTCCATAAACAAAATTACCTCCCTTTTGGGGAGGTGTAAAAGACCACTAAACCATCTCCCCTATTTGGAGGCGGTAGTTGTTGTGGTTAATAAGTTATGCATATGTCTTTTATATAATAGGCAGAATTTTGGATCTTGTCAAATTAACGGGCTATCCACGGGTTTCTTCTTAGTAGCTGAATATTAGTTTCCGCCACGATATCGGCTATCCACTTCCCTATTAGCGGGAGACCGCCCAGTGCTTTAACAACGAGGAAAAGGATTATTGATACCAATACAAAACCGACAGTCGCACCAAATGACCATCCTAAACCCTGAAAAAATCCTTCTTTGAAGTCCTGAAATTTTTTGCTTAGACTGACCACTAATTAATAATAACACAATTATTGTGGACCCGGGGGGACTCGAACCCCCAACCCCTTGACTGCCAGCCAAGTGCTCTGGCCAATTGAGCTACAGGCCCACGTCAAAACTTACTTCGCTGCTCGCAAATCACCTACGTTTTTTGCTTTCCGCTTCGTAGTTTTTCCTTTCAAAATTCCTTTAGAATTTTGTAATATACAAAATCTTGAGCTTGAAAAAATCAAGCGAAAGAAGTAGACACTCGTCGCTCCGCGACGTGTGGATGGTAAGGGACTTGAACCCCTGACCTCTTCTACGTCAAAGAAGCGCTCTAGCCAACTGAGCTAACCATCCTGGTTCAATGATTATATCTTACATTTAGCTCAGTCTCAATTACGAGAGCACGAGTAATTTTATAATTGCTTTATTTACCTTGTCTAACAATTCTGACGGATTCTACTAATTTGGGACCAGGTCGTTCTTTAACCTTGGGCCTTGGTCCATCTTCTTCTGGTCTTTTGGTTTCGTCCGCTGTTAAAAAGATTTCTTCTGCTGTGAATGGTTTATCTCCTTCTAAAGTCATATATTCACCTCCTCTCCAAGCCGGCGGCCTCCCTAAGAGATAGTCCGGATTTCATCGCGGACATCTCGTGGGGTCCCGTTTGATGCTCCGAAAGAGCTATCTAACTGGGACTCTCCTCTATTATCTTTCTCTTTCTTGTGGCTGTTTATTTATTTTGGCTAAAATTTCTAATAATCTTTCGTTTGCCTTTTCATAAACTTCATAATTTTCGGTTTTTGGGATTGTCGAACTCACAGTTTCAGTGATAGGATGGCCGCCACCTAAACATTCACGGTCGTGATGAATTATTGATAAAATAGGCATTATTTCACCTCCTTAAATTAATAATATTATTTACGGTCCGTATACCGGATTATCAACCGGTTTAACTACTCTTACAAATTCAGGACTTCCATCTTCAGATGGTATTGGACTCGTTCTGTATTTTTCACCACCTTTCTTGAATAATTCCTGGCCTAATTCATTTCGCCGATAAAGAGGTTGATAACCTTGCTTTCTAGCATAACCTCTTAGCCTTCTTAGTATTTCAGCCTGGTTTTCTGTACTCATATTTTTCACCTGCCTCTCGATTGCTTATTCATTTACAAACTGCCCTCCTTAAACCCGCATTATGTATTTTTTTATAAATTTTTATGGAACATAAAAAAACCTCTCGTGGTGAGAGGTTTAAATGTTCTTTTATTTTGCTTTTTGGTTTACTTTATTATATAGTCTCTCACCACATTAGCTAGCCCTCAATAAAGAGGAAAAAGCTAATAATGGAAAGAGATATATTTCTCATGATATGACGTATTCTACAGAAATATTTAATTATCTGTCAAGTCTTATTATTTATTTTCTTGGCCAGTTGCTTTAGCTAAACTTTTAGGTAAAGGTATGCGCTTATTGCCATTTGGAAAGTAACCTTTGATAAAGTCGGGGTTGATATGCCCTTGTAATAAATAATATCTTTTACAAATTCCAGTACAACCTGTTTTATTCAGACATTCTTGATTCTCAAAAGGATTGACGCCACGCATATTTGGACAGGTTTCGTTATGGGTTTCAACTCGTAAAGGTTTAAGGCGAATACGTATTTGATAAATTGTTTTACTGACTTTTTCTCTAACAAAAGTTGTTATGCCATTGACTGTTTCATAATGTCCTGACACTGAAATCTGTGATTCTGGTGGTGGTAATTTCTCCATACAATTAACCTGCAGATCTTTGTAAGTAGTGCTCGCCGGACAGGAGGAACTTGCCGCCGTGCTTCTTATAACTTGTCCAATAATTTTTCTTTTGAGCCCTTTTGTTACTTGAATGAAGCCAAATAGAGGCTTCATCAATTTTTTTCCTAAATGATTTTATGAATTCCAGAAGTTTTTCGAAAAAAATGACATGATAAATTCCAGGTTCAATTGGTGCTTGTAAGGCGGCAATTTGCACCTCTGTACTTAAATTTTGGGTATTTTTTGCAAGACTGATAATTTCTTCGGAAATAACCTTAAGTTGAATCCGGAGTTCATTAGTCTTTTTTTGAATTTGAACCTTTTCCTCTTCGTGAAGACGTCTCTCGAAAGTAATTTGTTGTCGCAGCCTATCTTCTTCGGCTTTTTCCCCCGATAAAACTTTATTAAATTCCAAAGATTCACCCGGTATAATTTCCCCTGAGGCATTTTTATTAGTAGAGGCGGAACCAAAAAGTTGATCCATAAAATCACCGGGTATTTTTCCAACAAAATCCTCTTTTATGGATTTAACCGTGTTATCTCCTACGTCTTTGAGTGATTCTACAATATTTGTGTACTTTTGGCCTTTGTTTTGCTTCTTAATATCTCTTGCCATGTGGCGTAATTTTATACCCTTGTTGCAAAATTATCAAATCCGGCGTAGCCAGTTGTGAGACAGTATTTTTGGGGTGATTAGAGAAGAGAAGACAGATAATCCAGCGCTTTTCTGCGCTTAAGAATAGCCTGTATTAAATTTCTATGTTCGGCAGTATTTAGTCTTTCGCCCAGTTCTTTGGATGCTGAACCGGCATTTATTGCTGCACTAATTTCATTTTCCTCGACTTTTATGTTTTCTTCGTCTGAAATTTTATTTAAGATAAGTTCGATAGTTATCGCGTCCTTGGCTTGTTTTTCATATTCACTCCTGATAGATTCAGGTGTTTTTCCAACCGAGGCGAGATAGTTATCTAGACTGAGTCCTAGTTTTTCAATTCTATCTAATAAATTTGCAAGTCTGGCATTGGCTTCTTCATCTATAAGTATCTTCGGAATTTTAGCGGGGATTGTTTTTAGAAGAAACTCAATAATCATGTCCTGCTTTTCTGCTTGTGATCTTTCTTTTTTTTGTTCGTTGCCGGCATTATCCGGCGTCCATATTTGTGTAGCTATAAGCGTAGATTTAATTTGGTCTTTATAATTACCTACTTCGAAATCGGGAATTTCACATGTTAACGCTCTTACCTGCCAATCTTTATTTTCTTCGGAGCTAATGAGTTCAAAACGGGGATAAAGTGCAATTCTTAGTTTGTTTTTTGTAATTACCTCGCCAACCAGTTTCGGAAGTATTTCCGATAAAGTTCTTTCTATCAATTTTGACTGAGGAATGTGTTCAGCCACCTTCTCAATTGGCGCTTTTCCTTTTCTGAATCCCGGAACCTCTACATCTTTGCCAAGCTGATTGAGTGCATCAACACGTTTTTTCTTGATGTCAGACCAGGGTATAGTAAACGTTATCTGAAGATTGCCATCGTCACTTTTGGCGATTGTAGGAGATACTGTAGCTTTTGTGTCGGCTTTCTTCGATTCCATAGAAAGTATTATACCGCCTGGAATTTCCAGTTGCCAATTGCCCTCCGGGTCTGAGGCCAGTTTCCAGTTAGTTACGAATTATCAGATAGTTAATGCGATATCCAACTGGAAAATGGAGACTGGAAAATGGAAATTTCCAAGTATGGCGAGGTTTATCCTCCCTTATGTTGGGTTCTGAATTGGGAGGGGTTGAATTTAGAAGCATTCATTTTGGAATTTATTTTCCCCCCACTAAAAATACCTGCCTGTCTGCGAGGCAAACTACCCTTAAAATGACTGGGTGTTCGATATTTCGGACCTGCCGCATTAGGTGCTGATTTCGATTTAATAAAGGTTTTCATACGATAATTATACAACGTGGATTCCAGGTAATTATTATTAATCCCTTTTTTCCTCGGAGAGTTTGTTTAAAAACATTGTAACCAGTGTGAGTACAATCGAAGCGATAACGGCCGTTAAGAAGTTCACGATATCAAAACCCGGAACGACATAGCTGACTGACCAAAGAAGAACAACATTAATCAAAAATGCTGTAATTCCGAAAGTGACAATGGAAAGAGGTAAAAAGAGTATTTGAAGAATTGGTCTGATAAAGGTATTTACAATTCCTATTACCACGGCTGTTACTATCGTTGCCCAAAAACTGTCGAATACGAAACCCGGCACAAGATAAGAAACAATAAGCAAAGCAAAAACATTTAACGCTAGCCTTATAATTAATTTCATATCGATTTTTAAGAGTTAGTGACCGAATCCGTATGTAACGTGTTAATTAATAATGCAGGAAAGACACATTCTTTGTCAAATGTAATATTTTAATTTCTGCATTCAGTTCTACATCACAACATAATAATGTAGAAGAATTAACTTATGATGAGGAATAATGAGGCCAGTATTGATATATTAGAAAGCGTATATAAAAAACTACATCTCAACGTTGTGATGTAGAATAGGTATCAGATGTTATCACGATGAGATTGGAAAAAGGTTACGTCGCGTTCGACGACTGAATCCCATGATGGTTTAAGGTTATGATCGGCTCCTGTATAAGTATAATAGGTTATATCTTTATCCAAGTCCCGTAATTTGTTAACAAGATTATTGCTCCAACTTAAGGGTACTGCATTATCCCCCGTCCCCTGGTGAATTTGCAAAGGTGCGTTTATATATGTCAGATAGTTATCGAGCGAGTAATTCTCCGCATCGTAAAGGTTTTCAAATTTAGCAAGTTCTTGACGGATTAATTTGCCTTTATCGCTAGATTCGTCTGTGTAATAGAGAATTGAATACGGAAACGGTTTTGATACAGGAGCCCAAAGGGTGGTTGGATAATCCTTGCCAGTTATTTCAAGTACGGTTATTGCGATTTGTCCCCCATTTGAATGCCCCCATAAATAAAGTGTTTCTCCGTCCCACTCTTTAATATCTGATAATGATTTTAGTAACGATAAAATAGTTGTATATGTTTGGAAGCGTGATTCAAAAATATCGCCCGATTCGGAATCTGAATTTCCGTAACCTAAAAAATCAGGCGCAACTGTAATATAACCATTTTCAGCGAAATACATTGCAGCGTTTTTAGTTCCGGCGCCTGTCGTATAAATTTCCTGATTTACAAAACCTCGTATCAAAATTATTATCGGTCGAGGACTCTCTTTTGCGTCGATGGGAATATTTATTTGACCGGTTGTAGATTTAGTTTTATTTGATGCCGGATCGGGACTGAAACTGAATTTAAATATATATGCATCAAGTTTGTCGTTATCATTGTCAAATTTTGTTCCTATTACAAGCGAACCCCTTTTTATTTCTTTATTTTTTAAATTGTCGATAGAATATTTCTCAAGGGGTTTTTCAATAATTTTAGGAATATCGGTAATAATCGAAGATGTTTTTGATTGGGACAACTTATTTCCAATAAAAATACCGGCAGTTAATATAAGACCATAACTTAATCCAAAGAGGACCTTTTTAATTATAGATCCGAATTTAACCATATCCCCAAAGCTAAAATTAACTTTTTCTTAATTTGCGTTTAGTTGATTTTTTAGCCTTTTCGACTTTAGCTATTATCTTGTCCAACTCTTCCACTCCTTCTTTTTCCAGGCTTTTAGCCAGTTTTTTTATTTTTCCTCTGGTCTTTTTATTTGATAATGCAATCGCTGCGGCACCAATCGCTGCGGCACCGAGTGCCGATAATGCTCCTTTTAGCGCCTTTCCCCTAGTAGTTTTTCTTTTTGGCATGTATTTCACCTTCTCCCGCACCTACTTAAAAGTAGATTTTTAAAATATGAAACATAAGCATATTAATAAATTGATTTTATGTCTTATGGTTTTGTGGCTTTATTTTTATTAGAACCGTTTCGATAAAATCTAATATTTTATATTTTAATTCCTCGCTGTCCACCTTTAAATTATCCGTTACGTTGTCAACTTTTAACAATATATGCTTTACTATTTTGAGGATTTGAAAAAGAATAATTAAGACCGATGTCAGTGCGATTAAAAGAAATGTAACTATAATTATGAATAGTACGATCAAAATATTAGATAACATGATATTGATATTTTATCCCCCTTCGCGAAAAACCTCAATCGAGAGATTGAGGATGGAAGCGAAGAGCATTTCGCTTCGGAGGGATGTCACTCCTGACAAGGGGACGTAAGACGTTCCGATGCGAGGGGAGAAGTCTTCGACCCTCAGGCTCAGACTCAAGAGCTCAGGATGGTGAGCAAAGTCGAACCATAAGCTCGAGGGAGATTCATATCAGTATTCGAGAAAACTCCAGGTTTTAATCAGGTGAGGATGTCATCATAAAAAACCCAGAAGTTTGGGGATATTTTGAAATATGACATAAGCACTGAATCCTCCGTAGAATACTATTGTAATAATTAAAGCAGTAATTCTCACGAAACCTGGTTGGAGCGGTTTTTTGAGGAAATTTGTATTTAAATAGAGGATCATTGCTGAATAAATAAACATTGTTATTGCGTTCATAACTGCTCCGACGATTATTAATGATAAAGGTTCACTAAAACCAAGCATAAAAATTAGTATGCCTGCAAGTATTTGAAGCCATAAGAACAGATAAAAATATTTTGATAAATTTTTAACTCGAAACTTATGTTGTGAATAAATGACCAAGTTCTCAGCCATTATTCTGCTTGTTGAACCGAAAACAGAAAATTGTGTACCAAATAGCATTAGTGCAGCAATGATCAAAAAAGTTACTTTAAGAAATGGTATGGTTCGGGTTCCGATGAAAGACGCTTCTTCAATAATAAAATTAAGCCCCCCTAAAATATTTTCTTTACCGTAAACGAGTGAATATGAAAGAAGCGATAGGGTTAACATAGTAATAACCCCGGTAGCCCAAAAAACGATTGCATGTTCGATATTAATTCTTTTCCACCAGAGTTTATAGGAAGTAAGGTTTGACATAGTTAGCGGAAATGTTTTGCCCTCAAGAACCAGGTTTTCTTTATTTTTACTAATGATACTTTTCAATTTTCTCGCGTTTATTCCCATACCATAGCCTTTTTCTTTGATATAATAACTTTGTGATAGGTTAAGATTGCCTCCGGCTCCTGCATATGCCAGCGCAGCCAAAAAAGAAGAAATTGAAATACCCGCTGGCAAAAACCAATAGCCCCTTCCCTTCCCGATAATTCCGAATGCAAGTTCGGTGACGTGTTCGGTTTTTGTTAAAAATATTGTCAGCAAGAATATAAACGGAATCCCTATATAAATAATTCCTTTCTGAAATTTTTCCTGAGTTTTATAAATTGAAGATCCTAAAGTTAAAATTAAACCAATAATTAAAAGAAGCACTATTCCGAAATATTTTGTATAAGGGACTCCGAGTGCGGCAGCTAATAAGCTTGCTGACGAGGCGATAATACCCGGCCATATCCAGGGAAGAAAGGTCGATATCAGAAACCACATCGGGGCAATTTTTTTAAATTTTCTGGAGAGGCCAACGAATATGCTTTCTCCGGTCACAAGTGTATATCTTTCAATTTCCATGTTTATGAAAAACTGCAAAGTAATTCCGAGGACTGCACCCCAAATTATTCCGAAGCCATAGTTTGAAGCTAAATAAGGCCATAAAATTAGTTCTCCGCTGCCTAATCCCAATCCGAGAAGTATAAAGCTCGGCCCGATCAATTTTTTAAGAGGTGGGGGTTTTGGAAGATCGGCAATGCCTAGTGGGGCAATTTCACTCATACTTCAGTTTATCATGATTTTAAGAATACCCTAAGACTTGTAATTAGATGATTAAAACTGCAATAAGTATTCCTCGGATTGATTACATTATATTTTAATTAGAGGGAGTACAATACTACTATTAATGCCTTTTTGGGAAGAGAGTAAACTTAAAGGGGCTATAACAATGTTAAAGATCAAAGACGAAGGAATAGTTTTAGAAAAAACAAATCTAGAATTTGAAAATAAAGCAGTCTATAACCCGGCCTGTATTCAGGTTGGTGACATTACTCACATGTTTTATCGGGCAACTGGCCAGAATGATATTTCTTCAATAGGTTACTGCCAACTGAAAGATAATAAAGTAGTATTAAGATTTAACAAGCCTATTATTTTTCCCGAATATAATTATGAGATAAAAGGTGTGGAAGATCCCAGAATTATTAAACTCGAGGGTAGCTATTATCTTTTTTATTCTGCGTATGATGGTCATGAAGCATTAGTTGCATATGCAAAAAGTAGCGATCTTAACAATTTCCAAAAAATGGGAGTGATTACACCAAAATTTACCTGGGATGAAGCAGAAGACTTGTTCCGAGGTGCTCATGTACGAGAGGAATACAGACATTATGAGGCTCTTTATAAGGATATCCATGGAAAAAATGTATTACTTTGGGAAAAAGATGCATGTTTGTTTCCCAAAAAAATTAATGGAAAGTTTGCTTTCCTTCATCGGATAATGCCGGGTATACAAATTGTATATTTTGATGATTTTTCTCAATTAACTGACGATTTTTGGAGAGACTATTTAAGGCGGTTAGGCGAGTATATCGTTTTGGATCCCAGATATCCATTCGAAAGCAATAAAATTGGGTTAGGTTGTCCCCCACTAGAAACATCAGAGGGTTGGCTTTTAATAACTCAAGGAGTTGAAGATACTCAGGAGGGATTAGTTTATCATGCTGGAGCAGCCCTTCTAGATTTGAATAACCCCCTAAAAATTTTAGGAAGACTTCAAGAACCATTGTTTTCTCCAAAAGAAGAATGGGAAAAAATAGGGTGTGTTAAAAATGTAGTTTTTCCCTCAGGAACAGTTACTAAACAAGACAGAATTTATATCTACTACGGCGCAGCTGATACCCGTATCGGTGCGAAATCGATGCTACTTTCCGACTTACTTAATAGTTTAACCAAGAACCCATGAAAAAAACTAGAATTCTACTGTTGATTGCACAAGATGGTTTTGGCTTTGTCAATCAAGCCGAAGCTCTAGCCAAAGGGTTGTCACAATTAAAAATCGATAATGAGTTAATTAGGTATACAGAAAATTTTTCCGAAAAACTCATTGTCAATTACCAACCGACCGTTGTTGTCGGAGTTGGATCATGGCATTCCTATCCTGAGTTAGTTAACATACCCAAAAATTTGGGTTTCAATGTAATGCCCTGGTTTGTTTCCGACGATAAAGTGGACAATTATATTAATGAGCTGAATCAGTTGGATTATTTTCTTACCACCAGTAACTATTGTAAAAGTATCTTTGTACGTGACGGCATCGAAGAAAAAAGAATAAAAGTCATCTACGAGGCAGTCGACCCAGATTTCTGGAAACCAATAGACGACAATAAATTCCTGGAACTCATTTCTATTAGCGACCAACACATAGAGTTGCCATTAAATTATGATCTTAAAAAAGCCAAAGCAGAAAACATTCCAATATTATTTACTACAGGTGGTGATGCTACCAACAAAGGCAGTCAAGAAATACTTCAGGCTTTGGCCTTAACCGATAAAAAAATTAAATGGATTTACTTGATCAAGACATGGCCATCTCCCGGAAGCTTTCGAAGGGGAATTGAAGAGCTGAATTTGGCTATAAAAGAACATTTTTGGGAACGTATACGATACATCAGTGGTGAATTTTCCAGAGAATTTATGAGAAATTTAATGAATATCTGCGATATCTATATTGCTTGTTCTAGAACAGAAGGTTTTGGTTTGCCGTTAGTTGAAGCCCAAATGTGCGGCAAACCAGTAATAACTATGAAGGCAACTTCTACCCAAGAAGTGGTTATAGATGGTGTTGGGGGATTAGTTTGCCCATCAATTGAAACCGTTCAAGGACCTAGAGCAGATATTCATGGATTATCTGTTGTGTTAGAAAAGCTTTTACTTGACAGAGAACTAATAGTAAAATTGGGAACCGGTGGTCAGCAATTTGCCAGAAACAATTTCTCACCGCAGGTAATAGCCAAAAAGTTTTTAAGTTCAATATGAAGGATCTTGAACTGATTCTAGGAGTTAAAAGAAGACCTATTCGGGTAATATATGTTTCTTCATATATTCCACGAAAGTGCGGAATTGCTACCTATACCAAGGATTTAACTAATGCCATCAATCTTTTGAATCCATACGCTCTGGCAGAAATAATGGCCGTTAATCGACCGAGAGAAGATTTGAATTATCCGTGGGAAACAAAATTCAAAATTAATCAGGAAGAGTTAACTTCTTACCTTCAAGCGGCAGATTATATTAATCATTCGGGAGCGGATATAGTCTCTCTACAGCATGAATTCGGATTATTCGGTAGCCATTTAGGAGAAAATATAATACCTTTTGTGGAATCTCTTAAACGCCCATTAGTCACGACGCTGCATACCGTGTTTGTTGAACCCAACAGTAGTGGTGGAGTTATCATTAAGAGATTGATAGAAAAATCAAAAGTATCAATCGTTATGATGGAAAAAATTAAAAACGAACTTATTCAAAAATATCATGCATCGGCCGATAAAATTGTTACCATACCTCACGGTACGCCGGACTTACCTTACGCTCCTACCGACGGATACAAGAAAAAGAAAAGACTATCAGACAGATTGGTTTTAGGAAATATCAATCTTTTAACACAAAATAAAGGAGTTGAATATATATTGGAGGCGGTTTCTCTAATTGCCAAAAGATATCCAACTGTATTATATTTTGTGATCGGCCAGACTCACCCAGTAGATTTGCAGTATAACGGGGAGACATACCGCAAGTCTTTAATAACAAGAGTTAAAAAGTTAAAGATTGAAAAGAATGTCAGGTTTATTAATAAATACATATCTCTAGACGAACTAATTGACTGGCTTGGAGTAATGGACTTTTACATCACTTCCTATCTTGATCCTCAACAGGCATCTTCAGGGGCCTTAGCCTACGCAGTTGGTGCCGGTAAATGTTGTATTTCAAGTCCATATATTTATGCTCAAGAGGTTCTTTCGCATGGGAGGGGAATTATTGTTCCGTTCCGAGATGCAAAATCCATTGCTTCAGCAGTAATTGATTTATGGGAAAATAAAGACAAAAAGATGAAAATAGAAAAAGACGCATACGAATACGGTAGATTGATGACGTGGTCAAGCGTTGCGCTTCAATATCTGGATCTATTTAGAACTATATTACACAACGGCAGTTACGTAAATCATTAAAAAGGTATCGTGGTAAAACTTGAAGATTATTCACTTACCCACATTATACGTATGACAGATGATGTTGGTATCTTTGAACATTGCATTTTTGCAACCCCCGATAGATTAGAAGGTTACTGTACTGACGACAACGCACGAGCTTTACAACTTGCACTTCGTGTGAAAAAAGAATCATTAGTAAACACGTATCTCAGATTTATAGTCTCAGCACGGACCCCTAAAGGTTTCCATCAGGATTTAAAATCAGACTTTACATGGAGAGATGATGATGGGGTAAACGAAGGTTTTGGGCGAGCAATGGCAGCTTTAGGAGAAGCATCGATTAGTGCTCCGACGGATGATCAAAAATTAACCGCGGTTTTTATTTTCGACAAACAAGCAATTTTAATAAAAGATGCAAGAGAACCTAGAACTATCGCTCAAGTAATAACCGGAATTTTTCACAGAATGAAATTTGAAGCTGCAAACTCTAATTTAGTACCACTACTTGTCATGCGTAAAAAACTAGAGGGAAATACGTTAGTTGGGTTGTCAGGAAATTTAGAAATAGAATTGATCCGTCTTGCAGACAGATTAACAAAATTTTACCTTACTAATTCATCTTCTTCTTGGAAATGGTACGAAGATCTAATTACTTATGATAATGGCAGACTCCCTTTAGCCTTGTTCTATGCTTACCAAACCACCGGAAATAAAAAATATCTCGAAGTTGCCAAAGAATCCTTAGATTTCCTGATAGATAAAACTTACGATAACTCGAAGGACTACTTTTCCTTTCCAGGCTATAGAGGATGGTTTCCTAAAGACGGTGAAAAGGCCCTTTTTGGCCAACAGCCAATAGAAGCAGGAAGTATTGTTGAAGTTTGTTCTGAGGTTTTTAAGATCACAAAAGAACGTAAATATTTAGATTTTGCAAAAATCGCGTTATCCTGGTACTCGGGCAAGAATATTTTAGGGATCTCGCTGATTGACAAAATAACTTGTGGAATATATGACGGTTTGGAACCCTGGGGTTTTAATCCTAACCAGGGTGCTGAGTCTACAATTTCCTACCTCTTGGCCCGCTCTTCTTTCGAGAGTTAAAACTAGTATTTATTTTAAGCATTCGAGAATACCAGAGGCGTTAGCCTCAGTATGAATCGAACGCGCAAAAACAAACTTGTTGAGCCTGAAAGGCGAAACTACTCATGTTTTTAGGCATGAGTAGTTTATATGTTGACAAAAATCGCCTCTTGATTCGGGTTTACTTCGGGATAATAATAGAGTGGAAGAGCGAGAGAGCAGGAGAGTTTAAGTTTTTAAATACCGATACTCTTACACTCTTTTACTCTTCTACTCTAATGTCATGATTGAGAAAATCTCGACGCCAGTGTCCGTATCGATGACTTTTGACAGCACTAGTCGACGTGTCCAGCCTAAAATTGTGATTTGGCATGGCCGCCTCTACCCTATCGTTAAGACTGGACTTCACCACACTTACAGGCAGGGGCGAACTCTTTTCCATGTTTTCTCCGTTGCCAGCAAGACGTTATTTTTTAGATTGGTTCTAGATACCGAAACCCTGTATTGGAGGTTGGAAGAGATTTCCGATGGAATGACAAATTAGCGCTTAAACTTATTATAATAAAAAAGTATGGAATCTGATGAAAACATGTCGGCATACCCGTTTCGAGTTCAGCCGGGAGAAGAAATAGCGAGAGGATGGTCTGAATCGCGGGTGTACAGACACGAACCCGGTTGGGTTTTGAAAATTACTTATAGGAAATCCAGAAATAGTAAAGAGCAACTTGCAGAGAATAAAGCTGACTATGAATTTTTTAAAAGCAGACTTGGCGAATATGTACCTGAAACGCAATTTTTAATCGGACAGGATGAAAAAGGAAGAAGGGTTAATATTGTCAGACAAAAAGAAATTGCCGGCAGAACTTTATTATCTTTTACAGATGAGGAAATTAAGGAAAATATCCAACTGCAACGAAATTTAGTTGTGTTGTTTGAGAGAATAATTAAAATGTGGGAAGAGGATGGAAGAATTCCCGACCTCGTTGGACCCAGAAAGGGTGGTAGGTCATTTTTGACAAAATTTACTCCAGGTACCCATCCGGAACATACACCCAATATTATAGTTGAAGAAGGAACTAGTAAGCCTTATTTGGTTGACACCTCTGCTTCAGTAAGGTTTCAATCCAAGGATTCCCCTTTCCCCTACTTAAAGCTTAGCGAAATGATTGTAGCGAATATGCGAAGGTTTGTTAGTAAATATACTTAGCAATTATTATATACGGAGGTTGAGAAAAGTTTAGCAGAATAAATATGGCATACATTTTTTTGGACGAATCTGGTGATTTGGGTTTTGATCCTAAAAAGAAAAATTCAAAATTCTTTTTAATAACAATGGTCTTTGCTGCCGATAAAAAACCTCTGGAGAAAATTGTTAAAAAGGTACACAAAATGCTGAGAAAAAAAGTAAAAAGACTGAGTGGCGGTGTGTTGCATTGTGCTAAAGAGAAGCCAATAACAAGAAAACGTTTGTTAAATTTTTTAAAAGGACACGATTTCCCCGTGATGCTTATTTGTTTAAATAAGTCAAGGGTTCACACGAAGCTGCAGAATGAGAAACACGTGCTTTATAACTATGTGGCTAATATATTAATTGACAGGATACTTACAAAGAGGTTAATTGACCCAGAGGGGAAGATAATTTTAATTGCGTCGAAAAGAGAGACTAACAAATTTTTAAATTTGAATTTTAAGAATTATCTTCAAAATCAAGTAAAAAATAGACACAGGCTTAATTTGGATATTGAAATCAAAACACCCGCTCAGGAAAAAACCCTTCAAGCTGTTGATTTTGTAAGTTGGTCAATTTTTCGTAAATATGAACATGGAGACCCAAGTTATTACCACCTTATTAAAGATCTTGTTGTTGAGGAAAATAACTTGTTTAAGTAAAACAAAACCCCGTGTGCTATTTACGAGCAACCATCCGGATGCCCACACACGAGGATTTACTTGCTAACTACATAGTACTAGACGACTACTTTAATGTCAAGCATTACCGAATAATATACGAATACTGGTATGGAAAATATTCTTAATTTTAATCCCAGGCCATCTACAATCCTACATATTGATCTTAATTCCTGCTTTGCGACTATCGAACAGCAGGCAAACCCACATCTCCGGGGGAAACCCGTTGCTGTTGCGGCTTACACGAGCTCTAATGGCTGTATCCTTGCTCCCTCTATTGAGGCTAAGAAATATGGTGTAAAAACCGGAATGAGAGTAAAGGACGGGATGCTTTTGTGTCCTAATTTAATAATTTTACCTTCCGATCCCTGGAAATACCGCAACGTCCATCTTAGCCTAAGGCAATTGCTTTCAAACTACACACCTGACGTTATGCCTAAGAGCATAGATGAGTTTGTATTAGACTTTCAGAGAGTTGGAGGGATCAGAGGATCGGAAAACTCGGAGTATTCAGATGGTCAGATAGCCAGAGAGTCAGAATTCCGGAAATCTGGTGATCCGATGCTCGGGTCCCCTGAGTTTTCTGAGGGCTCCGGTTCTCCGTTATGTCGAGTTGCTCAAGAGATCAAGCAGCGTATCAAGCAAGAGGTTGGAGAGTGGCTGACTGTTTCGATTGGAATTGCCCCGAATAGGTTTTTGGCAAAACTTGCGTCGGGTTTGCATAAACCGGACGGCCTCGATGAAATTAATAAAGGTAATTTCTTGGGAGTTTATTCTCAACTTGAACTTACTGATTTGCCTTATATTAAAATGCGTAACGCCATTAGGCTTAATCGTATGGAAATTTTTAGTGTTGTCGATTTTTATCATGCACCGCTTTGGAAATTGAAAGCAGCTTTTGAGTCAGTTAATGGTTATTATTGGTATTTGAGGTTAAGGGGGCAGGAAATAGATGATGTCGCTTTCGGAAGACGAAGCTACGGCAATTCGTATGCGCTCCCCCGCCCTCTAGCCACACCGGAAGACTTGTCGCCTATTTTGACTAAGTTGGTAACTAAGACAGGTGCCCGTCTTAGGCATGCGGGGTATGCTGCCCGCGGAGTGCACGTTGCCGTAGGCTATAGGGACGGTAGTTTTTGGCATAAGGGTGTGACTTTCAGTAAAAACTTATTTGAGTCACGAGAGATTTATAAGTGTTCACTTAGAATTCTTTGTCAGTCTCCGTATCGTAGGCCGGTCAGAGATTTGGCTATTTCGGTCTTCGATTTGCGAAGAAAGGAGAGCCTTCAGCTTGAACTTTTTGAGGATGCTGTTGCTAAGGAGAATTTAGCTAAAGCGGTTGATCGGGTGAACGAGCGTTGGGGTGATTTTGTGGTTACACCGGCGCGCATGGTTAGTGCTTCGAGCGAAGTTCCAGACAGAATCGCGTTCGGCGGGATTAAGGAGCTAGAAGAATTTGCACTAAGCTAACAAAAACCCTTTGGTGATTACCGTTAAAGCTGTGACAAATCAACGCTGTCTCCTAGCTTTACTCCGTATTTATCGGAAAAGCCTGTATTGACTTCAAGAACATATCTAATAGGTTGCGTAGAAGAATATGTGGGTAGTTTTGAATTTGGAGTATCCAAAGATGGTTTGGGTACATTTTTATCAATATCAGCTATGATTCCTTTGTTATCGATCCAAATCATGTCGAGCGGAAAAAGCATTTCTTTCATCCAGAAATGAGGTATGGAGTCTGAAGCGAAAATGAAAATCATTCCTTCTTCGTCGCTGATCGGTGCATGTCCCGAAAGACCCAATGTTTGTAATGCTGGAGTATCTGCCACTTCAACGGTAAGAGTTTTATCCGCAATTTTGATCTCCTTTTTCTTAGCTTTTTCTACAACGGTTTTTGTGTCTTCGGATGATATATCTTTACCCGCCTGCAACGCTTGAGGCGTCCCGCTCGCATCGCTACGCGAAACGTTTCGGGTGAGAGCATCTGCGGGCAGGTATGTAACATTGGGGTTGCGAAATGCGAATTTATAGAAAACAGCAATCACGATAACGAGAGCTGCAATTGCTATCGAGATTTTATGTTTAGTCATTCAGACTAGTATGAAGCATTAAGTTCTTTTTCAATAGCACTGATTTCTCTGTCAATTTCACTCAAATCGGTGTCATTAATATCTTTTTCTATCGCTTCTACATCATCGGACTGTGATTGCGTTTGGATTTGACGGATTTCAGTAGAGGCTTTTTCAGGAGTAACAGGAGCTCTCTTTTGAGAAAAGAAAGAAAAAATAACTATACCCATTAATATTAATACGATAGATAAAGTTAAGAGAAAATTATTATTTTTATTTTTTAATATCATAATTAAGGTGTTGGGACTGGCGTTTCACTTGGTTCGGGTGTCGGTGTATTAGTTGGTACCGGGGTCTCAGTGGGAGTAGGCGTTTCACTTGGTTCAACTATTGAGGTAGGAGCCGGCGTTGTATTGCCTACTCTTAACCCTTTTATTTGGCCGATAACTTGTACTAGAATTTTATGAACTTTTGTCAGATTATCCTTTATTTTTTTGATATTGTCTTTGACCTCTTTGAAGGCTGTTTTTGGATTTTCGGAAGCAAGAACTTCTTCTAATTTAGTTTTAGTATCTTGTAAAAGAAGTTGTGTGTCAGCTAATAACTTTTTAGCGTCAGCTATTTGGGTTTTTACAGATGGATCTACCGGAGTTCCAGAAGCTTCAATTTTGGCAACACGGGATTCAATTCTTCCAGCTAACTTATCAAGCCTTAATATAAGTGCCCCAATTCGTGTCACCATTTGATTGAAAAATGCTCTTACGTGTTCTTCTTTTGCTTGGCTGACACGAGCAGAGTTAGTAGCGCGTTTTTCTGCATTTTTTTCCTTTATTTCAGAGAGTTTAAGTTGCCTTTCTTCAGTACGCTCCTCTTTTGTTGGTTTAGATGAATCACTTGAAGTAGTTGCAAATACAAAACTTGGAGTAATTCCCAGAAGAATTATAGTTGCCAGGGCAGTAATAAATTTTGGCATGAATATATTCTATGAAAAAAACTATCGTTTTGTCAAGTTCGTTAAGTGCCTTAAAGATTATTGAAGAGTGTAGTGAAAATAAGGAGAGTGACGATAAAGACGATAAATGGGAAGAAGTATAAAAGTACGGCGATATTATTATAAGGATGCTTGGGGTAAATATGAATTTTATTATCCATTAAATAAAATTATAAATAATAATTCGGGGAATTGTAAGTTAGAGTTATGTGCCCTCGAGAGGATTTGAACCTCTACCCCTAAACGGGACAGGATCCTAAATCCTGCGCGTCTGCCAATTTCGCCACGAGGGCATTACATATAATTCGTAGTTTGGAAGTATTATAACATTTATAAATCGAATTCGAGCGGTGTCGAATCAATTTTGCTCATGAAAAATTCGACTTTTCCACCCCAAGTTGAACTTGGAGGAGCATAGCGGCGTGCAATGCTTTTAATTGTTACTGCTCCCTTATCCTTATATTTAAGTCTTAAGGTTTTGGTAACATGTTCAATTGAATCCTCCCACGAACTAAAACGGTATTCTCCGTTCGCCCAACCATATGCATTAAATGAATTTTTGGGTATTCTTTTACCGAACGTAGATTCTACACCACTTATTGCCGGAATCAGCCTCCAGTCAATATTATAAACGTCAGCCCAATAAACAAAGTACTTTGCATAAGGAGTAAGGGGTGAATTATATTTTTTAAAGAATATTTTCAGTTTAAGTGTTCTATAATCCATCTCATAGTTACCAATATTGGTTATAGTATAGGAATCAGAATAATTAGGTACGCTAACAGCTGCCCTTGCGTTGGGTGTAAGTGTTGCATATAGAATAAACATCACAATTGAAAATACTTTTACATTTCTCATATAATCTTTCCAAAAAGAAGGGAGGTACCGTCTGGTACCTCCCATAAAAAATTCTGACGCTTTTCAAGACTATAAGTCTGAATTGCCTCAGAACATGATGCTAATATAGCATAATACTACAGGATTGTCAAGCTTGTGGGGGTTGATTACGTCTTTTTTGCAAGTATGAAAATAGAAGGACCGAAATTGATTCTGGAGAATGGTTTCTGAAGCTGATTTTCCAAGAAAAGAAGAGTTTCTATAGTTAAAAGTTTTTTTATGAAGTTACTTCTTATATTAGAAACAGATCTTTGTTCTATTATTGTAAAGCCGCTATCTCTAAGCTTTTGTCTTATAATATCCGGGTGATAGTTAAAAAACGGTAAAGTTTTTTCTTTTTTTGATTTACTACTTCGAACATCTTTAGGGTAGATATCCAGAAAAAAAGTTAAATTGCCTCTTAATAATTCTGTAATAGCCGCCTTGAGGTGAATTTTATTTGGAAACTCAATGATTAAATAGCCATTTGGTTTTAATAGGTTGTGTATTATTCTTATTGATTTATCCAGATCTTTAATATGATGGAGAACTCTGACAATCAGGATTAAGTCGACTGAATTTTTTCTTATTTTTGACGGTAGTTTTTCTATCGGTGAGCGTATGAATTTTACGTTTTTTCTGTTAAATTCTTTTTTCGCTATCGCTAATAGTTTGGCCGATGGGTCTGTCAAAATGATATTCTTACCTCGAAAAATATATGTCGGTGTAAGGCGGCCAAAGCCGACCCCAATATCGAGTATTTTACCTATCTTTTTGATTTTAGAGAGAAAGCCGGAAATTGCGATTACTTCAGCCTTATGTTCGTATTCGCGTCCAACCCAATAATTCGGATAATCAAATGTGTCGTATGCTGCAGACATATATATTACACCACAAATTATACTTGGAATATGCAAATTTGCAGAAAGATCACTGCATTTCGGAGATAAACTTATTTACGCCTTCCGCCCAACTGCCGTTACTGGACGGAGTATATTTTGCCATAATTTCTTCAGGATTAGTGTAGCCTTTGTCGATATACTCTGTCTTTAACCCTTTTGTGACGGTTTCGATTCCCTCCTCAAATGAAGAGAAGCCCAAAGTACCCCTACTATGTATCCCCCACCCGTAGCAATTATAAGTTCCTTCTGGATAATTTTTACAAAGGTTTGATTCCTGTTGAGATATAGCAGTAAGCAGGCGAAAGTCAACCTTATATTTATCTGCTGTATTAACGATTAAATGTGCGTATGGAACTAACGGGGATTGATATTTTTCAAGATATAACTTGATAATCTCACCTCTTGCATCACCGGCTAAAATGTTTCCGGTTATACTCGGGTAGGAGCTTGGAACCGATGCAAATATTTGGGTACCCGTAGTTTCGTAAGAAAGTACTTTATTGTTAATTGGCCTGGATTCATTTTGAAGAGAGTTCGAATTCGTAAGCGTTAAATAAACAAAAACTGTCCCGATGACCAAGGGTGTAATTATAAAAAATAAAACTGTAAATGTAATTTTGTTGAAGATCGAAAAGATATGCATATCTAGCTATTGAGTATAACTTAAGCAAAGCATGACATAAATTCAGTTTATTAGTCAAGATTCGGCTTCGTTTTTAAGAAAACTACATACCCTGCGTATTCTTTTTTGTAATTTTTGTTATGTAATACTCTCCAATTATGGAAGTCCAAATTATGCTTATTTTTGTTCTTTAACCACTTATTATAATCAGAGAAATATTCTTCTTCATTTCCGACTACATTGTAAGCAAAATTTGTTATTTTATTTACTTTTGAAAAATCTCCTGTATTTAGTGCAACTTTGTAGAGAACGGCATAAGAATCAGTATTATATTTTATTTGCGCTGTATTATTAGCGTTACATAATAGATCATAAAACCTTCTAGATATGGGTTTAATATTTTCTGCTACTTCGGTGGAAATCGTTCCATAAGCTAGCGAAACTATAAAATTAACATCGGAGAAATTTCCGGAATTATTAGCCTTATTCCACAAATCCAAAAAGGAATTTTCTTTAAAAAAGTTTTGTGTAAAGACGTCTACGCTTTGAACAAGCTTATGAAAAGCCAAGGTTTTCATATACGGGTGTTTATCAAGATCAGTGGTTATTTTTATGTGTTTACCTCGACGTTCCTTTGACATTTAAGAATGAAGGCAGATAAATCTTAACTATATTAATGCGACGTGGTGTAAAGTTAGGAAATTTCGTTTAAGTTTATATTGTGAGCCTGGAAGGACTCGAACCTTCAACCGTTACCTTAAGAGGGTACTGCTCTACCATTGAGCTACAGGCCCGCGGCGTCGGAATGTGCTTCACTTTCGGTATACCGCAAAGCTTTACACCTATCGTTTCGCAATTCCTCCTTTCAATTCCTCGCCATGCTCGGAATTGATATTAGAACAGATATAATTTTATCAGATTCAGGTTCAAATTGCATTTAATTATGAACCATCCTCCTTAAAGAGGTAACTACCAAGAATATTAGGAGCTATTTTATAGGAGTTTAGGGGATTGATTTCTCTTGTCAGTAATATCCCGGAGTGACCGGGTTCGATGTCAAAGAATAAAGGACCATTTGTCTCGATTTTGGTTCTGTCATCGAGGTTAATCTGATAACTTGATCCCTTTTGCCAGATCACCTGACCTGTGTTTTCAAGAATAGTGACGCCGTACATTTTACCGTCTTTTTTTATAAATTTCGGGATTAACGTAGCTTCAAGTTTACCTTTGTCTAATCGGGCAGGCTCCCCTGTTTTTTTAGGCATGCTTTGAACTGTTTGATAAAATGGATAGAATCCGTCACTTCCTTTCCATGAAAATTTATTAAAGGGTACCTCTTGATAATTCAGGATAAACGGAGTTACGGCAACAATGTTTTGATCGTTGGACCAAAAGTCGTACGCTTTTATCCAATTTTCCTGAAGTTTTTCCATTTGAATAGTATCGTTAACCCACCCCGTTTCTGAAATAAATACCGGCAGGTCCTTTTTTATTTTCAAGCTTTTTAATAAAGTTAATTCCCAAAGATAGCTTTTAATTGTATTTGCTCCGGAAGCTTCGACAGATCCTGAAAAATTGGGATTGGGATAGGAATGTGAAGACCAACCGTCTATAAAGTCAAAAATATCCGGTTCTTTATTGATCATTTTCTTGATAAAGAGAAACTCGCTCATATGAATCTTATTATTTGGTGCAGCTGAATCAAATCCTGCTGGAATTATGAAAAAATCGTTAGATGAACTCTTTAGTTCGCTGGATATCGATTTTAAATATGAGGCATACTCCTCCGGGTTAACCTCTCCACCCCATTCGGCTGCATGATTTGGTTCGTTGCCTATTATGATGTAGCGATTTTCTACCACCCAATTTAATGAGTTTAAAAAATTCGTCCAATTTTCAATATCTTCAAATTTAGGTTTTGCCCAACCTCCATTTTTCTGGCGAGTAGCAAGCCTGATTATAGGTATAAGGTGCAATTTCCTCATCTTGTCAAAAGCATTTTGCCACCTGGTTTTATCTCTCTCGTCTTCTCTTATTACGATAGTTACGTATCCCCAATCCCCATCAGCTGAATTGACCAATGCAGCCGCATCTTCGAGATCATTTTCGTCAAAAATATGGATTCCGAAAATATTATTGGCATTCAATCTCGGGTCGCTTAGTGCATACGATGCGTGGCTAGAAGAAGTTAGAAATAACACCGTAAGTATAAAGAGTAAATATTTTTTCATGTCAGTTTACGATTGTAGTATTATTGTAGTTATTTTAATATTTGCTGGTTTAAAACGAATCATTATATAATTTAGTGCATGTTTGGTAAAGAAGGTAGAGGATTTTACATAGCGTTATTGGTTATCTTTTTAGTACTTCTGACTGTATTAATATTTTTGATACGCAAGGGTAAGGTTCCAAATTATCAATTTAAAAATGAGGTATCCAGTAGTATTACGGAAAAACCGGAAATTATTTATAAGTCACCCCCGGAGATATCCGGTTGGATAGCCTGGTGGAAAGAGAAAGAAGCTTATGATTTGGTTGTTAAAGTCGGTGTAAAAAGTATTAGGTCAATATCACCCGTATGGTATATGGTATCCACTAATTTGGAGTTGCTCGAGGTGGGGCAAAATGATAAAAAAGAGGTAGTAAATAAATATAAAGATAAAGGAATTATAGTTTTGCCTACACTTGGGTCTGAATTAAGCGGTAAGAAGTTAACCCCTTTCTTTACAGATAACAAAAAGACAAAAACATTATCCGAAAAATTAACGACCGATATTATAGAACTTGGTGCCGACGGTCTCGACATCGATCTTGAAGGCATTGAATTAGAAAATAAAGAACTATATGAAAGTTTTTTAGTCGGTCTTTCTGGAGCACTAAAATCAAATAATTTGTATTTATCGGTAACCATTCATGCTCAGACTTCAACACCGGACTGGGAAGGCGTATTGGGGCAAGATATTAAAAATATCTCGGAGATTGCGGATGAGGTACGTATTATGACGTACGATTACCACAGTGGGGATTCTGATGCGGGTCCCATTGCTCCTCTTTCTTGGTTAAGTGAAGTTGCGAAGCACAATCTTTCAATAGTTACCAACAAAAATAAATTAGTTTTCGGAATTCCATCATACGGGTACGTTTGGGGTAATGCTGAGACAAAAGGACTTCAATATGATGAATTCGAAAGGTTTATTGATAATGTAAATTATACTTCGGAGCGTGATGCAGATTCGGGTGAATTAATTATTAAATCCCTTGGGTTTACTGGATACTTGTCAGATTCAGAAAGTATGATACGAAAGATTGATCTACTGAGATCACTCGGAATTAATAAATTTGTTATTTGGCACCTTGGGGGGATGGACGAAAAATTCTTTGAAACGCAGTGGTCGAATTAATTAGTATACTGCCAACTTGCCTTTTTAAATAAAAAGTAAGGTTAATTAGAAGGCTTAAAATTAAAGATACGCCTCCTATTTGAGGTCCTGCCATTGCCATTATTGACTTCCTCCTTCCGTTAAACTATAGCGATTGCTGTCCCAAACAAAGTCTTTCTGATTGCTTAAGAAACCTGCAAAATAGCATTTTAAAAATATCAGACTTGATAATAATCTTAGAAAATAAAAGTGCAGCACGTATCGTATTTTTGAATAATCCCTATCAGAAACAGAACTCCAAAGTATTGTGGGCAGGAAAAATGCAAAAAAGTCGATATATAACGGCGCCTTGAAAATAGTAATTTTTCCCAAGGATGCAATTGGAATTATCGACATCAGAAAAAATATAACTATTAAACCGTTAAATATACCTTCCATTGCGAGTAATACTACGACAAGATCGAGGGTTTGTGCATGCCATGGTATCTCGTGTTTTTTAACAGACTGCCAAAATCCTGTATACCATCTGGTAATTTGTTTTACGAAATCTTTTATATTTCTGGGGTCTTGTGTGTATACGACTGCTTTATCCTCAAAAATCATATTGTTATACCCCATCCTGTGAAGCAGGAAGGTAAAATCCATATCTTCTGTCATTGTACCGTAGGGAATTTTAACCTTATCAAAGATATAACTGCGGTAGATAGTAGCGCACCCAGGAACTACCAATATACTTTTTAAATTAGCCTGTGCACGTTTATGGATAAAATGCGATATATAGTATTCCCATTGTCTGTATTTTGAAATCCAATTTACGCCAATTCCTTCCACCCGCCCGACAACGCAGACTATTTTTTTATGTCGATCATTTTGAAAGTGAAGTAATGCATATGTAAGAAAATTTTCATCAGGAGAGGTATCAGCATCAACGAAAAAAATGTATTTATATTTTTTAGTCAGTTTGAATTTTTCTATAGCAGTGTTTAAGGCGTGTGCCTTGCCTTGATTGGGAAGAGTCAGAACATGGTGTGTAAATTTTCTAGCAACTGTTGCTGTTTTATCTCGAGAGCCGTCATTGACGACATACAGATCCTTTTTCTTGATAATTTTTAATACTGCTTTAAGTGTCGTGCCGATTACTTTAGCCTCGTTGAAAGCTGGAATTATTACTGCGACTTCTTCCTTGTGTGTATAGTATTTTTTCATATTATGATTTGTTAATTATCTGACTTGGCGTAATTACAGTGATATTGTTTTCTTGAACATACTTAATAATGTCCTCAAAGTCATCTTTATTAATGTCGTAACGTTCACTGTTGACATCTTTAATTGGTTCGCCGACCTTATGGAATAAAAGGATCAACCATGCTTTATCCTTTTTAGTTTGGTCGATCCATAACTTTATATCATCAACCTTTGTATTATTTTCGATATTTTTAACCTTCATGTTATAGGGATCTAGTGTATCTACAGGATTAAAACCGGGATCGACAGTACGATATCCTTGAAACAGTTTACTGGCTTCACTGCGGAGCGTCGGACTGTCTACCCCACACGGTGTAACAAAGACAGTGGCGGATAATTTTTGACTCCAAAGTATATTCCTGGCGGTAGTTAAATCTGTTTTTATTTGATCTTCGCTTAATGACTGCATGTTGCAATCATGTTTCAAACTATGATTTGCTATTTCCCAGCCGTCGTCTTGGATAATTCTTAACTGTGCCCAATTCATGTAATCTTTTTGGCCGATTGCAACAACCGGGACTGCAATGGTTCCCTTTAACCCCGCTTCTTTCATTAATGGATAGGCAACCATGTATTGTGACAGCCACGCATCGTCAAACCAAAAGGTTATGTAACCATCGGTATTATTTGGTAACGCGGCATAATCTTTAAAAAAAGGATTAGCAGGATTTGTCGTACTGTAATTTTGCACACTCCTCCAAATAGGAGTATCGGATACTGAACCGAAAACATAACCAATGACAAGCCAAAGGATTATTAATGGTACTACTAACCAAAACAGGAAAGAATGTTGGCCGTCTTTCGGGCTACCGATTTTTTGAACTAAATTATTTATTTTCTTGTTTTTCATGACATCCTCCCTGCTCTTACAAGCAGGGTTTCCTTCTCTAAAGAAGGATGATACTTCGACAAGCTCAGTATCATGCTGAGTATCGTCGAAGCATGACATATCAGGCTCGATTCTCTACGAGTCAGAGACTCTTAGAGTCGGCGACATCCCCGAGCTAACGCTCGGAGTTTTCTCGAGATCTGCTATAAACTTTAAAAAAACCTTCTTCATATATTAATTTGTATCTTCCGTCTATTTCTGTAAGAATTTTCATTGCCAGTTCTTTTTTCGCTTCGTTTTTATTATCTAGCTCTATGTAGTCGAAATACTTATCCCTTATTGCTTGGATATAGGCTGTATCATCGCTCATGCCTGAATACTCGATCCAATCCAGAGTGAAGATATTACCCGGGGGATATGTTTTATTATATAAACTTAAAACAACGTCGGCGCCGGTTTCGGCAAGTACTTTGTCTCCCATTTGCACATTCGTACTTAAGAATTTTTTGAGATTTGCTGTATTTATCCAATCGTGTTCAAGTCGGTAAAGGTTTTTAGGTAATATAGCTAAGTAAATTATTGCAAGCACTAAAACGGATAATCTTATAACAAAAGCAATAATTTTGTTTTTGCTGTCCATTAGGTAAGCGAATGTATAGCCAATAATTGGCGACAAGAAAATAATTGTCAGATAAATATGTTTGTTCAGCGTTGGATAGCGCATGAGAGATATATGAAAAATCGGAATTATTAGCGCGAGTGCCAATAAACCCAAGACACTTTTAACTCTCCTGATTAGAAGAAGAATATAGAGCGAAATACAAGACATTATTAAAGTTACATACGAGTTTTCCCATATCACATGAATAATCGATTGAAGAAAGTCAGAATCTCTGGTTGTTTGGGATGATGCATAAATAAGTATGTCTCTACCAAAAAATAAGGCATAAAAAAGTATTCCGAGTACAAAGGGGACTAAACCGTACAAATACCATAATTTTTTATGGAAATTATTTCTTTTTCTAATTTCTATAACTGATAAAATGAATAGAACCGGAAAAAAAAGTGCAGTAACTATCTTCATTAAAAAAGCAGCCAATAAACTGACAGCTGCCAGAAAGTAATATTTTCCATTATTAAAGTAATTAGCTTTTATAAAAGAGTTGATTGAAAAGAGCATTAAAAAATAAGTTGGTATATCGTAGGTTGCAAGTTTTGAAACAAAAATTCCGACGTAGGAAAATGCAACGATGAATGATGCAATTAAAGCCGCAGGAAGGTTGTATTTTTTGCTATTGAAAATATTAAGCATGCGGGTAAAGCGGTAAACTTCTTCTACAAGAAAAACTCCAAAGAACACGTTCAAAAGTCGGGATCCGATTATGCCTCCAACCTGATATGCCATTGCAGTTAAACTGGGATACAGATAAGGTAAACCCGCCATCCAAAGCCTGGCACCATAACTCCACCAGTCATTTGCAAATAACCCCATTTTCCCTACAACGACATATATTGCCTCGTCATTAAAAGGTGTATTGTAATTCAAATTAATGATGCGGACTATTAAAGCTGGAAATATTATCAGGTAGAACAGAAATTTCTCCTTGTTAACTTTTCTAAAGTATTTGTTTTTAAGTAACTTTATAGTTTTTAGCATGCACGATATCAATATAGGTCATGTATTATACATTATTAGGGATAATTATAAACATAATATGGGATATTAATTAAATATGTACTAACTTAAATGTTATGACATCCTCCCCGCCTTGAAAGGCGGGGTTTCCTTCAAAGGAGGATGATACTTCGACAGGCTCAGTATCATGCTGAGTATTATCGAAGCATGACATATCAGCGTTCAATTCATCCCCGGGCTGAAAGCCCGGAGTTTTCTTGAATGCTGTTATAAGCCTTGCTTCACTTTATTATACAATTTAATGAAGCAGTAATTTTTCGTACAATATTATTTGGGTGTAAAGCAATATTCCCCCACTTCAATCAAACATGTTAATAATTTATTAGAAATTTTAAAAGGCGTAAGGGATGTTTATGCAAAATGTATTAAAATAAAGTTAGAGTATTTTATGAATCAAAGTTCTGTTCAATGCCCTTTTTGTAAGGGTAAGAATATTGGTGATGCTTTACCGAGCTGGAAGCGTAGGTTGTTTTATATATTTATTGCAACAGCAAAAAGATATACACCTGATAATGAAAGATTGAAATATTGTTATAAATGTAGGGATTGTGGATTTACATGGGAAAACAAAAAAGCTAATTTCCCTATGTAATTATGTAATATAGTTAATGATTAGCTAATTTAATAATTCGTGGCCCAAGATTCCTCTGCTTCAAACGGAAATTTGTGACCCAGGGTAGAGTCGAACTACCAACCTACTCGTTAGAAGCGAGTTGCTCTGTCCATTGAGCTACTGGGCCTCGTCAAAACAAATTACGCTTTCAGCAAATCGCAAAGCTTTTTGCTTTACGCTACATTGTTTTCCTCTCAAAATTGCATGCAATTTTGTTAATAACTATTATTTTACTAAATTAGAAGTAATAAAGAAAATTTAATATTATTACAGGGTAGTTGAGTCTGACTCGCTTGACTTTAATTTATATAAGGTCATATAATTCAGAAAGTCGAAATAAACTAAAAGCGTTTGAACTTGGCTAACACCGAGTGAGCTTAAGGAAGAAATCCATATTTGGAAATTAGAACCTTGCGGGAAGTGCCCGTTACAGCACAAAGGGTTTGCTGCCTGAATAAGTCGATAACCTAAAGAGAAAATAAGGGTGGTACCGCGGGTTTAGAAGACTCGCCCCTTTTCCGAATGAATTTGTTTCGGAGTGGAGGCGAGTTTTTTTATGGTTACAAAAAATATTGGTAAAATAGAACCTTCACCCACTTTAGAACTAGCTGCAAAAGCAAAACAACTTCAATCGGCCGGTGTTTCCGTGATAGATCTATCTCTTGGTGAACCAGATACTATTACTCCCGAACATATAAGAAGAGCAGCGATACTTTCTATAAAAAAAGGCTTTACTCACTACACCAATACAGCTGGAGTTCTTGAATTGAGGGAAGCAATTACTAAAAAATTATTGACTGAAAACAAAGTTAAATATACACCTAAAGAAGTAGTTATTGGAGTAGGAAGTAAGCAACTTCTCTATCATGCCTTTCAGGTGTTATGCGAAAAGGGTGATGAAGTTTTATTGCCCGTTCCCACATGGAGTACTTACTTTGAGCAGATTAAGCTTTCTAAAGCGACACCTGTCTTAGTACGACTAAAACCACCATTTAAATTAAAAGCATCAGATTTGCTCGAAAAAACCACTTCAAAAACTAAAGTTATACTATTAAATACCCCTTCAAATCCCACAGGTGCAGTTATAGAAAAGAAAGAGTTGGAAAAGATCGCAGACATTGCTGTTAAGAAAAATATTTTTGTAATTTCCGATGAAATTTATGAGAAAATTCTCTACTCTGGGAAGCACTATTCTATTGTTTCGTTTGGGCATGATATTAAACAACAAACAATTACAATTAACGGATTTTCAAAGGCGTATGCTATGACTGGTTGGAGAGTGGGGTATGCTGCGGGTCCAGAAGAAATCATTGAATCCATGGTTGCTTTGCAAAGTCAGACGACTTCTAATACCTCATCGATAAGTCAGATGGCAGCTCTTGCTGCCATCAATGGACCTCAAAAATCTGTGCATTTAATGTTAAAAGATCTCAAAAGGCGACGTGACATTATCTTGAAACTTCTTTTTGAAATTGATGGTTTATTTATTACGCGGCCTGAAGGGGCATTCTATTTATTTGTGGGTATAGAGAAGCTACTTAATAAGAAATATCCGACATCATCTATTTGGTGTACTAAGCTATTAGAAGAAAAGGGTGTGGCACTTGTTCCCGGTGAAGCATTTTTATATCCTAGATATTTCCGCCTCAGTTTTACTAATTCTATAACTAATATTTCTGAAGCGGTGAGTCGCATAAAAAGTTTTATTTGAAGCTATGACAAGAAAAATACCGTCAACTATGATTTCTCAACACCCAGATCATGCAAGTAAACCTTATTGGCTGGAAGAAGAGTTTATTGGAACTCACAACGAATCTAAAGAGTGTTTTTTATCTTTTTCTGAGCTGGGTTCCTCTGAATATAAATGGGACTGGGAAGGAAAACTTGTCGATGAGTCAGTTGTAGAAAGGCTATTCATGGATCATTATGACTATTTTCAAAAATATCAATTAGGTAAAGAAAAGTTTCTTACATTTCGTTTGCCTAACCCAAGAGTAGAAAGCGAATACAGACTGGGTCGAGCGTTTATGGGTCTACTCAGCGCTGCCGGTTTAGCTAAAGGAGTGGGTTTACACACACCTCCTTTATTTGAGGCTATACTACCAATGACAGAATCTGCAAAAGAGATAATTGAAATACAAGAAGCGTTTGCAGAAATATCTTCACTTAAACACCGTTTAAATAGTTCTAAAAACGGTTCATTGAAGCATGTTGAGTTAATACCTCTTTTTGAAAAAGTAGACACGATTATAAGATCAGATGAAATTTTGAATGAGTATATTGATATACACAAGAAAAAGTTTGGAAGACAGCCTGATTATATAAGACCTTATATTGCGAGGTCTGATCCGGCTCTAAATTCAGGATTAATTCCGACAGTATTAGCAATTAAAATGGCTCTCTCCCGCTATAGACGATTCGAATCGGTTAAAAACATTAAGCTATATCCAATAATCGGTTCTGCTTCGCTACCTTTTCGGGGTGGGCTTACCCCAGAAACAATAGGTAATTTTACAAGGGAATATGGGGGTGTAAGAACGGCACTACTGCAAAGTGCTTTTCGATATGACTATGATAAGGACAAAGTAATAAAAGCCATAAAAGAATTGGAGTCTATCCTCCCTTATACAAAAGCGGTAGAGATATCAAAAGTTGAGGAAACAAAATTAATGAAAACAATTTCTCTCTTAGAGAAGGATTATAAAGAGACCGTTGAAGAAATAGCTACCATTATTAACGATATTGCATCGAAACTACCTAAAAGAAGAGAACGCGTCCAACATATAGGACTATTTGGCTACTCAAGAGGCGTTGGTAGAGTGAAGTTGCCAAGAGCAATTGGCTTTACTGGTGCTTTATATTCTTTAGGTGTTCCTCCTGAAATTATTGGGACAGGGCGAGGTCTTAAGAAAGCTGAGGAATTAACACTTTTGAAATATATTGAACAGCATTATCTTAACCTAAAGCAGGATCTTATTAAAGCAGGTTTGTACTTGAATAAGGATAACTTATATAAGTTATCCTGTTCAAACCCAATATGGACTGGGGTAATGGAAGATGTAAAGTATATTGAGCAATTTTTGGGTAAAGAACTGGGGCCTCAAAACACAGATCATGTAGAACACTGTAAAATAACTGGTAAAATATTTAAGTTACTCGTTGCAGGAAAGGATTTCAGCCAGGAATTATCACAGGCGGCGGTATTGCGAAAAAGTATAGGTTAACCTATGGAATATTACGCAGTTAGTCAAGAAATCGAAAATCTATAAAGGGAAAATTATTACACTGACATAATAGGGTTATAACTTCATCATTGACATTTGAGGTAAATAGTTTTTAATTGTAAATGAATTCAAGTGCAAAATATTACGGTTAGTCCATCAACAAAAAACGGTTATGAATTCCCCAAAAAGGTAGGGATTGTCTATAGCGATGTTAAAAGAGAATATTTTCCTACGGAAGCTCAATACCTAACTGAAAAAGATGCCGATAAAGATGCCAAAACAATTGCTTCATATTTAGATAAATTAAATATTGAAGTATACCTTTATGCAGGGAATTCTCGCTTGACAAAATTTCTCAAGAAAGCTAAACCGGACATGGTGATAAATCTTGTCGATTCTGTAAAGGGTTTTGAAAGTTTAGCGTCTTCAATTCCGGGGGTTTTGGAGCTTCTGGATTTTCCTTATACAGGAGCAGACATCTTGGGCATGTCTTTGGATACAAATAAATTTTTAATAAAAAAAATTCTCCAGCAAAACGGCGTACCGGTTCCCCATTATCAACTTATTACTAGCCCAAATGACTTTATCGATCCGACTCTACGTTATCCGTTAATCTCGAAATTAAACGAAATTCACGGCGCGGTTGAGATAACAGAAAATTCAGTATCAGATACTGAGAAACATTTAAAAGAGAGACTGAAGTTTTTAATTAATACTTATAAGCAGGGTGTTTTAATAGAGGAGTTTATTGTTGGTCGTGAGGTTACTGCAATACTATTGGAGGGGCTCAATAAAAAGGTTTATCTTGCTGAGAAGGTTTTTAAAAAAACTGATGGGAAATATATTTTTTCAACTTTCGAAGACCAGTGGCTTAAAAAAGGTTCTGAGACGTTTGTTTACGAAAAATATGAAGACCCGATATTAAGGGAGTATGTTAAACGGGCTTTTGATGTAGCCAAGATGTATGATTACGGAAAATTTGATGTAAGAATTGACCAATCCGGTCGTTATTTTTTCATCGATTCAAACTGCAATCCGGCATTCGGGCCGAAAGAACTCGACGTTGCGATGTCAACAATTCTTGACATGTATGGAGTAAATTTCCAGGAAATTTTAAAAAGACTACTCTTGAATACCATGCGAGATGCCGCTGGTAAAGAAAGGCTGCCATATACTACAAGTGAGAAAGATATTTCCTCGAATTAGGAATAAAAGTTTTTCTAAGCTTATTTAAGAGCTTCATCAACTAATTTATTTACTTCTTCTTTACTTAACAGTTGTGGTGGTCTGTGTCTTCCTATGAATGGCCAATGAGAAACAACTTTCATTGGCTTACCATGTTTTACCTTTACCAGCTTTCTTCGCTCATTAATCCGCATTTCACGAATAGATTCGATTATATCTCCAACTTGCCTTTCAATTGCAAGTTCAAATTCAGTTTTTGCTTCATTGTTAGGAATTGGTTGGCCTTCTTTCATCTTTTTATATTGTTACTATTCTGTTATTTTATGTAATTTCCTAGTAACTTTCTATCCATTTCTGTCACTTCTTGAGCGGTGGACCGGATTTGTGCGCACAACTTCTTCAATTCTTGGCGCTTTCAAAGCATTCAACCTGCTCGAGGGAACCGAGAGCGGTGGACCGGATTTGAACCGGCGACCTTCTCCTTGGCAAGGAGACATTCTACCGCTGAACTACCACCGCATTTCGGAGATAAACTCCTCAATGTAAACTATTAATCAAATTTTGCTTTTTAAGTCTACTCCAACCTTTGATCTCTTTTTCTCTTCGAGCGGCTTTATACCTATCTGTTAGCTTTTCCCAATAAACTAATTTGACCGGTATCTTACTTAATTGTAAGCAAGACTTGATTCTTAAGTTGTGCTCTTTGATACGTTTCTTGAGATTCCAACTAATTCCCGTATAGTAGGAATTATCTTTGCACTTAAGTATATAGACAAACCAAGACATTGCAATGTTAAACCCTAAATAGTTTACATTGAGCCTCAGCTAAGAGGCGAAATGTGCCGAGGTGAGGAGTCGAACCTCAATCTCATGTTCTTCAGACACGCGCCGTGACCACCTTGGCTACCTCGGCAAGGAAATCATTCCCCACGGAACATTATCTTGCGTCATATTATAGCAAATTTGTCAGAAGAGATAACAGATAAATTCCGATTCTATTTAATCTGAGGTTTAAGGAGGTTTATTTTATTTTAAATAGTGAAGCTATTCTTCTTCATTAGGAATTTCTTCTAAGAAATCGGCAAACTGTCTGCGAACAGCAAAGGCATCTTCCCTATGCCGAGCATACATAACCTTTCCACCATAATTACCTTGCGACACTTGATAAGATTTTAAAGGAATACCAACAGGTTTGTTAGCAATTTCCCAAACACTTGAAACACCTAAATGTAATCCTCCTTCGTGTCTTGGTAATTTAATACCTTCGTCCTTTAATTTTTTAACCAATTCTGGAATTTTGTCTTCTTTAACTCTTACTTTTCTATCTAACGGTATTGGATTTTCTACTGGCATATTTTGTCGTGTTTTGAATTATACTTTTTACAAAATTAAATGGCAAATAATATAAAGGAGAGTGAACTTAAACTAACAATCCTGACTACCTCGGCTTGTCGAAATGGACTTCGCTTTCTGTAAAACGCTAACGCTTTTTACTTAACGCTTCGTCATTTCTCCACTCAAAATCTCAAAGAGATTTTGTTTATACATTATACAAGATTGCATTGCAATCTTGAGAGGAAGAGCCAACTAGTAAGCGAGGTTTCAATATAATTGAAACAAAGCGGTAAAGTTGATCTCTGATGAGTGGTCGCTGAGGGATTCGAACCCCCGACCTTCTCGATGTAAACGAGACGCTCTAACCAACTGAGCCAAGCGACCCAAAGTGCGAGGAAGTTTCCTAAGATTGAACCAATATTAAGAAATTTCCAGCAGCTTATTTTAGCATATCCCAACTTTGAATCACAGTTTTATTATGCCTAAATCACTCTATAGGGAATCTTCGTGATGAAGAGAAATACATGGATAATGATTTGTTATGTAGGGATTTAAACAAATATAGAGCAATTCAGAGTTAATAGTTTAAAAATAAAAAAGCTTAATTACGGAAGATGAATAGGATTTATAGTTCTATTTTTGTCTCAGAACCAGCACAAAACATACGATAAAATACACAAACATTATTAACACAAGTAGTATACCCTATTACTGTTTTTTTATCTGATTGAAGAATCTTTTGAATACCCATTTCGATATTAATGTTTGTATCAGCATTACCATCTCTAGGGTCATAGTCAGTACATAAAATTTCATCCTTTCGACTTGTAAGTCTTACTTTAGGTGCTTCACCAGAAATGTTACTTTTATCGCATCGGTATATTTCTAAATTCATTAGATGAAATTATATTATTATAGGGTTCTATTGTCAATATTGAATCATAAGATTGAAACAAGACTTTGAGCAATTCGGGACTTAATAACCCCATGTCAACGTTAGTGCGGGGAAGAGGACTTGAACCTCCACGGATTACTCCACAGCCTCCTCAAGACTGCGCGTCTGCCAATTTCGCCATCCCCGCGCGTCGTAACACGACACGCTAAATTTCATTCTGCTTTTGCAGAACTCCATCCGCTTATCTGTTGCTCCCTTTCAATACTTTGACTTCACTCACGATTGTCTTTATATTCTAACAAAATTTGTTTATACAAATTTTGAGAGGAGAAGCAAACGTAAGCTAAAGTTTTGAGCAAAAGCTCAAAACAAAAGCTGCAAGTTTAGATTCGACTTGGTGCCCTCGAGAGGATTTGAACCCCTACGAGCTAAAGCTCATAGCGTCCTGAACGCTACGCGTCTGCCAATTTCGCCACGAGGGCAATATTATATTTAAAAGGACGGTTAATATTATATCAGATTTTTACTAAAACAGCCTTATTTGTAATTATTTTTACCGATTAAAAATATTATATATTTCAAAATTAATGTATTCTTAGATATATTGAAAAGTATGAATTATAACGACTTAGCCAGTGACATTTCTGTAAATAAAGTAACCAAGGCGCTTCAAAGAATTGGTTACATCGTTTACAGGGTTGAAGAAGGCTCTGAAGCTTTAAATAAGATTAAGAAAATAATTACGCGAGGTTCATCCGTAATGAACGGAAGCTCGGTTACATTGGAGCAGATTGGGTACATTGATTATCTTAAATCCGGTAAACACGGCTGGATTGATTTACACGCAAGGGTTAACGCAGAAAACGATAAAGAAAAAAGGGCTAAACTACGAAAAGAATCAACTTTATCCGATTATTATTTAGGAAGTGTTCACGCACTAACAGAAGATGGTGAATTTGTAATAGCGAGTAATACCAGTAGTCAGCTTCCGCACGTTGTTTACAACTCCCCAAATTTAATTTTTGTAGTCAGTACTAAAAAGATCGTTCCCGCTCTTGAAATAGCTATGAGGCGTTTGGAGGATTATGTTTATCCCCTAGAGGATAAAGCGTCAATGGCGAAGTATAATAGCCACACAGGTCTGAATAAAGTTTTAATTTTTAAAGGCGAGGTGACATCGAGTACCAGAAAGATTAATTTTATTCTTGTAAATGAAAATTTGGGCTTCTGAAAATTATATTTATTTTCCTGCGATTTTTATTTAGGCATAATGAAAAGTATATATAAGATCATAAAACTAGCGAAACCGCAACATAAGTTAATTATTGTTGCGTGTGTATTGATTACAATCCAGGCGATTCTGCAGCAATTAACTCCAATCACACTAAAATATGTTGTTGATGAATTATCAAAGCAAATTAGCCAAGGTAATGGCAATTTCCAGAAATTAACATATTTATTTGTTCTTATTCTTTCAATCAATATTGCAATTGTAATTATTAATGCTGTCAGTCAGCGTTTGGGCGACTACATATCCTCCCGACTAGCCAGACATCTTACCGAAATTTACTACCGTAAAATCTTTACCTTATCTCAGGTATATTTTGATTCGGAAATCTCGGGGAAAATCGTTAATCAACTTAATCGGGGAATTCTGTCAATCCGTGAATTTGTCGGGACGTCGACAAATTTTATTTTGCCTGCCTTGCTCCAGGCAATATTCGGAATAGCAGTTCTTTCCTATTTTGACTTAGGTATTGCTGTTATGGCGCTTGCTGTATTTCCTGTCTACATAGCTATTTCAAGTTACTCGACACGTAAATGGGGTGAAATTCAAAAAGAGAAAAATATTCACGAGGATGCGACCCGGGGACGTATCCAAGAGGTGATAAGCAATATTAAATTGGTAAAAACTTACAATACCCAGGGGCACGAGTGGAAGTATGTTTCAGATGAATATCAAACTATTAATAACCTATACGATAAACAGTCGCTCCAGTATCATATTCTAAACTTCATTCGTGAGTTTGGTTTGGAAATTACATTCGTAATCATCCTTTATATAATATTCCGCAAAACTTTCTTGGGGGATCTGACACTCGGAGAAATGGTTTTAATTATTCAAATTCTAAATCAACTGCGCTGGCCGCTTTTTGGCATGAGTTATATTTTAGAGCAGATTCAGCGGGCAGGGTCTGATTCTAAAGAGTTTTTTGAAGTTTTGGATCTTCCGAGTCGTGAAGTTTTTCATACAAAAAAACTTTCTCCATTAATAAAAAATCCTGAAATTAATCTAGAGAAGGTAAAATTTGCTTACGAGGACGGTTCGCCCGTTTTGTCAGGTGTCTCACTTGATCTGAAAAATCACGAAACCGTCGCATTTGTCGGACATTCCGGTGCCGGTAAAACAACTTTGGTTAATTTAATTTTAAAGCTGTATGAACCGACGAGTGGAAAAATGATGCTGTCCTCAAAGGATTACTCGAAAGTAAGTCACGCCTGGATACGTGACCACATCGCACTGGTTTTCCAAGACAATGAGTTGTTTTCTTCAACAGTCCGGGAAAACGTTACCTATGGAGCCAATAAAGTAACAGATACGCAGATTATTACTGCTCTTAAACAGGCAAATGCTTATGATTTTGTCATGAAATTCAAAGACGGACTTGACGCAAAGATTGGTGAGCGGGGAGTTAAACTTTCGGGAGGACAAAAACAACGAATACAAATTGCCAGAGCAATTTTGCATAATAAGCCTATATTAATTATGGATGAGGCAACGAGTAGCTTAGATTCTAAATCCGAAAGACTTGTTCAGGATGCGCTACAAAAATTATTCCAAAAAAGACTTGTAATTATTATAGCCCACCGCTTCTCAACCATCCAAGACGCTGACCGAATTGTTGTTATCGATAAAGGTAAAATTGCCGATATCGGAAGACCAAGCGAGCTTGCTAAGAGAAAAGGCGTATATTCTGAACTCCTCCAGTACCAAATAGAAGGAAATAAAAAACTTCTAAGCGAATATGAACTGCAGTAAATTTTCTTTCATATTAAATAAATCTAACCTGCATGCCGTCAAGAGCCTGTAAGGATAGGGAGACTTCTTGGCCGGGGAATTTTGAACCGATAGCCCAGATTTTTGCGTGCGTTCTTTCTTCTGCGAAATCAGGCCCAATTTTTTGTGCAACTTCGAATAAACTTGCCCCTTTTTTCATAACGATAGGGCTATTAAAATTCGGCTCTTCATCGAGGCGAACAAGATAAACATTGATAAAACCAAGAGTTTCCCAAATCCTTTCTTTTAAATGGTCTAGTCCGTAATCTTTTACTGCACTTATGTATGATATATCATTACCCGCCTGCAACGCTTGATGCGTCCCGCTCGCATCGCTACGCGAAACGTCTCGGGCGAGAGCATCCGCGGGTAGGTATGTAACATTATCATTCGGCTGCATAATAATTTCTTTGTTTAACATGTCCGATTTATTTATAACAGAAATTGAGGGGGTGTAAACGCGATTTAGTGATAATGCATCGATTAATCTTTCCAAACTTAAGTTTTCATTGATTGTTATTTCCGCGTTTTTTATTCCAAGTTCACTAATAACACTTTTAAAAGTTTCTCTCGTGAGGTCTTGTTTAATATTGGAGTGAATGATAAGTCCTCCAGAAACTTTTTTGTCCACTATTATATTTGGTCGCACAATATCAAGTCTAATTCCGTTTCTTTCGAGTGCAGCCTTAATTCTTTCAATAGCCTCAGGTCTGTCGATGTCCGTCATTAGAATTATCAGGTCAGCCCCTCGAGCTACCGACAAAACTTCACGTCCTCTTCCCTTCCCTTCTTCTGCACCCTCAATTAGACCAGGAACATCCAAGATTTGGATTCTGGCATTTTTATACTCCATCATGCCCGGAATAACTGATACGGTTGTAAAAGAATAGGGAGCCACTCTGCTTCTTGCGTTTGTAAGTCTATTCAGAAGAGTTGATTTTCCGGCTGACGGTGGACCTATTAATATTACAGTTGCATCTCCCTGGTGCTTTACTGCATAGCCTTGACCTCCTCCACCTCTTGATTTTGAGGATGTTTCTATTTGTTTATCTTTCAGCCTTGCAATTCTAGCCCTGAGCCTTCCGATATGGTGCTCGGTACCTTTATGGTAAGGTGTGTCGCGTATTTCTTTTTGAATGGCTGAAATTTGTTCACCTATATGATCAATATCGGAAAAATCACTCATTTGAGGTATAATTATACAGGTTTTGAGCTTTGCCTGTATTAAGCGCCTGTAGTTCAATGGATAGAACGGCGGTCTTCGGAACCGACAATTGGAGGTTCGACTCCTCCCAGGCGCACCACGTCAAATAATGTGCTATATTTGAGGGTGTGAAGTTTACATCGTGAGATGAAATTTATAATAGTTTCCGGTGGCGTTTTATCCGGTCTTGGTAAAGGAGTTACGGCAGCTTCAATAGGACTTCTTCTTAAATCCTACGGAATAAAGGTTACAGCGATGAAGTGTGATATGTATCTCAATATTGATGCAGGGACAATGAACCCGATTGAGCACGGTGAGGTGTTTGTCACCCACGACGGCGTGGAAACAGATCAAGACTTGGGCCACTACGAGAGATTTATTAATGTTACTCTGACTCGGGAGAATTATTTAACAAACGGATTAATATATAAGATCGTGTTGGATAAAGAGCGTGCACTAGAGTACGACGGTAAATGTGTAGAACCATATCATCATCTCCCCCCAGAAATAATATCCCGCTGGTATGAGGCCGGTAAAGTACATAATGCTGATGTTGTTATTGTTGAGCTTGGTGGTACTGTCGGCGAATATGAAGGTCTGCTTTTTTTTGAATCGGTGAGGAGGCTAAAACTTCAGAAACCCGGTGATGTGATTCTTGTACATGTGGGGTATCTACCTCTACCGCCATCGATAGGTGAACTAAAATCTAAACCGCTTCAGCAATCAATTCAACAACTGAATTCGTTAGGGCTGCATCCAGACATTATTGTTGGCAGGGCTGAGAGAGAAATTGACAGTAAGAGAAGAGAAAAAATTGCTTTAGCCTCAGGGGTTCCAGTAGAAGATATCGTTTCGGCTCCTGACGTTAAAAGCATTTATTTAGTTCCGGAAGTGCTAAAAAAACAAAAAGTTGACAAACGGATTATGACTAAACTTGGGTTGAAAGCTACCAATAAGGATTTTGAAGAATGGCATATGATGACAAAAAGTATACTGGCAGCAAAGGGGCAAGTTAACATTGCGATTGTAGGCAAGTATCAAAAAACCGGAGATTATACACTTGAAGACAGTTATGTTTGTGTTGTAGAAGCGCTTAAGCACTCCTCATGGAGGAGTGGTGTAAATCCACACACAGTGTGGATAGATTCAGAGATCTTAGAAGCTAAAAGCGATAAAGAAGTTACTGATGTATTTTCTGGGATAGATGGAATTATCGTACCTCAGGGTTGGGGAACTCGGGGAACAGAAGGAAAAATTAGAGCCGCAAAATTTGCAAGAGAGAATAACATACCCTATTTGGGCTTATGTTTTGGCATGCAGATGGCTTCAATTGAATTTGGCAGAAATGTAGTTAGGTTGAAGGGTGCAAATACCGAAGAGGTTGATTCCAAAACGGCATATCCGGTTATCCATATTATGCCGAATCAGGTTGAGTATCTTAAAAATAAACAATATGGCGGGACGATTCGACTCGGTGCGTGGCCGTGCGTAATAAAAAAGGGAACTCTACTTGAAAAAACCTATCGTGATAATAGTAATGGTCGGACTGCTCCTTGGTACCAACCGAATCCCTTATCTAAAATAAACCCCAATGATACATCAAACAAACTTATTATTTATGAACGCCATAGGCATAGATATGAATTTAATAATAAATACAAAGATATGTTTGAGAAGTCCGGTTTTATTATTTCGGGTGTATCCCCCGATGGTGAATTGGTTGAAGCGATAGAGCTTAAAGGTCACCCGTTTTTTATCGGTACCCAGTTTCACCCGGAATATCTTAGCCGTCCACTAACCCCACATCCGATATTTTTAGCTTTTATCGATACCATAATTCACAAATTGTAATTACTTCTATTTAACTTTAATATTAACTATGCGGGGCGGATTAATATGGAGAAATTGTGGAATTTAAACGGTGACAGGGTTTTAGAATTACTTCAAACAAGTGATGATGGTTTAAGCACCGAGGAAGCTATAAAACGCTTCGAAAAATATGGTGACAATATAATCGGCGAGAAAAAACCTCCAAGCGCAATAAAAATTTTTTTCAACCAATTTAAAAGTTGGCTCATATTAATTTTGTTATCTGCTTCAATCCTCTCCTTCTACTTAGGTGAACATATCGATGCCCTTGTAATTATATTTTTAGTTTTACTAAGCGTCACCTTCGGTTTTTTACAGGAATACAAGGCCAATAAGACAATTTTTGATCTTAAAAAATTCATTACTAATAAATGCAGAGTATTAAGAGACCATAGGTGGGTATTAATTGACAGCAGAACCGTTGTTCCGGGAGATATAGTTGAGGTTCGTATCGGGGATAAAATTCCGGCTGATATACGGATTCTTTCCGCTGATTCATTGCTGATAGATGAATCTATCTTAACGGGAGAGTCTTTACCTGTTAATAAAACTGATAGTACATTGACTGAGGTTTCCGAGAATCCATCGAAGCTTAAAAACATAGTTTTTATGGGTTCGACCGTATCTTCCGGAAAAGCTACAGGTGTGGTTATCGCCACAGGGAATAAAACTTTTTTTGGCAAAACTGCTCAAATATTAGAGAAGAGCGAACCTGAAACAGATTTTCAACAACAAATAAAAGCCTTCAGCGCCTTTCTTTTTAAAGTCATAATTATTATGACCGTATTCATATTTATAAGTAACTCTTTACTTAAAAAGGAAATACTCGAATCTTTTCTTTTTGCACTTGCACTTGCAGTCGGGATAACTCCTGAAATGCTGCCTGCAATAATTACTGTGACGCTTTCACAGGGGGCCATTAAAATGGCTAAGAGAAAAGTTATAGTTAAAAGATTGATTTCTGTTGAAGACTTCGGGAATATTGACACTCTTTGCATGGACAAAACGGGCACACTTACTGAAGGAAAATTCTCGCTTGATAATTATCAGGATTTGGAAGGAAAGAAGTCAGAAGAAATAATACTTTTTGGACTATTGTGTACCCGCGGTTTAGGAGAGAGATTACAGGGTGTAATTTCGGATCCTATTGATCGTGCAATTTGGCAAAGCGTTCAATCACATAGGCTTAAAGCTAAGCTGGCAACATATAAGTTTATTGATGGAAATGAGTTTGATTACGAAAGAAGAAGGATGAGCGTTCTGGTAAAATCCGGCGCCGAAAGTTCGTTAATTTCGAAAGGTGCGCCAGAGTCTATATTATCAATATCGACTCACGCAAACATTAACGGTAAAAACGTGAGACTTACTCCGGAGATTAATAAAAGAATCGAACAAGACCTAAATAAGATGGAAAAAGATGGTTTTAGAGTAATTGCTATTTCTAAAAAAGATCTGGCATCACGTACTTCGAGTAAAAACGATGAAAAAGATATGGTATTTATGGGATATTTACTTTTTAGTGATCCTGTTAAAATTTCTGTCAAAGAAGCAATCGAGCGTTTTACTAATTTGGGAGTTTCTTTAAAAGTACTTAGTGGTGACAGCCTTATAATAACGAAAAATATTGCATTTGAAGCTGGATTAAACTTTAAAAATAATGAAATGATAAGCGGTGATGAACTTGAAGGTATGAGCCAAGAGAAGTTTTCAGAAACAGTAAGAAGGGTAAAAATTTTTGCGCGTGTAACTCCGGAGCATAAATATAAAATAATCAAAAGTTTGAATTATGAAGGTCATATTGTCGGATTTTTAGGGGACGGGGTCAACGACGCTCCCGCGTTGAGGGAGGCAGATGTTGGTATTTCTGTAGATTCAGGAGTCGATATTGCCAAAGATGCATCAGACATTATTCTACTTAAAAAAGACTTAAAAGTACTTTCTGAAGGTATCGAGGCCGGTAGAAAAACCTTCGGTAATATTATGAAGTACATTCTGAATACGATATCTGCGAATTACGGTAACATGTTTACAGTTGCCCTTTCATCTTTGTTTCTGAAATTTATACCCCTCCTGCCTTCACAAATACTTTTAAATAATTTTATCAGTGATGTTCCCCTATTCGCTGTAGCCACGGATAATGTAGATCCCGATTTTGTCAAAAAACCCAAGCGATGGAACATTTCTTTTATTAAGAATTTTATGGTTTCGTACGGATTTGTAAGCTCCGCTTTTGACTTGGTTTTAATTCTTCCGATGATATTTTTCTTTAACGTAAGTGTTGACGTATTCAGGACGGCCTGGTTCGTTGAGTCGAGTCTATCCGAAATGTTAGTAACTTTTACCATCAGAACAAAACTCCCCTTCTATAAAAGTAGGCCAAGTAAGTGGTTAATTGGGTTGAGCATGGGTTCTGCAGCAATAGTTCTAGCTCTATCATTTTTAGAGGTAAATATTTTTAAATTTGTGCGGTTGCCGATGTATGTTTGGGGGCTAATTATCGTTGACCTTGTTTCATATTTTATTGTTACGGAAATCTTCAAGAAGAAATTCTTTACAAAACTCGAAGAGAAGTAATTTGTTTCGACACGCTCCCGCGAATGTTGAGCTTGTCGAAACAGAGCGGGTAGGGGGAATCGAACCCCCATAAAGAGATTGGAAATCTCTTGTTCTACCATTGAACCATACCCGCATATGTTACATATTTTCAATGGCCAAGCTCCGCTTACAGCGCGTAGCGATGCCAAGCTTTGCTTACAGCGCGTAGCGATGCCAAGCTTTGCTTACAGCGCGTAGCGATGCCAAGCTTTGCTTACAGCGCGTAGCGATGCCAAGCTCCGCTTACCATTGAACCATACCCGCGCGTCGTAACACGACGCACTAATCGTATCACAATGCCTTTGCGTAGGATACTAACGCTAGTCGGTTACTCCTTTCAATCCTTCTGCTTTGCTCAGGATTGGTTTCTAACAATCAAATAATATGTTTTTGTCGGGGACCCGGGAATTGGACCCGGTGCCTCTCGCTCCCAAAGCGAGCATTCTACCGTCGAACTCGTCCCCGGATCGGTGTCGGGAGGGAGACTCGAACTCCCACGAGACTAATGTCTCATCAGCTCTTAAGGCTGAGGCGTCTGCCAATTCCGCCATCCCGACTCGTCGAAAGGAACAAAGATAGTATATTTTACTATTGAGACGTGTAAAGAGGCAAATATATTATTTTTTTGTGCCGACGATTATAATTACGTCATAAGAAGAGCTGGAAGCGACTTTAGTGTCAGATTTGGCCACGGAGTATGTAGACTTAAGTAGTTCTTCGATTTTATCGTATACTTTTGATGGCGTATTTTCTTTGAGCTTAACCTCGGTATCTTCATAGTCATAATTGTCAGCATTAGCAGTATCAGTCTTTTTAAATTTAGCTGAAGCTAAAAGATCCTTTACCTTTCCAGCTTCTCCTGGAATACCTGAGCCGTTAAGTATTTGAATGCTGTAGTCAGAAAATTTAACTTCACCCGATTCGGTGGCTCCCGGAGTTGTAGTAGGGGTAATGGTAATAGTAGGCGTACTTGTGGGTTCTGTATCTCCTTCGTCCCCCGTCTTTTTAGTCATATTCTTTTGGTAGTAAAGGAAACCGCCAGTGATAATTGCCAAGAGTGATAAAACCAAGAGTATTATTAAAAATATTTTGAAAAAACTTTTTCCTTCTTTTTTCTCCGGAGTTTTATTTGTTTCGTCGTAATTTTCTATCCATTTATTCACACTGTCTTTTGAAAAGTCAGTCGACATGATATCTTTTTCAGGAACACTTCCGGTATCAGCTTGGGCTATTGTTGGAACCTTTGATTTTGCAGATGCATCCTCTGCCGGTTTATCTGAATCAATGAGACCAAAAGATGTCACCTTTGGAGCGTCCTCTGCAGCAGGCTCGGCTTTTAAATCAGGAACGAAACTCTTTTTTGGGGGGTCTGCCGGATCCGGATCGTCATTTTTGGCTAGTTCCGCCGATTTCAGAGTATCCCCTGTTTTTACGGTAATGACTTCCTCCTCCTCGTTGTCGCTTGTCTTTTTACTATCGGCAGCCATATATTAAACTAATATACATTTTTATGCATAAAAGAATCTTTGTCAACACCCTATCAAATTTGGTAAAATACGATATACCTGGTGGGCATAGCTCAACGGTTAGAGCGCTTCCCTGTGGAGGAAGAGGTTGCGCGTTCGAATCGCGTTGCCTACCCCCGAGTCAAACTCGGTTCCCCCGAATTTGAGGAGGTGTCGCGTTTGACGCGACCAATCAAATATATAGTTAAATGAAGGAAACGTCTGACGTTTCCAAAATGAGATTTTATGTTTATATACCCTACTCCTTAAGAGATAATGGATTTTATATTAGTCTTACTTATAATTTAAAACGAAGACTTCTTGAACACTCGCATAGAATGGTGGACGCAACAAAAACTGGGGTTCCTTTAAAGCTTATCCATTACGAATATTTTATTAATCTGGAAGATGCGAAAGCACGAGAAAGATTTTTAAAAAGCGGTTATGGTCGTAAACAGCTTAAGGAAATTTTAAAAAGAACACTTCAAAAAATATAAGTCTTTCGAACTGTCCTATCGGCCACCCAACAGGAGAAAAGTGTCGGTTTATAATTATTCATCACCTAGTCTGTTAATTATCTCGTCGTAAGGATTTTTTGCTTTTCTAGTATCATCATCGGAGTATTTGACTCGAACACCTTCAGGTAAATTTACAGCATCCCAGGTCAACATAGGTCTTTTGCCTTTTGCTCGAGCTTTATCAAACCTTTCTGCCGCTTCAAACAAATCTTTTGTTGGTGCTTGCGGAACATCTTTCATAGAGTTAGTTTTATTGTCATACCCGTTTTATTCTTCAATATCTCTAGGTATGTAAATTTACTTTTAGTATATTCCTCAAAATATATTTTTTCGTATCTTCTTAAGTAATATTATGATAAGGAATGCATTCCATTCGGATGAATTTTTTCTAGAGCTTCAATTTGATCACTATGCTTTGATTGTCTTTCTGATACTATGTCCATAGACCCTTCGAGATTGTCAAGTTTTTTTAGTATTTTTACGGTTTGTTCATAAAAGTCATCTTTAGTAGGAAGGTATTTTAGGTCGTCTTTTCTAACAAGTGTTTCGTCTTCGCTAATTGTTACTTTTATTAAATCCTTTATATTGTTTAGATCTTTATTTGTAAGACTCATGTTTTAATTTATGACATTTTATCTTTTTCGTCAATGATTAGTTCGGAATAATTTGATATTCAAAAGTTATAAAATCGTCCCCCACCAGAGGCGGGTGGGCACCACGCACCCCGATAAAATTAAACTTCTAACATTTGTGTATACCCTTGATGTAGAGATATAATACCCCAAATATGCTAGAACGTACGCGTATTCCTCAACCCAAGGAACCAATTAAGAGAGTGAAAGGATTACCAGAAGATAGACAGTGTTTAAAATTTCCAGGGTATCTGTGTAATTGTGTAATGTCGGATACCGATTTAAGAAAAAAAATACTTAGAGAACTTAGACAGGAATTAGGTGTTTATTCATTTATAAATTTGCTTGATACGGGTGTTGCAGAAATGTATGAAGATAGAAGAAAAAAACTATGCGAAGGTGAACCCCCAAAACTTATACAGAGAATTAAAAACTTTTTAACTATACGAATTGTTTAGGAATAATTTGTAAATTTATTAGTTTCCCAATATCTTCAAAAGAAATAACAAATTCAACTTCTCTGGTTCTAAATAAGTCTGTTAAGCGACCTCAATCTATTTAATTTATAGTAAATCAATTGGAAAAATAGAGTTTCTGTGATATGATGTAGTCTAAAATTAGAACTCGAAGAGAAAGAATGGAAGAGATATCGGGAGATGCTGTTAGTAAACTAACTAATGACCCTGATGTTAAGGCTGACGCAATAAACTTATTTATGAGTTATGTAGGTGTAAGAAGTTATCAACATGCTGTGGAAATTGCAATAGAAAGAAAAAATGTAGCTACTGGTGGAACACCTACTTTGCATAAACAATTATTCCCAGGATTAGATATACCCCGTTAAATTATTAGAATTTTCTGAAAGAAGTTAAGCCCTTAATATCTCCTATTCTTTCGAATCTGCGGCTAAATTAGTTCGAACGTCGATTAATGGACGACTAAAGGTTTCTATCTTTAAACAACAAGACTAGTTATGTCATTTTAACATTCTTGACTTTGTTTAAATAAAACGCTTTAATCTAACCATGGCAATAACTCAAAGAGATTTAGACGAAATTGAAAATAGATTAAGTGAAACGTTTGTTACAAAAGATGACTTCACTGAATATAAAAGTGAATTATTTAATAAATTAGATGAGATTGTAAAGAATACTTCAGATACTAACCGAGAAGTTGAATTAATTGAAAATAGAGTAACTAATATTGAAACGAAACTTCAGGTTACAGCAGAATAGAAAGTTTTAAAATCGTAGTTCGGTTTTACTCACCATTGTAATCCCCCCTCGATTCCTTTGACTGAGCACAAGATCAAGATTCGTTCAGCATATTTGGCGTGGGGGTAAGTTACCAGGCAGTAGGTTAAGTCTTTTGAGCTTAGTTTTTACGAACGATGATTCTTTTCCAGTCAGAGAAGGATAACCCTTGGAGAATTCCACCCACTAAATAACCTTTTGCAAAAATATTATCGAGAAAATTGATGTTGAAAGTTAAAGTAATAACCAGAACAATAGTAAAATAAAGCCAATGGTGCAGGTGCAGTGTTTTGTTTTTAAAATGTATGTGAATTTCCGGGCTGAATTGAAAAAACTTTATTTTCATGAGCGGAAGTTTTTTATTAATAATGTCTCCTTCCTTTGATATCAATTTGCTTAGAATATACCCCAGCATCAGTGCAAATATGAAGATAATAATATTCATTAGATGTGTTTAATAGTACCATATAATAAAAAGATTTAATTAATATATTCGCTAATTAATAAAATTTCAATTCATACTTTCAATATCATGAAAGTTGCAATAATATTTCCTCACGTATTAAATAAGCAAGATATCAATTAAAATAAGCATGTATTGCTCTATTGTTATATAGCAATAGAGCAATGTAACTTAACAAATTTGAATTAGCTGAATGCTTTAAAGTTTTACTTTAGTGAGTTTTGTGGGGTCTTTGTAGAATGTTACTGTCCTAATTTCATTACAATATTGTCGTCTAATCTTTCGGCGAGGCTTCCGAAAATACCGGGACTTTTTCTTAAAACAATGGCGGTATTTCCCAAATTAAAATAAGAATGTATTTTATCTTTATCTCCTTATGAACTGTAAAGTATATTTGTTATCAAGCCGTTGGAACACTGATTTACTATTGCTTCATCTTGCATACTTGACAGTACATCTTTAGCATCTTCCTGGTCAATTCGACTATCAGCTGCTGCATTTCTAATTTGCAAAACTTTTTTGGGTCCTGTGCAAATGCTGTTTTCATTCATAAAACAACGTTTATTACAATATTCCTTATCTGACATAATGCTATATTGCTACACCTATAGAAGAAGTTCAAGTAGTTTAATTATTGACTCGGTAGGTTAAGTAAACGGTGATGAAAAGGTGCATTATTAAAAAAATTAGAGCGGGAGATCTTCTGACAAGCTCCTTCTTTACTACTCTTTTATCAAAATAATCCATTAACTTTAGTGCTGAGGTTATAACAGCGTTCAAGAAAACTCCGCTCTTCAGGGCGGAGATGAATTGAACTCTGATATATCGTCCTCCTTAGAGAAACCCCGCCCTTGAGGGCGGGGAGGACGTCATTTAGAATCCTGCCAGAGACAATACATCGCAACAACCCATATTCTCTCCTCAGGATGGCTCCAAGAACCATTTCCTCCTTCTACAAAATATTTATAAGTGCCGCCTTCTTTATCTCTTTTAATTTTCATCAATCGGCCTCCCCGATCAATTCCTTGAACCGTCTCTGCTCCCCTTACAAAACGCCTTCTTAAGGCCTGTGACGCACGCTCATAGGCGTTCATATCGTCCATTAGCCTCTTTGCGGTTTTATCTAAACTATCAGCGCTGGTGATGTCTAGTGAGTTTAAATAATTCGAGGTTTTAGGAAATGTTTTATGTAAATCCATATTCAGGCGATTATATCACTTTCTTTCAAGATTATACCAGTTTGGATGATATAAAAAGATTGCCGGTGCATCTTCCAAGAGGTATTTTTGAAAGTCCAAATATATTCGTTTTCTTTCTTCGAAATTTTCTTGTGTACGGCCATCTTCCAGAAGTTTGTCAATTCGTGGATTTTTATATTTTGTAATGTTCGTATCGATTTGTGTTGAATGCCAAAGAGTGTATTGATCTGGGTCGGTTGGTATATCGAAAATAGTAAGATAAGCCTGATAGTCGGTGGGAATAACCGAACTGACTAAGGCTTGGCCGTCAACCCCGACATCCTTCCAGTCTTTAACAATTTTTTCTGCGATGCCGATTAACGATGGAGTGCTCACGAGCTTAACATTTAGTTTGCTTCTTACTTCTTTTGGGAGAGCGGTGATGATTTCTCTTGAACGAGCTGGGTCATAGTCGTAGAGTTTCACCTGGGGATTGAAAGCAAACGAATTTGGGTCAATAGGACTTATTGCACGCTCAGATGAAAGAATGTCTTTATTGATAGCGTAACTTAAAGCTTGTCTTATGTTTTTTTCCGAAAGTACTGGGTCTTGAGTATTGAAAAATATTACTACGGCTTCATGTTTATTTACGATATTTGTGACTTTAGAGTTAATCCATTTGTCAAAAGGTTGCGGATTTAAAACGTTAACCATTTTGTTTATCTCACCCATTTTATATGCGAACTTAACTTGATCTTCGGATGGATAGAATTTATATATAATTTTGGATTTACCTTTTATTAATATAATTTTTTGTATATATTCCCCCGTAACCGTAATTTTATCTACTTTCCACGATCCCGTACCCAATAAACCCTTTTTAAAAACAGGACGCGAAACGACTGATGGAAATGCAATGTAGGGCTCTTTCAAGTTAAAAATTATAGTGTCCGAGGAGGGATATGTAACATTGACTTCAGAAAAATTATATTTAATGTCTTGACTTTGTAAGGGTTTGCCATCGTGCCAATAGACGCTTTCATTTAATTTAAATTTCCATGTTTTACCCTTATCATCAGTTCCCCACGATATCGCAAGTCCCGGCTGAGGAATGCCTTTATCATCTATTTTAGTTAACCCCAATCCTATCGTGTTTAAGATGTCATCTGGAAGCGTATTTACATGAAATCTGCCTGTAATACCGATAACCTCGGTTTTTGTACTTATTACAAGTGGGGAAATAAAGATATATAAAAATAGAATGATAATTCCAGCGAAGGAGCTTAACAAAATTATACCCTTATACCTACTTAAAAACGCCAATAATAATCTTAAATAGTAACGAAGTATATGCATTTAAATAAAGGCTTATTAATATTTAAAGGGTTGTTTGCAGGATTGAAATGATTATAAATAAGCCTACAGTAATAAATGTAAATTTGAATAAGGCTTTTTCTAATCCCCGCCTTGAAAATGAAACGCTGCTTCCTCCCCAAACCCGACCTAATCCTGTACCTTTGTTTTGAATTAAAATAAAAATTATTAAAAGAATAGAAATTATTATTTGTATTGCAATAATTATGTTTTGCATATTCGAATTATATACCTTTTCATTTTATTAGCCAATAAATTGCTGAGCTGGTTAAAGAAAGTAAAAATGAAAAACCGATAAACGCGCCGATGCCTTGTAGATTAATTTGAGGAATGTCGATCCATTTTGTTGATAATGCTGAAAAGTAAAAGGCTATTACTTTAAAACCGGGTACGAGAAGAGTTGCAAGGTATATTACAACAGATGACGCGACCCATCTGAAAAGTCCGAAAGTAACTAAATTAATAGGTAATAAAAGTATGTTAATTATTGGTTTTGCGATCAAAGAAACGGTCGTAATTGCTATGCCAGTAAGTAGGAATGTTTTTGCTCCGCCGGCAAATTCAAGACCAGTTGCAAGTTGGGAGACGAGATATAGACAAAATGTGTCGATAACAAAATGCCTTAATATTCTTTTCACTAATACATTATCAGGCTTTTTTTTTAAAAAAGAAAGTCGGGCAAAGAAAATTATTTAATTTTGTAATAAAGCTTTCGATAATAATAAATGGTGATATCTTCGTGCGAAACGGTGAGCTTCGTTTCTAATTCTTTGGACGAGATATTTTGCCGGCGGAGATGCTTTTATCAGCTGGAATCTGTATTTATCGAAAGATTTTATCGGTATAACGAGCATTTCTTCTCTTTTGGCGATACCGAAAACAGGTATGGCGTACTCAGAAAAAATGGTGTTCATCGCAGACGCTTGAGATTTTCCTCCATCGACCAACACTAAATCAGGCTTACCCCACTTTTTAAAATATTTCAGTCTTCTACCGGCAACTTCACTTAAAGAACTAATGTCGTTATCACCACGGTTTCGTCTTATTTTAAAGTGCCTGTATAGTTTTTTTTCCGGAACCCCCCCAATAAAAGTAACCATTGAAGCCGCAGGGTAGGAGGAAGCAAGGTGTGCAACATCGTAACATTCAATTCGATTAATTTTATCGACTTTAATGTAATTATGTAATATCCGATGTAAATGCTCTAATTCGAAGTTAATAATATCTTCCGCAAAGTTAGGGTTTTTTATAAATTCATCGATTTGATTTATCGGCTGGGTAAGGTAATCCAATCTTTTTATTTTTTCTCTGACCCGTATGGCATTCTCATAATCGTTTAAAGTAGAATACTCGTCCATTTCGGATTTTAGATCTTTTATAACTCTTGAAAATTTACCCGATAAAATAGTTTTTACAGATTTGATATTAGTCAAATATAACCTTTTCTGAAATAATATTTCTTCACCATTTTCCAAATTTTCTATATCATTTGGACACGGATTACAAAGTTTTATTTGCTTATACAGGCATGCTTTATGTCCTATTGTATGTTGAGAAAAAGGAAATATTTTTCTCAACATTTTAAGTGTGGAATAAATTGCGGTGGAGTTAGGAAACGGTCCGAAGAGTGCGAGAGACGGTAGTGTATCGTTTTTTCGAACGGTTAATATTCTCGGGTATTTTTCTTTCGTAATTTTTATATAAAGAGGGTGTTTGTCGTCTTTGAGGGCTGAGTTGTAAAAAGGGTCCAATTTTCTTACCATTTTTGCTTCTAATAAAAGTGACTCAAGTTCACTCATGACTTGTATTATGGATAGATGGTCTGCTTTGGATATCATTTCTTTTGTTTTAGGTAATAGTTTATTTCCGTAGTATGATCGGAGTCTGGCTTTGAGGTTTTTTGCTTTGCCAACATATAAAGCAACATGTTTTTTATCTGAAAATATATATATTCCGGGACCTTCCGGGAGGGTAGAAAGATTAATTTCAGATAAATTAATATTAATGAATCCTCGCATGCTTTTTTTTGTTAATTTTAACTAAAGATGTAAAAATAACTACGATAAAGAACAAAAACATGCTTATAATTTGAAAGAGTAAGTCCTGATTGTGTAGAGTTGGAATTTCGATGGATTTATTATACGCTTCGACTTTAATTACTTTAGGTGTTTTTTTTGCTAACAATGAAAAAGGAATGGTTAAATTTTTTTGATAATTGCCAAAAGGCGGTAGTGTTTCAATACCGATGTCTTCAAAGTGATTATTATCAAAATATATTTTTATAGACGTATTATAAACAGTAACTGAGCCGGTATTCTCTAATTTTAGATTTACCTTTCGGTCAACGAAAAACGTTTTACTGTAAGATCCCGTAACGGTGATATCTTCATGTCTGTCCGTGGGCAGTTGACTGAATCCTACAAAAACATCCTTTTGTGGGTTACTGCCAAGTTTATATGAGCCTGCAGATACAGGACTTTCTGAACTTACGCCATGAATAACAAAAGCGAAGTGCCTTAAATCAAATTTATTAAAGTAATCTATCCCGCTTGTTGATCCCCAAGTTGGATCGACAGGGACCCAGGCTTTTAGTTCATCGTTCCAGTATTCGGGCCATGAATGCAGAACATCGTTAACAAGTGATAAGGGTTGTATTTGCGGATTTTCAGTATAAGCGTAACCGTTTATCTCTCTCGCTGGAATACCAGCTGCTCGTGATAAGGTTATAAAAAGATCGGTAAATTCCATACATATAGCGTTTTGTTTGTCAAAGAGAACTGCTTTCGCCCCCAATCTTTGAGTTTTTTCACTTATTTTTGCGGAATTGTACTTTAAATTTTGCGTCACAAAGTTGTAGATTGCTTCAGGGGTTTTAAGCTCTTTTGCGAGGTTTTGAATATTCGTATCGTCTACCTCCCAGTATTTTTGAGGTTTCAAATTTGCAAAAAGTTCAATCGGCATCGGGGTTAAATATTTTCTCGGATTTGCAAACACTTGAACGTCACCACTAACCTCAACATCTATTCTCTCTTTGGGCTTAAGGTTATAAATGGCTATCCAATTTCCGTCTTTATCGGTAACAATATTTACGGGTTTTGGAGAAATGTTTGTGTAGTACATCCTTTGGTATGACGTGTCAGGCGGTATGCTAATTTCAACAGGATCATATTTATTTTTAGTGTTTTCTAAATGGTATCCCAACTTGAAAGAAAATACCTGAAATGTACCAAAGCCTGCAACTATCCCTGAGGTTTCCATATTTTTTTTGTTATACACATAAGTTAAGCTATTTTCTGTTTCAGATACTGTACCTGGATTAGGTGAAATATATGCTTCGTTGCCGAAAGACTTAGGAACGATAATCGATATTGAATAGTCTCTATAAGAGCCAGCATCACCCACCTTAGGAATCGAAATTTCCCAAACCTCCCCGGATTTCCGGGCGAAATTGTTTGATGTATAAATAATTTCAAGAAGTCTTTTTTTTCCTTTACCCACGACTTTATCATCGAAGTTAATCGTGAGCGTTAAATTATCCCCGTCTTTATTTTGTATTACATTTAGTTCATGACCGTTTTCTATAGCCTTTAAGTCGCTTAGATTTATATTATTTAAATTGAGATTATATTGCAGCGAATACTTTTCTGTAACTTTATTTTCTATTGTAATCTCATTTGTAACGCTAGTTTTTCCGTCGCCATTAATGGAATAAGAAATATGCAAATCAGCGTCAAAGTAATCATCGGCTAAGGCAACGCTGGTAAATATAAAAAAATTAAATAAAAGAAATATTACTAAAGTTATTATTTTCTTATACATGTTAAAGTGTATTTGAGAGGAACTTTGCAGTGTGCGAACCTTTAATTTTTTTGATGTCATTAGGAGTACCTTGTGCGATAATTTCTCCTCCTTTTTCTCCTCCTTCAGGGCCTAAATCTATAATCCAGTCGGCATTTTTTATGACATCAAGATTGTGTTCAATAACATAAACACTGTTTCCTTTTGATACTAATCTTTTTAATACTCTCAGAAGCTTTTCAACGTCTGAGAAATGAAGTCCTGTTGTCGGCTCATCAAGTATATAAGCCGTTCTCCCCGTCGCCTTTTTTGTCAGTTCGGATGATAATTTAACCCTTTGTGCTTCACCACCTGATAAAGTCGTCGCCGACTGGCCAAGTTCAATGTACCCCAAACCCACCTCTTGTAGCGTTGACAACTTGGATACAATTTTGGGATGGTTGTGAAAAAATTCTAAGGATTCGTCAACCGACATTTTTAACACGTCGGCAATGTTTTTACCTTTATAACCTATCTCCAAAGTTTGTGTATTATAACGAGTCCCTTTGCATATATCGCACGTAATCCAAATGTCACTCATAAATTGCATTTCAAATCTCTCTTGACCTTGGCCTTCGCATGCTTCGCAGCGACCACCCTTCATATTAAATGAAAATCGGCTCTTTTTAAATCCTGCAGCACGTGCCTCGTGAGTAAAACTGAAAACGTCTCTAATGCTATCGAAAACTTTTGTGTATGTTGCGGGGTTACTTCGGGGAGTTCTGCCTATTGGAGATTGGTCGATTAAGATTACTTTATCTATTTTTTCCAAGCCTTCAATTGTTTTATATGTACCAACATCTCCCCTAAATCTGGAGTTAAATTCACGCTCCATCGCAGCATACAGAGTTTCAACAAGAAGGGTGGATTTGCCGGAACCGGAAACTCCGGTGATTACAACTAATTTACTTAATGGGAAAGTAACATTAATGTTTTTTAGATTATACTGTGAGCAACCAAAGATTGTAAGTGACTGGTGATTGGTGGATTTTGAAAGGTGATTGGTGATATGTGATTGGTTGCTTGCAGTACTTGTGCTACTTGTTATACCTGCGCTACTTTTTGATATATCAATTTTTTTCTTCCCGCTCAAATACAGTCCGGTAATGGATTTTGCGTTAGTGGATATTTCAAAAGGAGTTCCTGCAGCAATTACGGAGCCGCCGAGCTTGCCTGCTCCCGGACCGAAGTCAAAAATATAATCTGATTGAGTCATCATTTCTCTGTCGTGTTCGACAACGATTATTGAATTACCTAAATCCCTTAATTTTTTAAGGGTATCTATTAATTTTTGGTTATCCTTTTGGTGTAGACCAACTGTTGGTTCATCGAGTACATAAAGAACGCCAGTTAAGCCAGATCCAATTTGACTAGCTAAACGGATTCTTTGGGCTTCGCCTCCAGAAAGCGATCCTGCGTTTCTGTCAAGCGTCAAATAATTCAAACCGACTGAAATTAAGAAACTCAGTCTCAATAATATTTCCTTTAAAATTTCATTTGATATATTTATTTCCCGGGAATTAAGTGGCGACGTACCATTTGTAAGAAGTATGTTAATCCACGAGTAAGCACCCCCGATGGTGAAAGAACTAACTTTGGCGATTGAGAGTTTATTAATTGTTACGCTTAGCGACTCCTTTTTGAGTCGAGTACCATGACAATCCGGGCAAATATTTTCGCGCATATATTTTTCAATTTCCGATCTAACCCAATCCGAAGTACTATCCTTGTGCTTTCTTTCAAGCTCAGGCATTATGCCCGAAAACGCTTCATAAATTTTAGTTACTCTCCCGAATCTATTCGTTCCTTCAACTTCGTACACTTTATCTGCGGTTCCGGCTAGCAGAAGATTTTTTGCATCACTACTCAGTAATTTAATAGGCAGTCTTGTATCAATATCATAATCGAGGCAGACTTTATTAATTAGTCTTGAGTACCAGGTGTCGTGTTCAAACATATTAGAAAACGGTAATATTCCACCTTCGCGTATACTAATTTCAGGCGAAAAAACGAGGTTACTGTCAATCTTAAGAATTTTCCCTATCCCCGAGCAGGTAGCACATGCTCCGTGAGGAGAATTAAAAGAGAATGATCTGGGTTCGATTTCTGTAATTTGAATATTGTCATTTGGGCAAGCAAACTTTTCAGAAAAGAGATGATCGTCGAATTTTTTTGGAAACTCGGGCATAACCAGTGCGTCATCATTGACCTCAGTCGCAATAATTTTACCGTCAGACAATTTTAATGCCTGTTCAATCGAATCTGTAAGCCGTGCTTTTAAATTATCGGCAAATATTTTGTTTTTTAAATCTTTGAAAGAAAATGAGATTTTATCAATAACTGCCTCTATTGTGTGTTTATTGGTTTTAATAAGAAAAAAATCCTCGCCAGTATTTTTAATGATATTATCAACCCTAAGTTGTTTGTAGCCTTTTGATTTAAGGTTGACGAAAAGTGAACTAAACTCACCCTTTTTGTCGCTTATGACGGGAGATAAAATTAAAATCCTGACGATCCTTTTGTCTTTAGCTTTATCCAATAATAATTTTAGTAATGAGCTTACAATTTCATCGACCGTCTGGCTGGCTATTTCTCTTCCGCAGATAGGACAATGGGGGTGACCGATGCGCGAAAATAAAAGCCTTAAATAATCGTAAATCTCGGTAACTGTACCTACGGTTGAGCGAGGATTGCGTGAAGTTGTTTTTTGATCAATTGAAATTGCCGGAGATAAACCTTCTATTAAATCGATATCCGGTTTTTCCATAATCCCTAAGAACTGCCTTGCATACGTCGAGAGACTTTCGACGTAGCGTCTTTGACCCTCGGCGTATATGGTGTCAAATGCAAGCGAACTTTTTCCACTTCCCGAGACACCCGTAAAAACGACAATTTTATTTTTGGGTATATCCAGATCGATATTTTTTAGATTATGCTGTCTCGCACCTCTTATACGTATTGTATTTTCCATATCATCGGACGCCACGCAAGATCCGGAGCGGTTTCCCGGAGCGTTCTTAATTATACACGCTTAATCAAAGTTCCAGTTCTTTTATTTTGTCTCTTATCACGGCCGCGAGTTCGAAGTTCAAATCTTGTGCCGCTATTTTCATTTCTCTTCTTAACCTGGTGATTAACCTTTGTTTATCAATCGGCGCTAAACTTTCCGTGTCAATATCAGGCAGTGTTTCGAAATGTGATAAGTCACGCTTGAAAAGTTTCTCGACATCGCTGTCTTCTTCTTCGTCAACAAGTCTTTCACGGATAGGTTTTTCTATTGATTTCGGTACAATACCGTATTTTTTGTTCATTTCTCTTTGGAATTTTCTTCTTCTGTCAATTTCATCCAAGGCTCTTTTCATGGAATCGGTTTTCTTATCGGCATATAAAATTACTTTTCCATTTACGTGTCGTGCGGCGCGCCCCATCGTTTGTGTTAAAGATACTTCGCTTCTTAAGAAGCCTTCTTTATCTGCGTCAAGAATAGCGACTAAAGACACCTCAGGTAAATCTAGCCCTTCGCGCAGAAGATTAACTCCGACAATACAATCGTAATTTCCCTTTCTTAAATCCTCCAGTATATTAGTACGCTCGAGAGTTGCGATATCGCTATGTAAATAATGGACATGTATGCCTTGTTCTTTCAGGAAATTTGATAAATCTTCAGCTGTCTTTTTAGTCAAAGTTGTAATAAGGGCGCGTTCCTTATTTTTATCCTTTGGCGGGTTAGCGCGAATTTTTATTTCCTCGATAACGTCTTTTACCTGGGTTGCGGTTGGTCTTATATCGACTTTAGGGTCAGGAATACCTGTCGGTCTTAAGAGTTGTTGCACTACTCCAATGTTTTTGTTATTTAGCCTCTTAGTTTTTGAGTTTTTTAATTTTAAAGCATCATCATTAGCCATATTAATTTCCCAAGGTGAGGGTGTTGCTGAGGTTGCAATAAAACCCGGAATTTTTCGTACAAATTCTTCAAACATCAAAGGGCGGTTGTCTAATGCAGCTGGAAGCCTGAAACCATAATCGATCAGTGTTTTTTTGCGTGATACATCACCGATGTACATACCCCTGATTTGAGGAAAAGTTATGTGACTTTCATCGATGAAAAGTAGCCAGTCGTTTTTATATGGTTCACTGAAATAATCTAATAGCGTGAAGGGGGGATCGCCCGGATTTCTTCCGTCGAAATAGCGTGAATAGTTTTCAATGCCTTTAACGTAACCCACCTCTTTGATCATTTCCAGATCGTACGTAACCCTTTGTTTAAGACGGTATGCTTCTAGTATTTTTCCGATTTTTGTTAATTCATGACATCTTTTATTAAGATCCGACTCGATCATGTTAAAAGTGTCCTTATTTTTCGCGGGATCGGTAATGTAATGTTTTGCTGGGTATAGTACGTATTTGTCAATATTTTCTGAAGGTTGAATATTATCTCCGGTAACTGTGTTAATGATATCAATATTTAATATTTTATCGGTATCAAGGATAATTCTTAAACCTTCGTCTTTATAGGCAGGATAGATGTCTATCGTATCCCCTCGTACTCTGAAAGTTCCTCTCCTGAAGCCGAAATCACCCCTTTCATATTGAAGATCAATCAGTCTGTCGATTATTTGTAAGCGATTGATTTTCATGCCTTTAACAAATTCAAAAATGAATTTGCCGTATTCACGAGGGGAACCGATATTATAGATACAGGATACTGAAGCAACGACGATAGTATCGGATCTTGTTAACAAATTTGAAGTTGCAGCAAGTCGTAATTTATCAATTAACTCATTAATATCAGCGTCTTTTTCGATATACGTATCGGTTGACGGTATATACGCTTCGGGTTGGTAAAAATCATAGTATGAAACAAAATATGAGACCGCATTATTCGGAAAAAAGTCCCGAAACTCCTGATAAAGTTGTGCTGCCAACGTTTTATTATGAGAAAGGATCAGGGCGGGTTTTTGTAAACGCTCGATAACATTGGCAACGGTAAATGTTTTTCCGGAGCCTGTAACTCCTAGAAGTACCTGACGGTTAATTCCTTGAAGATGGCGTTCAACTAGAGAATTAATTGCTTTTTCCTGATCCGGTATCGGTTTATAGTTCGTTTGAAGTTTAAATTGCATATTATTATCCCGAAACTATACCGAAAATTATACCATATGGTTGTTATCTACTTTCTTTGAGCGGTTGCAAACATATTTATCATGGGTATAACATGTAAACGAAAGAAAAACATGGACAGCAAAATTAGATCTATTAAAGCGAGAGAAATATTAAGCTCAAACGGTTTACCGACACTTGAAACAACTGTCTTGTGCGCTAATGGTACAAATTCTTCTGTTTCTATTCCCTATGGAGAATCTGCCGGTAAATACGAGGCTGTGACGATTTTTGATGAAGATAAGTCAAGATATGAAGGCTACGGCATGCTTAAGGCAGTCAAAATTGTAGACGAAATTATATCCCCTCAACTTGCGGGAGTTGATGTAACCGATCAAAAACAGATTGATCAGAAACTTTTTGATTTAGACCCAACACCACAAAAAACTAATTTGGGCGGTAATAGTCTGTTGAGTGTTTCTCTTGCGTGTGCTAAAACTGCCAGCGTTATCGAAAAGCTGCCTCTTTATATTTATATTCAAAAAACTTACGGATTCGATGGTGGTATTACTAACATGCCTAAACCAAACATGGTCGTGTTAGAAGGAGGAAAACATGCTGATAATTCAACAGATTTTCAGGAATATTCTGTTTCAGTAATCGGAAAATTTAACTGTTCTGATTCTGTGAGAGCCGGTATAGAAATATACAGATCTTTAGGGCGTGAGCTAAAGCTTAACGGTTTCAATATTAATGTCGGAGCAGAGGGTGCGTATGCGGCGGTCTCAATGAAATCGAACATTGACCCTTTGCTATATATAAAAAATGCAATAGAAAAAACTAAATATATTCCCGAAAAAGACGTAGGAATTTCACTCGATCCTGCCGCTTCTGAATTTTACGAATCGGGTTTTTATAATTTGTCTAAAGATCAGAAAAAATTTAATTCATCGGAGATGATTACTTATTACGAAAATCTTTTAGATAATTATCCGATAATTTCGATAGAAGACGGATTGGCAGAGGAGGATTGGGACAACTGGAAGCCTTTATTTACGAAACTCAGTGAAAAAATAATGATCGTAGGTGATGATCTAACGGTAACCCAGGAAAAAAGATTAAAAAGAGCGATCGACGAAAAGACGATAAATTCAATAATAATTAAGCCTAATCAGGCGGGAACCTTAACTGAGACTATGGCGACAGTCATGTTGGCTAAAGATAATAATATTAAAACAATAGTTTCGCACCGCGGAGGTGGCGAAACGACTGATACTTTTATTATAGATTTAGCTGTAGCAATAGGAGCGGAATATGTTAAGGTCGGTCCAACCAGGGGCGAACGAACGCAAAAATATAATCGATTGATGGAAATAGCCGCCGAATTAAATCTGTAATTTTCTTCTTATATTTCCCACTTGACATATTCGGGTTTTGTTAGTATATTGATTTAACTCATAACTTAGAACTCAAATGTTAAAACTAAAATACAATTTTGAGTTATAAGTTTCTAGTTTTGTGTTGACTTATGGCACCAGTAATTTACAAACGCCAAGGACAGATATTAGATTTTATCAGACAACATATTCAATCTACCGGTTCAGCCCCCACATTAAAGCAAATAGCAGAGGCAATCGGGGTTTCTTCACTCGCTACAGTACACGAGCATTTAACCACGCTTGAAGAAAAAGGTTTAATTAAACGAAAATACGGAAAAAATAGATCTATAAAACTAGCCGATAATGATATTAATTTTTCACCCGAGGGTATTGCTGTCCCAATTCTTGGATATATTGCAGCGGGGACGCCCATCGAGCCCTATACTGATCCAAATGCGAGCATGGCAATACCCTACTCTTTCGTTACAGGAACAAAACGCACATTTCTTCTTCAGGTAAAAGGCGAGTCTATGATTGAAGAACAGATTCGGGATGGCGATTATGTGGTAATTGAGCAGTCTGAGATTGCCAATAATGGAGACATTGTTGTAGCGCTACTTGATAATGGTATGGCAACATTGAAACGATTTTTTAAAGAAGCTACACGCATACGACTTGAGCCGGCAAATGCTAAAATGAGTCCTATATTTGTTAAAAATGTAAGAATACAGGGAAAGGTCGTAGGGCTTATAAGGAAGTACACTAGGAATTGACTTCCCCTTTTTTTCTTTTAGATTTAGCAACCTCTAGTAAAATTGGAAATAGTGAAATAATTATTATTACGCCAATAACTATTTCGAAATTATTCTTAACAAAAGCTATATTACCGAAATAATAACCTCCAAAGACAAAAATGGAAGTCCACAGAAATCCGCCAACGATATTGAATATTATAAATTTTGTGTACTGCATGATGCCAACGCCGGCCACAAAAGGTGCAAATGTTCGGATTATCGGAACAAAGCGTGCAAGAATAATTGTTTTTCCTCCGTGCTTAGTGTAAAATGCCTTAGTCTTATCTAAATAATCTTTTTTTATAAATTTAGGGTCTTTTTTAAATACGGCCGGACCTATTTTGTAACCGATCCAATAATTTACTGTATCTCCAAGAACAGCAGCAATAAAAAGCACGAGAAATAAAAGATAGATATTCATCGAGCCGAGTGCTGCTAAGGTACCTGCTGCAAAAAGTATCGAATCTCCCGGAAGAAAGGGCGTAATAACAAAACCGGTTTCCATAAAAATTACAAAAAATAAAACGACATATACTCCTACCCCGACATGTGAAATTAATATCGATAAATAGTTATCAAGATGAAGTAAGATGTCGACAAGATAGGAAAAATTTATCATGAAGTTACATCCGACCGCTTAGAAGTTCAACTTCGATTGCAGATAAGCGATTATATTTAGCGACCCTTTCTCCCCGCGACGGAGCACCAAATTTGACAAAATCCGCTCCAATACCTACAGCGAAATCTGCTATAAACCATTCGTTAGTTTCTCCGGAACGATGAGAGACAATTATTTTCCACGAAGACGCAAGTGCTTTTGAGATAACCCTTAACGTTTCCGTAATTGTTCCTAATTGATTTGGTTTGACAAGTATTGCATTACAGGCTTTCTCTTTAATCGCTTTGACTACTCTTTCCGGATTTGTCGCGAGCAGGTCATCACCGACAACGGTTAGTTGCTCAGACATCTCAGTATAAAGCTTTTTCCAGCTATTCCAGGCATCTTCCTGAAAAGCGTCTTCGAGTATTGCTAGATGATACTGATTATTTAAGGTTTTATAGTATTCAAGCAAATCATCATCAGTCAAAGGAGACGATTTATCCCTTATTGAGTAATTACCATTTTTATAGAAGACAGATGCGGCAGCATCAAGACCGAGAAAGACATCGCGACCCAATTGATATGGGGTTTCTTTAATTGATTCAACGAGTATTTCGAAAGCGTCAGCATTAGTAAAAAGATTGGGGGCATATCCGCCCTCGTCACCAACAGAATGAATTGCTCCCCGTCTCTTAAGGTTGTCGCCGATAGTCATGTAAGTTTCGACGCCCATTCTGAGTCCTTCGCTGAATTTTTTGGAGGTTGCTGGTATTACATGGAATTCCTGAAAATCCAGATTACCAGCACCATGTAATCCGCCATTTATCATGTTAAAAATAGGAGTTGGTATGTGTTCTTTTGCTTTGATACCGAATTTAGCAGCCATTTGGTTAATGTAGGAGTATAAGGTTTTACCAGCAGAAAGTGATCCAGCCTTTGCGGTAGCTATCGAGACTGCGAGGATTGCGTTAGCACCGTATTTTGATTTATTTTTTGTTCCGTCGGTATCGATGAGTTTTTTGTCTATTACTTCCTGGTCGATTGGATCCATGCCTATAAGCACCTGACCTAAGATATTATTTACATTGTTAACCGCTTTTAATACACCCTTACCGTGATATCTTGAAGTGTCCTGATCTCTAAGCTCAAGAGAATCGTATTTTCCGGTCGGTGTAGCTGACGGTACTGAGGCAATAGCCACTTGTCCGGTATCTAAAAGACAAGACGCTTCAACAGTAGGAATGGCTCGCGAATCCAAAATTTCTCTTGCCCATATTTTTGATATTTTTGACATAGTTACTTGTGCGAATTTAATGCAATTGCTTTTTCTGATTCATATATTACACTTCTAACACGATCAATAGCATCAGGATTTACGGAAATGCTTGTTACTCCATATTTTATCAGTTTTTTAACAAAGTCTTCATAAACCGAGGGTGCCTGTCCGCAAATTGACGAGGTGACATTGGCGGCATTACAGTGTTTAATTACGCGCCGTAATGACCATAAAACAGCTGGAGATCTCTCATTAAATGATTCAGCAACTTCGGCGTTATCTCTATCGGTTCCTGTTATAAGCATCGTGAGGTCATTCGATCCTATCGATACCCCATCAATGCCGACTTTTAAAAACTCGTCAATTAAAATAACATTTATCGGTATTTCAACCATCATCCAAAATTTAAATGTAGGACTGTCGAAAAGTCCAACCGAAGTGACAATTCTTCTGACCCTAGAAAGCTCCTCTGGCGATCTGACAAATGGAACCATTAGCCACAAATTTTTATATTTTTCGCGAACAATTTTTATTGCCTGTAGCTCTAGGTTAAATACTTCCGGATTTGAAATATAGCGAAATGCACCCCTAAAACCTAACATTGGATTTGCTTCCTTCGGCTCCCAGGCCTCTCCTCCCGGAAGCGAGCGATATTCATTAGTTTTAAAGTCTGTCGTCCGATATACAACAGGTCGGGGATCGAACGCCTTACAAAAAGTAATCATATCCGAAGCAAGTTTTTGAATAAAATGCTCTTGTTTTTTCTCTTTAATGGCTTCTTTTGGATGAATTCCTATATTTGCTATCATAAATTCAGCTCGCAATAGCCCGACGCCATCGATATTAAACTTTGATACCTCAAGTGCTCTTTCGGGTTCGGCTAAATTAACATACAAACGCGTGGCAGTCTTTAATTTTTTAAGTTTTAATTTTTTATGAGGTTTTACATTAATTTCTTTGACAATATTGCTTCCTTCATAAATAAAACCCTTACTACCGTCAACAGTTACGATCGTATTTTCTTTTAATTTTTTAGTAGCCTCTTTTGTGCCTACGACACAAGGTACGCCCAGCTCCCTACTGACAATCGCTGCATGCGAAGTTAAACCGCCTTCATCTGTTACAATTCCTGCGGCCTTTTTCATCGCCGGAACATAATCGGGAGAGGTCATTTTAGCTACGAGTATATCGCCCTGTTTTACTTTTTCAATTTCTTTAGGACTCTTTAACACCTTAACGATTCCTGTTCCGATACCTGGACTTGCAGCGGTACCAACAAGTATCGGTATTGCCGCCCCCATCATGGTCTCCTTTTTGATTTTACTTATTTTTTTGACATCACCTATTGTTGTTACCGGGCGTGTTTGGACTATATAGATTTTGCCTTTTTCCTTAGCCCACTCGGTATCTTGAGGGAAGTAATAATGTTTCTGAAGTTTATCGGATATTTTTGCTAATTCAATTATGTCGCTATCACTAATTTTTTGCTTTGTTTGTAATTTCGAAGGGACTTTTGCTTCTTTAGTCACTAACCCTTTTCGTATATAAGCCACTTTTTGGTCGGCAATTTCTTTTGAAAGTACTGAATAGGTATCTTTTTGAACAACAAACTTATCCGGAACAACCGATCCCTGAACAATATATTCTCCCAGTCCCCAGATTGCTTCGATAATGATTTTATCTTTTTCATTTGTAACTGGATCGATTGAAAACATAACACCCGACGCTTCGGACTGAATCATTTTTTGAATAATGACCGAGATCTTTACTTTATCGTGATCAATTTTATTCTGTACTCGATAAAATATTGCTCTGGCTGTAAAAAGAGAAGCCCAACATTCTCTTACGGCCATAAGTAAGTTATTGAAGCCTTTGATATTTAGGAAGGTTGCCTGTTGTCCGGCGAATGAGGCACCGGGTAAATCTTCAGCTGTAGCGGATGACCTGACAGCGACAAACGCCTGTTTGAAAGTTCCGGACAATTTTTTGTAAGCAGATGTAATTTCGCGGGCAACATCATCAGGTATTTGTGAATTATTAACAATTTTTTGTATTTTTTTGGAAGCTAGATCAAGTTGTTCGGCGTCATTAACATCAACTTGTTTAAGGAGGTCATTTATTTGTTCTGTAATCCGGTTAAAATCCAAAAACTTTTGGTATGAAGCGACGGTTATTGCAAAGCCGCCGGGCACCGGAAAACCAGCTTTTGCCATTTCTCCGAGGTTCGCACCCTTTCCTCCTACAAGAGCAAGGTCATTTTTATCGATATCTTTAAAGAATAAAATTAGGTCAGTATTTAATGTCATATCCAGCTTATATCATAGTGGCAGATAATTATTTCTTTTTCAACTACATTCTTTTGCTTAATTATTTACCGAGGGGTTGGCCAAGTTGTTCTTTGAAGTAGTCAACCCAGGGAATTGGAGCCGGATCGGTGTCATAGAGCATGGACAAGTAAAAATTCGTATATGCTCCAAATTGAATAAGTTCGAACGATTGTGTAAGTTTATTTATAGAATTCAAAGTATATTCAAAATAACCAATATTATTTTTTTCAACAACTTCCTTTGTAATAGTAAACCTCTTTTTAATCCTTTCCGGATAAAGATTCGAGTCGGCGAAAATGAAAAAAAGGTTTTGGGGGTTCATTTCCGGATGTTTTAATCCCTCCATAAGATGATGATTAAGTTCAGGAATAAAAACATCCGTAGACATATTTTTTGTATTTTCATTCAACTGATTATTTACAGTATGCATTGCTCCGATTAGGTGACCGGAAGAGACGTAGATAATAACTTTTCCATACATGCTTCTTGCAAGTTGTTTGGCGGGATTATCGTTTTCAGTTATTTCAGAATGGCTTTTTGTTTGAATAGTTTTCATGATTTCTGCAGACTCATCAATGTCGCTTTTTTGGAGTTTGAAAAGACCAACTTTTGAGGCTAAAACCAATTGACCGACAATTGAATAGCCGATGGCCATTCTAGGCTGATTTGATGGATTATATTTTGCATCAATTATATAACATGGAACACCTTTCTCTTGAGCTAGCTTTATAAGACTATTACCACTCCCGATAGCCATCCATTTGCATTTCCTATCTATTGCTTCTTTGGCATTTTGCAACGTTTCCTCGGTTTCTCCAGAATAACTCGAACATATAACTAGCGTATGAATGTCACTAAAACCAGGTAAGTTATAGTCATTCACTCTAACTAAAGGCAATCTTAGGTCACTTCCATATACAGATTCAATTACTCGTGCACCCAAACCGCTGCCTCCCATACCACACATAACAACATTTTGGATATCTTTGTAAAAGTCGGGTACGTCAACCTTCTCTGCTTCCTCCCACGCATGGAGACATTGGTCAGGTAGCTCGTCAATAGATCCCAACACATTCTGGCTATCGAGTTTTTTAATGTCTTCACTTGCATCAATATTTACCATCTTCATATGACAAGGTCCGACCTTGTCAATAGTTTATTTATTTTACAAAATCTATATTCACACAAAGGGGATCATCCCAAATAACTTCTTTGTAACTATGTAGTATATCTTTAATATATTGCCTCCTTTTTTCAAAAACATCCTGTGTCTTAGCCTCAAACTTGACTGTAATATATGGTCCATTTTGTGAATATCGTATAACTAACATTCCATCTTCAAAATCTGCACGTATACCATCATCACCAGGAATTACATTTTCGTCAGTAATTTCCGCCCCAGAAAAATCTTTTTTAAACTTTACTGATAAGTCTTTTATTACAGCTTTCTTTTTACCGTCCGGGCATCCAACTTTTATTTCAGGAGAAGATATAAATTGAGGAAAAGTTTCGTAAAGTTGACTTAGAGTCATATTTTTTTCTGATAAATATTCAAGAACTCTCAATGTTGCATATGTGCCATCGTCGTGCCCATATGCATTATCGGCGAAAAAGAAGTGTCCTGAAAGTTCTCCACCAAAAGCTGCACCCACTTCAGCTATCTTAGCCTTTATAAAAGCATGTCCAGTAAGCCACATAACGGGAGTACCTCCATTTGCTTTAATAACTTCTCTTACAACTTGAGAGCAAAGTGTATTGTATACAATTTTGGAATTAGGGAATCTTTCGAGAATGTCTTTTGAAAAAATTGCGACGGCTACATCGTTCCAAAGTACGCGACCCTTCTCATCAACAAAACCAATTCTATCGCCATCTCCATCGTATGCCAATCCTATATCTGCTTTATTCTCTAGAACTACCTTCGACAAACTTTCCATTAATTTTGCGTCAGTCGGATCTGGTGTTCCTGCGGGGAAAGAACCGTCTACTCCGGAATTAATTTCTATTACTTCACAACCTGTTTTTCTAGCAATTTCAGGATTGAAGAGAGTTGTAGTACCTTTATGAGTATCCATAACAATTCTGTATGACTTTTTTATTTCAATTCGTTTTAAAACATCATTAATATAATCTTCTTTTATATCTGCATTCGTAACATTACCCACCCTTTCAGATTGAAAAAAGTTTTCAGTTTCAACAATACGTTTTAATTCTTGAACCTCTTCCGGACCGGTAGTCAAAGAGAATCCTATTGCTAATTTAAAACCATTATAATTCCATGGATTATGAGAGGCGGTTATCATAACTCCGCCGTTAGTTTGAAAACGATATTGCCCATAATAAACCATTTGAGTCATAACCATTCCCAAATCTATAAGATCGATTCCACAACTCGCTAGACCTTTTATAAATGATTCATGATATGAAGGTCCGCTTAATCTGCAGTCATAACCAATAACAGCTTGTTTTATCTTTCGCTTTCTAAGGAATGTTCCGTAAGCTTTTGCAATTGCTTCGACTTTAACTGGATCCAGATCGACGTCAACAATTCCTCTTATGTCATAATTTCTAAATATTAAAGGATTTATTTGCATATCATAATCATTCTAAGTATTTTATTATTAGTAAATCAAGAGACGGAAGAAGTTCGGCTTCGGATTTTTTAACTTTGACGTCTATTTTGGCTAATTTTGAAATAATTTCAGTTATTTTTTTGACTGAAAACTTTGATGCCTGATTTTTTAATTTACTTACCCTCCAATCTTGATAAGGAATAGAAGAAGGCTCCAATTTTACCCAGTAAAAATCTCGCATGAGTTTGGCTAGTAGACTGAAGATAAATTCAATAGGCATATTACTTACTGAACTATGCAGTAGTTTGAGAATATTTAACGAATTTCCGGGGTAGAAAGAGTCCAGTAATCTCCAAATATATACGGGAAGCTTGAATTCTTCGACCTTAGAACCTTCGGGGAACGAATTCAGTACAGTTTTTGTAATAGGTGAATCCGAATAGATTAGAAGCATTCTTTCCTCCAAATCTTTATTCTTTTTTACCCAAATAACATCATCCTTATTAATAAGCGAAGACGATTCAACCAAAACTAATCTTTTTGTATTAAAAAGTCCTTGTGATACAAGAGCTTCTTTTACGTTTTGGTTTTTATTGTCGATCTTTTCGATTTCCCACCCTTTGTCCTTGGCTTTTCCTAATAAAGTTTGAAGTCTAGTATAACTCTCTATCGTATTATCACCGTGAATTAGAATAATGTGCATTTTAATATTTTATATTTTTCAGATACTGAGCGAACAATTCATCTACCCTATCGTGGAAATTTCTTTTACCGCGGGAACGTGTATGAGGAAGCAAACTCCCAGAAAAGTTTTTTGGAATATGGGCTAATTCATGGAGCAGAACCTTGTCCTGTTCTTTTATAGGTAATTTATCAAATCTTTGTGAGATAACTTCAACGATATATGAGGGATTAGTTTTTAGTGCTAATTGCCAAACCCTCGATAGGCCCCAGATCCTTGCATAAGCGCGTGTTGAGGAAGTGGTCGATCTGAACGTATAAATATCTGAAGATTTTAACCAACTTAAATCCAACGACGATATTAATATTTTGACTCTTTTTTTAATATCAGGAGCATGCTTCCAGTCAACACTAACCCATTTCTTTTTTCGCATTAAGTTATAATACTAATCTACTAATATATGCGAATGCAACTAATTCCTAATAATAGTGATGATCAAAGAACATTCTCTAAAGTCAAGGTAATTAGTATTCTTATACCAGACTGCCAACGATCGCGGTCAGGTAGCTTAAGTACAGATATATAATTAGTATTATGAAACTTTGTAAACCTCAGCCCCCTCTTTTAATTCATTACTAACTTTTAGACCGACTATATCTCCTTTACTTGCCGATTGAATATTATTGTGTTCAACCTGCATTGAATCGACGTTTTCTTCAAACAGATCTTCTCCACCTCTAACAAATTTAACTTTGTCACCGACAGCTAAATTACCATCCAACTCAACTATCGCAACTTTGATTTTATCGTAATAATGAGTAACTACACCGACTTTAAAATCTGCCATTTATATCACCTCCCCCTGTGAGATAGTCACGTACGTGACATCTCACGGGGTCCCGTTAGATGTCGCAGACTATCTAACTGGGACCTTTCCTACTCTGAAATACATGTGTCAGGGCTACCGCCAATGCATCGGCAGCATTATCAAAATGGGTTTTCTTGTGTGCTTTACTTTTAATATTATTACCTAATATTTTTCTTATAGATCTTTGAACATCTTTCTTATTGGCTCGACCACTACCGGTTATCATCTTTTTAATTGTTCCGGGTGCGTATTCAACTACTTCTACTTTTGTCTTTGAAGCTGCCAATAAAAGTACACCTTGTGCCTGGCCAACTGCAATGGCTGTTTTTGCGTTTGTAGCAAAGAAGATTTTCTCAAACGCAAAGACATGTGGATTATAACTTTTTATAATAGCTAATATTTCTTTATAAATTATTTCCAGTCGGTTTTCTTTGAAGCCGTTTTTATCAGTTTCTATTAACCCCCAATTAATTACTTTAAAGTCGCCTTTGCCGTTCGTTTCAATTACTCCGTATCCTGTAGTAGCAGTACCGGGGTCGATACCTAAAATTATCATTAATCAATTATACCCTTTTTTGTTTTCTTTAGGGATGTCTTAGATTCTTCAAGATTTAAATTTTTCTGAAAGAACTTAAGGTATACCAATTCAAAAATACCCAAAGTATTTAACAAAAGCAAAATAATAAACCAATATCTCTGGTTATTTCTGGAAGCTTTCCAAAGTGTATAACCTTTAATAAATAAAGACCAGGCAACAAGCAGTAAAGCAAAAAATTTATTATTAACGGGCAAGTAACTAAAGTTCTGTAAAAACTGAGACATGATTACATGAAGTACTTCACTTTTAAGTTGGTACGTTTTTCTTCGATCCAACTCCTGTATAAATCGGATAATTTCTCCTGAAATATCTGAGCTTTTAGCGATTCTTTTACGTCATCATATTTAGTTTCAGGAGAGTATGAACTTTTATTATCGTCAAACCGTTGTTGAATTTCTTCATCAGAGATACTTATTTTATGCTGAAGTAATTTTTCCAATATTTTTTGAATTTCTATATTTTCTCTGAGTTCTTCAAGAGTCATGCCTTGTAGTGCAAGAACGTCGTTAAGGTTGCTTCCCTGTTGATTAATGCTTTCGGAAATTTTTGCCAACTCACTAGTTATTTCGTCTCGAGATATTTTAATATTATTGTTTTTGGCTTCCTGAAAAATAATTTCTTTTGTAATAATATCTTCAAGAACTTTGCCTTTATCTTTTTTTTCTAGTTCACTGTAAAGTTGGTGTCTGGCTATCAATCTACCGTTCACTGACGCGATGAAGTATCTTCTGAATAGTGCGTTTAAAACAATAACAAGAAGTATTGCAACAGATGCAAGAATTATTATTCGATTACTTTTAATTTGAGGAAATAAAGCGTTTTTATTGTTGTTACTTTTTTTGGCCAAAGACTTTTTAGTACCAGCAGAACTTACTTGTTTTTTATTTTTGGATTTAATTGCTTTTTTTGCCATGCGCAAATAGTAACACAAAAAAATATAAATTACACAGTTAAAATAATTTAAACAGAAACTTAACAATAATAAAAAGGACTATGGCTAGATAAAAAGATGTTCCGGTCGGTATGTAAAGAACTTTAGACATTTTTCTAATATAAATATCTCCCGGCAAAACCATTGGATTTCCAGGTTTAGAAAACTGGAAATACGCGATAGCAGCTGAAATTGCCCAAAGCAGAAAAAATAATTTAATACCTCCTAATTGCGCCATTTCTTAATAATAATAGTTTAATAGACTATTGACAAGAAGATATGACATACTCGCCTCGCCGTGGCTTGAGCGAAGCGGGTCAGGGCTCGATTCATCCCCGAGCGTAAGCTCGGGGTTTTCTCGAAACTGCTATACTTAGCGAATGAAAAGACGACTTTTATTGTTAATATTTTTAGTAATATTTATTTATTTATTTTTTCAGAAACACATTGTTAATGACAGCTCAAATCTCGTCCAGAAATCGGATCAAATTGCATCTCCTACTCCAGTTATAAATCAGGCTCAGAATGAGATATCGAAAGAAAACATTACTTATTTTATTAATTGGTTTCGTGTTGAAGACACCAAAAATTTCTTTTTAATACCTAATTTCCAGGAAAAATTAAGTTCCGAAGAAATTATAAAGAATAAGTCATGTAAATATTTGTCTAGTGCGGGTTTTTACACAACAGACAACAAACCCATTGGCCTGTTTTATACAAATAACAAAAAATATTCTCAAGACACAGAAAACACAATATTTAATGGTTTTTTTTATGTTTCTGGCGACGGATCTATTTTTATTGATCAAAAAGCACCTACAGAAAGTTATCGCATGGCAATACAAACGGGTCCGCTTATTAAATTTAAATCTAACTATCTTGATTTATCTAACCTAAATAACGATTCTGCACGAAGAAATGTACTAGCCCTAAGTAATGATGGAAAAATTATTATTCTCAGTATTTATAAAACCAACTCTTTCTTTGACGGGCCGAGATTACAAGATTTACCAGAAATATTAACTAAATATGAAAAAGAAAATCATTTTATATTAAGTGACGTTATTAATTTAGACGGTGGCTCCGCTTCGGTTTTTAAAAACGACTATGCATATTTAACTGAGTTAACAGTTGTTGGAAGTTTCTTGTGCTACATTTAGTCATACCTTATAATTTTACTTGAAGTTATAATTCCTGCATCAGCTTCTAATGCAACTATTTCTATTTTATAATTTTTTATATTTTTTAAATTATGCATTAACAGATAATAATCAATAGTTTTCTTAATTTTTCTAATTTTATTCGGTGTTATTGATTCCTCTGGTTTTCCGTATTTCTTAGACCAACGTGTTTTTACTTCCAAAAATGATAATGTATTTCCATCTTGTGCAATAATATCTATTTCGCCGAACTTTGAATGAAAATTCCGTTCTATCAAATTGTAACCTAAGTTACTAAGAAGCCGAATCGCAAATAATTCGCCGATGTCACCTTTAGAGCGCTTACTAAGCATTAAATCACTTTTGGCGTTTAGAAGCACGCGAATATATTAAATCAATCTCCTTTTTGGATTTGTTCCGTATGAAATAAAGTTTTGCTTTTCTGACACCCTTTACTCCCATTTTAGTAACTTCTACATTCGTTAAAGTTGGAGATTTTGCAGGAAATATCCTCTCAATGCCTATCTGATTAGCGCCAAGTCTACGAACGGTAAAACTTTTATTGTCAACGTCTCCCTTTATTTTAATAACGATACCGGCGAATATTTGAGTACGTTCTTTATTTGCTTCTTTAATCCGTTGATATACTTTAACTTTATCGCCGACTCCGAACATATTTTCACCGAACTTTAGTGTTAACGACATAATATGATATTTTAGCTTAAACCTAGCTACTTCTCAAGAAGAAATCGTATTCCTTTGTAAAATTAAATCGATCTCATGTGCAAGATTTTCGCTCCATGTAATTTTTATCGGAAGATCTAAGCTGTTTTTCTTGGGCGTCATGAATACCAAACTTACTTTTTGGCTGCCTGGATTATTAATTAAAATCCGCTTCAGTTTATCCAAACTGGTCTTATTTGTATTTTCGGGGATTTTTATATATAAATGGTCAGACCCCTTAACAGAATCTTTTGTGTAAATATTTTCGACAATTATCGACGGAGTCTCGTCCCTAATATCTATTTTTCCACTTACCAAAATTGCAGTGTTGTCGATAAGTGTATTTCTGATTTTTTCAAAAAGTCTCGGAAAAACGACTAAATCGATGCTCCCCGTTTCATCTTCTGCTTTTACAAATGCCATTTCCTGTCCCGTTCTTTTTGTTACTATAATACGGACATCCACAATAACGGCGGCAATTTTAATATTGTCTTTGATCTCATCTTCAGTCGTAATTTCAAAGATTTTATGAGTTGCGGAATTTTGTAAATTACCGATTACAATATTTAGAGGTTTTGCTGAAAGAGAAAAACCCAGGAGCTGTCTCTCAAGTAAATTTATTTCATCGTCATTAAACTCCTCACCTTCCAAAGACACATCTTGTATCATTGTTACTTTTTTAACATCCTCCGAACTGAAAAGACCTTGTTGATTATTTACCAAGCTTTTGGGAGAAATTCTGCTTCTAATTTCGTCCAATTTTGCAAGAAGAGAGGCTCGTTTTCCAAAATCAGAAAATACCCCGACTTTAATCATACTTTCCAGTACTTTTTTGTTTACACGTCTAGCGTCTACTCGTGATAGGAAGTCCGTAAAGTTAAGAAATTTACCATCTTGCCGTACACTTAGTACTGCTTCTATTGCGGCAACACCGACATTTTTAATTGCTGAAAAACCGAAGCGTATTGCCTTACTGTGCAGCGAATCTTTGTTATCTACTATTTTAAATCCGACATCACTCTCATTAATATTTGGAGGCAGGACTATAATTTTCATTTTTCTACACTCATTTACAGCAAGAGCCACCTTGTCAACATCATTACTCTCTGCAGTGAGAAGGGCAGTCATAAATTCTATGGGGAAATTCGCTTTTAAATATGCAGTCTGATAAGCCAACATGCCGTAACTAGCTGCATGGGCTTTGTTAAAACCGTATCCTGAAAACGGTTCAATTAACGAGAAGAGCTCCTCAGCCTTTTTCTGTTCCATGCCATTAGCTACAGAACCTTCTAAAAACTTCTTTTTCTGTTTTTCCATTTCCTGTGGTATCTTTTTACCAACGGCTTTTCTGAATTTATCCGCTTCTTCCCAGGTATAACCAGCTATTTTTATGGCTGTTGCGAAAACATCATCCTGATAAACCATTAGTCCGTACGACTTATCTAAATATACCTTCATTCGGGAATCAAAATATTTAACTTTTGATGGATTATTCTTTCTTTCAATATATTCTGGTATTTGGGACATTGGTCCAGGTCTATATAGTGCAACCATGACCATAAGATCTTCTATTCTTGTAGGTTTAAGATCTTTCAAATATCTGGTCATGCCACTACCAGAAAGCTGAAAAACACCCATGGTCTCGCCTTTTGCAAGCATGTTATAGGTTTTTTTATCGTCAAGAGGCGTTTTTTCTAAATCAATCTCTATTCCTCTTATTTCTTTTATAATTTTGATAGCTGATCCTATAATCGATAGATTTCTTAGGCCGAGTAAATCAAACTTAAGTAAACCAACCGCCTCATTCGGAGAAACGTTCGGGTCAAGTGCGTCCATGTCGTACTGTGTAATAATTTTTTTACCTTCAGGGTCCAGCTGTACGGGTGTAAAATCGGTTATATCTGTCGGTGCAATGACCAAACCCGCTGCATGGACCGATATGTGACGGGCATTACCTTCAATTTGTTTTGATAAGTCGAGTATTTTTTTTGCATCTGCTTCCGTCTCATAAATTCTTTTAAGTTCATCCTGAGTACCTAGTGCATTTTCTATAGTGACCGGAAAACCCTGCTTGGGCGGGGGTATTAATTTTGATATTCTATCCCCAACAGAATACGGATAACCTAGCGCTCGTGATACATCCCTTACAGATCCTCTGGCCAACATTCTTCCGAAAGTGCAAATCTGGGCAACCTTATCGTGTCCGTATTTTTCACTCATATAATTAATTATCTCTTCTCTTCTATCGTCGGCAATATCAAAATCGATGTCAGGGGGTGATGGCCTCCATGGCGTCAAAAATCTTTCAAACGGAAGACCGAAACGTAGAGGGTTAATATTTATTATTCCAAGCGCATAGGATACCAAACTACCTGCCGCTGATCCTCGGGTATTTGTTACAATTACGTTGTCCTTTGCCCATTTAGCCATGTCCGATACTATTAAAAAATAGGTTGCGTAACCTTTGCCTTTAATAATATCTAGCTCATAATCTAATCTTTCTTTAATTTCTTCAGTTACTCTTTCGAATCTAATCCTTAATCCTTCATTTGCTTTAATATCAAGTTCCTCCTCGGGAGTTTTGGCCATCGTCAGTTTAAATTCAGGAAAAAACCATTTGTTGAGAGTTAACTCAACGTCACATTTATCAGCAATCTTTACGGTGTTTTTGAGTGCATCCGGTAAATCATGAAATAGTTCAGTCATTTCATTTGGAGTCGTAACATAAAAAGTAGGCGCATCAATAAATCGGAGCCTTTTAGTATCCTTGACATTTTTCGCAGTAGCAATACAAACTAACAAATCTTGCGCTTCCGCATCTTTCGGGTCTATATAATGCACGTCGTTTGTAGCAACAAGAGGTATTCCCATTTCTCTACTTATTTTAACGATGCCTTTATTTATTTTGTCCTCATTATCAGCCATATCGGTAAGTTGGTTTTTAAGCTCGCCACTATCTAGTTTTTGAACAAAATCTCTATATTTGTGTCTTTGCATCTCTAAATAATAATCTTTACCGAAAACATCGTAAAACCACTTGGCAACTGATTTGGCTTTTTTTACATCATCGGCTAATATACTTTGTGATAATTCACCTAAAGTACATGCTGATGTACAAATAAGCCCTTTCGAGTATTTAAAAAGTGTTTCTTTATCGACCCTGGGGCGGTAATAGTAACCTTTTAAATGTGCAATTGATGATAATTTCATCAAATTTTTATAACCTTCATAATTTTTAGCAAGAAGTAGGATGTGAAAATTTTGTGTTTTTCCTCTTTCTCCTTTTTCACCTAATGGAAGATTTGTCGTATAACCTTCCATACCAAGAATTGGTTTAATCTCATAACTTTTTGCTTTCTTATAAAATTCTATTACACCGGACATTGCACCGTGATCCGTAATTGCAAGAGAATCCATACCCTTATCTTTAACGTAAGAAAATAAAGTCTTAATCTTACTCAGACCGTCTAGTAAAGAATATTCTGTATGAACATGAAGATGAACGAATTTACTAGACATATTACCTTCCTACCTTCTTTTCTTTTTTTACATTATGCATATTTCTATCTGCCTCCGTAATTAATTTTTCAATTGTGTCGTCTGGATTAGCCTGAGAGTAACCTGTAGAGATATCAATTTTTCGGGCTAGGTTCTCTACATCTACTTCTTTATAAATAACGCTATCCAGATGTTTTCTTAAATACTCTATTGCATGATCTTTAATATAAGACTTTATTCTTTCTTCAACTACCTTAATGGTGTTAATATTTGTATCGGGATAATATGCTATATACTCATCACCCGCATACCTTCCGACAATGTCAGAATCTCTCATCGATGATTTATATGCTTCAGCTATAAACTGTATTACAACGTCACCGACTGGTAACCCATAGGGATCATTTATTTTTTCTTTAAAGTTGTCGATATCCGCTATAGAGACAACTGATTCTCCTTTACCGCTCCTTTTTAGTATTCGCTGTTGCTGTCTTGCTAATTCTTTAAATAAATACAGGCTATTTAACCCTGTTTTTGTATCCACTAACAAATTTTTGTTTTGGTCTATTAAAGTTCTTGTTGCTGCTTCTGGGTCATTTTTAACCCACTCTAGCATACCATCGAAGTCATTTTGCTCCATGATTATTTAATCTGTAATGATTTGTATAATGAACTACTTATAACTTTAGGATCTCCTTTACCTTTTAATTTCTTTTGTACCATACCGATTAGAAATCCAGTCACTGCTCCTTTGCCGTTTTGATAATCATTTACTGCCTTTCGCTCTTCTAATAATACTTTTTTTACGGCCTTTTCGACATCCTCAATCGAGGCATAATCAACTTTAGTTAATTCTACTATTTTCTTCAGTAATAATTCCGGTTCAGAGTAACCCTTGTCCAGGTTTTTATTGACCATAAGATCGGCAATTGTTTTCGCACTGATACTGTATTTTTCGCCTATTTTTACAGCACTTTCATAATAATCAGCCCTATTGTTATCCTGTATCAATATATCCGAATAATTTTCAGATAAGTTGTATAAATAGATAAACCTTTTTTTCTTATCTTGCGGTAATTCGATCAACTTAGATTTGATCATTGCTATTTCTTCATCAGTAAAAGTTATTGGAGGTATATCCGGTTCGGGAAAATAACGGTAATCCTGTGCTTCTTCTTTAATGCGCTGACTATACGTAGTACTTTTTGCCTCATCATATCCTCTTGTCTCCTGTATAACCCTTTCGCCCTTATAGAGAATTTCGCTTTGTCTTTTAATTTCAGACAAAATTGCTTTATCAAGAAATCTGAATGAGTTTATATTTTTTAATTCGACCTTGTAGTCTGGTAACTTTTGACTTTTAACTTTTGACGTTTGACTTTGCAAAGATATGTTTGCTTCCAAGCGCATTGACCCCTTTTCCATATCGGCTGACGATATTCCAAGGTATCGTACGATGAGTTGGACGTCCTTTAAGAACTTAATTACAAGATTTACATCGTGGAAATCCGGTTCAGTTACCATTTCTATTAAAGGTACGCCACTTCTGTTAAAATCGACTAGACTGACTTTCTTGCCATCTATTTTCTGGTGAACTAACTTTGCAGTATCTTCTTCGAGGTGAATTCTTCTGATTCTGATCGTGTCTTCGCCATTTTTCCACAAACCATTTTTACAAAAAGGTATATCGTATTGCGTTATTTGATAACCTTTCGGAAGATCAGGATAAAAATAATGTTTCCGGTCAAATTTCGAGAATTTATTAATTTCCAACCCAAATGCAAAACCCATAAGGAGTGTGTTTTTGATTGCTAAATTATTAGGGTATGGTAGCGCACCGGGTAACCCAAGACATGTTGGACATGTGTGACTATTCGGCTTCTCACCAAAATGAAACGCAGAGCATGTGCAAAACATTTTGCTTTTCGTTTCCTCTTCGATATGAACTTCTAAACCAATTATCGGGATGTAATTCATACAACGAATAACCTTAATAAACTTTTACCATTGAGTAATTCTTGACCAATCTTTCTCGAAAAGTAAACAGCGAAAAGACAAAGTGTTCCAAGCACGAAAAATAAGGATTTTATGCCTAATATCTCCGAAATTGCACCGGATAACACTAATGGGATAATTGTAATTACTGTCTCGATAAACCAAAAATTACCGAAAACCCTTCCTCTTAAACCACCCGGTGTTTCTTCCTGTAAGAAAGTTTGAGCTGGTATTAAAACACTGATAAAAAGGAAACCCGATAAAAATATCAACAACAAAGAAATTGGAATTCTTATGACATTAGTTATAAGCGGAATTATAAATATTATTACGAAGATAATGATAGCCAATCCCATGAAACTCGCTTCAATCAATGCTTTCTTTCTCCATAACCCTCTTAAATAATTAGGAATTACCAGAGCCGCAGTAATTGTGCCGATACCTGCCGGTACAACAATATAAATCCCGGCTAAATTAATACTAATATGAAAAATGTCTTTTGCGAGTAATGGGATATTAACAATAATAATTGCCAGAGCCGTTTGAATCATCATTAATATCAAAAAAGGCAGAAGCACTTTATTATTATTTTTTATAAATTTAAGGCCGTCGAATATACTTCCGAAAAAATTCATAAATTTTGTTTCAAAGCTCTTGGTTGCTTGGAGTAAAACGGGCATATTGGGAAGAAATATAACGCTTATAAAAGCTGAAAATAAGAGTGCTGAACACATGATGAGTGAATTCGTGAAACCGAAATACTGGTTAAGAAAACCCGCAACACCGAAACCAAAAACTAGAGAGCTTTGTTGGGTAATAAAAAATAAACTGTTCGCCAGAACTAAATTTTTCTTTTCTACTACCCCAGGAAGAGAGGCGCTTTCTGCCGGAACATAAAATTGATTGATAAAAGAATATAATATTGCTACACCATAAAAAAGAAACAATCTTCCTCCATGCAAAAGCGCAAAAGAAAAGATTAACACTGCTTGCAATAGGTTGGTGATAATGAGTATTTTCTTCCTATCAAGAATGTCGACTGTTGCCGAAGCAAACGGACCTATTGCGATAGCAGGTATTGCATACGAAACCCATAGAAATGACGTGGCCAGTGAACTACCCGTTCTTTCAAAAAGTTTAATGAGCAGTAAAAAGTTCATGACGTTTATTGTGACTTGTGAAAGAATCTGTGAAAGCCAGAGGTAGATAAAATATTTATTTTTGAGAATCGGTTTATAATTGCTGATCATCATAAGAGTTAAAGAGCTGCCACTTTTGGCTTGTATTTTGATGATACTTCAAAAGTTTTTGCGAGACCAAAAAGTCTATCTTCTGAGAACCTCGGACCCATGATTTGAAAACCCAAGGGTAAACCGTTCTTTGTTGCATTAAATGGAAAAGAAATTGCCGGTATCCCGGAAAGATTTGCTGCCACAGTTAAAATATCGGCCAAATACATTGAAAGTGGATTATCAACTTTTTCACCAATTTTAAATGCGGGTGTTGGGGAAACGGGTGCGATAAGTGCATCAACTTTATTAAATACATTATCAAAATCTGCAATAATTTTAGTTCTGACCTTCATCGCCTTTAAATAATAGGCATCATAATAACCTGCGGATAAAACATAGCTACCTAACATGATTCGTCTTTTTGCTTCATCTCCAAATGCATCTCTCTTATTACCAAACCTGATACCGTCATATCGACCTAAATTTGAGGAGACCTCGGCGGTTTGGATAATATAATAGACATCAATCGCATACTTGGTGTGAGGTAGACTTATTTCTTCTATCTTACAGCCTGCTTTTGTAAACACCTCACACGCGTGTAATACATTTTCTTTTACTTCTGCATCGATACCTCCAATGAAATATTCTTTAGGTAAACCTATAAGCGGTTTAGACGCTAAATTTGCGCTCTTGGGAAAATTTGCTTGTGTAGCATCATGATAATCCAACTGTTTTGTGACAGAAAATACCCTTTCGCAATCATCAATACACCTCGTAAAATGCCCTATTGAATCAAGAGACGATGCCATGGCAACAATTCCGTATCTTGAAACAGCCCCATATGTCGGTTTAAAACCAACCATCCCACAAAAGCTAGCCGGCTGTCTAATCGAGCCTCCTGTATCCGTTCCCGTAGCTACTAACGAAAAATTTGCCGCTATGGCTGCTGCCGAGCCACTGGATGACCCACCGGGCACATAGTCAGTGTTCCACGGATTTTTTGTCGGACCATAATCTGAATTTTCACCCGAAGCCCCATGTGCCCATGCATCACAATTCGTTTTTCCAATCATAATACTACCCGCGTTTTCAAGAGCTTCAACAACGGTCGCAGAATATGAAGGAATATAATTTTCAAGTACGCGTGATCCTGCAGTTGTTCTCACACCTTGGGTTAAAAATAAATCTTTGTACGATACTGTTACCCCCAAAAGCGGATAGTCTTTAAATGCATCTGGACCTGAATCCTTGAGGATCTTGTCACACCTTTCTGCTTCTTCATAAGCTTTATCTTTGGTTAGAGTAATAAAACAATTAAGTTTTTTATCATAGCTTTCGATACGTTCAAAATAAGCGTTTAGCAAGTCAACTATCGAGTACTTACTTTGAATTAAGTCTGCGTGCAGCTCTGATATTACTAGGGGGATAATCATCTTAAAAATCTTTTTCTTCTAAAACAATCGGTACGACGAAATAGTTATTATAAGTTTTATCTGAGGAGCTTAATGCATCTTGCTGCGACAAGCAACTCTGTACGTTATCGTCGCGGGTCACATTCTGTAATCCCGTCGTTTGGCTTGTCGGCTCGGTTATATTTGTCTCAACTTCTTTTAACTCTTCGAAATAATCAATTACCTTAGTCAATTGAGTCCAAAATTTCTCAGGCTCGCCTTTTTTTAGCTTAAGGGATGCAAGTGTTGCTATATGCTTAACGTCCGATCCGGATAATATAGTCATTTAATTCTTTTCAATCTTAACTCTGAAGAAGAAAACTCTCAAGAAGCTTTTTCACCTTTTGTGGGTAAATTTATTTACGACAAAAAGAATTCCAATTGCCAGTATCGCAGTAATTATCAGAATAACTATTCCGAATCCACCAACCATATTCTAACTATACATAAGTCTTAGTTCAAATATCAAGTAGTAATCATCACTGCATTTCCCCAAGCACCTTAATTCTTTCAGCTATGGGTGGATGGGTATTAAAAAGATTTGAAAACCAGCTGACACCGGTTTTGATGCGGTCTTTAAAGGGATTAACAATATATAGGTGTGCAGTTGCCTTATTTGCTGCCTCCAGAGGTTCAGGGTCAGTCGATATTTTTTTGAGAGCTGATATAAGTCCTTCGGGTTGCCTTGTTATCGAAACAGATCCTGCATCCGCCATAAATTCCCTTCTACGTGATATTGCAAGCTGAATTAGCGTAGCAATAATCGGAGAAAGTATGGCGAAAACTATCCCAAGTATAATAAGAATTGCTCCAAGTTGTCCACCTTCGTCATCTCTGCCTCTTCTACCTCTCCAACTAAATCTTAAAAACCAGTCCCCTAAGAGTGCAACCATACCGACCATTACCGCAACAATAGACATCAAACGCGTATCATAATTTCTTATGTGGCTCATCTCGTGAGCAATAACGCCTTCGATTTCAGACTTACTTAATTTCTCAAGCAGACCGGTCGTTGCACAAATTACTGCGTGCTTTGGATCCCTGCCTGTTGCGAACGCGTTTGGTGCTGAATCTGCTATAACGTACAAATCCGGCTTGGGTGAACCCGTTGATAAAGCTATGTTTTCGGTAGAGGTGTAAAAATTAAAATCTCGGTTCCGATCTGCCTTTCTCGCTCCTGATATACCTAAAACAATACGGTCGGAAAAGTAGTAACTGACAAAAGAGATGACTCCGCTTAGTATAGCTGCAAGACCAAAATAACCCAATCCTCCGGGTCTATAACCCATATATAGGCCGAAGGCTTGGGTTAGAATATAAGTTGATATACCAATAAAAAGCGTAAATAATACAATTATTACAGCACTTTTTATTTTATTAGCTGCTTGAACCTCGTAAATATTACGCATATCAGAGTATAAGAGTTTAAGAGTAGAAAGGTAGAAGTAAAAGAAATATTATCTTATACTTTTACACTCTCCTGCTCTTTTACTCTAAATCAATTTTCGGTGTTGTCATTTCCGACTCGTCAACCTCCATTTTACCTTCCGGGGTTTTTAAGCCCTGCATTTCAGTAAAACCAAATAAGTTTGCAACTAAATTGGAAGGGAAAGTGGCTCTTTTTACATTAAAATCAGCAGACAAATCTATAAGAAGTCGACGTGCGTACATTATTTTATCGGATGTATCCCTCAGTTCATCCATTAATTTACTGACAACCTCAGACCCTTTAATTTCAGGATTACTTTCAACAATAACTTTTATATCAGGCAAGATGGCTGACAGTTTAGTCCCCGCATCCGCCATTTTCTGTAGGTTACCGGATTCGATAGCCTGATTAATGCTTTTTCTAGCTTCTGTTAACTTAACAAAAATGTCTTTTTCGTGCTTTAGATAGCCTTTTGTTGAATCGACAAGATTTGGAATAAGATCAGCCTGTCTTTTTAGTTGATTGCCAATTTCTTGTATCGAAGCTTTTATTCTTGCTTTGGATGATACAAAAAAATTATAAGTAGAAATTACCCAAGCAACTATTGCTAATACTGCAATTAATAAAACCCATATAAAAACCATAAATAATCACCTCTCTCCGAGCCAGAGGCTCTCCGAGCCGGTGGCCATTTACAGTACCTACACGACTTCGGGTTTTGAATGAGTCCCGGGCAACACAAATTGATTAACTATTTAATTCTAACATCTTTTCAAATTCTTTTAATGACCTAGTATTTACAATATTTTTCTTTTCTGCCCATCCACGTCTGGCTGTAGCGACCGCATACTTCATATTGTCCAAACCATCTGTGTGGTGTGCATCCGTGCCCATCGTTAGTTTTATACCATGGATTAGCGCTTCTTTGATAAGGAAATCAGGTAAATCCAACCTCATCGGGTCAGCATTTACCTCAAGCCACTTATTATTTTCTTTGCAAAATTGGAATACTTTTTCCCAATCCAAATCTATCCCCTCCCTGTCATTTAATTTTCTCGCAGTCGGATGTGCAAATATTCTACATTTAGGATGTGATAGCGCCGAAATTACTCTTTGAGTCATAATTTCTCTTGCTTGTCTGAAACTGGAGTGAATAGAAACTAAAGCAAAATCCAGAGTTTCAAGACCTGCATCCGGAACCGGAAGTTTACCGTTAGGTAAAATGTCGATTTCAAGACTGTTAAATACTTTCACTACTGTGCCTTTGTGCTTTTCTACTAAAGACGCATTTATGTCATCTACCACTTTTCGTTTTTTCTTCAAAAGGTCAATTTTCTGTCGATCATTATGATGCCTTTGACTGGGATTATGTTCGGTGAAAGCCAAGTATTCATAACCCAATGAAGAAGCTTTCTTTATAATGTCCTGCATTGAAGACTCGCCCAAGTCATGGCTCGTTTCTATATCAAAATCGCTATGTATTTGAAAGTCTCCTTTAATATCTTGAGTTTCTACCAATGTTGGTAGTCGGCGATCAAGTGCTGCTTCAATTTCTCCATTATCTTCCCTAAGCTCAGGAGGAATATACTCCATCCCAAGAAAGTTATAAAAATCTTTCTCTGTTGCAAATTTTTTAAGCTGCCTTCGTTTTCTATTTTTATCAATAAGATATATACCATAATCTGAAACAGATAACCCTTTTTTGAGTGCATACTCACGAAGTGCAATATTATGATGCTTGCTACCCGTAAAATGCTGTAAAAGTGAACCATAACTTTGAGGCTTTTCAACCATCAGATCAACCCGTTTGTTGCCAGGTACAATAATAGATGCAGTTCTTTTACCTTTTTCCAATGTCCGGGTAGCCTGCGGGTATTTGGTAAAATGGTCAATTACCGAAATGGGTTTGGATGACGATACGGCTATATCAACGTCTCCTACAGTCGACGCCTGCCGCCTCAAACTACCAAGGACATCCGCTCTTTTTACGGCTTTATTTTTTTTCAACCATGAAATAATGGTATGCGCAAGTTCAAGTGCGTAAGGTAGAAGTAGTCTTACCTCACGACCGCTTACTTCTTTGATTGAGTCTAACATCGCTTTTTGAGAATCTTCACCAAAGCCATCCAATTTTGCAATTTTTCCCGCTTTTGCGATTTTCTCCAAGTCCCTTATCGGATTTTCTTGTGATAATTCTGACTTAAATATTTCTACTAACTTATATGCTGTTTTTACGCCTATTCCCGGGACTTTCATAAGACTGAACATTTGAGGAGGCAAATTATCCATTACAGCATCAAAATGTTTTGATTTCCCTGTCCGAAACAGCTCGTCCAGGTGCTTTGCTATACTTTCACCTATTCCTGGAACGTCTTCTAATTTACCTTCGTCCCAAATATCCTTTAATTCACTCGACGCATGCTCTATTGCATCTGCAGCTCTTTGATAAGCTGTAATCCTAAATAGATTTGTTTTTCCTCCCCTTAGCTGGTAAGAAGCAGCCACATCACGCAGAAGTTCAGCTATCTCGAGGTTCGTCATGTCTTTTCCGATCATCTCTTAATTATACCAGCTCCTAAGAAATTACCTGCTCATAACTCTTGATATAAATCTTACAGAATTATTACCGCTATTTTAATAAACTATCACTACTTTTTTAAACGATGAACAGTATGGTTAATATAATATCTATAGGTGTATTACTAATAACCTTTATTCTAACTACACAAGGTATATTTACAATCTCTTGGATGTTATACGCGTGGCAAAATCCAACTAAAACAAAAAAGTGGACGATACCGAAGAAATATGCAATTCCTAAATTGAGTTTTACCGCGTTAATTCCTGCCAGGCACGAAGAATCAGTTATTAAGGATACTATTAACTCGATCCGTGACATAAATTATCCCGAAAATCTTAAAAATATTATAGTTATATGCAGTTCGGACGACGCGGATACTGTCAAAAAAGTTAAGGAGGCAATTGATGAAAATCAGGAAAAAAATATACAGTTAATTACATTTTTCGATCATCCTATAAATAAACCCCATGCATTAAATATAGGATTGATGCAAACCGAGAGCGATATTGTCACCATTTTCGATGCTGAGGATGAACCAGACACAGAAATCTACAATATAGTTAACACAATTATGTTAAAAGAAAATGCTGACGTTGTTCAATCAGGAATTCAACTTATGAATTACAAGTCGCATTGGTTTTCGCCGTTAAACGTTGTAGAATATTATCTCTGGTTTAAGTCAGGTCTGCAGTTTTTTAAAAGTCTATCCCGAGTAACACCTCTTGGGGGCAATACCGTCTTTTTCAAAACACAATGGATTAAATATATCGGAGGCTGGGATAATAATGCTCTCACTGAGGATGCTGATGTAGGAGTAAGGCTGTCATCAGTATTTGCCAAGATCCGTATTGTGTATGATGAAAAACATGTGACAAGAGAAGAAACACCATCAAGTACAAGAAGCTTTGTCAGACAACGTACCCGGTGGAATCAGGGTTTTTTGCAAATACTTTTTAAAAACGAATGGAAATCCCTTAAATTAACAAGACAAAAAATATTTGCATTGTACATTCTCATTTCGCCGGTGTTTCAGGCAACTTTATTCATTTATTTTCCAACCGGAATATATCTTGCACTAAATTCCAAACTTCCCGTTAGCGTATCATTAATTTCTTTTATCCCGTTTTATATATTTGTTTTTCAATTTTTTATTTCGCTCGTTGCGTTATACAAATTTACAAAAGCATACGGATACAAATTTCATTGGTGGTTACCTCTTATGGTTGCGCTCACATTTTATCCCTACCAAGCGTTATTGGCGTTTTCGTCATTACGGGCTCTTTATCGAGAATTAACCCATCATGATGAATGGGAAAAGACACTCCATCTCAACACCCATAGGCAAGAAGCTAGTTTAAAACCATCTTACGAAGTTAGTTAATATGTACAAAATCAAAGACTATATTAAAAATAACCGTGAACATCTTGTAATCATTTTTATTCTCGTATTTTCAGCTTTAACACACGGATATAACATGTTTCACTTTCCGTACTACGAAAATGACGAGGGAACATACATGTCCCAAGCCTGGTCAATCTTAACTCAAGGCAGAATTGCTCCTTATACTTATTGGTACGACCACGCACCCGCTGGGTGGATATTAATTGCTCTTTGGGTAAAACTGACGGGTGGTTTTTTTACTTTCGGTTCTTCAATAAATTCAGGAAGAGTTCTTATGCTTATTATCCATGTTTTAACATCATTTCTTTTATACAAAATTGCAAAAAAACTGAGTAACAATCAACTAGCCGGAATTATTGCCGTTATTATATTTTCACTCTCGCCATTGGCAGTATATTTTCAACGCAGAGTCTTACTCGATAATATTATGACTTTTTGGATATTTGTATCACTCTATTTCTTACTTTTCAGTAAACAAAAACTAACTTCCTTTTTTTTAAGTGCACTCGCATTTGGCCTTGCGGTATTAACGAAAGAAAACGCTATATTTTTCTTACCTCCCCTTCTATATGTCCTTAATAAAAAGACACAAAACGATCAAAAAACTTTTGCATTTTTAAGTTGGATCATTATATCTTTTTCTTTAATCTCAACATACTTTTTATACGCATTGCTTAAAGATGAGTTATTCCCACCCGATTTTTTAGGCTCCTCCGGAGACCACGTCAGTCTTCTTGGAACACTTAAGACGCAATTAACCCGAGGAAATGAACTGCCTTTCTGGAACAGGGAAAGTGAATTTTATAATAACTTTCAAACCTGGCTCTCTAAAGACAGTGTTACAATTATTTCCGGAGCGGTCGCTACCGCCTTAAGTTTAATTTTGAGTATAAAATATAAGTACCTCCGCATACCCGTTTTATTCTCTCTTTTCTTCTGGTTCTTTCTATTACGAGGCAAGCTCGTTATAGAATTTTATATTATCCCTTTAATTCCTTTCCTATCCCTAAATACCGGCATTTTAACAACACTTTTAGTGCAAAAGGTAAGTTTTAAAAATCGCTACGTATATAACCTAATGGCTTTACCTCTTATTGGCTCATCTTTATACTTACCTATTCGCGAATCGCTTAAACAATTTACAAAAGATGAAACTTCTCCCCAAATTCAAGCTATTGACTGGATTAAGAACAACTTAAATGAAAACGATTACATTGCCATTGATGACTACTCTTATGTAGATTTGCATGCACAAAGATTTCCAGGAGATAAAGTTTTCAAGAACGCCGATTGGTTTTGGAAAATATATTATGACCCTGAGGTAAGATATGGAAAATACAATGAAGACTGGAAAAAGGTAGAATATATCGCACTTAGCCATGAAATATTAAAACAAATGGGTCTTGGTACCCAAGACTTCATAGAAAACGCCTTTATTAACTCTCAAGAAGTTATTACTTGGAAAAAAGACACGTACTTAGATATCGATAATAAAATTTCGACGAACGGCGATTGGATTGCTATATATAAATTAAAAGACGAAAGTAATATTATTCTGTCACACGCGTGGGTTTTTTATAAAAATAATTTCATTCAGCCTTATGGCCAGGTCATCGATCCTACAAACAATAATATTACAACTTCCGAAGGACAAGCATATGCCCTGTTAAGATCGGTTTATTTGAATGATAAAACTACTTTTGACGGTGTGTGGAAATGGACCCAAGACCACTTACAAAAAAGAACGCAGGATAAACTTATATCCTGGCTTTGGTCCAAAAACGGACAGGAGTATAAATTAGCTGATTCTAATTCTGCATCCGACGCAGATGAAGACACCACACTAGCTCTCTTGTTTGCATATAAAAAATGGCATGAAGAGAAATATTTGTCAGACGCAAGAGAAATGATCAATGATATTTGGAAAAAAGAAGTCGTATTCATAAACGGCGAATATGTCATGACGATGGGGACAGATGCTTTACGTGGAGATGTTTATATCGTAAACCCTTCATACGTCTCACCCGCGACATATAAAATATTCGCAACCATTGACCCCAAAAACGACTGGAATAAGCTAGCCGAAGATAGCTATAAACTTCTCGATAATATAAGTTCACGACAAGGATCAAATAATCTACTTCCACCAAATTGGTTAAGTATTAATAAAAATACAGGAGAAATAAGCTCAGCTTCAAAATACATCGGTGATGGTGATGTCAACAACTTTGGTTTTGATGCGTTTAGGCTAATGTGGAGAGTCGCTCTCGACGCAAAATGGAACAATGACCCCCGAGCGATAACATATCTAAATAAATATACAGATTTTTATAAAACAGAATGGTCAAATAATAAAAACATTGCATCAATTTATACTACGAAAGGTGAAAGAGAGGTGGATTACTCAAGCTTGAGCACTACCGTTGGTACTCTGTCCGCGTTATTATTTACGGATAAAAATTACGCTGATGAAATATATAAAGGTATTTTTGAGAAAAAGTTTGATTATAGCAATGGTTATTGGGATGACAAGAATAATTATTTTGATCAAAATTGGGCATGGTTCGGAACCGCTCTTTACACCGACAATCTTCCTAATTTATGGGATACTATTTAACGTTTAAATCATGCTTAGTGTTTCAAAAGTAGAACTTCTTGCAAGGGAACTTGTTGAGCAATACAAAGTTCTTTCTCAATTAAATATACTTCCTGAAAACATAGATACTTATTATCAACCTATTTATAATAAATAGACTTATTGGAGTTAAAATTAAGTAGTTGACGTTTCTCTAGTTACTTGCTGACTTAAGTCATAAAGTTCCATAGGCTTAAATGGAACACGTTCTTTATGAAATTGTTGGTCTTTGACGGCGATGGTTCGTGCAGCTGTTACTTGTTCTGGCGTAAGACGACCTCCAGAATTTTCCATACCAATTCTGACTGCCTGCCGTAACAATAAAGCATAAGATGCACACAGTTTGGTTCCTTTGTTGTCGGAGTGCTCTTGAGTCATTTTAATATTTAATAATTGTTTTTTACTTTTTTATTTCCTGAAGTCAATAGTTGGACATAACGTTACAGGAAGTATGATGTAAACAACAAGGTGTGTATAAAGTAGAACTTTTAGCTAAAGAGCTTGTTGAACAATACAAGGTTTTATCGAGCCTAAATATACTGCCTGATAATATCAATTCATATTATCAGCCTGTTTAGTCATTGCCTCTTTATGCTTCCTTAAGAATTCAGCCTCTTCCTTAAAAGCCATTCTTTCTATAGCTTCATCATATTCGTACCAACCATACTTTTCTTCAGCTTTATCACCGTGATTAAAGTCTTGTGATTCCATCAAGTACATATGAATTGTTTTTAATACGGTTTCACCATTATCTTCTACAGATTCCCTTATCAATGAACCTATTTTATTGATTATGGATATGTTCTGTAAACCTGTTTCTTCGTTCATTTCTCTAATCGCATCCTCCTCGATAGTTTCTCCCTCCTTGACGTGTCCTTTTAAGAACCCCAAGTCCTTATACTCAGAATAATAAAGCAATAGAAGGTAGTATTTATCACCCTCTTTTTTTACAATGATTCCACCCGCACTTGTAGCTTTTTTCATTTAATCTACTCCCAGTCTTGGTCGACATAATGCCAAGACATTTCTTTGCTCGGTATAACTTCAAAAATGTAGGTCTTATATGTAATATAGCTATCATCCATATCCTCACCATATTTATCCCAGAGCATTTTTCTAAATGGAATAGGACATTCTTTTTCTTCATACCATTTTACCTTTCCCCAAACCAAATAAGTTTCCCTTCCTCCAAAACAGAGCATAATTTTGTTGTTTTCTTTGATATTTTTGTAAGCTCTTGTCGTTTTATCAGTCTCAAACCAGATTTTCCCTTTATCGTAAACATACCAAATTGGCTTTAGATGAGGTTTTCCTATCAAATCTGAAGTGGCGAGATATACAATTTCAGTCTGCAATAATTTATCTTTTTCTGTCTTGTTTAATGGCATAATAATTTAATCCTTATAGAACACAATAAGGTTGTTTTTGTATTCATATAAATCATATCTCTTGAGAACCTTATCAAACAACTGTATCCAGTATTTTTTGGGAGGTACGTGTCCCCAATTAAAGAAGTGAAATATTTTCAAATAAGGTTCACAGATAAATAAGTACTGAAAGTTATTAACAGCTTTTTGTAAAACCCCTTCTTTGTTGTATGCGTGGTGAAGCGAGTATGTAAAAGTAGCCATTTCACCTTTCGGAAATTCGCTATTAAAATCCAGAAACTGTACCTTAAATCCTTTTCTTTTTGCCCTTTCCAGCATTGGCTCGCTTCTATCACAAGCTATTATTTCCTTTGGTTTAAGCACTTTTTGAATCCTTGCAGTATTTTCACCATCCCCACACCCTAAGTCATAAATATTTTTATACAAAAAGCCTTTTGGAATTTTAGATTCAATAAATTCAAATAGCGGGTCGTGGAATCTGTTATAAAGGCAAGGAGCTAACCTATATCCGATATTCTCTATTATAAACTCTCTAACTCTCATTTTACTTTGAAGTATAACAGAAATTTTTTTAGAAAAAGTTATATAATACTTTCAGATAAAAATGAAATTAACGCCTCAAGAAGAACTAACGATTCAAGCCTACAGCGAAAATGCAGTTGAGTGGGTAAAAGAACATTCAGACACAAACTACTGGAAAGAAGAATTGGCGACTTTCAAAGGACTTTTGCCGAGTGGGAAAATATTAGAAATAGGTTGCGGTGGTGGCAGAGACGCAAAGGTTTTGATTTCAATGGGATATGACTATATTGGCACAGATATATCAAGTGAATTTGTTAAAGTGGCTAAAAGGTTAGTTAAAAATGGAAAGTTTCTTTGTAAGAGTGTATATGATTTGGGATTTAAAGATAGTAAGTTTGATGGTTTTTGGGCTTCGGCAGTATTTCTTCATATACCAAAAAGAAGAATTGACGAGGCGTTACAGGATGTCGTAAGAGTAACTAGAGATAATGGGTTAGGGTTTATCTCTGTTAAGCAAGGTAAAGGTGAACCTATCATTGAGGAAGTTTACATAGGAAGTAATAGAAATTTAAAATTATTTTGGGCTTTTTATCATAAAACCGAATTTGACAAAGTACTGAAAAGAAACAATTTAGAGGTTATTATGTTTAATAAATGGACAATAAGCAAAAGAACAACTTGGTTGATTTATTTTGTAAAAGTTGTTAAAAGTCCTATACCTCGTAAGGTATAATTGTTTTTATGAAGCTAAAAAGTGATTATTTTATGTTGCATCGATCATATCTTTAATAGCAGAATAATAAATTAGACCTGCCTCTCCCTTGCTCTCGCTCTCAAAAACAAGTAATATACTATTATGAAAATAACTTCGAACGTAAAAGGTCAACTTGCATTAAGTAAAACCGAGCTTAGAGCGCTAGAGTTAGGTTATATTCCAAGTAAACCAATATTTGATACAAGATACGATCTAATATTGGACGATTTAAATGAATTAAAACGTGTACAAGTAAAATATGCAGACGGAAAAATGAGTAATAGTGATGGTTCGGTGAGAGTGAAACTTGAATATAAAGATAGAAGAAGAAACATTTATACCTATAAAAAAGAGGAAGTCGATGGGTTGATTGTTTACCTTCCAAGAGTTAATAAACTTTGTTTTTTTCCGCCAAATGTATTTATTGGAAAAAAGTATTTGTGTATTAGAGTCAGTCAATCAAAAAATAATCAGCAAAAGGGTGTCTTATTTGCAAATAAGTTCTTCTGGTAAATATTATAGCTAACCGTACTAAAATGTAGTAAAATCTACACATGTTGGGGTCGTGGTGTAGCGGTTAACACATCCGCCTGTCACGCGGAAGATCGAGGGTTCGATTCCCTTCGACCCCGCCATACTCATATATATTTTTCTCCTACTGACGCACAAGACAATAACAAATTTTGAATTGGCAATTCACTTTTCGTTATAATAAACTACATAAATTTATAAATAAATATGACTGAAAGAGAGGAAGATATTAGAAAGCATCAACTTGCATATAAACTTGATGCAGGAATGTGAGACTTGTTAAATTCCGACCATCCCAATTAATGTCATTCAAGGATATTTGCAAATATTCGGAAGTTATGAGATCAATGGAAGGAATAAAGGACTTACATATAATTTAGTGAAAGCATCAATTATGTTATCAGCGAAAATTAATATGTGGACTCGCGATCAAATAAATAAAGCCAAAGAAGAAGGAAGAAATATTGAAAAATTGAAAAGAATTCAATGATTGAAACGCACCCACTTCTTCCATTTGTTCCGCCTAAAACAAAATATCTTCTTTTGGGCAGTTTTGTAACTAAGGAAGCATTTGATAACAAGAAACGGGCAAACTACACATGGTATTATGCTAACGGCGGCAGAAATCAGTTTTGGCCGATGTTACAGGATATATACGATGTCGATTTGCAAACCAGAAAAAGTATGCAAAACCTGATGGCAAAACTCCATATGGCAGTAGCTGATATTATTTATCGGTGTGAAAGAAAGAAATACAACAATCTTGATACAAATTTAATAAATATTGTTTATAACATAAAGGATATAAGTAAGATTTTAAGAAATACTAATATAGAAAAAATATATTTCTCCAGCAGATTTGTCGAAAGTAAATTCAGAAAACTATTCAAAGAGTATATTGTAAACCATAAAGAAATCGAGCTGATTACACTCCCCTCTCCCTCACCCCGCTACGCAAGTTTATCCAAAGAAAAAAAGGTTAACATATACAAAAAAGTTCTTCCCAAACTCTAATAAAATAAAATGGACTACAAAATGCTTCCTGGAAAGTTGAAGTATATTTTAGCCTCAAGTTTCAAATTAGATTTTTTGTATTCAAGTCCATATTACTCTCAGGAGGGCGAAGATATAATTCTGGGAAATATCTTTGATGTAAAAAAATCCGGTTTCTATATTGACGTCGGAGCATATCATCCGTATAAATTCTCGAATACCTACCTGCTATATAAACGAGGATGGCGTGGTATTAATATTGAACCCAGACCGGGGTCAAAAGCACTTTTTTCCAAATTACGTCCGCGGGATATAAACATTGAGGCAGCAATCGCTAACACCAACAAAGATACTATCTATTACATGTTTGATGAGTCAGCCTTAAATACCTTCAGCCGTTATCACTTTAAAGCTGTTACTTCCTCAAACCAATCACGATATAAACACAGTCTTAGGATTAAAACTAAGAAACTTAAGGATATTTTGAAAAGTAAACTTCCGAAAAATACAACAATAGATCTATTAAATATTGATGCTGAGGGGAGTGAACTCGAAATTCTTAAATCAAACGACTGGTCGTTATATTCGCCGAAAATAATATGTATCGAAATTCTAAATACTCCCAAAACAACTAAAATTTATGCTTATTTAAAAAGACTTGGGTATAAATTAATTGCCCAAACATTAAATACTAAGATTTTTGAAAAAAACACTTGACAACTTCTACCTCATAGTTTACATTCTGCGTAGATATAAATATCTCATACATTTCACCCGATAATGATTACATGACACTAAAAAAGTTTCTTAAAACCTTAAAACTGAATGAGTCCTCGATTAGTATCGCTCTCGGTGCAATAGTTTTAGTTATTTTCGGAGTTGCTTTAATAAATTATCTTAGCGGAAATAAAAAAGGAGAGATCATTCCACCAATTGGCACAGAAAACACACCAACGACCTTATCTAATAAGCATGTCGTACAAAAAGGGGAAACTCTTTGGAGCATCTCTGAGCAATATTATAAAAGCGGGTATAACTGGGTTGATCTGGCCGAGGTTAATAATTTACAAAATGCTGATGCCGTAGCAGAAGGCACCGAACTTATTATCCCATCAGTTGTTCCAAAAACCGTTACCGCATATAATGAAGCAACACCACCAGCGCCAATAATTACGCCTACCGAAAAGGCTACCATAACATCAACTAATAGTGAGCAAGCAATTAGCGGAGAATCATACACAGTGGTCAAGGGAGATAATTTGTGGAAAATAGCTGTTCGGGCGTATGGCGACGGCTATAAATGGGTGGAAATCGCCCGAACCAATAAACTTGCTAACCCTGATGTAATTCACTCCGGAAATGTCCTGACTCTTCCTCGGTAAAATATCGAGCTTTATTCTCCAAACTGATATAATCAATAAGTAGGCGGGCGTAGTTCAGCGGTAGAATGTCTCCTTCCTCCGCCTAAAAGGTTATGCCTATTATGGCGGACCCGTCAAAATACTATGTTTTTGTCGGGCAAGGTATAATGTTTTTAATGCACTACACTTATGTTCTTCTATGTACTGATTTAAATAGAAATCGATCAAAATACTATATTGGATCTACAAAAAACTTAAAACAAAGGATTCTTGACCATAAATCAAAATCGAATAAAACTACAAAATGTTTTGATATAATCGATCTTATATACTATGAAGCTTGTCTTAATAAGACTGATGCTAGAAAAAGAGAATTTCAACTAAAGACAGGTTTCGGAAGAGGATATATAAAAAGAAGGAATGAAAATTATTTTATTGAAAATGCAGCGGTAGTTCAGCGGTAGAATGTCTCCTTCCCAAGGAGAAGGTCGCCGGTTCGAATCCGGTCCGCTGCTCAAAACTTATAAGGAAAATAGGATATACGGGTTCGACTCCCGTATCCCGCTCCTTATCGGAGTTCCTATAAACCTCCCAACTTAACTCTGCAATCAACTTTTTTTGAAGTTTGAGTTAGTTAATTTAACCCAGTTTCAGTTTATCAATTTGAATTGGAATGTTAGAATTCAAAGAGTAAAATGCTAAGAGAAGTAGACCGGCCTAATACCACGCGCTCTGTTATTGTAGACAAAATATTGCGATCTTCCGATGGCTCTTCAGCTAAATTAATCCAAATAATTAAACGTGAGGGTATTGCTACTATAGAGTCCGGAAGATATGAGGTAGGTTGCGAATCAATTTTCTGTCTTTCAACACAAATAGGTTGTGGGATGGGTTGCCAATTCTGTAGATCCACAGAGCCTTATGAGTTTTATCCCGGGAAACCTCAAAGAATATTAAGAAATTTAAGTACTCAAGAAATCGTTGATCAAGCTTTTAATACTTTTGATGATGTACCTCCTCCTCAAGAATCAGCAGGGATAGTTTTTTCTTATATGGGCATGGGCGAACCATTTGCAAATCTTCGTGCTGTGAAAGATTCAATCAGGCAGTTAGGAGCAAAATACCCTAAGTCTCGGGTAACATTGTCAACGATAGCTTTTAATACCGTAGGTATTAGAGAACTGGCCGACGAAGTAGCATCCGGAATGTATCCAACACCCGTTAAACTCCACGTTTCTCTGCACAGTCCGTCTGACGAACAAAGACAACAGCTAATTCCTTATGCATCCTCCATCTCAGAGACGCTTGACGGAGCTGAGTATTATGCAAAAACTACAAACACAGTAGTGAAATTAAATTATGTACTTGTTGCAGGATTCAATAATGATAAAGCTGACGCGGAAAAATTGGGAGCACTGCTTGAAAAAAGACGGGGCTTAGTTTTAAAGATCTCAGATTTAAATTCCAATGATAACAAATCTGTTGTTCAACCCGAAGAAGCAGACCGTTTTGAATCTTGGCTAAAAGAACTTAAAGTAGAAACATGCAGATTTTCCGGGAGAGGTAAAGATATCAATGCCGGATGCGGAGAACTGGTCAAGGGAAAAAGAAATTTATAAATTTACCCAATACGGTATCCGGCTCAAGTCAAAACATGTAATTGCATTTGTGTTATGATTTATATACTATGAAAGTAGACCAAGTGAAAAGTACAATTTTTTTAACAATATTTGTTCTTACCTCGGCAATTTTAGCCTGGGGAGTTTGGAATAACTACAAACCTCAGGTTATCTACGCGTCATGTACTGACATCGCCGAAAAAACAACAAATTTAAGAAAATCTAAAGATATCGTAGAAGTGGGCGAAGGTGAATTCGATTCAGTTTTTAATAATTGCCTTGGCGACTCCGGCTACTTCGCTAAATAGCTTCATATAATTACGTAATACTGCGAAAAATTTGATATAATTTGGTATCCAGGTTTTTTAGAACGGTGTTTTATATACAAAATCTATGTGCCGAGGTAGCTCAGTTGGCAGAGCGAGGCTTTCGTAAAGCTTAGGTCGTGGGTTCGACTCCCACCCTCGGCTCATTTATTAGCGGATAGGTAAAGCTTAGATATATGACTAAATACTATTCCTATAAATCAAGAACCGAAGACAAACAAATCACTCAAAGTACTTTTAAGTTCTTTTTTTTAACTCTCATAGCCATTTCAACTATATTTTTCTTCGGCATCCCCGTGCTTACTAAGTTTTCGGAATTTTTAACCAATATTAATAAAAGCTCTAAAGTTGAAGATCGTGGTGATAAAATTCCTCCTCCCCCACCAAGAATCAACCAAATGCCTATCGCAACAAATAAAAATAAACTACAGATTAACGGCAATACGGAAGCCGGCGCTATCGTCAAACTATATCTGAATAGCGAAAATACCGAAACTGTGGCTAATTCGAGCGGCGACTTTTTATTCACTGTTATTTTAGACGAAGGAGATAATGAGTTATATGCTGTTGCGATCGATAAATCAGGTAATATTAGCAGTACAACTGAAACGGCAGTTGTTGAATATGATAAAACTGAGCCTACAATTGTGATTGCAAAACCGGCTGACAGTTCGAGTTTTTACGGCACTAAGCAAAAACGGGTTACAATTGAAGGGTCAACAGAAGCCCAAGCCGCGTTAACTATTAACGATAGGTTTGTACTCGTAAATGATGACGGAAAATTCAATTATATTTATAATCTGCAAGAGGGCGAAAATAAACTCACAATCAAAGCTCAGGATCCAGCCGGAAATTCTTCTGAAAAGCTTCTGACTCTTTTTTTTACTTCTTAATTTTCCTCTCTACAGATATTCCGAGTAGCAGTACCATCCAACCCAATACCCAAGGATAGAATAAACTGTTAATAAAATTGGAATTAACAAGAACCGCAGCGGAGGAAATGATAAAGCTTTTTGAAAAAACGCTTGCGTCTAAATTTCTTATAATTTCTAATACTAATTTAATAAAAATGATAAATCCGATAATGCCCGTGGTTGCAAGTATAGTTAGTAACCCGGAATCACTGCCCGAACAGGAATGAGAAATTATTGAATCACTAGTTAAATATTTCCTTCTCGCCGCACACATATTATTATATCCGACGCCAAAAAGCGGATTAACTTTAAATAGTTTTACCGTTTCCTTATAATTTTCTACTCTCGCATATACACTCGGAAGCCTTTCCAACCTCACCCCTTCACTTGCCGGTCTGGGTAAATTAAATACAATTAGTAAAAAGAAACCTAGAAAAATAAATAACCACTTAAGACTTTTATGAAAAATAAACAAACTTATCAAAAGCGATGCGATTAGCGCAAGGTATGAAGCCCGCGAATAAGTAAAAGCAATTGATAAGATAAAAAATAGTAAAAGTGGAATTAATTTAATGTTTTTCATTTCTAGAAACTTAGCAAGTATTAATATAAAACCCAACACAAGTATTATTCCTGTGAACCCAGGGTCAAGAAAAGATCCGACCAACCGATATAAGTGGTCGTCCCACCCGATATATTTCAAGTTCGTTAAATCAGGAATAAAAATATATTGCACCCAACCCAAAAGGGCAACCAAAGTCACACTAAAAATCATATATAGAATGAGTGTACGTTTTTCCTTAATTTCTACGAAACAGTTATACACAACTATTAAAAGAGAAGCGTAGGAAAGTGACCTTAGTATGTAAAACAGTCCGGTAATTATTACCTGGAAAGAAAATAATCCTAAGGCTAATATACCGGAAAATAGTATTACTAAAAAGTAATTGCCGACATACTTAAAGAATGGTGGTTGTTTAATATTTCGCCTGACAAGGAAAGGTAGGGAAAGAAGTGCAATTATATCAATCGGTTGTATAGACAATCTTCCGAAACTATAAATACTCTCAAAACGCATCAGCTGTCCCAAAGGAAAAAGTATTAAAAATATATATACCAACGTTTTTCCTATTATTTGTGTAACGTGTTTCTCTGAATTAGCCATATATTACTCCAAGCCAAAAATGAATGTAGACTCATGATAACCGCGTAAACAAAACCGGCTACCCCGTCTAAAAATCCCAATTTAAAAAAATAGAATTTAATAAATTTATATTTGGGGTAAAAAATAATCTTAAAAATATTTGAGATCTTGCCTTCATGCATATTTTCACGAACGTGCAAAGATGCATAATAATTTATATTTTTGATAAAATCTGAAATCCTCGGATGGGGGTAATGCATAATCGGATTTTTAAGTTCGGCCTTCGAACCATCAATATTCCAGGTTTCATGAATACGCCTTGTCCATCTACCGGCATCTTTTCTTCCCAGTCTCAATAATCTGACAGAACCAACCTCTCCATGACTAAGCAATTTACCGGCGAAGTAGTCATTTCTTTTAAAATAAAATCCGGCATAGTTTTCTTCCTTTATTGCTATCAAAATTTCAGCCGCAGTATTGTCGGAAATTCGCTCATCAGGGTCCAAAAATAATACCCACTCCCAGGATGCTTTGTCTAAACCAAAATTGCGTTGTGCGGCAAAATTATCGTTTAACTTTCTTTTAAAAACTTTTGCGGAGAGTTTTTTAGCAATTGCAACGGTTTTATCACCAGAGAAATCGTCGATAATTATGATTTCATCGCTGAAATCCAAAGGCTTAATGCACTCTGCGATATTCAACTCATTATCTTTTGTCAAAATAACTGTCGAGAGCATGGTATTAGTGCTTAAAAATAGGAGATCTAAACAAACCAGCCTTATCCAACAAGTATTTGCCTAGACACTGAAGAGTTTCCAATCCATAAACTACTCCCCTCTTAAAATTTTGTGACGAGGCTTCGGGAAAATAGCGTGCGGGAATTGAAATTTCGCCGATTCTGTATCTGGAATATGCAGCAGAAATTAAGAGTTCCTGATCAAATACAAAGTCGTTTGAAAACATTTCAAAAGGAATATTTTTTAAAACGTCTGCTTTATAGGCTCTAAATCCGGTATGATATTCACCTAAATTCAAACCCAGAAATATATTTTCTATTAACGTCAGAAACCTATTGGAAAAGTATTTATACGGAGCCATTCCGGATTCAAGGGCTTCTTTGCGTGTCCTTATCCGACTGCCTAACATAATATCCAACCAGCCGTCCATAAGCGGCCTTATAAGCTCGTTTGCTAAAGTACTGTCATATTGATAATCCGGATGGATCATAACTATTATGTCAGGCTTAAGTTTTAAGGCATTTCGGTAGCATGTTTTTTGGTTACCGCCGTATCCTAAATTATTTTTATGAACAAATACTTTGATACCAAGTTTTTTTGCAATCGCAACTGTTTTATCCGAGCTTTTATCGTCAACTAAAATAATACTGCTGATCTCCTTTAGATTTGCCGGAATATCCTTATATGTTTTAACAATTGTTTTCTCGGCATTATAGGCCGGCATAACAATTACAACCTTTCTATTAACGTTTTTCATATATCTACTTTCCTACTAACAAACCTCCTTTTTGGTAGACAATGTTCCCGAAGTTATTCGGAAAATAGTTCCCTCCTTCATAAATTGTATAAATAATTTTGGCATTTGCTTGTGGTTCATTTCCCTCTAACCACAACAAATACTGATAATTCCGAGCAAAATCATAATCAAAATAATCGTAAATACCTCTTCGCTTTAATGAAAAAGCTGCACCATGCACATCATCACTTATATATTTTACTGCATCGGTTTGTAAGCTGTAAGGCACAAAGTAGGGCTCCTCAGAAATAAAGTTCTGCTGGCTCTTGTGATTACGGTCAGTTATTAAAAAGTTTATATTTATAATTGCTAATAGTCCCAGCACTAAGGTCACTAGTAATTTTCCTGATAAATTACTCTTATATACGTTTATTAACAAAAGCGAAAATAATACGATAGGCAATGGAAAAATCGGTAAATAATAATGAACTGGCGCTTCGCCATGCAAAAACAAAGCAACTATTCCGAAATTAAATATCGCTAACATGACTAAGTCGGAGTTTGTAATTCGTTTGTGTATTAAAATAAGTAGAACTTTGATAACTACATAAAGAACTATCGAAATAACAAACACAAAAGCTATTGGCGTTTGTTTAGGCAAAAAACTTAAAAATAAAAATTCGTTTAAGGAATTAGCGCTATTCATGAACGAGGATGGAGACAAATTGTTTTTTGGATATAAACCAGCAAAGCCTAGAAGCCTGAAGGGTATCCAAAGTAACAGATTTTTTACCATTCGGAAACCACCCTTCGCGTCATAAATTAAAAGTGGTGTAAGAGGAAGTAGCATACCTATAATTGAGGAGTAAAAATCTTTTAAACGATACTTCGACAGGCTCAGTATCATCCTGAGCGTAGTCGAAGGATGACTTGATACTTTCTTAACATATATCAGAAATATCGTAACCGGTATTAAAAAAAGGGGGGTGTAATGAAAACTAAACATTATACCCAGAGTAAAAAATAGCCAAAACAAATATTTCTTCTCACCCTCGATAATTTTATATAACAAGAAGATATAAGGATAAATTAACAGTGCCACGATATTAAAAAATCTCGCCTCCAATGAAAATCTCAGATATAAAGGCGAGATGACAATTAATAGTGATGAAATCGTAGCGACGTATTTATCGAATAATTTTGCAATTACACTATAGTTTAGAGGAATTATTAAAGCAGAAATAAAGGCACCAAAATATGCGTAACTCAGGGGATTGAATTTGGTAATAAGTAATATTGGTGTATAAATCCAGTAAAATAATGGGCCGAATCTGAGCCACGGATGTGATGTTGGTGGTCCAATTAACGGAATTGTCCGATATAGAACAAGGTTTTTAATTTCAAGAAGATTGTCACCTACCTCTGAAGTGAAAGGAAAGACGCTACTAAGTTTATAGACTCTTAACAATAAACCGACTAAAGTCAGAGCCAAAATAAGTGCAGAATATTTTGAAAAGCGTGCAAATAGTTCAACTATACCGGCCTGAATTAATCCAAAATGTTTTCTGAAGTAATAAAACCTGCTTTTCCTAAAATAAGTCATTAACTTTTCGTTACCCTTGTTATTGTCCCAAAAGTGAATAATTTTCGCTTGCTGGTTTAAATATATTTTATACCCCGCATCCCGTACTCTTTTGCACAAATCCTGTTCCTCAAAATATAAAAACATGTTCTCATCAAATCCGCGAACTTCTTCAAATACACTCTGCCTAATCAAAAATGCAGAACCCGGTATCGTAAAAGCTTCTTTTAGTTTTCCGTTAATATTTTCCTTCAACCAATAAGCTCTGGCATATTTATTGTCAGGCAGTATTTTGGCTATAAATGTTAGTGCAAAAATAGCTGTTAGCGGTGTTAACTTCCCATACCCTGTCTGGTAGATAACTTTTGCGTTAGTGTCAATTATCTTTGGCGCAACTATCGCTATCTCTTTATTTTTAATGAGAGGTTCGCATAGTTTATTAAGCGTGCCGGGAAGCACTAGAGTATCCGGATTTAATATTAAAAGAAAGTCTCCTTTAGCATATTTTGCCGCTAAATTATTTCCTGCTCCATAGCCTAAATTTTTTCGGGATTTAACGTATTTAACGTGCTTATTCTTATATCGTCCAAGGTCTTTATTGACACTATTATCGACAATAATAATTTCATATTTAATAGCCCTAATGGATTTTTCCAATGATTTAATACAACTTATTAATTCACTATTAGTGTTGTAGTTGACAATTAAAACCGATATTTGGGGTTTATTCATTGCTAAGTTACTTTACAACAAGACCTATAAAGAAGCCAGCCATAACGGCCGCATCGGAAGAAAATTGAAGTAGAATTCCAAATAAACCCGCTTTCCAGTCACTTGTCTCAATATAAACTTTTCTGAATGCCCAGAATATATAAAAAACACAACCCAATATTATTGGGAAATCTAGTGATGTAATAAAAAAGGATAAAAACACAAGATATAGTGCGACCAAATATCTGAAATAAATAAATAATATTTTAATATTGTGCGTCGAAAATTTCTTAACCGGGTGCCACCAAATTCCGGACTTTGCATCACCTTTTGCATATAAATAAATTTTTTTCATGGCTTCAACGTATGTCGTCGGTAATTTCCAAAATACAATAGCGCTTTTTTCCCGGACGATATCCGCTCCTGCTTCAATAATTTTTAAACTGAAAACCGTATCTTCCGCAGTATCTTTAAGATTTTCAGGAAATCCCCCCACCATACTCCAAAGCGTTTTTCTGAAAGCCAAGGACCTGGCCGAAGCTAAATAATAATCATCAAATCTTGACGGTGTAATGCCGATAAAAACCGAAAGCGCTTTTCGGAAATGCGTATCCCCGATCATGTCATAAAATCCCGCTACTAAATCTACGTTTTCATCCTCAAACGGTTTGGTAATTTTTTCTAGCCAGTGTTTTTCGGCAATACAACCTGCATCGGTCGTGGCAATAATTTCTCCTCTCGCTGATTTGATACCTATATTTCTTGCTTCGGCCCTTGAAGTATTAAACTGAAACAAGTGAATACTCTTCTCAGCCTTTTGATATCTTTTTACAATATCCGGAGTTTTATCGCTTGAACCTCCGTCCACGACAACTATTTCATCCGCCTTTGTTGACTGGTTAAGAAGCGATTCAAGAAGGGCAGCAATTGTTGGTTCTTCATTCAGAACCGTTACAACCACCGTTACTTTCACAGAATAAGTATAGCAGATCTCGTGAATACCAGCTTCATCAAATAGCATTGACCGTGTGCAATTATTGTAGTAAAAATATATATGACCAAAAAAAGTGACAGGGCTAAATATCAAAAATTTAATTTCAAGGATACGCTTCTAAATTTTCAGTTATGGGCTTTTGCAACCGCATATCAACTGTTTGGGTTGTACGCTGCCATACTATCCTTACCAAGTAAAAGTGCAGTTGTTTCGCCTATCCAATCTATAACGTCCCAGATAGTAACAAATACTAAAAATGTAGTCTTACCTACAGGCGGCCGACCCGTAAAACCAATACAATTGGCATTATTCCTGCAAATTATTATTTTTAATATATTTTTCGTATTAATTTATTATTTAATAAACAAAACCAATAAGAAAATCTATAATCCTTATGCGATTCTATGCGTAGGAGTAATAATAAGTCTAGTTTTTGTGGTTATTTCTAGAGTTTTGTGAAGGTTATAAGGTTCAAATAAAGCTTCTTTTCTTTCGTAACTCCAAACTCATCCCGCTTAACATCGGGACCCTCCTGATAAGCGCGGGTATCAAAATCGGAGATGCCAACTTCATTTAACATTGCTTCTAACTCTTTTCGTGTAAATCGACTACGAATTTGTTCGCCTTCTATGAATACGGAAGGTTCCATCTCAACGGCTGCACTATTAAGAAACTTCATTTCTTCTTTATCATCGGGTGATTTTAGAGCTAAATATGCCTTGCCTCCGGTTTTCAGTATGCGTCTGACTTCGGAAAATAATTTTTGCGTTTCTCTCATCGGGAAATAGTTAAGACCGATTCGTGAGAAGACAACGTCGCAGCATGCGTCTTTAATCGGCAGGCCACCTAAGCCAAAATCGACTTGCTTCGTCAGAAGTTTCTTTGACAATTTTAAAGCTTTCACTTGATTAATAGCCCGTTTTAAAGCAAACGTCGATATATCAAGAAGAACAACATTGTGGCCTTTTTGAATAAAATATAATGCATCAAAACCCAATCCTCCTCCTAAATCACAGATAGTTGCATTACGCGGGAAAAACCTTTCACTCTCTTCGGCAAGATAAGAGTGCTTTGTTATATCACCTGAAGTTTTTTTATGGACTGCATCCCAAAATTTCGAATCTTTTGTCATGTTCCTTTATATATTTATTTTTAGCCTAAATTTCGTAATTTATCAAGAGCTTCCTAATAACTATTGTTTAGTAATAGATTATTCTCTTGACTTCACCACATATCCAAGATATATTACTAGCATCATTATGCCTGGAAATCACGAAGCGTTAGCAAATGTGGGTAAAATTATTCCTTTGCATGCTATTACTAATCCCCACACTAAAAGCTTAAATGAAATTGAATTAAGGCTTGATACGCCTAGAAGCATAGAGGGAGCTAGAGAAGTTAAAATATACCAACAAGCTCTTTGTCCGTCTTGCCCGCTATATAAATATAATACCTGTACTGGAATTAGATTCAGTATTCATTCAAGCTATGATCTCGATAGCGATAAAGATAGACATCTGCAGAACTTAAAGTTAAACCTTCGAATCTTTATCATCAAGTAAAATCCTATATAACCAGTTATGATGAAAAGACTGGAAGATTCAATTTGAACAGCGCTATTGGGGAAGTGGTTATTAAAAAGGAACATCTGGGAACGTCGCTTTGTACTTCATCAGAACCAAAAGAAATTTAGAAGCGTAACCCGACATAGATTTAAAATACCAAATAAACTATAGCTATCTTGTGGGTGCTGCTGGATTTGAACCAACGACCTCTTCGATGTGAACGAAGCGCTCTACCACTGAGCTAAGCACCCCGATAGATATATTTTACCATTCAAGTGATGTTTGGAGAAAAGATTAAATATTTAACGATCTCTCCTGCTCATTGGATCCATTCACGCTAATGTGGATTAGTTTAGCTTTCTGTAATTCCTTTATGGAGTGTGAACCTGTATAACTCATTGCTGAGCGAAGCCCACCTATATATTCATTTAGTATCATTTGAGTTGAACCCTGATATGGGGTAAATATTTCCCTTCCTTCAGGTGTATAAAGTTCAGGGTTGGTGGTTGAATCACCCATTTTCTTTCTGTCTTCGAAAACTGATCTCGAAGCCATGCCTCGTATTCGTTTTTGTAATCTTCCACCGGTCTTAACCACTTCACCCGGACTCATCTCAGTTCCTGCCCAAACACTACCCCACATAACACAGTCAGCACCACAAGCTATGGCTTTTGGCGGATCTCCAGGTTCACGTACTCCACCGTCTGCAGTAATTGGAGGAGGATCAGATTTCTTGCTTAGAGCTTCTTGGGCTTCAAGAATTGCAGTTACCTGAGGAACTCCGGTTCCGGCAATATTTCTGGTTTTACAAACAAAACCCGGTCCGATACCGACTTTTATGCCATCCGCACCGATATCATATGCGAATAACACTCCCTCCTTTGTTGCAAAATTACCTACGACAATCGGAGTATTTATATGTTCTTTAACCTTCAGCCTTTTTATCATTTCTGAGGAATAGACGGTATGTCCGTGGGCAATATCTAAAAATAAAACGTCCGCACCCTCATTAACTACTTTATGAGCTCTTTCAATGTCTATACCATGTACACCAATAGCAGCTCCGACAATTAAACGTCCTTCTTTATCTAATGCAGCATTTGAATATTTATTTATATAGTCGAAGTCCTTTAACGAATAAACACCAAAAAGTGTGTTGTCATCTTTTATTACCGGTAATTTTTCAATTTTTTTTGCGCGCATAATTTTAACAGCTTCAGTTAACGTTGTACCAAAAGGAGCTGTAATTAATTTACTAATTCTTCCACGACTAAACGGTGTCATCACTTCCGTTATTTGGGTATCTGAATCATTGGCTAAGAAGTCCCGACTTGTAGCTATACCGGAAAAATGGCCATCAAAAGCATTACCTTGAAATACTATCACGTAACCTCTATTTCTTTTACTCAGCAAATTGAGTGCATCCGCTATTGTCGCATTCTCGGATACGGTCGGAGGATATTTTTCTATTAATCTCATTCTCTCCTTAACTAACCTAACCATATCCGCCTGCTCATCTGGCGTATTATTACGGTGTATTTCCCCAATACCACCGTTAAGCGCAAAAATAGCAGCCATACCTTCTTCCGTAACAGTGTCCATTCCGGCAGAAATAAAAGGTATGTTTAATTTAGGTGCCCCTTTGGCTAAGAAAGTGGATGTATCGATTTGTTTACCAAAGCGCGACCTTATATCAGAATAAGCAGGTTTTAAATATACATCTGAAAAAGCTAGTCCAGCGTCCCCATCATAGTAGGAAATTTTATGGGTAAACTTAGGCATAACATCAACCATTATAGCAGATTAACTCGTTAACAATTCCTCTGACAGGGTCTGACCCTGTCATATAATTCCAGACAAATAGTCCTTGTGCTTAAGAGCTCTAACTTAATATAATTAACACATGCTACTGAAACGTCTGGGCATCTTTTTTTTGGATATTTTGGAAGTTATAGTTTCTGCAATTGCGATATTCCTTTTCGTATACTTACTCCTAGTTCAACCGCATAAAATCAAAGGTGCCTCCATGGAGCCGAATTTCCATAATGGAGAATTTTTATTGACCGACAAACTGTCATACAGATTACATGAACCTAAAAGGGGTGACGTAATTGTCTTTGAGGCGCCCGACGCAAATGGCGAAGAATTTATTAAAAGAATAATCGGACTCCCTGGTGAAAAAATCTCAATTAATGACGGTTTTTATTACATTAATGGTCAAAGACTCAGTGAAACATATATCCCGCAGACAATAAAGACGTTTCCTAATTTATTTCTGAAAACAGGACAGGAACTATACATTCCACAAAATTCATATTTTGTCTCCGGAGATAATCGCCAAGCTTCTTCCGACTCAAGGGCGTGGGGTTTTATCACAAAAGATAAAATTACCGGCCGTGCCTGGCTCATATACTGGCCACCCAAAAGTTCAGGATTTGTCCAAAAAGTAAGCTACGCTACGTAAGCATAGTTAAGAGGTGATCGATTTATACACTTTCTGAAGTTTTTCTTCAGTGTCTTCTAAATTTCCTTTAAATATAAATACAACTCTTGTTTCGCGTTGAGATCTGATAAGTTTGACCGTAGAATTTTTTGCATTCCCGTTACCGATATTTTTGAAAATGCCTTCCATATCATCTTCCATTTTATCGATCTCTTCCGATACTACCCTCATTTGCGTAGCTGTCGTCCCTGTTCTAACACTTGATTGCTGAGATTTTACCTTCATACGCCTGGCTAGTTCCTCGGCTCTTCTAACCGAACCCGATTCGCGGAGAATTATTTTATAGGCGTCTACCATTAAATCATGATCGTCAATCGCCGCAAGCGCACGGGCATGCCCTTCTGTAATTAACCCAGAGATTAGTCCGTCTTTCAAGGCATCGGGAAGAGTAAGAAGCCTAATCGAATTTGAAACATAAGCGACAGATTTCCCTATTCTTACGGCAATTTCAGATGAGGTTAGTCCGAATTCAGTCATTAACCTTTCGAAACCCTTTGCTCTGTCAAGTGGATTAAGATCAACTCTTTGTACGTTTTCAACTAGAGCCATCTCAAGCATACCTTTGGGTGATGTTTCACGAATTATCGCAGGAACATGAGTTAGACCTGCTAGTTTTGAAGCCCTCCACCTTCGTTCACCTGCAATAATTTGAAAACCGGCAGGCGTCTTTGCTACAACAAGAGGTTCAAGTATCCCATGTTCCTTTATTGAATCAACAAGATCAACCAAACTTTCAGGGGTTATTGCACCCCGTGGTTGTAAAGGATTCGGCTGAAGCTGATCAACCGCAATTTGTACTACTTCTTCTACCATATTATATTACCGAAATTCTTTTCCTTCCCAGTTTTGTCGAAAATTTAACTTTACCGTCAACTAGGGAGAAAAGCGTATGATCACGACCTACCTTGACACCAACACCCGCTAAATACCTAGTACCTCTTTGTCGTATGAGTATGGAGCCTACACTAACTTTTTCGCCATCACCAACCTTTAGACCTAAATACTTTGGCCTAGGTCTTTTCTGTTGGATTAATTTTCCGCCCTGTTTCTTTTTTGACATGACTAAAAAGCTTTATCCTCTGTAATTATGTAGAAACTTACTTTAGATTTACTATAATCAAAATTTTCACGGATGTCAAGATAGCAATAAGATATATATTGATATAGTATGTTGGAGATAAAAAAGTTAAACGCTAATTTTATTTATGGTCAACTTCGTATAAATGGGCCGGAATCCGAATCTTTTTCTGTAGCGCGACTTAGCTTTATATTTCAACCCGTTTATCTTGTCGCCTTTTACATTGTCCGCTATCTTATAATCAACTTTAGCCTTTGCTATAATAGGCTTGCCTACGATACATTTATCCTCTTCGATAAAGAGTAATATCTCGACGTTGGGTTTCTCAGAATTTAGCTTATCCACCAAAACGTCCTCGCCTTCTTTAACTTTATACTGGCGATCTTCTATTCTGATTATTGCGTATTTCATACAGATGAGATTATATCTTTATTTGCTGATTAACTCAAGGTATTAAGTAATCCCGAAGCAGATATAGCTATTGCGAGTGAAATTGATGTAGCAAGTAGGGCAGACCCGCCGGCCGACACTAAAGGTAGCGGAATTCCGGTGATCGGTAAAAGCCCCATATTCATGCCGATATGAATAATACATTCAGCTAACAGCACAAAAAAGACTCCTATCAAATACCCCCTCGCGGTCTCGTCATTAGCGGTCTCGATAAATACGGTAATTCTCCAAAGAATAATAAAAAGACCTAGTACAACTACGACCGCACCAATACTTCCAAGCTCCTCAGACACCGATGCAAATATAAAATCGGTATGTCTTTCCGGTAAAAAGGCCAGTTGTGTTTGTACCCCCTTACCCAAACCCCTACCGAAGATTTTTCCCGAACCGACGGCTATCATTGCCTGAATACTGTTATAACCACTACCCTTAGGATCTGTAAAGGGATTTATAAAACTAAAGACTCTTTGTCTTTGATAAGGAGCAAGAATAACCCAGGATAAAGGAATCGTAATTAAAATAATCAGTATTAAGCTGATAAGTAGCCTTTTATTAATTTTGGAAAACAAAACAATTCCCATAACCCCCAGCAGTGTAATTACGCTTACACCTAATGAAGGTTGGATAAGAATTAACACAAGCGGGATTAGGGCAAGAAGCGCTATGTTAAATAAGTGCCTTAAGCTTACTTCTTTTACGTTGACGTAAACTGCAAAAAAGATTAATAAAAACGGTCTAACCAATTCCGACGGCTGAATTGTAATCGGTCCTAACGGAATCCACCTAATAGAACCCCTTGTAATTTGTCCGATTATCAAAGGAATGATCAAAAATAATATGCTTAAAATATAAAAATGCCAGGCAAAAGCCGATATTGTCTTAAAGTTAATTCTGGAAAAAAGTATAAATATTCCGATCGAAACGATTATGTAAAAATAATAAATTGGGAAAATCTGCGGAGCAATAGAATTTAGCACTAAAAGGCCTAAGGCTATTAAAACAAAAACCGATATCGTAAAAAGCGGTTCTACGTAAATTAACTTAATAGCTTGACGCATTATGCAGCTTTTTCGACTTTAAAATTATCTCCAATATTAAGCTCTTTTATTAATGCTTTTTTGATAATCATGTCCTTTAACTCGGTTTTATCAGGATACCAATTTGACGTAATATTTACCTTTTGATCGAGTTCAACGCCCAGCTTCTTTCTTTCGCTTTGAATAGTTCTAATTAACTCTCGGGTTTTCGCTTCTTCAATTAAATCCGGAGTTAAAGTAGTGTCAAGTTTAATATCAAATTCTTCACCTTTAAGAGCTGACCAGTCAATAATTTTTACATTAATTTCGTCTTTAACAATTACCTCCAGTTCGGCGGACGGTTTTGAATAAGCAGTCGCAAGCGAATTTAATGGTTGGCGCACGGGAATAGCTTGTACTTTTCTTTCAGCATGAACCTTTTCAACTAACATCCTTAAACCTTTCATCGTATCGACAAGTGCATCATCAGATTTGAATTTTATATCCAGCCAATCAGCTAGATGGACAGATGGCTCTTTTGTCAAATTGCTAAAAATAAGATCGGCCATAAAAGGTATAAATGGAGCAAGCATTTTCATCAAATTCACTAATACAAAATAAGTAGTTTCGTAAAAATTATTTCTGTCTTCATTGGAGGAATATGAGGCCCCAACTCTTTCTCTTGACCGCCTAATATACCAATTTGAAAGATCGTCAACAAAACTTTCTATTACACCACTTACTTTAAAAGCATCAAAACTGTCCATATAGTGGGTTGTCACATCAAGCGTCTCTTTTAGTCTTGAGAGAATCCACCTGTCTAATGCATTTTTGGAGTTTTGGAGTTTTGGAGTTTTGGAGTTTTTATTGGGAGAACCTACTGGTTGGGGGTATCGGCTCGGTGACCATCCGTCAAGGTTTGCATATGTGATAAAAAAATTATAGACGTTCCAAATTTTGAGATGAAATTTTCTTCTCGTTTCATCCCCTACCCCATATCCAAATAATAAATTGTCCACCGGATTTTGCCTTAAATACATCCACCGCATCACGTCAACGCCAATTCTCTCCGCTCCTTCATTAAATTCAATCATATTTCCTGCGCTTTTGTGCATGGGTTGACCGTTTTCAGCGAAAAGTGTAGCGAAACCTAGAACAGTTTTGAAGGGTTCTTTTTGCTCGAGGATAGTACTCATAGCAATAAGGGAATAAAACCAGTTTTTAAATTGCCCGGGAAAACTTTCGGTAATAAAATCAGCTGGGATCCATTTTCGCCATACCTCTTTGTTCTTCAAATATAAAGGTTCACCTTTATTATCTTGTGTGACAGTTGAGAAAGGAACAATTCCGGCATCTAACCAAGGGTTACCGACATCTGGAATTCGATTGATAACACTTTTACATTTTGAACATGTGATTTTTACTTCATCAATCCAAGGTTTATGCGGAGAATGCCTGTCAAATTTATCCCACCCAGCTGTTGCTCTAACTTTTAGTTCACTATAGTTTCCTATTACTTCGAAATTACCGCATGTTGAGCATTCCCAAATCGGCAGCGCCAATCCCCAATATCTTTTTTTGGATATTAACCAGTCATGCATATTCTTTAACCAATCCAGTTCTCTTTCGAGTCCAAAACCGGGAATCCATGTAATCTTTTTAGCAACCTCGATCATTGCTTCACGCAATGTGTTATTCGTTCTTCGTTCATCGTTTTTCGAACTTTTTAGTGGTTTATCCATTGCGATATACCACTCATCAACTACACGCCACACAAGTTCAGTCTTACATCTCCAACATGCGGGGTATCTGTGAGTTATGTTTGCAGTTTTTAGTAAGAATTTACCCCCATCCTTCTCCTTCAGATAATTTATTATTATTTCAGGATGTTTCTTTGCATTCTGGCGGGAAAATTCACCCAAGCCTTCGTAGTAATTTGCTTCTTCATCTATAACATCAATTACCGGTAGATTTTTCTCTTTACCTAATCTGAAATCCTCTTCTCCGGCACCAGGTGCAACATGCAGTATGCCCGTTCCTTTTGTTGATACAACCAAATCCTCCGCAGCAACCACTGAGTGGAAAGTACTATCATTTTCCTTTCTAGCTTGTTGAATTCTTTCTAGGTCATCAAACGGGGCATGATATTTTAAGCCAACTAGGTCTCGACCACTTATATCCTCTGTGCTAGTACTTTGAGAAAAACCCGATTCAACTATATTTCTTGTAAACCACTGTAACGATTCGGGTTCTTTAATTTCTTTTTCATTCATGGTAACTATTTTTTCACCATTAGTTAATTTCCAAATTTTATATATAAATTTCGGGTTAACAGCTAATGCGACATTGGCGGGGATCGTCCAAGGAGTTGTAGTCCAAACTAATAACTGAAAATCGCGGCTTTGAATTGGAACTTTAAAAAATACCGTTTCGTGGACCATTTCTTTATAATCTTCTGTCAATATTTCATGTTGGCTTATGGCTGTTCCGCATCGCGGACACCAGGGAACGGAATCTCTTCCTTTATAAATAAGGCCTGACTCATGGCAAATTTTGAGTACATGCCATATCATATAATTATTATCATCAGACAATGTATAGTAGGAATTTTCCCAATCCATGAAATTTCCCAACCGTTTTGTCTGCTCTGTTTGTATTTCGGCATATTTATAAACGCGTGCTTTGCAGAGTTCAATGAACTTGGCAACCGAGGCTTTAGGATCCCCCGGTACAAGGTTTTCTATTTCTTTTTTACTCTTAAGACCCAGTTCCTTTTCAACCTCCACCTCTACCCATAGGCCTTGGCAATCGAAACCGTTTTGAAACCTCTGTCTATACCCTCGCATATTTTTGTATCTTTGCCAGACATCTTTATATGTTCTTCCCCAAGCATGATGAACACCCATGGGGTTATTTGCAGTGATCGGACCATCCAAAAACGAAAATATTTTTTTTGAGTTTTTATTTTTTTCGAGATACTTTTTAACAATTCCTTTTTCGTACCAATGATGTAGAAGCTCTGTTTCTTTCTCAGAAAAATTTATTTTCAAGTCAACTGGTTCAAAATATGCTTTTTTCATATGTTTTTCGTACTTTCACTACGGAGGATGATGTCTGTTAAGAATAAAATGAGGTACTTTTGCATCATAATATTTATGTTCACTTTTCGGTTCCTCTTTCTCTTAGCGTCCTATCCATCATAACATCACGAATGTGATCGCAAATTTCACCAAATTGTTTTGCTTTTTTGGGATCTTCTTTTAATTTCCCGTTTCCATTCTCCAGTATATTCATTGCTACTTGTGCATACGCTGCAAGATCAGGATCTTTACTATCTATGAGTTTCCCTAAAACACTACGGCTTGAAAAACTACTCCATTCACTTATAAATTTATTTGAAGCCCGTAAATATGGAAGTAACTCTTCTCTTTTAGCTACCAAATTCCGCTTCAATCTCGCGTTCCTTTTATCAATACCACCCAATAAACTTTCAATTTTTCGAGAAAAAGATAAAGTTAATTTTTGCTGTGTTCGCGCCGAAGCTATATTCTCTAGGTTCATTGTAAATAACAGTTGGTCATTATTTAGACGTGGTGGGACTATTTCCTGATATGGTCTTAATTCACCACCTCTTTTTATTAACCACCTTTCAAATAGATCGTCTTGATTGTGTGCGTCTTTACGGGAAGATTCACCGGTAATAACTTCATATCTGGTCATTTTCGTTTTAACTATAATGCATTATCCCCAATTTTCAAAATAATTTGTATTTAACATCTCACTATCTATTTACATAATTTCTTACCTTGCAAGGTCTCACCTTTAAAGGGTAACTTTCACCGAGCGGGAGGCCTGCATAGTGCCCCATCTGCATTTGGTAGCAATATTCATCCTAGCAACTTAATTATATAACAATTTTACCTATTTGAATTTGCAAAAGTACCTATAGTCATATATAATACCTCGGTTATGGTAGAAAGATCAATTGCCCAACAAATCCTCGATCAAGAAAAAAGTTTACCTGATGGTTTTCATGGGTTATTGATAAGACCTGACGGAAGAGAAGGATTCCTTTCAAAAATTAATACTCCAGGTGGAGAATCTATTTCATGGTTTATAGTTGGGCAAGGTCAAGATCCCACAGAGGTTATGAAGGTAGGAGTGATGCTACATAAAATTTATTCCACTCCAAATGTCAAAGTAGATAGCAACTTAATAAGCTATCTTGGCAAAAGAGCGGAAGAACTAGCTAAACCAAAATAACTCCAGATATATTATAAAATGTACCCGTGCAAATCCTTCTTTTGTTACAAATAGCGACAACATATCATACATATTCTCCAATAATTAAAAATATCATTTTTATAAGGTATGAGGAGTACATTATGTACTTCTACCTTCCTCACAATCTCCCTTAATTTGATATTCTCCTGCTTGGTAAACCATTCCAAAACCCCGCTTTGCTAAAACGTGTTCATCACCGTAATAATCCAGCACCTGAGTTTGTCTACCGACTTTTTGTATACGTTTTATCAGACATTCGGAAGCGGGATTATTAGGACCGTAATTACATTTTAATATGGATATTTGAGGTGTTTTACCGCCCAAATCTACGATTTCTAACTCAAATTTAAATGCCATATTATTCTCAGAATTTACTAAATCACAACCAACAATTCTGTAATTATCTTCACAAATTTGACATGTACTACACTGGGGTATTTAATTAAAATAATACCAATTTTATGGACAGACCTAGGGGTGAGTCAGGAAAATATATTTCTAAAGAAGAAGCGGAAAATATTAGCGAACAAGACCTTCCGAAATTAGTGCATAAGTCGTCAACGATGACCGGCGCATTGAAGAAACTGAAAGATGCGTCAGAAGAAAAAACACTTGACGAACCCCTATTGGATATCAAAGTCAATAATCCCCTGTCTAGACTTTACAAGCTTCTCAACCAACTTAAGAAAAAACAAACAACTACAATCACCTTTCGTTTGGGAATCCCTCTTATCGCTCTCCCCGTATTAATCACTGCTTTTGCTGGATTATTTTTCGGACTAGGTAAAGTAACAACACAACCTAAGGAAAAAATTGTCGAAGTTGAAAAAGAGCCTGATTTTGTCAATGTTTCAAAAGCAGGACTCTTAAAAATAATGGTGGGAGACGCGGAAAGTACATATTATTTAATTATGCCGTCCGGCGAAGCTATAAAATTAAATATTCCTTCAAGCTTTAACGTATCGAATTATGACGGAAAAAGGATTCTTGCAACCGGCAAGTACTATACTAAAGATCAATTAATTGTTGTTGATAGCATTTCTGGTCTCGAAGTACTCCCTCTCCGGCCATCACCCATTCCAACTCAAATCCCAACTCCAACGCCAAGTGAAATCGTTAATTAATATGAAAATTAAGAACTACTGAATTCTTCGAAGAAATGCCGGGATCTCAAATTTCTCTCCGAACGTGTCATCTTCCCCACCTTCAGTTGGGGGTTGCTCTTCTTCTTTGTCTTCTCTTTTCTCAGCTTGAATCGGGGACTCGCTTACTACACCCTGAATCGGAGGAATCCTTGGCTGGCTTATTTTTGCAAGCCTTGCTCTGGTTTCGTCAAAACCCGTCGCAACAACTGTAATTCTAATCTGATCAGCTAAATCATTTTTGATCACTGCCCCGAAAATAATATTGGCGTCGGTATCGGCAGCGCTACTTATAATCTTAGCTGCCTCATCAACCTCAAACATCGTTAAGTCAGGTCCACCAGTAATATTGAAAAGTACACCCGTTGCTCCTTCAATTGATAAATCAAGCAGTGGGGACGCAATTGATGCTCTCGCAGCCATCTGTGCTCGATTTTCTCCAACTCCGGTTCCTATACCCAAGAGTGCAGATCCTGCATTATTCATTATTGTTCTGACGTCAGCAAAGTCGACATTAATTAAGCCAGGGGTTGTAATAATTTCCGCAATACCTCCGACAGCCTGACCTAAAACCGAATCAGCTACTTTAAAAGCTTCAAGAAGCGTCATTTTTCTATCGATGACATCCATCAAGCGTTGGTTAGGAATTACTATTAAAGTATCAACTTCATTCCTTAACGTCTCTATGCCTTCGTCGGCAACAACAGATCTTCTTGTCCCTTCAAACTGGAATGGTTTCGTTACAACAGCAACGGTTAAAGCGCCTGTTTCTTTAGCAAGTTTTGCAACTATAGGTGACGCGCCGGTACCGGTTCCGCCACCCATCCCGGCCGTAATAAAGACCATATCTGAATCAACCAACAACTCTTTTATTTTCTCCAACGACTCTTCAGCAGCTTGCGATCCAATTGTAGGGTCTCCCCCAACTCCGAGGCCTTTTGTCAGTTTTTCACCTATTTGAAGCTTTGTTCCGGCTTTGTTAGCAAGAAGCACTTGTGCGTCAGTGTTTATTGAAATAAATTCAACTCCCGCGATATCATTTCCCTCAATCATTGAGCTGACAGCATTACCACCACCACCGCCTATGCCTATCACTTTAATTTTTGCAATTCTGCCGGAATCTGGTTTAACTAGTGCCATAAACATCTCATACTTTCTTTTAGAAAAATAAAATATGACAAAGAAAACTTTTAGCTTCTTACGCTATTGGGCAAGATTCTACTATAGGAAGTCCATTAAAAACAAGTCCCGCAATTATTTTTAGGGCAGAAGATCTTTAATAATCTCTATCAACTTTCCCGTAAATCCCTTCGTCGGTAATTTTAACCTATCTGTAAAGTTAGGTACATGACTTTTGGGAATGGTGGATGCACCCCAGAGTATTAAGCCAACCGGCGTTGCAAAAGCGGGGTTCATTATATCATCTATGAGGCCGCTCACACCTCTTGGCTTGCCAATTCTTGTTGGCACACCCATGACTCTTTTTGCCGACTCCTCGCATCCGATTACATTTGCCCCTCCACCGGCTATTATCGCACCTGACGGGATTCTTGCACTTAAATTATCCCGATCAAGTTGTATCTTCACCATAGAAAATATTTCATTTAATCGGGGTTTTATTATGCCTTCAATTAAAGTTTTTTTTGAAATCTTCTTTGATTCATCTGCTCCTAGAATCGAAACATCAACCTGATCTTCTTCCGGGGTTTCTCTAACCCTTTTTCCAGCGTACCTTGATAAGGATATTTTAACTTTTTCAGCAGACTCAAGTGATAACCTTAACCCTATAGCTAAATCATTTGTAACGTTTTTCGAGCCAATTGGGATAATAAATGAAGACGCCAATGCGCCGTCAATATATGCAGCAACCGAAGTTGTCCCGCCCCCAATATCAATCAACACACAACCAAGTTCTTTTTCAGTTTTAGTTAATACTGCTTCAGAGGCAGCTAAACCTGTAAAAACCATTTCTTCAATTTGAATTCCGGCCTCATGCAGAACTTTTTCAACATTTTTAATCGCGGCAGAAGATGCCGAAACAATATGTGTTTCAACTTCAAGTCTTATACCTGACATACCGACGGGATTTTTAACCCCCACCTCCCCATCAACTACAAACTCTCTGGGAATGACGTGTACCAACTCCCTGGCCGTCGGAAGAGATACAGCTGATGCGGCTTCAATTACCCTATCAACGTCTGTTGCTACAATCTCGCCGTTCGGGTCGGATACGGCAACAACACCATGCGAATTCTGCGATCCGACATTTGCACCACCCAAAGAAACGTATGCGCTTGTTAAATTGTAGCCTGCCATCCGCTCAGCAGCTTCAATAGATTCAATAATCGAATCAATTGCTTCTTCCGGGTCTACAATTTGCCCTTTTCTGATACCCTTAGATTCTGAAGTTGCAACTCCCACTACATTCAAATTCGAACTTAATCCACCCTCTTCACTAACCGAATGTGCAATCACAGTTGATATCTTTGAAGAACCGAGATCAATTCCTGCAATTAGTCTTGTTTTAGGTTTAGCCATAAATTAATTTACTTCCGTACTCCCAACGCGTAAGATTGGATTTTTATATCGGAGGTCAATTTCTTTTACACCGATTAGATTCATAATGTCACTACCGGCTTTAATCTTTGACATAATGAGAAACATTGATCCAACCAACGCATCTTTGTCACCCTCTACCGGAAATAGTATCTTAAGCCCGGCATCCAGTTCAACTATTAAAGTATTATTCTCAATCCTTGCTACTTTTACATTAAAACCTGGATGAATAACTCTAATAATTGAAAGTGCGAAAAGCTCATCGGCTCCGACACTAGTCCCCTGCAAAGGTAGCGTACTATCGCTAATAATAAAGGGTAAATTAGTACTGTTACTTTCACTTAAAACTAAACCGCGTTTGTCTATTTGCATGTATTTAGCGTTAGATGAATCTGTCATAGAATATATCGGGGTTTTTTCTAGTACCCTTACTATTATGGCGTAAGGAATTCGATATTGTAAAGAATAATCCGAAACCATCAAATTATTACGTAGTTCGGACGAAATCTCTTTTTTTGTATTATACAGATTTTTTTTGTCAACATTTTCCAAGTTTTTCTTTAGCGTTTCGCTGCAATTCCCATACTGACTAAAACAATTCACCTCGTTAATCGGTACCAATTTAGGAATATATCCTATCAAAAAGATTACTAAGGTCGGGATCATTAGTAGTGTTAATATCTTAACAAGCTTCTTTAGCATAAATTTTCAATCAAATTTACAAGTTTTTGGGCAGCCTTTTCGTCTCCCAACTCAGAAGTCTTCATCTTTGATATGGTTTCATCCCAATTACCGAATGCGTCTTCAATAGTCTCATATAAAAGGAGGGGTGAAAGTTTATCCTGTTCAATGATCTTTGCAATTCCAAGGTCAACTGCAATCTTAGCGTTTTTAAATTGCTCGTTTTCATAAGAGAACAGGATTGGAATATAAATAGCCGGTTTTTTTAGCGTAATAAGTTCAGAGACCACATTAGCGCCCGATCTAGAGACAATGACATCGGCCCGATCAAGAATTTTGTACCAATTCCACGACTCAATCATCGGATAAACTTCAATTTTCTGCCTTAATCCGTCGGGAAGTTTTTGCTTAATATTTTTGAATTCCTCAAACTGGCTAAATCCAGTTTGCTGAATGACATAATATTTTTGCAAAAGTTTTATTAATATTGGTTTGACTGTATCATTTATTGTTTCTGATCCTCGGGACCCACCGGTTATAAAAATCGTTTTATTTTCATGAAGGCTTGTTCGAACCTTAAGAGATAAAACCTCTCTGGAAATGGGGTTACCGACTACGACACACTTATTTACCGGAAAATAGTTAAGACTTTCTTTCCGAGCCAATGCAATTTTCCTCGCAAATAAAGACGAATACTTATTAGCAAAACCCACCGCAACTGTTTGTTCATGTATAACGAGCGGTGTCTTTTTTAACCAAGATGCCACGGAAATACTAAATCCCACAGCCCCACCGAAAGAGAGCGTTATGTCCGGTTGTATTTTATTAAAGATAAAATACGCACTCAACAAACCTGAAGGAATTTTCAAAATTGACGGGATCGTATGTCTGGTAAATTTTCTCTGGATTCTGCCTGATTCTATCGAATAAAATTTAATATTCATCTTAGGGAAAATTGTATTTTCTAGAGTGGGCACTTTTTTACCTGCTACCGCACTTTTAGCTCCCACAAAAAATATTTTCCAGTTATATTTCTTACTTAATTTAAGCTCTTCAATCACCGCGTAAGAGGTAGAACCAGCATGACTGCCTGCTATTAGTATTTTTTTATCTAGTTTCTGCATGTCGACTTATATTTAATAGTATCCCTATAGCAATCAATATTGAAATAATTGATGACCCTCCATAAGAGAAAAAAGGCAAAGGGACACCAGTAAGCGGAGTTAAAACAACAATTGAGTTGAGATTTATTAAAGTCTGACTTGCCAACCATGATGTAATTCCAAGTGCAAGTATAAAAGAAAATTTATCTGGAGCAGTTTTAACTATCTTTATACATCTGGCAATAAAAAAAATAAATAATAGGATCACAATAAATGCGCCTACGAATCCGATTTCTTCAGATATAACTGCAAATATCGAATCGGTTGCCGCTTCCGGTAAAAATAAATATTTCTGTCTTGATTGTCCCAAACCTACACCCAATAAACCACCAGATCCTAAGGCATACAAAATCTGTGTTATATGATATGACCGACCTAAAACATCATTTATCGGATGCAAAAAAGTCAACAACCTGCTTCTCCTATATGCTGAGCCGATTATTAATAGCAGAGAGGCTATTACTCCACCAAAACCTATATAAAATAGGTTCAATATCGGTAAACCCGAAATATATAACTGTGAAAATGTTACAACAGCAATAATTAAAGCCGTGCCCAGATCAGGCTGTAACATTACCAAAAAGAGAACAACTATTAAAGGTACGAGGTAAGCTAATATCTTTTTTCCTGAAGCTGCAACTTTAGCAATATAAATGGCTAAGGTTAGTTTTACAATTTCTGACGGTTGAAATGTAAACTCTCCTAAAACTATCCATCTTTTTGCTCCTAATACTTTGACGCCAATTGGAGGAATCAAAACAACAATCAATGTTACAAGCGTCAAAAAAAATAAAACAACAGCGAATTTTTTCCAAACAGAGTAATTAATTCTTGATACAAATAGCATCAAAAACGTTCCCAACACCCCCCAATATAATTGCTGCCTGGCAAAATAAAATCTGTCTGAAAACTTATTTAATGCTTCCGGCCCGGATGCATCAAGAATGAATAATATCCCGAGTAAGGTAAATGTAACAGTGGTTAGTAGAAGTATTTTGTCATATGATTTTCTCTGTTTTTTTAATCTTATTTTCATAAATTGCGGGAAATGTAATCACTATACTTATATCGTTGCAAGCCATAAACCAAAAATTGCCAAAACGAAACCAACCAAAAGAGCCCGCGTTACAATTTTCGGTTCCTCCCAACCGATCGCCAATAATGTATGATGAACGGGAGCTAAAGGAAATATCGGTCTTTTGATAAATTTCCAGCCAATCATTTGAACTGCAGAGGATAGTAATTCAACTACGAAAACCCCTCCGATTATTGTCAGGGCAATTATACTTCCGGTTAATAACCCAATGATCGCCAAAGTCGCTCCGAAAGCTAAGGCACCGGCATCTCCTAAAAATATTCTCGCAGGCCACACATTGAAATAGAGAAACGCAATAAGCGAACCGAAAAGCAGTGCTATAAATAACGAAAGAGGTGTATCAAGAAAAGATGAAGATATCATCCCAAAAGCACCGAGACAAATCAGAAGGAGCCCCGAAGCCAAACCATCAAGACCGTCCGTGATATTAAAAGCGTTGGCAAAGGCAACAATTACAAAAGCGGAAAAAGGCATATACCAAAACCCTAAATTTATAGTTGAACCGACAAGGGGTATATGGAGGATGTTAATCCCCAGGCTGTAATGAAGGATATAGGCTACAATAAAAGCCAAAATCCACTGTAAAATAAATTTCTGTTTTCTTGTCAAACCAAAAATAAGGCCCAGAGTACCCTTCTTGGGTTTTCCGAACGTTTTTATTAAATCATCGCTTAGTCCGAGAGCCCCGAAGGATAAAAATGTAAAAAAGATAACGAAAAGCTCCGGTTTAAAATCAAAAGAACTCCTTATATACACACCCATGTGTGAGGCAAAGGGAAAAAGTAGTGAAAACAGTATCGTAACTACGGCAATTATTAAAATTCCGCCACCGAGAGGCGTACCGGCTTTGATATCATGGAGTTGATCAAATAACGGCACCTTACCGACTGATGGAGCCTCCTTTTTTCTTGTCCATTTTAATTTATAGAGAAGGTTAATATAGGGAACTATTAGTAAACTTGTTACAAAAAAAGAAAAAAGGATAAGGCCTAACGCCAAGGGCAGCAGGTTTGGCAAATTCATAAGTTATTCATACTTTCTTCTTAGAAGAAAGTATGGCAAAGAAAACAACGGCAACAACATATCTATAATATACCTATTTTCACAATAAATCATGTAAAGTTCGGTACAATTTTATCTAAACCAATTGATCTAGACCCTTTAATCAATATTGCGTAATCTTTTTTGTTATATTTTTTCAGTACTGGAATAACATCACTTGACGTTTCTAAGGACACTACTTTGGTTTCACCCATTACAACTGAGGCTGAATTCGCGGTTAACTTTGATGCTTTACCCACACAAATTAGCATATCTAAATTATGTTTGGCTAAATACTTTCCCAGATCAATATGGTATTTTTCCTCCAAATTACCTAATTCCAGCATGTCTCCAAAAACTACAACTTTTTTCTTTTTACCTGCTATGTGATTAAATGATTGCAGCGCTGCCATTGCAGCAAGGGGATTATTGTTATAAGAATCATCTACTATAAGGGCGCCTCCACTTCCCTGAATAATTTTCATTCTGTGCTCCGGCTGTTTGAAGTTTTCCAAACCCCTTTTGATATCCTTTATATCTACCCCCAAGGCATTACATACGGCGGCAGCGGCCAAAGAATTTTCTGCGAACTGATCTCCCACCAAGGGCAAGTATATTTTGGATCGATATCTAGCGTTTTTACCAAGAATAAGCTTATAACTATACTTGTAATCTTTTGTAATAACAGGACTCTCAAATCTTACACCTTTACCACCAAACCAAATTATTTTTGCTTTAATTAATGGTATTAGAGTTCTTAAATAGTTATTATTCCAATTTAGTATCGCAACATCTTTAACTCCAAGGCTTTTGACCAATTTACTTTTTTCATGCAAAACTCCCTGCTCATTTTTGAAAAATAAAGTATGTGTTGGATAAATATTTGTTATTACGCCAATATCGGGTTTTGCCAGCCATAAGTAATAGTCCATTTCCCCCGGATATTCCACGGACATTTCCAATATCAAATATTTCGTTTCGGGTTGGCATCTTAAAATAGTGTTGGGAATATTATAAACAGAATCAACATTCGGCAGGGTACACACCACACTCCCGTTTTGTTTAAGTATCGAATTGATCATTTGAGATGTAGTACTTTTACCAACGCTCCCAGTAATTCCTATCACCTTTATGTCAGTGAAATGTTGTAATAGTCTTAAATATTGCCTTGCGGCTCTTCTTTTAATTGGGTGACTAAACCACTGTATTATTCTGTAATTAATCAGACTTAATACACCTTTTTCTTTTAGGAGTGGTAAACCATAGACATCCTGATAAGGAAGTTTGGGTGTTACCCACCACTTAATAAGGCTATTAACTTTATTCTGTTGCATAATTTATTATTTTATCAAGGAGTTTAGTATATTTAATTCCCGCAGCTCTTGCTGCTTTAGGCAATAACGACGTTGGAGTGAGGCCGGGTATAGTATTTATTTCTAATACTACCGGCGTTTCGTTATTCTTTAAAATAAAATCAACTCTTGCAAAACCTCTACAACCAATTTCATTATATACCTTAATCGCTAAGTCCTTTACTTTTTGGGTTAATTTTTTCGTAATATTAGCCGGAACAAGTTCTTCTGCACCAGATTCTTTATATTTGGAGTCATAATCAAAATATTTGCCTATTAATGGATGTATCTCAACGAGAGGTAACGCAAATGGCATATTGTTCCCCAAAATGCCGCACGTAACCTCTTTACCTTGAACAAACTCATCAATTAAAACAGTATTACTATATTTGAAAGCACGTTCCAACGAAGATTTCAAATCTTTTTGTTTTCTTACAAGAGATGTTCCTACCGACGATCCTTGGTTATGGGGTTTAACAAAATAAGGGTAATCACCCAACCTTGTTCTTAAGTTTGTTATTTTTTCACCTTTACTAAGTGCGACATATTTTGGGATAGGAACATTTACTCTTTGCATTAATTTTCTAAAAACCAACTTGTCCACACCCAAAGCACTTGCTAATACCCCAGACCCCGTATACTTTAGGCCTACCGTTTCCAACATGCCTTGGATAGTTCCATCTTCACCAAATACACCATGCATGGCTATAAAAACGACATCTGATTCCTTTATCTTATCTCCTAACGAAGAAACTACTTCATACGTACTTAATGAAATTTCTTTTGAGGTACCCTTAAGATCCAAGACGTTTGTTAATTTTAATATTATCTCTTTAGAAGTTAAGAGCCACTTATCGCCTTTTTTAGATATAACTAGAGGCAAAATTTCATATTTGCTTGGTGATAAATTTGCAACAACCTCACGACCGCTAATTAATGATATTTCGTGTTCGGGTGACTTGCCTCCCATCAAGACAAGCACTTTTAATTTTTTATGCATCTGCTACGTTAGGCTTATTTTAGTTATTAAATTATCGATATCTTCTTCCAAATAAGCTTCTGCAACATTAATAAACCCCGTCGGATCATCCGTCAGATAATATTCATCGTCATCGAATCGTTTTTCGGCGTAAAGATCACTTTTATCGAGTATTTTGGACAGTTCTTGTGCTAAACCGACAGCGGGATTAATTAACCTAACGTTTCTCCCCATTTCATCACCAATTACCTTGTCAATTATTGGGTAGTGCGTACATCCTAAAATTAATGCATCAATATCTTTACTTTTTAATTCGGATAGGTATTTTTTTGCAACTAATTCGATTATTTTACCCTTAGTTTCACCTTCTTCAATTAACGGAACAAAGAGTGGGCACGCTTTTGCATATACATCAATATTGGAATTCTTAGCTTTAAGTTTTTTCTGATAAACTCCGCTTCTTACTGTTCCGGCGGTTGCGATAATTCCGATTTTTCTTATATTCCCTTCTATGGCACTATCAACTGCAGGGTCAATTACGTTTAGAATCGGAATATCAGTCGTATTTTTAATTGCATCCGTCGCCCAAGCTGATGAGGTATTACAGGCAATAACGATACATTTAACTTTTTTTGTGACTAAAAATTTTGTATTTTCTAAAGAAAATTTGATTACCGTCGAGCTGCTCCTGGTTCCGTATGGTACTCGTGCAGTATCTCCTAAATATATGATTTTCTCGTCAGGTAGTACTTTCTTAATTTCCTTGACAACAGTCAACCCGCCTAATCCCGAATCGAATACACCAATCGGACTGTTGTTCATATTACTCAAAGAAGTGATACGGCAGTTTTAAATTGGTTCCCCCGATCTTTATAATCTTTAAACATATCGAAAGAAGAGCTTCCTGGTGACAGTAGTACCACCCCACCTTTGGGTGTAATTTGTATACATTTTTTCACGATGTCTTTCATATTACTTTTTCCCAAACTGTAAATTTTGCCTGCAAATTTTGTTGTAGTCAAACTGTCTTTTATTCTATCTGCTATATCCCCAATTAGTATAACGTTTGTTATGTTCGTTTTTGACTTGCATCCCTCTGCAATTTCTTCATACTTTAAACCCTTGTCAAATCCTCCTAGAATAACCGTTAACGGTTCTTCAAACGCATTTATTGCAGCTAGAGCTGTTTGAGGATTGGTTGAAAACGAGTCGTTATAATACGTAACTCCATTTACTTCTCTGACAAGCTCAAGTCTGTGTTCAAGACCTCTGAACAAGAAAATTACATCCTTTATTATATTCGGTCTTACGCCTGCTAAATATGCAGCACAACTTGCCGCACAAACATTTTCCCAGTTATGTCTGCCTCTTAATAACAGACTATTAACATCACCCAATTTAACGTTTTTGCTTTTATCATCGATATTAATTTCGTTATCTTTAACGAATGACCCCAATACTTCTTTATCTTTTGAAAAATAATAAACTCGGGCTTGTGTATGTTTAGCAAATTTTCGAGAAGCTTCAAAGTCATAATTTAAGATTGCATAATCCGTTGGGTTCTGAAATTTGACTATTCTTAACTTGGCGTCAACATACTCTTCCCTGTTTTTATGCCAATCCATGTGATCCTCTGTTATGTTTAAAACAACTGCCATATGAGGACTTCTAGCCATATCTATTAGCTGAAACGAGGATAATTCCAATACTACCCAGCTCGTAATTTTTAATTTTGGTAAAAGTCTTAGCATAGGAGCGCCGATATTCCCCGCCAGGTGTATATCAAAACCGCCTTTCTTTAAAATTTCATAAATTAATGTACTCGTCGTTCCTTTTCCTTTTGTCCCTGTTACACCTATTATTTTTGCAGGACATAAGTCAAAAAAAAGATCTGTAACTGAGGTTACAATTGTTCCCCTTTTTTCTGCTTCGACAATTTCCGGAAGATATCTGTAAACCCCAGGGGCTCGAAAAATTACATCAAAGTTTTTCAACCCTTTCTTCAGATATGTATTACCTAAGATAAGCTTTAATTTAGACTTATCGATCACACCGAAATCCAATTCTTCTTCTTCCTTCAAATCGAAGACTGTTATATCCGCTCCCTTTTCTATTAAAAACTCAGCTGCATCCGACCCGTTAATTCCCCAGCCTAATATTGCAACTTTTTTATTTTTCCAACTGTTACTCATAGTTTTTCGAAGCCTAAAAGTTGAACCTCCGGTTCAAGTTTAATTCCAAATTTTTTTTCAACTTTATTTGCGTATTCGTAAGCCAAAGAATAAAAATCGTCGGCTTTGCCGTTTCCCAAATTTACGATAAGGTTTCCGTGGTAATCTGCTATTTTTACGCTTCCCCTTTGTTGTCCCCGTGCTCCAACTTCTTGCATTAAATAGCCGGCCGGAATTTTTCCGTATACAATTTTTTCCTTCGCAATTTTATTAAGTACAGATGCCGATAACTCATCAGCAATAATATTTTTAAAAAAAGAACCCGGACACTTTATACCCGGAGGATACTTTTGTGACCGCATGGCAATTATATCCAAAGACACTTTTTTCATAAATTCTGACACCCCTTTTTCGAACTCAAACTCAGCTTCTAGAATCGTTTCATTTTTCTTCTTAAAAATACTATCCCGATAACTAAATTTACAATCAGTTTTTGTGTACCACTTAATTATCTTTCCATTGAAAGTTTTTACTTTTAAAATATGGTCGCTAATGGTTTGGCCGTATGCTCCGGCATTGCCGTATATCGCACCCCCCACCGTACCCGGAATTCCGGACATTTTCTCTATACCGGAATAACCCTTGCCAATTGTGAAGTTTATGAATTTTTGTAAATTCGTTCCGGACTTTACCATAATTTTACTGCCATTAATTCGTACATCATCTACTTTATTGATAATCACAAACCCCATAAAACCCAGATCAGATACAAGCAGATCGCTGCCCTCCCCGATAACGATATAGGGAATTTTATATTTAAACGCTAGCTTTACCAATTTAATCAATTCTTCATCTTCATTTACTTCTGATAAAAGTCTGGCCGGTCCTCCAATATCCAGGGTCGTATGAAAAGCCATCGGTTCATTCAATATAACTTTATTGCCTAATTCTTTTTTAACTTTAAGGAAATTATCAATTTTTGAGTTTTTCATAAAGATGGAAGATATCTCCTGCTCCCATTGTTAAAACGACATCCTCAGGTCCGACGTTTTTCTTAATCCATTCTAGTGTTTTTTTACTATCTCCCAGATAAAAAGCCTTACTATTATATATTCCTGTAGTCTTAACCAACATGTGTGACGTAACTGTTTCATCCTTACCCTCCCGGGCAGACGCATAAATATCCATAAATCCAACAATATCCGCCGACTTGAAACTTTCTGAAAATTCATCAAATAACGCTTTTGTCCTGGAGTATGTGTGCGGTTGAAATATTGCAATAATCCGTTTTTTTGGATACCAATCCCTAGCTGCTTTAATGACCGCCTGAATTTCTTTAGGATGGTGTGCATAATCGTCAACAAAAACCGCACCGTTGAAATGTGGCATTTCCTCAAACCTTCTCCGACATCCCAAATACCTCTCAAGTCCTCTTTTTATTAAGTCATAACTAATATTTAACCGCCAACCTACTACAAACGCAGCAAGCAAATTGAGTGCGTTATATTTACCGGGAATATTTACAACAACATTTTTTATTTCACTCTTATCCTTTTTAATGTATATGTCAAAATTAACTTTCTGATTATTATTTCTTAGATTTTTAATTTGGAAATCTGCATGTTCACTAAAACCATAAGTGACGGTATGAACATTAATATCTTTAATAACAGAGGCTACGTTTGCATTGTCAATGCATGCAACAAGTAGGCCGTCTTTAGGAATTTTTAAAAATAAATCTCGAAATATATTTTTAGTCTCCTCCAAATTCTTATATATATCCGGGTGATCATATTCAATGTTGGTAACAATAAGTATTTTTGGATTAAGAAGCATGAACTTCGGCGAGTTATTAATACCCGGAGAAACAACATATTCATCGGCTTCACAAATAAAGTGAGATCCATTTTTATCATATTTTCCAGGTGTACCTAATGGATAAATATTTCCTACTCCAACTGCAAAGGATGGTTGCAATTCAGCTGTATCCAAGATAACGCTAATTATGGATGACGTAGTCGTCTTTCCTCCTACTCCGCAAACTGCAATTAAATCTTTACTTTTTGATACCTCTGCCAGGAGCTCTGCAAACGTTAGAACGGGTATTTTCTTTTTTCTGGCAGCTACAACTTCGGGATTCATTAATCCCCCATGAGCTCCGGTTGTAACAACAAGATCCGGTAAGGGTTGTAAATTCCCAACGCTAAAACCGTCTTTCCATGCAACGTTATTTTTGTGTAATATCTCGTCAGTTACAAACTCTTCGCTTATATCGCTACCTGTAACTTTAATGCCTAAGTCACGCATGCATAAGGCAAGAGCAGTCATACCCACACCCTTAATACCCGTAAAATGAATATGTTTTAACTTTGTTATTTCCATACTAAAAGACTAACGCAGAATCTTTTTCACTACAGCACTACGTAGTGCTGTAGTATTAATCCACTAATTACTCAACTCGACTAATATTTTTTACACTCCCCGCTAATGCCATTTCCGCCGCTTCACGATCACTCCAAGGATACTCGACTCCTCGATAGTTCATACTTTTTTCGTGACCCTTTCCGCAAATAACTACACTATCTCCAGGCTCGGCAAGTTTATTAATCGCAAAGGATATAGCTTCGCCTCGCTCTGGAATTCTCAAAAACAGCTTATACCCCTTACTACCGCGCGCTGTAGTGTGGTAGTTATCTGATTTCAGTTCGGATGAAGCCGCCTTATTGGCTCCGACAACCATCTGGTCAATAATATCATCGACATTCTCGCTTCTTGGATCCTCAGCCGTAAAAACAGTATAATCAGCACGCTCAGCAGAAATTTTTCCCATTAATGGACGTTTATTGCTATCTCTTTCACCTGCACAACCGATAACTGCAGTTAATTTCCCTTTCGTTTGCTTTTTGATTAAAGTTAGAACATTTTCCAAAGCATTTGGAGTATGTGCAAAATCAACATAAATATCTATTCCTTTATCATTATTAACTTTCTCGAGTCTGCCTGAAAGGAGAGGAAAATCAAGTAAATAATTTGCAATGTCATCAACACCGACACCATAAGGGAGACAAGCCGCAGTCGCTGCCAATATGTTATGAACATTATAGGCCCCTAAAAGCGTTGTTTTAACTATATTCTCGGAAGTGCCATATCTTAATCTAAAATCCATATATTTATCCTCAAAATTTATTTTATCAGCCATTAAATCAGATTTTGTCTTTACGCCATAACTAATCAAGCGGGTTTCTTTATTAAGAATATTTTCAAAAAAGGCACTACTTTTGTCGTCGTTATTCAATACTGCATATTTAACATTTTTAAATAAGTTCGCTTTCGATTTCCTGTAACTTTCCATACTCTTGTGATAATCAAGGTGTTCATGCGTTAAGTTCGTTAAAACTCCTGTGTCAAACTTTATTCCCGCTACCCTCTCTTGATCTAACCCGTGTGAAGTTACTTCAATGACAACATACTCAGCTTTATTCTCAACCATTTCGGCCAAAAATTCATAAAGTAAAAGAGGTTCCGGATTTGTAACATGGAAACCCGTTTCGTATTCCTGATTACCAATCTTAGCTGAAATCGTACTAAGTAAACCAACCCTAAGACCCTTTTTCAGCAAAAACCAATATATTAAATTGGCAGTTGTAGTTTTTCCGTCGGTCCCGGTTACCCCAATAACTTTCATCTTCTGTGCCGGATTATTAAAATATGAAGATGCTAGTAGTGCTAAAGCACGTCTGCTGTTACTCACTTCGATACGTGTTACATTTTTATTTACATCCTTGGGAATATATTCTCCCACGATTATAGAGGCTCCTTTTTTAACCGCTTCCGGAATTAGTAGATGTGCATCAATATGTAACCCTTTTATTGCAACAAAAAGATCTCCCTTTTCTATTTTTCGTGTATCATCGACTATCTTTTTAAAAGCGACGTTTTTTTCTCCCGTAATGACGAAGTCAAAACTTTTATCGGCGATATTTTTAAGAAGTAAATCAAGTTTCATTTTAACTCTGTAACTTTAGCGCCAAGTTTCTGGAGATTCTCGGCAAAATATGGATGTCCTCTATAGAGTGCATCAGCATTTAATATTGTAGATTCTTCTTCACAAATCATACATGCCATAACCATAGCCACAGTTGCTCTAATAATATACGGGGCTTCCAAAACATCTCCAATAAGTTTACCGCCGGAGATTACAACAATCCTGTGGGGATCAGCCATTATTATGGTTGCACCTAATTTTGTCAGTTCGGATGTCCAAAAAAGTCCGGCATCATACATCCAATTATGGAAAAGTACCTGACCTGAATTGGCTGCCATAGCTAGAGGAATAAATAGAGGTAACATATCAACAGGTAGTCCAGGCCAAGGTTGAGCTTTTATTGTCAGTAGGTTTCGTCCTTCTTCACAAGCAATTTTTATTTTCTGACCGGCTTCCACGATCGCACTATTCCCATCGTATTTTATTGCCACTCCGAAATTTTTAAACACCTCGTTTATCTTTACAAAAAGTTCCGGATGCGCATTTAATACTTTAACCTCACCACCTGTCACGGCGCCCATTGAAAGAAATGTTGCAATTTCATAATGATCGCTGAAAATGCTGTATTTCATCGGTGCAAGATATTTTCCCCCGCCTACAGTGATAACCGATGAGCCGACTCCATGAATATCGGCACCTGCCTGATTCAAAAAATAACATAAATCCTGGACTTGGGGTTCCGAAGCAGCCCCAATTATTTTTGTAACGCCGTTTAAAGATGTCGCAAGCATAATCGCATTTTCGGTTGCAGTTGGACTCATTTCAGACAACCAAAATTCCGCAGGTTTTGCTTCTTCGGCATTCATTTTTATTCCTGTATCATTATCTATTATTTTCACACCCATACTTCGAAATGCATTATAATGCGGAACCAATGTTCGATAACCCAAAGTACATCCTCCCGGAATACCTCCAAATTCGACTTTCTTTAATCTTGCTAGCATTGGACCCCAGAGTAGCGAGGTTCCCCGCATTGTATTCCAATCATCCCTACTGACTCCTGAAAAAGATATATCTGAATTATCTATTTCCATTTCTCTTTTTTCTTTATCCCACTTAATCCTACTCCCAAGTTTCTCCATAATAGAAACTAGTTTCGTAACATCGGTTATCTCAGGTATATTCTGCAAAACTACTGGTTTATCAAACATCAGCGTTGAAGGTATTATCGCAACAGAAGAATTTTTACTGCCGGATGGAGTGATTTCCCCCTGTAATTTTTGTCCGCCTTTTATACTGATATCCATTTAGCCTTCAATTAGACAATTATACAACTTTTAGGTTCTTTTAAGAAAATTATTCTCCCTCCGGTTGCATATCAAAATATAAGAATAATTTTCTGGCTATAGTATACCAAAGAGGAGCTGCTGTCTCCGAAGCCCAAGGAGAGCTTGCAGGTTCCTGTAGGGTAACAAACATTATAAACTTCGGTTTGTCGTACGGCGCGAAACCAATAAAGCTTGCGTTCGTTTTATCAGCATCATAATGACCTGCAATCGGAATTTGCGCCGTACCTGTTTTTCCAGCCACCTTAAAACCCTTCTGATACGTCCATTTCGATTCACCATGTTTTGCCGCCTCAACCATCATTGCGGTAATAAGACTCGATGTTTCTTGGGATATAACTCTAACGCCCTCATTTTTATCGACCGCAAATTCCCTATCCCCGGCTGTTAATTCTGATACTACTTTCGGTTTCATTAGAATTCCCCGATTAGCAATGGCACCAACTGCCCGTATCAGCTGAATTGGCGTTACGGCAATGCCTTGGCCGAATCCGGCAGTAACCAAATCTACTTCACTCCAATCTTTATCGCTCCTTAAGGCCGGAGAAGACTCACCTTGTAAATCAATTTCTGTCCGGCTTCCTATACCGAACTTCTTCAGATAATCTAGCATTCTCTCCTCACCAAGTTTTCTGGCAGTAAACGCCATTCCTACATTATCGGAATTTACAATTACTTCAGTCATTGAGGAATTCGGGTGATATACGTTGTTCCAAGTTTCAATAGAATATTTATCAACTTTTAAGGGGCCGTAACATGTTTCGCATTTAGTATCAGGGTTTACAATGTGTGCATCAAGAGCAGAAGCCATAACTATCACTTTAAATACAGACCCGGGCTCAAATGACGATGAAATTGCGGGGTTTAAAAAAAATTCATTCCCATATTCCCAGTATTTCGATGGATCGTAATTTGGGTATGAGCTCATACCGAGAACACCTCCCGTCATCGGATCCATTACAATAACCGAACCCGACTTAGCGCCGTATTTTTCCACACCTTTTTTTAATTCCACATCTAGGGCTAACTGAACAGTTTTATCAATATAGGTAACTAGGTCGACCCCCTCAATTGCCCCAATCTCTTTTACTTTTCCAATGAGAATCGGGTCCCCGAAAACGTCTTCCTCCCTTTCCATAAACCCGGGTTTTCCAGATAGAACTAAATCATAATAACCCTCCAACCCAAAATAACCCTTATCCTCACCTTGTGAATTCTTACCTACAAAACCCAGAAGCTGCGCCGCTGAAGATGCTTCTGGATAAAAACGACCCTCTTCCGGGTCAAAGCCTATACCGCGAATTTTAAGGGCTTCGATATTTTTCTTTACAGTGCTAGTTATTTGATGTTTAATCGGAACCCAAACTACCCCAGTCCTCGATAACGCTTCCTTAATTTGCATTTCTTCATTCTTAATACCCACGACGCTCTGATCTTCGGCTAGAAATGGCGCGAGTTCGTTTGAAAGCTCTGTCGGACTTAGGCTCAATTCATTCAAAGAAGCAAAAAGTAGGTAGTTGTCCTGACTTGCAACAAGGAATGATTTATCGTGTGCCTTAATATTGCCGCGCGGCGCTGAAATTACATAACCGGCTTCGTGTTGAAAGCGAACTGAAGCTGAGAGGGCGTCCCCTTTTATTATTTGCCAATAAAAAAGTCTCCCGATTACCAAAGCAAAAGCTAAATAAATAAGAATAGTAAACACCTTCAATCGTGGCATATTTTAAGGAAGAACTTCAATGGCTTACGGCAATTTTGCAATACTCTCCTCGCTTTTTATATAAAAAATAGAACTAGATCGAATAAAACCTAATAAGTTTGATTCTTCATTTAATTTAGTTAATGAGCTTAATTCAACAAGTTCATGATTCAGCTCGTTATTAGCCAATATTATAGTTAATTCTTTTTTGTCAAGTAATATAACTCTGTCACTTAATGAAGCCGTATATATGGTAAAAACTACTGTGCTTATAATCAAAATTACAAACACGGAAAGCGACGATAACAAGACCCAGTTTCTTTTATTACCCGATTCTAAATGTTTCTTTACTTTAAAAATTCTCATATTTTCTCGAGAACTCTGAGCTTCGCACTCCTGGCTCTCGGATTACTACCAATCTCAGATTGCGCCGGTCTAATTAGTTTTTTATATATAATATTTGCCTTTTCTGAACTGACAAGCGTTTGAAAATAGTTTTTTACCTGCTTGTCTTCACCGGAATGAAAACTAATTACTGCCATTCTTCCGCCACTTTTTAATAAACTAAAGGCTTTAGGCAAGGCAATACTTATACTCTCAAGCTCATTGTTAACAGCTAAACGTAACGCTAAAAAGGGTAGAGTTGAATAACTAATGCTTCCTATAAACTTAGATTTTTTTCTTTTAATACCTGCCTTATCCAGGATTTCTATAAAATCACCTACTGTCTCAATTTTTTTGCTTCTTCGCTCCTCAATTATGCTCACCGAAATTTTCCTCGATAAATAAACAGGCATTACTTCAGCAAACATTTTTTCAAGATCATGTATACCTAGCGCAGAAAGTAACATAGCAGCCGTAACTCCCTGCTTTTGGTCATTAAAACGCATGTCCAAGGGTGCGTCGGGGTTTTTAAAGGAAAATCCGCGGGGAAAGCCATAATGCAGGCTACTTATACCCAAATCAAACAAAATTCCTTCGACTTCATTAAAACCACGCTCTTGGGCAATTGAATATATTTCTCTAAAGTTTCCACAAATCAGGGTATAACAACCATCCGGATTGTCAGTTGGGCAAGTATCCAACCCGGAGGGCATTCCTGCCCGGAGGGCAAATTCTAAATTTTCCCTGGCAACCTCAATCATTTTCGGGTCAGCGTCGATACCTAAGACCCGCCCTCCGCGTTTGACAATTTCAATTGTGTGTCCTCCCGCGCCTACCGTCGCATCTATATACTTCTTTGTGTCAACAATTTCCTGAGATTTTAAAGGTGCTAAGTTAACATTAAGTCCTGATAGTACTTCGTTAACTAAAACCGGAACATGTCTTACTTTCAAATTATTCACCCGACTTCTTTACCCCCAAGTTTCTTTGGCGGGAAAGCTCTTCGACCATGTCCACTGAATTTTTAGCTACTAGATCTTCCCTTTTTTGCCAAATTTCCATATCCCAAACCTCAATTCTATTCATCAATCCGACAAAAACGATGTCATGTGTAATTTTTGCGTAATCTATCAAAACCTTAGGAACAACAAATCTCCCTTGATTATCCGTTTCAATTTCAAACGCACTTCCTAAGATAAATCTATCCGTGTCTCGAACAGGAAGTGTTATAAGATCAGTTTTTCCCGTTAATTTATTTAAAAGATCACTCCAGCTTTTGTTTGATACTATTACAAGGCATCCCTCATACCATCTGGCAATAATAGCCGAATCGCCTATTTCTTCCCTAAATTTCTTAGGTAAAGCAGCCCTGTTTTTCTCCGTCAACTTGGCTATATAATGTCCTATCAACATGAACTTTTTTAATATGACAGTTTGTTCCTTTTATCACCGCTTTTCACCACTTTCTACCATTTTGATATCTTTTCACGGAGGTGTCAAGACAAATATTACCCGAAGTACTATATAAATTTCCGGTCGCTGTGCTGAAGGAAGGTTAGCTTTCTGAAGTCCCGATAAAAACTCCAATGCCGTATGTTTTATCTTCTTCTATTTTCACCCAATCGTCACCACCAAAATAAAACTGTCGATTTGCATCTTCTAAAGCAACCTCACCATTTTCTGTCCCATCTGTTGAAGAAAAAATACCATAAGGCCCAGCTTCTACATTTCCATCATAATCCTTTGGCAAACCGAAAGTTTGCATGACGATAAAAAAACCGGTCTTCGGAACCGAGCTCAAATTAAAACTGAACTTATTATCCTTCGACACTAATGTTTCAGTATGTGAAAAAAGATTAAAATCGGTCATAAATTTAGCGGCCAACTTGCCCTCCTCATCTCTGAACTTTAAAGATAGGCTCCCGTCTTTTACGCCCTCGTCGTATCTGAATTTACCTGAAGATTCCGACCCCATAAGCAACTTTCTCTCAATCGACCCCGAACCTTCCAATTTTATAGTTCCCGGAACGCCCTGGATTCGTCCATCCGGAAGATTATATAAAAGTTCATAATCAAGCGAGTCTGCCGAAACCCTGATTCTTTCAATTTTTAGATTTAACCAATGGCCGTCTTCTGAGGGAGTAAGGGAAACAAACGGTCTGTCTTTCAAGGCAATCTCGGGAATTGTTTCCTCACCCTCTTCGATATCGACATTTTTATTTTTATTTTTGACGAAAAGAAAAGCACCAACTAAAACAATTACTCCGACTAAAAGTATAATAAACGGTAAATATTTCTTCATTTCTTTATTTTTTAGCTTTTCAGTCTATTTTCAAAGTAATTCTCTAACTTGTCAACTGAAACCCTTTCCTGTTTGGTTGTGTCTCGATCTCTAACTGTAACCGAATTATCATCAAGGGTTTGAAAATCAATCGTAACACACCAGGGCGTACCAATCTCATCCTGAGAAAAGTATCTTTTGCCTATATTTCCCCTTTCGTCCCAAGCTACACTAAACAACTCAAGTAAAGATGCATAAACCCCCCTTGCTTTAGATACTAGATCGGACTTATTTGCCAATAAAGGAAAGACTGCAATCTTATAAGGTGCTAATTGCGGTTTTATTTTAATAACCACCCTTTTTTTATCATGATCTTCCTTATATCCGTTAAGCAATAAAGCCAAAAGAGGCCTATCCATACCAAAAGTTGGTTCAATAACATGCGGGATAAATTTATTATTCGTAGCGGGATCCGTGTAGCGTAAGTCAACTCCTGACTTTTCCATGTGATTTTTAAGGTCAAAATCGGTTCGATACGCAATGGCGAACATTTCTTTAAAGCCCCAAGGATATTCAAAGTCTAAATCCTCGGTTTTTTTAGAATAATGTGCTCGTTCTTTATCCGTGTGTTCCCGCCATCTCAGCTTTTTATCATCAAGACCTAGTACTTGTGTAGCAAAATTCCATATTTCCCCTTTCCAAAAATCATATACGTCCTCCCATTTTTGACTTTCCGGATCAAAGAAATATTCAAACTCCGATAAATTAAATTGGAGTGTTCTAAACGTCAGTTTCCCTTTTGTAATCTCGTTCCTGAAAGCTGATCCTGACTGAGCCAATCCAAACGGTAGTCTCGGCGAAATCGAATCCAAAACGTTCTTAAAATTGACAAACATGCCCTGGGCAATTTCACCACGTAAATAGGCTAAAGATTTTTCTCCAGAAACAATTCCTATATGTGTCTCAAATAAATTATTGAACATCCGAGGTTTGGTCCAATTAAATTTATGACAATTTGGGCAAGGAATCCTCTCTTCGTTAACAATTTTCTCAATTTCTTCTGCGCTATATCCCTCGACAGATCTTTTCTCATCTTTTCCTGCGTAAAACTCCTCCACTAAATAATCACCCCTTGCACGGAATTGACAATCCTTACAATCAATCATTACCTCAGCAAAATGTGCAACATGTCCTGAAGCTTCCCACACTTTTGGGCTCATCAATATATTCGTATCAAGACCGTATATGTCTCCCCTGGTTGTAATAAAATAATTCCACCAGAGATTTTTTATGTTTCTTAACAATTCAACACCTAGTGGACCGTAGTCATATGTATTTGCCAATCCACCATATATCTCGCTCCCAGGAAATATGAATCCCCTTCTTTTGCATAAAGACGTTATTTTCTCCATCAAATCCATGCAATTGAATTATAACCCTAGTCATTGACTGTTATCCACTAATATCTTATTATGAAACATGGGATTAAAGCACGAGGCTTTAGATACACTTAATAAGATGGGTATCAGTGTGCTTAGACAAGGTGAATTTTACATAGAGAATCCTGGAAATATTACTCTAGGTACATTCACCATTAACGAACCAGAAAAAAAGGTTGTACTAAAACCCATTGTACGAATAGGCTGGGGTGGAACTTACTTTGCGAAAGATCCAGAGAAAGAGGATCCAGGCAAGACTTCGGCTTCCACTTAAATAGCCCCAACTGAAACAAATCTACACATCTGGTAAATTATTACACAACAACATTAGATTTATTTACCACTGTCAAGCTCTGCCAACTCCAAGCCCTTTATCTGTAGCGCTGATGAACCCACTCTTCCCTGCACATTCCCGACGATATTAGCCGAAGCTGTAATTAATCTTTGCATTTGCCCTTCCCTCGCCCGCCAAACTCTCTCAAAAGAAGCCCGCTCCTTTAGGATTTGGTCTTGCATTTCTTTATAAACTTCGACTAAAGACTCAAGTTGCTGCTTGAACTCATGTGAGGTAATATAGTCGTAAAGATTTTCAGCTTTATCTCCCTTATGCGCAGAAACCGCTTTTTGAAAACCTAAATCAAGAAGGTTTTTTCTTAAAATTGTTGCCATTGGTAACATCTGTCCATATCCGCATACCCAAACCCCCTCTTTCAAACCCAGGCCGCTTTCAGCTTCTTTCGGAAGAGCTGAACTTACAATTATTGGAATATTCGCCTTCTCAGCTCGTAAATCGCTCTTGAGTTTGATAAGCCACGAATCCGTCCATGCCTTTGTCCTTTTAGATTCCCATAAAATTGTCCCGCAGACAAAACCTTTTGGACTTCTTACAACCTGCCTAACATCCGCACCACTCACTCCTTTTCCAACGGCTTCAATTTCATCATGAGGAAAGGCTCTTCGTAGAGTCTCTTCCAGATCCAACTCTAACACCTCCCCCTGAAGTTGCTGAGAACCCAGCTGAGCTTTATTCTTAGCCTCTTCTAAGGCATTCTTTAAGTCATCAATTAACTTATCCTTTTCCTTGTCCTTTAGCCTATGTTCCTCAACCGCTTGTCTAAGCGTTGCTTCTTCAATTCTTTTTCTTTCGATATCTATTTTTCTTTGAATTTCCAACCCCATTTCCTTCTCACGTTCCTCCAACTTTCTCTTATCTTCTCTTAACTTAAGCTCATTTTCTCTAAGTTCTTCAACTTTTTCATTTTTTTCCTCAAGTTGCTTTCTTAAATCGCCAACTTCCAAGCTTTGTTTTTCTTCAACTTCTTTCTCGACTTGCTTTCTAATCTCCATTTCTGCCTCAAGCTTTATCTCATGTTTCAAAGCCTCGCTTATTTCAAAATTTTTGCCGCAATGAGGACATTTAAAATTGGTGGCCATAACTCCTACGATTCTAACACTCAACTCAACATTCTTCTACCCACCCTCGCAGAATTCATTTTTCGCTCGACAATGTCCTCGATAACTCGATCCGGATTTGTGATAGTCTTCCCCCTTGGCCAGAAACCTAAATTGGTCAACACCTCATATATAAAATTCTGCCGAAGATCCTTTAAATTATCACCGCTTTTTAGTAAGTTCAAATATTTTACCATTAACTCATATATTTCATCATGTGCTTCATTTTCCACCGTAATTCTACCTATTACCTCCATCAAATAATAGGCAACTGCAACTTTTTTTAAATCCTTTTTTATGTCGATAAATGATTCAATCTGGATAGATTCTGTCATAATATCGATACTTTTTGTTTTTGACGCAGAAAATTTCACTATATTAAAAATTTCGATAGATCCACGCTTTTTACTTTTTGGTTTTCTAACGCCTTTTGCAATGAGACTAATTTTCCCAAAATTTTTGCTGAAGATGACAACTATTCTATCGGCTTCAGAATAATTTCTTCTGGCTAAGACAATTCCAAGTGAAGTATACGCATGCTGGAGCATTATATATTAAGCCTGAATTCTTTATCTCCTTTTAGGGTAAATTCCTGGTCATATTTACCTAATTTAATGCTATGTAAGGGAGAATCAGTGCCGGGTTGTTTTTGAATGAGTAGCTTATAACTATCCTTAACTTTAAATGGTAGTTTATATTTTACGGTAATTTTTGCAACTCCCTGAGGTCTTAATTTGTAAAAACCGGCAAATACCGTTTTCCCCAAATCTTCGTATGGGTCAATTTTCTCTTCCAACCCGTCTACAGAAATCAGCTCACTTCCTTTAGGAGTATATATTCTGATCCAATCAGGTAGTACAGAATTTAACCAACCATCTTGCTTTTCGGGGTTTTTGTAGGTAAGTGTTAATTCTTTCTCAACTGAGCCGTCTTTGGCTATTTTAACCACCTGACTTACTTCCTGAGTAGTGTATAAATTCGATTTTCTTCCTCCTAAATTGGCGTCATTTATGTAAAGATAGTCACCGCCGTATTCCTTTACGGTTCCACCGATCCCAAGGGTTTCAACGGCATCCTGAGATTTCTCGTCAAACAAATAAAAGAGTACATGTTTTTCGTTCAAAGATTTTATACCGGCTTCAAATAATGCCGGAAGCTTCTCCTTTGGCTGTCCCATGGTGTTTGCGAGAATCGAATTCATTAAAGGTCCTATTATCTTTTTCCTGTTATCGTAATTCGGAGGGGCAAAGACGATCTTCCCCGGTTCATTCTCACTCCAGACAATGGGGCCTTCTATATCTGCAAAGCTCTCAAGCTCGTATATTACCTGAGGACAATTACATTGAGAGACTATTTTAGTACTGAAATCTCCGTAGCCCGGAACACCTATCGTACCGAGAACGTCCAGGAGATTAACCAAAAATTGCGTGTCTACCGCGATGACTCCGTCAATTTTTTTAATCCCAGCTTTTTCAGCTTCTTTTACAAAAAGTGACATCGACTCAGAAAAATCTGGCGACCAATTCATATCTCTTAATTTATACTTTCGTGATATCACATAAGGTCCCTTAAGATATTTATAAAAAGGCTCAGGCGCAGCAACGGTTGGGGTATATTTACTGTCGAGATTATAAATGTCATCGGAAAGTACTGGAGTGAATCTTCCTTTATCAACCTTAGCAATCGAGTAAGCGGTCAAAAAACCTCCAGTCGGACGTAGTTCTTTATCATTCTGGAACAGAACCAAATAACTCCTCGGCGAATCGACGCCCAGTAAATACGAAGAATTTTCAAGAAGTGGCCTACCGTCAGTCAATAACTCCGATGCTGAATCTATTAATGAAATTCCGTTAACTAAATTTTCTCTTACAGCTATTCCCCTATACGCCTTCGGGTATCTCTCGGGGTCGATGTTATCTACCTCAATTTTAATAAGATTTACTTTTTGGGATAGCGTATCCAGTTTTGGAAGTACCTGAGGTATGCTTTTTATGACAAAGTCTATTCTCTCCTGTGCTGTTTGAAAGCCATCTCCGGCGGTGTTTTCATTCCCGCTAAAACCTATGATATCGGCATAAGGCGCTATCGCGTCGATTAAAATATCGCCAGCATCAAGGCCTTCCTTAGCAGCAATTAATGCGTGCTGACCGTCGCTATAATATGATCCGATAAAGGGGATTATTCTCACCGGGATCAGTAGTTTATATGACCCGTCCAACTCTTTTAAGGAAAGTTTTGTTTTCGTTAAACTTTCCTTGATTTTACCTAAATCCTGAGATTTTGCTGATTCTTTAAGAGAAACCGCGGAAGCCTTGAAAGCCATAGCCTTTTTGTAAACAACAAAGCTCAGAATGCTAACTATCGATGCAAAAATAACCAGAACGGCTAGAACCATGAGAATGATTTTCGGATGCTTTTTAAAGGCAAATTTAAATTTTTTAGTTGATTTTTTACTTCCCTTCTGCATATTTATTTTCGGAATCAATACCGGCTCCTCTTTAGCATCGTCGGATTCGTACACTTTTACGTGGTATCTGTTAGAGGTATTTGTATCATCACCAAATTTGATTTGCGGTATATTTTCCATAAATGGTTAACTATTTCATTCAACCTGGAGTTAGCCTATATAACGAGGCTTGAGCCGAGTTTTGAAATACGTTTACACTTTAACATCATACAATATATAACCATTTTTCAAAAGTTTACATAAAGACTGAAGCTTGATTACACCGCTCCCTTTCCTGAGATCATTGCCCAAGGCGTTTTTAGGAGAATCAGTATATCAAAAATAATTGACCTTTTTCTCGCATAATAGGCATCCATTTCGATCCGCTTATCAAAGTTCACGTCGCTTCTTCCTGTAACTTGCCAGTACCCCGTAATACCCGGCTTTACGGACAATACATCTTTAAAGTGTTTTTCAGTTCCGGGAAACCTTTTTTGTTGTTCTCTCAGTTCATCTGGAAGATATGCTCTCGGCCCCACAATACTCATCTCACCTTTAATTACATTAAAAAGCTGTGGCATCTCATCGATCGAATGCTTCCGAATAAATCTTCCCACCTTTGTAACTCGAGGGTCGTTCATAACCTTATAATTTCCCTTGGTTCGTTTTTCGATATAAACGCTCTTAAACCTTGGGTCAGTTTTTTCTAAAACATCAGCTTTCACCATCATCGAGCGAAATTTATATAACCTAAATATCTTGCCGTTTTTACCTAAACGCCTCATGTGCGAATTAGTCTTTTCCACAAAAATCGGCCCCGGAGAAGTTACAAGAATTACAACGGATGTAAGTAACATTACCGGAGAAAAAAGAATAATTAGAAATATTGAACCGATAACATCAATAGTTCGTTTAATAAACTCGTAATACATATCGGGCAGGCAATTATATCACGATCTAATCTACAAACTCAGGGTTTTCCTCTTCAAGAATTTTAAATAGATCTTTCACTTTAGCTGTGTCGGACATATCACACACCAAAAGTGCTCCATGAGTATCAACGACAACTATATTTCTTAATCCCACCAGTGAAATCATTTTCTCACCCTCGCCAATTATAAGATTCCCTGATGATTCAATAAATTTAGTCTTAATTTCTCCTTCTATTACATTCTCCTCATTTGGTTCAATCATTGCTTTATAGAAAAGCTCCCATGTCCCCGCGTCCTCCCACTCCGTTTCTGTAGCTATAGTTAATCTCAAATCAGTGGGCATTTTTTCAAACAAACCATAATCAACCGAAACCTTCTCAAATTTCGAGTATTCTGTTTTAAGAACATCCTCATATTTTTCAGTTCCCCAGGCATCCATTATCTTGACAAGCCCTTCATAAACGGCCGGAGCATATTCTTTATAGTATGTAAGCATAAGATCAGACCTCCACGACGCATAACCAGTATGAATTAAATATTTTCCCGCCGCGAAGAGTTCCTTAGCCGTTTTCTCGTCAGGCTTCTCGATATGTCTTACAATTTTATATACCGGATAGTCTCCTTCCTCGCCAACTTTATCACCAAATTCTATCCAACCATTATGTATAGAAGCGTAAGTAGGTTTTTCATTCAACGAAACAGATACTCCAGTTCTTTTTGTATACTCACACGCCGCATTAATAGCTTTAGTAAACTCATCAACCCTACCAATAAAATGGTCCGCCCAAGAAAAGAACATTACCTCTGAGGGGAATCTCTTCTCAACTATTGCCGCAACTAAGCCTATCGCACCAAGATTATCTCTTCTTATAGGTTCCAAAATTATATTTTCAAGTGGAATTTCAGGAGTTTGATCTATTATAAATTGCTTATAACGTGCTTCCGTCGATATTAATATGTCACTTGCACTAAAGGTCGTAGTGTATCTCTCAAAAGTTCTTCTATAAAAAGAGCGCCCTTTTACAATATTCCTGAACTGTTTAGGATAACTCTTTGTACTTGTCGGCCACATTCTTGTTCCGTAGCCACCGCAAAAAATAATAATTTTCATTAGTAATATCTATATTAAACTTTTATATTTATTAAGTCTACAAATTCTTTCTTAAAACGTCGTGTTGAAAATTTTTCAGCATTTTTAATTAATTTATCTCTATCAAATATCATTAAATTGAACGTGTTTACTGCATTACATAACGAATTCTTAGACTGCGTATCAAATAAAACTCCTGTTTCACTATTAATTACAGTGTCTGACGCGCCACCCTTCGCGTAAGCAATTACCGGACAACCTGCCGCTTGTGCTTCCACAGCCACTATCCCAAAGTCTTCTTCCTGGGGCATTATTAACGCCCTTGCCCCCCAATAAAGGGAAACTAACTCTTCATCGTCAACAAATCCCTTAAATATAATGTTCTTAAACTTATACTTAAACTTATACTTTTTCTCCTCACTACCCGTTCCGACAACTACAAGTGGCAAACCAAGCTCATTAAAAGCTTCAATTGCCAAATCCACTTTTTTGTACGGAACTAATCTCGAAACAATTAAGAAGTATCGTCTCTGCTTCACTACATCACTACGTAGTGATGTAGTATCAACAGATTTCCTTTGAAATTTCTCAATATCAACGGGTGGATATATTATCTCTGAACCTCGGTTGTAATATTTTTTGATGCGATCCTGAACAGCAGTCGATATTGCTATCACCACATCTGGTCTTTGGGCGGCAATTTTATCCCACGATCTTAAATAAGTAACTACTGGTTTTGTTATCCCTTTCCAGCCAAAGGCTGGTCCGCCTCTGGCGGAAAAATAAGTGTCAAAGTGGCTCCACAAATATCGTGTGGGAGTTAAACAGTAACAAACGTGTAATGTTCCAGGTTTCGTAATTACTCCTTTTGCCGCTTCACTCGTGACAGATATGACAAGGTCGGACCTTGTCAAGTTAAGACTCTCAAAAGCTATGGGCATAAATGGGGCCAAATACTCATGTTTATCCCTTAAACATGGAATATTCTGCAAAAATGAAGGGATCACTTCAGGAAACACCTTAGCCCATGTTGCTTTTTCTGGCGAATAAACTGATGTATAAATCGGAGCGTCGGGAAATAATTCATGAAGGGTGAGAAGAACACGTTCTGCTCCTCCCCACTTGTTTACTCTGTCATAAACTATTGCTGTCTTCATTTAAAAATATCCGGAGCTTTTAATTGGGCAAGTTTTAATATCGCAACTGCATCAGTCGCTTTAAATTCCCCTTTTAAAATCAGATCATCTATTTCCTTCGCGGGGATTAATTTGACTTCTATCTCTTCAGTCGCGTCGAGTTTTTGCATTTTCCTATGATCAACATCCCTCACTAAGAATCCATATGTTTTTTGAGTATCTTTTGAAGGCTCGGCAAACATATAACCCAAAGGTTCGACATTTTTTGCAATATATCCCGTTTCCTCTTCTAACTCTGTAACTGCTTCTTCTTCGGGGGTATTTCCATGTTTTATTCTGCCCGCAGGAAGTTCTAACAAAACTTCACTTGCTCCGTGTTTATACTGCCTTACAAAAACAACTTCATAGTTTTTGGTCACGGCAACAATCATGGAAACGTCTCCTACCTTAGATAAATAATAATCGTCAATTATTTTTCCACTAGATAACTTAACTGTATGTTTATATAACGGAAACCATCGACTGGGCGAAACATCTTCTTCTTTCAAAAGCCGCCATTTTTTAATTTTATTCATACTTAAATAATAAGAGTGTCATTAAAAATTCCGCGATTAGAATAAATTCCGCATTCAAGTCTTGGTTTATTTTTATAAAATCTCATTTTTTCAAATCATTCTAAGGCTGAGTGATAGACGGATAAAGTTTCTTCAGCCATTTTTGTCCAGGAATATTTATCTATAAATTTTTGTGCACTATTAATATATTTCCTTTTATCTAACTCGCTCATATTTAGTACACTAAACATTGTACTCGAAACGGAATTTACGTCCATTGGATTAAAGTAAAAAGCATATCTTCCGTAAATTTCTTTAAATGTTTCAATATTAGAACATAAAAGTGTTGAGCCGGAGGCAATAGCCTCTAACCCCTGAAGACCAAAACCCTCCGAAAGCGAAGGGTAAACGAAACCTAAAGCATACCTATACAATATTCTTAAATCCTCATCTTTAACAAATCCTAATAGCTTGATGTAGTCTTTTACTCTGATCGAATTGATTAATTTTACGAGTCGTCCCATAAATTCGTCTTGGGCACCTGCAATAACAAAAAGTGCTTCGCGTTCTTTACTCTCATTCAGGTTTTTTATAGCCTTGATTACGATATCGACATTTTTATGTGGATAAACTTTTCCTACGTAAAAAAAATAGTTTTTATTGACCAGACCATACTTGGCAAGTGTTTCCAGTTCACCCAAATTACCGCTGGCAAGATACTTATCCTTATCAATTCCTTCGTTAATAACCGAAATTTTACTTCTATCGGTACCATAATAGCTAGTGATACTTTTCGACACAAACATACTCGGAACAATTATTCTCACTGCCCCGTTAATAGCCTTTTCAGCTATATACAAAAAGGGTCCTCTTTTTAAATAATAAACTGGAAGCGGCAACTTGGATGCATTTCTTCCTTGTTTCTGCATAGTTAAATCATGGCAAGTTAATATATATTTTCCTTTATAAAAAATAGGCACGTTAAGATGGGGAAAATGTACTAAATCCGCCTTTTCCTTATTTATAATAAATGGCAGCTTGACTTGTTCTTCTAAAGTATAGTGTCCAATATCGACCTGTATTTTTTTCCAGTTACTTTCTAATTTTAAATCACGATAATAATCTCTTCTTAATAGTACTGTAAACTGCTGATCAGTTTTTATTCGATTAAGCTCTTTTATAAGATTAATTAAATATCTACCGATTCCGGTATTTTCTAATCCGTACAACCGTGCATCAATCAATATTTTCATTTATTTAGTCGAAAATTTTACTACAGCACTACGTAGTAGTGTAGTAAAAGTCAATCATTTTGAACTAGCCGAGCAATAAAGTCCGCATAAATCTTAATACTTTTATTAAATTAATTCCCGAGAGAACAAACACATTAAATAAAAATGGGTATTTATTCCAAAGGTGTTTTCTGTAAAATAACTCCATTGAATTTACACCTGCCATTCTATATTTTAGCCTAACCGACAAAGGCATCTCCTTTCTACTTCTGCTTTCGACTTTACCTTTTGATAGTCCTTTAAAATGCGTTATTGAAACCTTCGGATAATACATAATTTTCCACCCTTTTCCTTTTATTCTCCAACACAAATCCAAATCTTCACCATCCAGGAAGAAAGCTTCATCAAACCACCCCACCGAATCAAGAATAACTTTCCTTGTGAGAAAAAAAGCTCCCTGTAAAGCGTCTACTTCATGAATTAAATCCGGCGAAAGATAACCATACCAATATTTAGCAAACAATTTAGATTTGGGAAAAATTCTATCAAGCTTTAAATAAATATGTATTAAAGCCACCCAAGGCGTAATAAAAGATCTCCTTGCGTCTTTATCCAATTCTCCGTTTGGAAGCAGAAGCTTGCATGTAAGTGCTCCCACGCTCTTATTGCTTTCCATATATTTAACCGTTTCTTTAAGGGTATTTTTATGAATCAGTGTGTCTGGATTTAGAAATAAAACATATTTGCCTTTAATAAATGGTTTTGCGTAGTTATTCCCGGCTGCGAATCCTAGATTTTTTCCAATTTTGATAACTTTTGTTACCCAGGGAAATTCTAACTCTACCATTTCAGGAGATCCGTCACCTGAACCGTTGTCGGGGATTATGACTTCAAAACCAACCTCATTTTTTACTTCATTCAAAGACCGCAGACAATTTCGAAGCACTTCTTTAGTGTTATAGCTTAAAATTACAACCGATAGCGTTATTTTTTTCATTTATGGTTAACTAGCTCCTTATAAATCGGGTCATGAAGTTTACCGATAGATTCCCAGTCAAAATATTTCCTGACATGTTCCCTGCCGCTCGCACCAATTTTTTCAGCAAACTCAGGATTCTTTAATAACTTAATAGCTTTTTCGGCCATGTCGTCGTTTGTATCAGCAATAAAAACATTCTTACCATCTCTTAATTTTAACCCTGCGACACCCACAGACGTTGAAACGACAGGCAACCCGGCCGCCATAGCCTCGAGGATTTTTAATCGGGTTCCTCCGGAACCTTTTATCGGTGCAACCATTATCGTTGCGCCTCCATACGCATCTCTGGCGTATGGTATATTTTCTGTTATCTCCAAATTTCCTTTTCCTGCCAATGTTTTAATAGATTCCGGAATCTTTCTTCCGACTATCCAAATAACCGAATTTGGAAATTCTTTTTTTATTTTAGGCCAAACGTCGTTTATCAATATCTCTGTCGCTTCCTGGTTTTGCATCCATTCATAGTTCGTTACACCATAGAGAATCCGGGGAGGGTATTTCTTAGCAATTTTCTTTTCACCGTAGAATTTCGTATCGACACCATTCGGGATTATACCGACTTCCTTTCTCGGAACAATTTTTAGCATTTCAACTCTGTCTTCTTCAGACACGCCGAACAATTTGTCTGCCTTTCCCCAATAATATTTTTCCCAGTATTTTATTTTTAGGACATCATAAAGGTAAAAGGCTCGTAATATCAAAGGAACTTTACTTGTTACATAGTGCCGATAGACGTTGTGCCAAATCGTCTGTTCGACTAAAATTGTCGGGACGTTTGTCCTGCCTAAATGCGGCATTACATAAAAAGTTTCAGCGTGAATTAAATCATATTTCTCCTTTTTCAGCTCATCCTGAATTGCCTTTTTTTCATCAACAGACTGATTCCTGATAACTAAAAGGGGGAAAGGGCCAAAAACCCATAAAATTAAATTCCTCAACATCCACGGCTTCTTCGGTCGGGTAAAAACCCTGACTTTTTTGCAGTATTTTTTAAGTTCAGGAATGAGATCGCGTTCGGAGTCATCCTTAATTAATGAAAATAATGTAATTTCGTGCTCTCTGGCTAAATATTTTATTATGTTGTACCACCGGGTTTGGCCACCACTCATGGTAATTGTGGGAAGATAAGGCAAGAGCATGAGTATTTTCATATTAACTTAAGAATTACATACTTATCCGTTTTTACAACAATTTGAAATTGCTCCATAAATTTTTTAGTCTGTTCGTCATAATTAACCGATACGTAATACTGAGCTCCTTCGTCAATAAGTTCGTTTATCGGCAGTTCAACGACCGGCCATCCCCGCCTTTTAGTTTGGTACAAAAAGGCCGTATCGCCGTTATAATTTGCGATTACAATAGCGTCCTTCGGTGTTAACCTATCGACAGCATTTCCTGCTTCGATAATTTCGGGATGGTTAATTTTGTAAAATTCTCGTATCTGAAAAGCACTCGTTATCATAGATAAAAATACAAAAAACAAGATTGATAACTTGCGAACAATGTTATTGCCATAATCTAATTTCCACATTTCCAATAACCCTTTTGCTAAAACGAGTGATACAACCGGGATAAGCAATGTTTGATAATAGTCATGCCTTACATTTGCTGTAGCAATAATAGAGACATATAAAAACATACCAAGAAGCAAAGAGATCAAGAAATTATCTTTCTTCCTTAAGCTTAAAATGCCAAAGGTAAAAGGAATAACTCCCCATACTCCTAAAATTAAAAATCCCAACCTGTCACCGAAAATCCATTTCCAAAAGGCAGGTTTGAATCTAATTCCGTCGCCGTTAAATGTCCAAGTCCAAAACGGTATACCTTCCGGGAATTTCTGCTCCCATACTCTCCATAGCATAAACGGAAGAACGACAATAATTATAGATATCAAGACATGTTTATTAATTAATGACCTTTTAAGTCCGTATTTATTAAAAAAATAATAGGCTAGTGGTAACCCGAAAAAAACTACATAAGGCTTAACCAAAATACCCAAAGACAACAATATCGAAGAAAGTAGAAGATATTTGTATTTTTGATCGTCTTGGTATAACAGAAAAAACCAGAGTGCTGTAACTGCAAATAATATGGCTAAGGGTTCCGGTAGAATAACTCTGGTAAAATATATGTTATAAGGCAGTAGTAAATAACATGCAGAACTTATTACACCAAGCCATTTCCCATAAAGCTTTCTACCGATTAAAAATATAACAAAGCTCGTGGTTAGGGTATAAAAAACGGAAGTTAACCTTCCCCAAACCTCGAAGGATAAAAATGTAAAATTCTTTGCAACAAATGCATGAAGAGCATTATAAATAGGAAATTCTACAAAGCGATATCCATGGGGATTAAATAAGCCGCTTTGAACCCGGGATATGTCATGATATTTAGGTATAAATAAATTTATGCCATCCACGATATAAATTCGCGAAACAGATGCTGTGTCTGCTTGTCTGAAGGAGTGCCAATCGGCAATAGGATTAGTAATTTTATAAAGTCGAGCAGCAAAGCCTATTAAAATAAGTATTGATAAAATAATGTATTCAATATATTTTGTTTTTAAAATATGAGTAATTCTATTCTTCATATATATGATTATCTACCATACCTATGATAATACCTACTAATAGCCAAAATACGATAACAAATTTCGATGCCTCAAAGACATCAATAAAAAACGCATTGATACCAACTCCAATTAGAGACGCTGACACGCCAGTAATAAAAGCCAGTTCTAACCTCTGAAAATGTAAAGAAAAAGGGAATTTTAATAATATATCTTTTAATAATCTCACAAATATAAGGAGAAAAGAGGCAAAACCCAATAATCCGACTTCTCCCAAAAGCCTAAGATAATCATTATCGGTAGCTAAAGTTATTGATGAAAAACCCGTACCTAAAAAAGGATTTTTAATTAACGCCCTAATTGCTCTAGGCCACTCTACATTCAATCTAATTGAAGTCGACCGATCTTCAATCGGAGGTTGCGGGGTTGGTGTGGGAGTCGGATGGTCTCGCCTTGGCGACACTAAATTCTCTGAGGCAAATACAAGAGGAGCGGTTAACGAATAATTAATCAAATATTTGCCTTTTAAGACATCAAATACTCTCGAATATCGCGCAATCAGATTGGATGAATAACCAACAAAAACCAAACTTATTACAAATATCACTAGTATTTCTTTATACTTTTTTAACATTAATAAGCTCAATGTTGTCGCCAGTAAATAAGAAAAAAGGGAAATTCTTGAGGCTGCATTTACCATAAGCCAAAGCCCCATAAAAATTACACCACCAATGAGCAATTTGTCACGATACTTCTTAAGAATAAAAAACAGAGCTATTAAAAAAGGTAAAGTCAAAACCAAAAAAGTAGATAAATCGTAATGGCCTGCAAAGGTTGAATTTACGTGACTACCCGGAATATATCTCAATGCAACTCCCTTAGAATATTCGGCGTTTTGAGTAATTATTATCGGCCAATAAAAATGTTTTTGACCGAAGCCATATATAAAGCAAAGCACAATAACTATTAAAAAGAGCTTTACATAATAGTTCAAATCTCCTTTATTCAGTTTGATTGCTAAAATACCTATGAAAAACGCCGTGAAATATTCTATCCTTCTTATCCAGTGTAATATACCCAAATGAGGAAGCACGGTTTTAAGTACTATAATTCCAAAGAGAGTAGATACCAATCCAATTATCAAAAACAATAATATCCCAATAACAATATCAGACTTGAGTAGGTTTTTCAGTCTTGTTATTGATATGAGCACAAAAAAAGAAAAAGTCAAAGCCAAAAGAAAATCTTCTAACCTTACTGAGACAAAGGTTCCCGGGACCTCGATTAAAGGAAATTTAGGGTACAGTGGAACAGCAAGAATAATTGCGGAAACTAAATACTTGTATATTATTTTAAGCTTGGACGAACGCTCGTGCATATGTTTTTATCGCACCCTTTCCTTCAATCAGGCCGAATACAATAATACGAAATAGCGCACCAGCTTTTAATATTACTCTCAGAATAGGATACTTCCAGACAGAATAGTGTTTTTTATAAAAGAGTTTAATTCCCGCGTATTCGGATAATATCGGATAGGGGGATTTTGAACTCGCTCCTCCTAGATGAGTTATTTCCCACTGAGGAAGATACCACACCTCCCAGCCGTATTTTTTAATTCTAAAGCATAAATCAGTGTCTTCGGTATACATAAAATAATCTTCGTCAAATAGTCCACTCTTATCCAAGGCGGTTTTTCTTAACATCATAAAGGCACCGGTTATCCATTCTACTTCACGCGGTGATTGATAATATATTTCTCCTTTGTAAAAAGGGGATCTCCTGTGCATTGGATGAAATGGCTTAATAAGTGTGTCAATTAAGGGTATATCGTCCAAAAAAAACATCCAGGCAAATACTCTGAAGAGTGACGGAAAGTATCCGCCTGTTCCCTGCAAAGTATTATCACTATTTAATAACGCACAAGTAGCTGCACCGACTTTTAGCCTTTTATCCATCCAACCAGCCATGCCGGCTAAAACATTGCTTTTTACAATGGTGTCCGAATTAAGTAAAAGCACATACTTACCATTGGCTCTATTAATGCCTTGATTAGTCGCTCTCCCGAACCCGACATTTTTTTTATTAGTTATTATTTTCATCTGTAATGCCGAATCTGCTTGACTTTGTCCTGGATCGTGAGCTTGCCGAATCATTGTTTTTTGGAGCTTGCGTATTGCAGTTACGCTGCCGTCGGTCGAAGCATTATCTACAACAATTACTTCATAAGTTAAGTTATGCGTATTATTAAAAATAGAATTTAAACACCCCACAAGAAGTTCTTTAGTATTGTAACTTGTAATAACTATAGAAAGATCAATTTTTCCCATATTTTTGAAAAGAGATTATTGTTTTTATTATTTCTTTAGTCAATATAAAGATCAGTGCCACAGTCAGGAGACCAAACACTATGCGTACAAAAACACTTGAGCGGATATACCTGACGGTTATTTTCTGACTCCACACGCGCCCTTCGATAAAAATCGCATCTTTCGAATCTTTCGGCTCAAAACCGTTAATAAAAACGGACTCCCTAAAGGGATGAACTATTTCTTCCAAAAATGTACTTCTGGTTTGGTCTCTAATAATACTTTGGGCATCTTCAGGAGGGTAATTTAATCTATATGAAAGTAAATTTAAACCAAAATACCCGGGCAGTTTAAATTCACCAGAATAATAATCCATAACCTCCGAGCGCGTGTAATTCGTAAAATATGCACGGCGCAATGGCGTTTCGCTATCACCCGGTTCTTTCGACTGAAGTGCATCCGGGGGCGGAGAAGGAAAATCAGGTTGGGGATAAGATAAATAAAGAAGAAAAATAACCGACACCAGGAGATATCCAAAAAATATTATTTTTCTCATGTTCATCGCCTTCCATTTCACTGAAACAATCTGGCTCTTCCCAACCTATAATTCGGGTTTTTGAGCTTACGTTCACCGATAATTTTTGCCGGAATTCCGCCTACGATGCTATATGCGTCAACGTTTTTTGTAACAACTGCTCCTGCAGCAACTATCGCACCCTTTCCTATTTCTACACCGGGTAAAATAATGGCTCTTGGACCAACAAAAACATAATCGTTTATCGTAACAGGCGCATCAATTGCTTTAAACTCGGGGTCTTCAACGTCATGCTCTGAATTATAAATCAATACATCAGTCGCTATATCAACGTGGTCTCCAATTACCAATTTATTTCTTCCGTCCAGAAAAGTTCCCCGTCCGATTATTGAATCCATACCAATAGTTATGCCTTTGGGATCGAAAAATTTACACCCCATATGCAGTACAGAATTTTTGCCTATTTTTGCACCGGAAAAAATGAACACAATTCTTCTTAATACATGAAAAGGAACATGAAAACTAATTACGTGTATTACATACAGTTTTATATCTAGCGCCCAATTACTAATACGGGATTTAATTTTCTTTGATGCCTTCCGAGCAGTTAAAACATTCCCATTTTTATCAGTTAAACTCAATTTACCTTTACTAAATCTGATGTTTTCAGAATAAATCATACGTACTAAGAAATTGCTTTTGTTAATACCGATAAAGTTTTTCTAGCAGCTTCCTCCCATGAGAATTTATTTGATTGTAATAGCAGTTTCTTCTTAAGTATATTATATTCTCTATCATGCAGCGATAAAACCTTTCTAATTCCACCGGCAATACCCTCAGGATCGTAAGGATCAACATAAATACCGGCGTTGCCGGCTACCTCGGGTAAGCTGCCCATTTTACTAATAACAACCGGAATTCCGCACGCCATGGCCTCTAACACATGCATGCCAAAACCTTCCCAAAAGGAAGGGGAGATTAATAGTTCTGATCCTGAAATTAGTAATGCTTTATCCGATTCTTTTATAAAATCAGTAAAGATAATATCCGCTTCCAAATTCAGCTGAGCGACTTCTTGAAAAATAGAATCATATAACCATCCTTTTTTACCGGCGATAACTAATAAAGGTAGGTTGTGATCACTAAATTGCTCCTTTAAAATTTTATAAGCCCGAATAATACCCATAAGATTCTTGCTTGGTTTTAATGTACTTAAGAAAATAATATAGGATCTATCGATTTTATATCTTTTAAGAATGTGTCGCACATCATTATTCGGTATATCTAAGTTAAAACGTGACTTATCATAACCATGATGCACAACTACAGTCTTATTAATGGCAAAAGGATAATGTCGTACAATATCTTTCTTCGTAGAATTAGAAACAGCTATTATATATTTTGATACATTTATTGAAATGGCACTCCACAACTTTAACTGCCAAAAGTCTCGTTTTTTGAATTGTTCCGAAAATTTGAGATAACCTAGATCATGAATTACACATACCATCGGTACGAGAGAAAATGGCGGTAAATAATGGTTTGGAGAGAAAAATACGTCAGGTTTACGACTCTTTATCAGTTCCGGCATTAATTTTTTTACAATCCATAACCCTTCACCCTTCAAAATTCTATATTTCCACCCAGGAATCTCCTCGGGAAGGTCGTCTAATGGTATATTTTTTAAGAAAACTTCAAATTCATATGCATCTTTCCATTCATTTCTTAACTTATATATACCCCATAATATTTCATAAGCATATTGGTGTACACCAACACGCATACTTATATTCGCTTCATTACCATCAATACCAATTAATCGCCTAAAATTTAGATTCTTCATATACTTCAAGAGTCATGTGAGCAGTTTTATCCCAGGAATATTTTCTTGAAACATCTCTTCCCCTTTTTATCAGTTCTTTTTTATTACTTATCGCGTTTAGGATCCCTTTCGTAATTGAGTCAACACTATAAGGATCTACCAGCTCGGAGGCGTCACCCGCAACCTCTTTCATACTACCAATATTCGAGGTAACAACAGGTGTTCTTGAAGCATACGCTTCTAATATTGGCAATCCGAAACCCTCGTACAAAGACGGATAAACGAGGAGGGTCGATCCTGAGAAGAGTGCCGGTAAATCGTGTGTTGGTACACGACCTAAAAATATCACACCACGACCAGCTTCGAAACTACTTGATTTCTCACCAACAACAACTAGTTTTATATCCATATCAGGCTTGATTCGTTCATATGCAGCTATAATCCTGCTTAAATTTTTTCTTGGTGCCGTACCAATTGTCAGCATATATTTACCAAGTATCTTGTATTTCCTTTTTACAGGCTCAATAACTTCCGGTTTTAGAGATTTAAAAATTGAATTTGGAGCCTCCGGTATTAGTCTTATTGTTTTTTCATTAAAACCTATTTGTACTAAATCATTTACGGTTGTCACGGAGGGAACAATGATCCGATCAATTTCTTTTGCTACTATACTGAGTCTTCTTTTATGTACAGCAACAAGTTTCGGATCAGATATTTTGGGATATAAAATTGGCACCAAATCATGAATCGTGGTAATTTTAAATGCTTTGCTCGGAGGTTGCGACCAATCTGATGAATGAAATACATCCACCCGACCAATTAAATTTTCGATCGGAAGAATATGTAGGTTATTCCAAACAAAATCTGCCAGATTTGGAGGAAAAGGATAAATTTTCACCAAACTCCGATTTTCATAATTTTCACAGATATTACTTGCCTCCTTTTTCAACTCGTTAAATCTTCTTAATGACCCACCAAAAATTACATATCTGTTGTCATTATCTAACTCAATTAACTTCGAAACCAAGTTCTTAGTGTAATAAGAAACACCCGTTCCGTAAACAATTTGCGAAATATCAATTGCTATTTTCATTATTCTTTAACCCAATATTCTATCTCACCCACGCCGTTAAAAACAAAGATGCTATCTTTCTTGTAGTTATTAACTGCTATGACATCTCGTACAATGCCCCTCGGGTCAATTAAGTCTTGCAGATAGTTAAAATAGTAAACACCGTTTCTGTTTTTTATCAACAACTCAGTTTTAAATCTTGTCTCCTCATCATTTATACTAACAGAATTTGTAGCACCCCCTGAGTTAATAGCGGCATTTTTATACCAAGTGAAAGGTGCAAAAGATTCAGGGTTCGAAAACAACACAATTTCATCATTCTTAACCGTATGATTAAGATAAGCTAGGGTGTTTTTCCAGTCTTCTCTCTTTTGCTTGTTATCGGAATAATACACAACTAAACTAAATGCATTAACAATTACAAAAATTGCAATTAATAAATTTCTGACTTTCAAGTTAATCAGACTAGAGGTGCCCCATGCAATTAATAAATAGAAAGCCGGTACTATAAACATAAACCTAAAATATATAAATGCTGGAATAAAAAAGGAAAAAACAAATGTCAACGTCAACGGCACAAAAAACCAAAGGTGGATTAAGAAAAACGAACCCGCTCTCCTTAAAGAGTTAATTAAAGCACATCCAAAAGGAACAGAGGATACCAATATGAGCGTGTAATAAAATATTTTGTTATAAAAAGAGATTCTTCCAAGTGTAAACTTTGTCCAAACTAAAAGAAGTTGTTTAAAAGTCGAACCACCCGCCAGCTCTCTCCAAGCAGGTAAATTTTCCAAAACCCATTTCCCACCTGCAAGTTGGGCTCTAAAAATAGGCAACCACAATAATCCTACCACCACCAGGGGAATGTGAGAAATGAGTAATCCAATCCACCAACTCTTATCTTTTTTCGTTACTAAGCCGTAAAGCCAAAAAACAGGGATAATAAAAACAGGTACGTAATCACTAAAGACTAACATGAGAAGCGATAAGCTAAAAAATATCCAATATTTTAAGTTATCCTTGACTTGACCGATAACTAACAGGAAATAAATGGTTGTTGCAGCAAAAAAAGAAGTTTGCGAGTACATTCTTGCTTCTTGTGAATAATAAATATGAAACTGGGACGTTGCAATTAAAAAAGCCGAAAATATCGGAAAAATACTTTTGCTATGCTTAATAAACTTCCCGGCAATCAAATAAGTTATATAAACAGTAAGTACGCCGAATATTATAGAAGGCAGTCGAATTGAAAGTTCTGAATACCCAAACAAGCCGGTCCACAGCTTCAATATTAGGTAGTACAAAGGGGGATGATTATCGTGTAGAGGAAAATGCAACAACACCCGGTTTATGGTTTCGTTTTTTACAAGATTAGCACCAATCGCTTCATCAAGCCAAAGAGATTGGTTTACCGAAATCAACCTCAGAACGAAAGCTACAAGCAAAAGTAGCGCAAGTTTTAAACTGATTTTCACTACCTAATTATACTTGGAAATAATCAAAGTTAGAAACTGAAATTGTAATATTTAAGTTGACCGAGCTGTACTTGATTCAACCGTCGAACCTTTTGAGGTAATACATAAAGCTTGGTCGGATAACCGTCCTTCTTCAACCTGAAGTAACCCGTCGTTAGTTCGTTAGCCGACTTCCCCATACAATCGCAGTAAAAAAATGTCGGAGGAGTTTCTTTAATATGAGCCGTCACGGCTTCGGCAATTAAAGGGGTTTTCATCATCCAATCATAATAAAATAAATAATCCATTGCATGCTCAACGTCTCCCTGCCAATAAATTAAAAATTCATCGGGCACAACAAACAAAGTATCATTATTATCTCTCATAATCCGAACTGCTTCACCGTAGTCGAATTGTCTCGAATAGTTGATATAGTAACGCTCGTTCTTATTTATGTTTTGGGTTAAAGTAGCGCTCGATAAAGGTAAAGCAACAAATATGGCAAAAAGCGGTAAAAGTGAGGAGTAAGAATTAAGAAGCTTCGTGCACACTATAATAATTGAAAAAATTAATAAACCGTACCAAGGCAGTAAATGAAAACCCCGATAATATTCTCCTCCGAAAGGAACAAACCTCAACGCCGCCAAAACAAGGAGAACGTAAACTATTAGAAAATCAATTTTCTTACGTAATTTAATTAAAAGAAACGATCCAACTACTAAAATAAAAGATAATATCCTAAGTATCATCAAAAATTGGGTTGCGGCTATCCGTGGATCAAATAGTAATATCGGGTAGAAAAAGGATTTAAACAACGCAAAATTTCCTGTCGTAGGAATATAATATTGAACATTAATATAAAACACCTGAAAAAAATATTCAGACAAAGAAATAAAAGGCAATTGAAGCAAATAAGGTAATACTCCCGCAACTATATATTTTAAGTTTCTTTTCACTACACCCTGCGGGATCTTAAATACTATGCCCACATACAAAAATAGTGACAGTGGCCAAATAAATAGTAGGTTGGATAATAACATTCCTAGAACTAATGACGTTAAAAATAGCGTCTTAGGATTAATACTTTTGTTGTAAAAGAAAACGAACGACAAATAAGCCAAGGGATAAACTGATAGAGATTCAGCTAGGAACAGGTCACCGAAAATATATATTTTTGACAGTTCGTACAAAATAACAAAACTCAAACCCGCTGAACCATAACCCAAAGTTAGGAACATGCCCCAAATAAATGACCAAAGAATCATTGCCTGTCTATGCCTGGAAATTAAAGTAAAAATACTTCCCGGATGTGTTAATTTTTGTATTAAAGCGCTGGAGATATAGGCTAATGGTTGGTGTTGGGAAAATAGATCTGAATACAGTTTCTCCCCCTTTAAAATATAGCTTCCCAGGACAATGTTTTCTTCCTCATCTACAAAATGAATATTTAGGGCATGACGGTTATAAAAATACGACGTAAGTATCAGAAAAATTACGCCAAATACAATTAAAAAACCACGATTATTCACTCTTGTGGATATATTACGAAGCATATTATTTGTAAACTTTACCCGTCAACAGATTTTCTAAAATACCGAGGAAAATTCCGGAGTCATAAATGACCTTAAAAACAAGAAATCCGGGCGTTCGATTACTTATTGATTTATCGATTCCAATAATTATAGAAACTGGCAGGCTCGATCTAAATAAAGCAATAATCTTCCCGATAATATCGAATTTATATTCTCTTTTTGCTACCCATTTGGCTTGATGAAAAACGTCAAATAAATTACTTGGGTTTTTGTGATAAAAAATAGCGCCAGGTGCTGACTCGGCCATATAACCAAGCTTCGCATAAAGAGTATAATCATCTGTGTAACCACCTTTATTAAAACCACCAACCTTATTAAACTCACTTTTTAATATTGCTCTAAATACTTTTTGTTTATCCGGATAATTTTTCGGGTGTCTTTTTTTATGTTCCCAACCCTCGTTAAAATTCCAGCACTTCGCCCAGACATTATCCCAGTTACTTACATATTCTTCCTTACTGAATACCCCTTTATACTTCCCTTCTATAATTGGTTTTACAAGAAATCTTAAAAAATCTTTACCAAAAATCATATCGGCATCCACAAAAACCAGAATTTGTCCTTTAGCTTGTTTTGCTCCTAAATTTCTTGCAACACCAGGCCCCTGATGTTTTTGACGTGTAACATGTAACTTATAACTTACTTGTAATTTTGTTATAACAGTCAAGGTATCATCAGTTGATCCATCGTCCACGACAATTACCTCGAAATCTTTTATCGATTGTTTAGCTAATGAAAGTAGACACTCACCGATAACTTGTGCTTCGTTATATGTCGGTATAATTACTGATATTTTCATATCTGCTTACTAAGCTTGTATAATGCATATTCTCTGCCGATAGCCGTCAAAATACTCTCGTTATATGGCAAGAAACTCGATAGTTCCCAAACGCCAGGGTTATCAAAATCATAGCTCTTTTTTGACAACACATAAACGCTCTTAGCTCCGGAATAATCAGTCACTCCCTTGGGCGTGAGATTATAACTGAACTCCAGTGGATATCTTAATACGTGCCCCCGCGTATCGAAATCAGCAAGTACTACCACATTGAAATTGTCAGGGTTATCTTTCGCTATCATATCAGCTGCTTTGTAAATTCCCTTCACCGACAAATCTCCCGGCATACCCATTGGTGCTTTAAAGTCAATCCACGGTGAACGGATGTTCAGGTATATAAATATAATTAAAAGAATATACGCACTACCCTTACGAGATAAGTAAATTTTATGTAACACATACCCCAAAAACAAGGCAGTAATCGGTGCAAACTGTAAGAAATGATAATAACTGATTGAACTAGTCCTTGATCCGTGAATTACGTCGGATAAATAAACTATCAAAGTTTTCGATAGATAAAAATTATGTCGCATATCAAAAATTATTGCCGGCATATTGGGTAGAGTTATTCCTACCAAAAAAAGCATTAGTGTAGCTACTTTCTTTTTGGTTAACTTTAAAGCAATGAATAGTACCAAAAGAAGTGTAAATAAATAATAATATTCGATCGATAATGCCGTCCCTGAAAGCAAACCTAAAAACAATGCATAGATTGGTTTTTTTCTCTTCGTTAATTTATAAAGAGTATAAAAAGTTAACAATCCAAGTAAAATAATGTAATTCTGGTTCCAAATAAATAGCGAGTGATAAATCATCATGCCGCTGAAGAGGAAAATACTTACCGAAAAAATAGCAGTTCCCGGATTGCTAATTTCTAGCGCAAATTTGTATAAAAGTACCCCGATAAAAATATTAAGAAGACTGAAATAAGCGGTAATTAATATCGGATTATAGCTAAAAAGAAGCTGAATAGGCATTAAGCTGTAAGTGAAAAGTGCCCCTGAATAAATTCTATGTCCCAAGGAATTAACTCTTTGGACATTCTCTTCTCCCAACAAAGAGAACTTTTCTTTAATCATTTTCCCTGAAGTTATTAAGCTAATCGCCTGTTCCGGTCCGAAAGTAATTCTGTCAGAAAAATTATAAAATCTTATAAATATTGCAAGTACAAAAACAAGTACAACAAAAAGTTTCCTGTAATTCATCTGATTAAATCCGAAAATACAGTCTCATATTTATTGGCTATTTCATGCCAACCGAATTTTTCAGCTTGTTCTCGGGGTTTATTTCCCCAATATCGATTTAACGCGTCATTAATGGCATTAGCATAATGCTTAATATTTATCGGATCAACAAAAATTCCAGCGTCGCCTATAATTTCCCTACGGATATCATCGTCGATTGCGACGACGGGGAGACCCGAAGATAAAGCTTCAAGATAGACAATTCCGAAAGCCTCACTCACGTCGGGGGCTAAGGTGAACAAGTTCGCCAATCGGTATATTTTTGGCATATCCTTGTGCTTAAGGTGAATTAACTTAAATCTTTCCCTCAAGAGTTTATGCCCAAGCTTTTCTATTTCAACTTTAAGTTCACCCTCGCCCACAACAACCAAACTGACGTCCTTCAATATTGAAACGGCCTGTATTACTAAATCAATACGCTTGGTTGCGCTTAGTGCCCCTACGCAAAGCACAATAGGCTCTTTAATATTAACCGGGTATTTACTGCCTTCTTGTGAAAATTTTAACAAATCAACGCCGTTAGGAATGTATACAATCTTCTTTATGTACGGATTTACTTTTCCTGCCCAACTTTTTGCTTTTGAAGATAAGGCTACAAATACATCCGGAAAACTCCAAAGATTAAATCTGTCATCCCATCCGATTCCGGATTGCCCTGATATAACCATTTTCCCTCCATACAACCAAGTAATTAGCCGCAGGAGAGCCGGTTGCCACCCGCCATTTAATGGAATAACTATTTCATATTTATTTTTCCATATTTTCGGCAGTTGTTTGAGTGTAAAAAGTGCAATTGCAATTCCGGGAGGATCAAGGAACAATCTCCAAATAATTGGCCAGCGCCTCATCGGCTTTTTCTTTTCAGTAAAAACATCAACATTGTGCCGAAAACTAAGCCTATCGGATAGCTCTGAGACAAAGGTCTCGGCTCCCCGTGCAACTTCGCACTGATAAATATTTAAAATCGCTATTTTCATACCCTGTTATTTTGGCACGTATAGAGAGTAAATGCCCACTTTATCGACCTTTACATAATTTTCAGAAATATAGTTAGAAACTTTCAAAGGCTTATACGACCCCAATCCGCTTATGGCATAGTCACCCTCTACGATCAACTTCGGCCTATGCTCTTTAAAATCTTCAATCATGTTATCCTGAACCCCCGGGAGATCCATATACCATGGAAGGTAGGGAATGAGTGGTTTAGTTGCAGGAAGGGTGTCGGATAATGCGTATAAATTATCCCAGGCATTTGCGATATAAATGTCCGAACCGGGATATACTGAGTTATTAATAAAATCAGCAACTTCCACAATAGCCGGTTCGACAAACCGAGTGGGTTTGCTAAAATTTCGGTAAACAAATCTTCCAGCTAGTATCGAAATTGCTAATATATAAACATATAACATAGCGTAATATTTATATGATTTAGTAGTTATTGTGTTTACAGTTACACTTCCTGCCAGTATTGCAAGAAAAGGTATGGCCGGCTGTAAATGAAAATATTCAAATCTCGGAAACGCTCCCAATATACCAGCTAATACCCATGCAAATAAGTTAAATTTATCTCTGTTTGCCTGAATTAAAAACGGAATTACGATTATAAACGGAAAGAGAGTCACAACAATCTGGCGAAATGTCGGATAGGAAATCTGACCTGCTGCATTCGGCAGGTAAAATATTCCAAACTTAATCGTCCAATTATAAATATCCGGCAATATATGTAGTAAATATATTAGAGATACAATAATTCCAGATATGCAGGTTGCACCGATAGCAAATTTCCTCATACCTTGCAAGGTCTCACCTTTAAAGGTTGATTCCTGCAAGGTAGATATTGTAATTGGTATCAGAAACCAAAAAGCTGTTTGCTTAGTTAAAAAAGCCAGTGTCCATATAAAACCTGCCCCCAAATAATGTTTTTTATTAAGCAAATAAAAAATCACAAGCGCTAAAGGCGCTAAGGCAAGATCAAACCATAAACCATTGCCCTCGTAAAGAATTTGAAGCGGAATATAGAACGTAAGTGCAAAAAGGGCTATTTTATTATTCCAAAGTTTTCTTGTTAGGTAATATAAAAGACAATCGGTGGCGAGTATCAAAAACCAAGTATAAATTTTAAGTTGAATGACACCTACTCCAAATACTTTATAAAAAAGAGTCAAATCAACTATAAGTAAAGGTGTATGTGCAACTGCAATATCCCGATATGGCAACCAACCTTTAAGTATTAAGTACGGCCAGGCTAACATCTCCGGCCAGGCCGTAAATTTAACGCTCATGAGAAGAATCAGGTGAATAAAAATCAGAATACAGAGAATGACGAATTTGTGTGTCAGCTCTTTTTTAATAACCCGTTCCACCATATATCATCCTCCTTTTCACTTTTCTAAGCGGAGTATCAATAAATGCTCTTACTTTATAAGGAATATCCATTTCAATCCAAGGACTACGAATATTATTCGGTCTCTTTAAGAAAAACGCTTCCGGATAATAAAAATCCAGAGGAAAATTATTACTCAGCTCGTATTTATATTTCATTGGTCTTTTCGGTACCTTTTCATCTGATTTTCCTCCGGATCGTTTCAGATGAGTGAAGTGTAAAAAAGATTTTCTGTCTAAAAACAATCTTCTTTTTGGATGCATGTCTTGTACTAGAATGTTTTGCTTATCGAAATAGCCGTGTTGACCGTGTGGTTTTGAAGTATATAAACCCGGAATATGTCTATTGATGGCTTTGACACTAAGATGTCCTCGTATTTCATCTATCTCATATTTTCCGAAAGCATCATCCTGATAATGGTAGATATCACCAATCAGATTATAATTTCTGGTAAATACCGAGTCTAAAGTTTTATATCTTACTCGTATTATTTCAGTTAATTCTTTTATGGAATCTCTCCACCAGACCTCATCTCCGTCAAGAATAATAAACCAGTCAGCTGAGGTAATATTCAACATTTCTTGTCTCAATTTGGTATACCCGTCAATATCAACATTTCCACATTCCTTAAAATCGATTTTACTGCCGTACTCTCCTTTAAGAGATTGAATGATTTCAACGGTTTTGTCGCTGCTTCCTGTGTCCCAAACCAATATCTTATCAACAAAATCTATGATACTTTTTATCGCATACCAGATGTAATTTTCCTCATTCTTAACTAGTGTATGCGCCCAAATTTCCGTCATATAATTTATTTTCTTTTAAATAAAAGTTTGACATTCTCTTTTAGTAAATAATACGGAGAATCAATAAAATATAGCACCCTGCCTTTTACAATTTCTTTCGTATGCGCTTTATAGAAATCTCTATACAAATCAATTAGTTTATGAAAATTTACATCTTTCATTTCTTTATAAATAATTTTTCCTTCCCAATAATATTCAAGTTCTGGCTCACCCTTCCATCCAACCGCTTGGAATTCCGACGTATAGAGAAGCGGAAAGTTTTTAGGAATTACTACCATAGTATTGTTATCGTTAAGAAAAAGCCATTTATGATGAGCATTACCAGGAACTCGTCTTGCACCAGACAACCAATCGGTGAAATTTATATGAGAAAATACTATATCGCAACCGAACGACGGCGTTGAAATGTAACCTCTTTTTGAAATCCTTGACATTTCTTCAAGAAGTATAAAAGGGTGGTTTAAATCTTCTAAAGTATGGGTGCACAAGCAAAAATCAAACTCTTTGTTTTTAAAAGGCAGATTGTCTCTCGTAACATCACACTTAACAAAGTTCTTTGCTGTCAATCTGGTGGGAGAATAGGGAGCTTCTTCAGGCTTTATTAAATCGACAAGTGTATCAATATTGATTTTTGTATGCTGCTTCATACTTCCCCCAATATCGACAACCACATCGCTTTTCTTAATCTTATATTTATTAATCAAATCGGTGTCACTTAACATGCTGTTTATCGAATGGCCAATAGTATTTAATGACAATAAACCATACATAAACTGCAAGTATCGTGTTAACAATAGCAAAGGTTATAGCCGGACCAAAGGATCCATATTTTGGAATAAAATACAGATTCATGAAAAAAGTTGCTATCAACTGAAATAACGCAAAAGATCCGACAAGTATCGGTTTTTTCATCGCATATATTATTGCCGTAACTGCCGGAACAGTAAGTAAAAATGGAATCATTGCCGCTGCAAGAGCCTTAAAGATTGGTATCGATTCGATATATTTTTCACCGAAGAGAAGTATAATAAAGGATCTTGCTATTAAAACCCATAGGAGGATTCCTACCACCATCGGAATTAACGCCAAACAGGCTTTCTTAATATAGGTTTTTACATTAGCCGGATCTCCAAAAGACGCAAAACGCGGAGCTAAAACCGATGAGTAACTCGACGCCAAAAGAACTATAAAGAAGGCCAATCTTGACGAAATGGAATAAATACCCGTCGCCGTTGCGCCAAGGAGAGCTGCCAGCATGGTTATATCTAATCTTCCAGAAACAGCCGAAATAACACTACTAACACCAAGCCAGCCGGAAAATCTTATCAAAGACAAATAGATGAATTTTTGAGGTCTCGCTCTTGCAAATTTAACTCCGATAAAATAAAAACCGACGAGCGATGAAAATAATGCACCAAGCGCATATGCTAATAGCGTGTGGCGTATACTCGCTAACCCTAAAGCAACAATCAAACCGACAAATAAAAGTCTTCCAATACCCACCGACACATCTACAATTGACGACTTTAAAAACTCTCTTTTTGACCTAAGTACAAAAGGAATAAAAGTACAAGGAAGAAAAAGAAATATAATAATAACCGACCAATATGCAACTTCTCTATCGGAAGTGGCAATAAACTTATTTGTAATGAATTTAGAAAATATAATCAGAAAAAAAGAAATAACAACTACCGAAATTAACCTCAATAAGAAAGCAGCTTTTATATATTCATTTGCCCTTGTTGTGTTACCTTCACTAAAATTTTTTGAAGCAAAATTAATTACCCCAGATGAAATTCCCAAATCAGTAACCGAAATAATCATCAGCACTAGATTGTTTGCAGCAGAAAAAATACCGAAGTCCCCTACCGATAAAGCTCTGGCAACAAGTATCGTAAATAAAAAAGCTAAAAACGCAGATGTGACATTACCGATAAAAAGCGTATAGGTGTCGCGTGCAGTTGCAGACAGAGCCAGGGTGCGCGCCCGATTGTAATATCTTTTCACTATTAAATTCTAACCTAGGTGAAGCAAAAAAGAAATCATTCTGACTATCACTTTTTTACCAGAAGAACTGCTCGCGCATCCTCATTTTCATAATTATCATCCGCATCAATACCATACAACCCTTTTAATACGTAGTTATCCCGAATAAACTTATCTTCAGGCTGGTCGGGATTTAGAAAAATTTGCCGCCATTCGCTGCCCATATAATAGTTCTCATCGTCCATGAGATAACTCGTTAAGTAAATCGCATCGAACAGATTACTACTATCTCCTATATCCAACATCGACGGAGTTAGGGGAAACCATACGGTTTTTCTTTCGCCATACCAAGTTCCCCAAGTATCTAGGTTCGTTACAATAACCTGATCAGGTTCCGTAATATCTTTCAATTTCCATGAAAGGAGAACGTAAACTGGGGGTTTACCCACATTATGTGTTTTTCTCTCGAATCGTGAGTCGAGAAAAATAACACCCAACGTCTGCCCCACTGCAAATAATAGAATTATGAATGATGTAGTAAGAATTACGAATTTACTTTTTGAAATTCGTAAATTAAGAACTGGAAATTGGAAATTGGAAACTAATTGCACAAGGGTAACAACAGCCACTATATAAATAAGTGGAACAATTGGATGAATGTATCTGAAAAAAGGAACTGTTATAGACGCTACCAAAAATGTAATAGTGACCATAAAGAAAACACTTATCTTAAAAACATTCTCTGTTTTACTTTTACTCCACTTAAACATCCCTATAATAAATAACGCCCACAGGTAAGGAGACGCTATTTGTGGCAACAATCTGTAAAAATTATAAACATTGTATAGGAACTTTTTGATTATCAGTACCACTCCAACTTGTTGACTAAGTCCCCTTAACGCATCAGAAGCAGACTGGGAAGGAAGTTGCTGAGTAATGGCGAAAAATCCCTGTTTTGAATTAAGCAAAAACAAGACCGAACCAACTATAAATACTAATAGAAAACTAATAACAGCCTTTTTAAGCGGCTTATTAAGAAGTAAAAATAAAAGTAAAAACCCGAAGATGTATATAATAGCTTGCGGTCGGGTAAAATACATCGCAACAATAACTATTAGTGCAAAAATATTTGCCCGCTTGTTCTTCACTACTAAAAGGAGTGATGCAAGAACTATCTCAAAAATAAATAACGACTCCGATGCACCACTAACAGCATAATCAAGAATATTGTTATTAAAGACAATTGCTGTTGCGGAAAGTACACCTACAAGGTTTCCCCATAATTTAGATCCCAACAAGTAAGTCACCCCTATTAAAGAAAGAAAAAACACTACAGAAGGAATAATAACGCTAATATCAGATACCCCAAATAGCTTAAAACTAGAAGCGATAGAGAATGGCATTAAAGGCGGAACATAACGGGAGATAGACGGAAAACCGCTAACTTTTAAGGAGGAATTATTAAAGAAAGTAAAATTTGAAGTATATCCCTCACCCGTGACAACGCTTCTTGCAATGTCAGCAAACTTAGCTGCGTCAGAAAAACCTAAAAAAAACATATTTTTATTCAGTAAATAAAAATATAGATTCAAAGCACCAAGGGCTAGGCAAATAAGAAGTAATGTCGTTTTCTTTCTTTTATTTACCATAATTCTTTCTAAAGAATCTGAGATCAGCACCCATAATAATTTCATTGACTAGTGAGTATGATCCAAATTCCTTGATCAATAAATTCAGCAGTGAAGCAGCTTCCTTAAAAAGAAATGTAACTTCGAAAAAAGCCTCACTCGTGACTTTTATGGTTTTTTCGGCACCTTTAAGTAGCCTTAGTTCAGTTCCCTGAATATCAACTTTTAATACATCTATTTTTTTAATGTTCCTATCTTTACAAAAATCATCCAGACTTACCGATGCTACATAAACCTCCTTCAGCTGCTGCGGCAAATTAAATTCGATAGATTCCTTATCAATTGAATTCGTTTGCTGGCTATGAGGGTTTATATAAAATTTTACTTTCCCACGTTTCTCCAAAACCGCTTTTTCTACAACTTCAAAATTATGAAAACCCCTAAGATTTTTATAAATAATTTCTATTAAGTCAGGTGTAGGTTCGAATAGGTATAAATTAGCTTCGGGGAATCTTTTTCCAACAAAAAATGAATATAATCCACAATTCGCGCCGACAACAATAATTGTTTTAGGATTAGTATTCTCAATACTTTGTGCGAGCTTTTCAAGTTTATTAACTGAATGGCCAATGTGATAGAGGGTAGATCTATCGTTATTTATATAAAGCCGGTTCCCTTTGTACTTAAACGGAATAATCCTTTTTCCAAATAGAGTTGATAATACAACTCTGCAGCTCTCGATTAAACCTATTGCCTGCAACAATCTGCATAGAGTATTTACAACACCCATCATTTTCTCGCAAAAATTGTTCATTTATTACTGCGTCATATGAAGTATAACTCGTCTATAATTCCAATGTATACTTTCAATACACAATTGTTTACTCTTAGAAAATTGCACATACATGTTTCTATATATTAAAAATTAATATTATTTTAAAATATAATATTCATGAAAGACAAACTAGAATTACTGGACCCTAAACTTTTAAGCACCTCGGAATTTAAAGAGTTTAGATACTGGAAAAAAGTAGTTGCCGCTGAAGTTGGGTGGCATTATCCTCTAGACATTACCTGGATCCTATATAATTTAAAAAGGCATAAATTACCGAAAGGTTCAGTAATCCTTGACGCCGGTGGCGGATACGGGCTCATGCAATTCATCTTGGCCGGAGAAGGTTATAAAATAATTAGCGTCGATCTTACCTCAAGAAAAAAATTACTTCCATTAAAAATGCTTTTCAAGATAAATATTTTCGAAAATAAAATGACCAAATATAAATATATGAGTCATATTAACAGTGTTTTCAAAAATAGAAATCTCCTACAAAAGGCACTCATTTTATCAAAAAGGCTAAAGTACTTTAGCCCACTATTGTTCATACACGAGGTAATTAATAGAAAGCAGCACGGAGAAATTAATTTTTATCAAGGTGACTTTAGCAACTTGTCTCTCTTAAAAAACAATTCTGTAGACGCTATTGTATCATGCTCGTCCATAGAGCACTGTACAACTTACAAGACAATACAAAAATCGTTCGCTGAATTTACACGCATTATTAAACCAAATTCGCCTATTATCATCACAACCAGTGCTACTAATAAAAAAACTTGGTTTCATAAACCATCCCAGGGCTGGTGCTTTAGCAAAGAAGATTTAATAAAGTTATTCAAACTTAAAAAGCCAATCTCTAACTATAAATATTATAAATTAATCTTCACTAGAATTTTTCATTCGGAGCAGCTTAAAAATAACTTACCTTCTTATTACTTCACGACGGGAAACTCGGGTATGCCGTGGGGTAAATGGAATCCGAAATACCTTCCGGTCGGAGTGCTTACAACTTATCGAAATTCACATAAAACTTCCTGATTCCTCACTATTTTTTTCTTCAACTCATAATTCATCTTTTTTAAATACTTTACTAAATCAACTTCACTACTGTTAAATTCTTTCAAATAATTTTTGTGTATTTCAATAAACATCATTCTGGGTTTATGTTTACTTTTAAGTACGTTTTTCATACCCTTTAGCACGTTCATTTCTGCACCTTCAACGTCAATCTTAACCACAGTCGGATAGGGTAATTTTTCTTTTTCTACCAAATCATCCATTGGCACTACCAATACATAAGTCGATTTATTAAAGTTTCTAACATTTATCATACTGGCAGACATGTTATTGTCAGTTACATAAAATAGTTTCTTTCTAGTCCTTCTTTCGCCGAGTGCATATTTAAATGTTTTAATATTTTTTATTTTATTAATTTTTATATTATCTAAAAATTTCTTATAAACTATTGCATCCGGCTCAAACGCAATCACACCTCCCCTTAAAAGTCTGGATGAGGCTAAAATTGATGTAAAACCGACGGAGGCTCCAACAATATACAAATTGTCGTGGGGTTTTAATTTAGATAAGATATATCTAACATAACCCTCTTCTCCTCCCCACTTTTTGATCCTAAATTCGTCGACCCGATTAGTAATAAAGAAATCAATTTTAGCTTTATCAAAGTTTAATGAATATATATAAGGATATTTCCAAAAAAATAATAATCTATATATTTTCGATAGAAACTTTAATAAATTCGATTTCATATTAATTCCCGGAAAATAAGGATTTATAATTCACCTTTTTAAATACTTTTAATTTCCCTCCGATTGTGGCATCTAAAATTTCTCTTCCCTTTTTTTCAAAAGCTTTTTTGGCTAATCTATAAGCATATTCTGATGTTTTTAAATCAGGTAAATGCCATTTATAACCTTGACCGAAATAATTGCTTTGAAAATGGTCTTTATCCTTACCTTCGGTCACAATTTCACTGTGCGGTTTTCCTTTAGTTTTAAAACCATGATCAACGCCGATGAGATAGACCTTTTGAAAACCCAGATAAAAGGCAAGTTGCATAGCAACATATGTAACTGTGGCCCCTTCCCACACTCCTTGCGTTGGATCATGGGAAAATATCTCACGCACGAGTGTTCTAATATAAACGATATTTTTGTTGTTTCTAAAATACTTTCTTCCTTTCCAACTTATAAACTTCGTCGTATTAACATCCTGTAATTCCCTATTACTTTGATTTAGTACTAAATTATTTATTGACACCAAAAAAGTTGTCGTAAATCCCAATTCATCAAACATTAAATAAACTCTATTCAAGCCGAAGGTGTATTCTTTTTTTAGAAGTTTCAAGTTGGTTTTCTTTAAACTTGGTCCGTTTCCTAATATAAAACATCGTTTATCGAGGTATTTGTCTTTGTATTTTCCCAACTTCTCCCTGCTCATAATCCCCCTTTTATCAAATCTCCATGCAGGGTAATTAATTGTGTCGTAAAAAAAAGAAATCACATCAAAAATAGGTTGTCCTCTATAGCGTTGAATATACCAACTTTTAAAGTTCTGAATTACTTCAGTTATTTTCATATTATTTATTATTACTAGAATTCTTTTTATCCGTTGCATCACCAAAAATAAACTTAATATTGTTATCGGAGAATACGCCCACCCCAACATATGCCAACACTAGTGGTGTCAATGGCATCATCGCTCTTTGGACCGATATATCTACTTGATTCCACGAAGTATTAACAAAACTAAATAAGTATGTGCCCAACATAAAATAGACGGACATTCCTAAAATATAAAAAGGAAAGTAAACATGTTCCTTAGTATTTACGCTTTTCTTTAACAACTTAATTCCCCAAAATCCTAAAGTAATGAAAAATAATGCATAAATCCATTTATAAGCCCAAAATGACCTGGCAAGATAATATACTACTTCCCAAACCCGTATAAAAGAAAAGTTATTAATACCCCCCATAATTGAACTTGAAATATAATCCTGTTCCGAAGCATATATAAAACCTTTATTCATGAGTGTAATTATTTTCCACCAGAATTGACCGGATATCGTGACCGTAATTATACCTAACAACAACCTGAGTCTTTCTTTTTTTATTACGAGCATGCTTACTATTAATCCAAGAACATAAAATATGTATAATGATTCAAGGTTTCTAACTTGGGTACTTATTATTATTAAAAACAAAGATAATATTAATAAACCCTTTCTTCTTTTGCTTAACCATTCATAGAAATAAAGAACTCCCAAAACAAAATAATAAACATACGGAACGTTTGAATATTCGATTATCGAAATCTTGAAAAAATAATATGAACTTGCCAATAAGAAAGTGAGTATACCGGAAACGGAAATATTAATTTTACTTCTTCTCAAAAACTTATAGAAGAGATAAATAAATCCAACATTTAGAACTACATAAACCCATTTTGGGTTATTTATACCGTCCAAATACGAAATCGCATGTAAATTTGATGTTAGAAGCGGATATGAAAAATAATACAAACCTCCGGATTTAAGCTGGGCTGGTTTAGAATAACTGGCCAGATCCGTAAGTGTATGTTCTTGGCTAAAATAACGCCCCCTAAAATCGTAAAGCGCAACGGCGTCCCACATATTTACCGGCCATACTAATAGTGAGAATGTAATTACAAATTCAATAATAATCGTGACTAAGATAAACAGTGAAGATATTAAATATTTATTTAGGTTTAATTTAAGTAATAAGCATGGATTTATGATATTCCGTTTCTTTGTTCTCGGTATCTTCAAAATTATAATAAGTGAGATAATCCAGCAAAATACAATAATAATTAATTTATTTATCGGGGAAAATACTAAATTTATAGTAATTATGAAATTTACGATTCCAAAACCTACTCCAAACCCCAATATTAACTTTTCTAAAATGTTATATTTTGGAACTAACACTGAAACCAACAAGCAACCGAAAATTAATATGGATATACTTAACATTTTATTTTCTCAAAATAATCAACCCCTTTTTGCCGCTGTATAAATTTGAATCAGGTGTATATATATTTGTTTTAATAGATCCGGCATTAAATATCTTAATTGCACTGACATTTAAAGTTAGATCGGGGAATCCTCTTCTCGGTATAGATCCTTCAGGAGCTAATTCATTGGGGCCTATCAAAAGCGCGTGTGTAATAGTTTCAGAGGGATAATCTGACTTAATATCCTCATCGTTAACCAAAATTCTCGGATAAAGAAAATACCTCAATACGACCTGACTACCTTCCCACAAAAAGGGTCCAACTACTGCAGGGTGATAAATTACAGAATCTTCAGTAGTATTATTTTTAATAAATAACATATAGCTATAAAACGCTCCCCATTTAAATCCCATTTTTTCGTCATAACTCTTTCCTACATATTTCCATGTATTAACAAATTCGGAAGTTAGCGGGCTTATTAAGTTTGAAATATTTTCGAAACTCAAAAAAAGTATACAAATAAATATCAACAAACTACGGAAGGATAATTTATGTAGGTAAATAAAAAATAAATTTATGCTGTTTATTCCCTTATTTAATATTTTTAATACTCTAATACTTATAGCTTTAGGGAAAGTAAATTTGATTCTTAGTTTTTCGTAGTTAATGTGTGGTAATTTTTTGATAACAGGCAATTTCACTCTCGAAATTGATATCAGATAAAATATCGAAGTCAGTACGATAAAAATCATATTTTGGTAGTAAACATGGTAAGTTGAAAAAACATAATTCGAATAATTACTACTTTCTATGTATCCGAAAATTAGATAAAAACTAAAAAATATTGGCGTAGTTACTGCTGCAATAATATTTGCCACGTTATTATTATTGCTTTTGAAATAATTCGTATGTGCTGTATTAATAAAATGGGGAATTAAACTTAATACAGAGATTAAAAATATGGGTATATTTTCATTTAATCTAAAAATCCCGGGATGAATAAACGTTTCTCCTAAGTAAAAAATATAACTTATTAATAATGTTAAAACATAAACTCTTTTGTAATATTTATTAAAATAAACCGGAATTAAATTCAACATTCTCTATTTATATCAATGTTTGTTTTTAACAATCATTTTTTCTAGCGGGTTACCGATTGCGACAAGTAAATAAGAAAAAGGGTATATAAATAAACCCGTTCTTGATATCGAGTCAAAAATTTCTTTTCTTTCCTGAAATTCTATACTTACTATCAACGTTCCCAAAAAGAGAACCACCATATCCATCATGAATATGGTGGCAGTAATTCTCAAAAAGTCCGATTTAATTACTTTGGACTTATATTGAAGTAGGGAGATTAATCCTACAGTCGACAATAATGCAAATAATATTATATTATCCTGTAAAAATAACAAAATTATTTTTATTGCCTCTAACATATACTCGATCTTAAAATTAGCCAGAACTTTTGCAAAAATATTAATATTCAAGCTATTTATAAAAAAGCTGTTTGCATATTTAAGCGCAGTGTTTTTCCACAAATATCTTACAAGTAGTGGAAAAAAGATATATGCAGGAAAATAAATATAACCTTGTTTATTTTTTATAATCCAAAATAACAAAAACAATATATTTACTAAATAGAACGGCTCCACAGATCTCGACCAAATACTACCACCCAATAATATTCCGGAAATAAACATTGCTCCAAGCTGACTTCTATTGGATTTGTTAGCCAATATTTCTGAGAGAATAACAGTAGACAAAAAATAATAAAAAATATATATCAAGTTCGTATACGAAATGATAGCTTGCCGTAAAATATTCGGGGTGAAAATAAATAAATACGTATAAAATATTGCGTAATTACCGGATCTTTTTTTGATGGTCGAATAAAAGAATAACCCCAATAATATAAAGGTAAGAGGATAAAGAACTTGCGGCGATCTTCCACCCAGTAAATAAATTTGTGCGTGAAAGATAGAGGTTAACAATGGATAAGAAAAATAATATCCGGGATTATTAGGATCAAATCTATCAAGTTTTGCTAGATCATTAAATAAATATCCCTGTGACAATAATCTACCCCTCAAATCGTATAATGCTAAAGCGTCCCAATCAGTTATAGGCCAATATACGGCTATAATTATTATAAATACAAATAATAATGTGGTTGAAATTAAAATTAATTTATATATTAACTTCTCACTTGAAAAATATTCTTTTAGTCGATATATAAATAATCTCTTATTTTCTATTTTATTTATAAAATTTTTGCCCCCAAATATTAAGGATAAAATTAAAAAAGCATATGTCGTTAATACAATAAAATTAAAACTCAATGGTCTGTCCAAACTTAATAAAATAAAACTAGTAAAAGTAATAAAGAATATACCTAATGCAAATCCAATTGATAATATTTCAATAAAACTGCGTTCTGGAATAATACTTAAGGTTAATATTAGTCCCGCGAATGAAATTAAAAAGATAAAAATTATCCAATTCATTTATTTATTAATTTAATTTAATTAATCCGTAAGAACCCGCATTATATCCATCTGAAGGTATATATTCATGTGTAATGTATTTCACACGCTTAGAATTTAAGTCGAAATAATAAACAGAATCCGCTTCTATTGAAAATTTCGGCCATCCATAATCGTCACTATTAGCGGGTGGGAATCCTTCATTACCCCACGCAATCATCACATAATCTACGACGTTACGCCATTCCGGATTTTCCTCATAATAAAGATTTCTGGGAAATAAAAAATATCTCACTAATCTCTGATTACCTTCCAGCTGCCAAGGATTTTTCTGTGGTGGCATTAATATATTTGAATCAGGCGGAGTATGTACCTTGATCATCTCCATGTAATTATAAAAATTACCGTAAGATGCATAAAATTTATATTCAGTTTTTTGCGGATAACTCATTGACAAATTTTTCAGAATTGGCGCAGAGTTTTTTATCATATAGTCAAATAGATTTACACTATTGTCCGACGACACAAAAAGCAGCAATGAGATAAAAAATATTTCTGAAAAAAAAATAGCCAGAGAAGTAATATTGATCAGTTTTAAATCGCTAAATATTTTATAATAATTTTTATTAATTTTTAAGTGTAGTGTTGGTTTATGTATAGAAATAAATCTTAAACGTAAACCTTGACTTTTTATAACATTACATAGAACTAAAATGCCGCTAAATATCACTATTCTATTATAATTTTCAGGTTGAATATGCAAAGTCGAAAAAATATAGTTTGGATAATGGTTGGCTTCTATTATATTCATAAGTACCGAGATTAAGAGTAATACGGGAAAAAGAAGACTGTTAGCGTACAAAAAGATTGTTGGTAAAAGGGCGGTTCCTTTCTGTTTGGCATGACCATAAAATGTGTCTACAATACCGAAACCTGCGGCAATAATTATTAACAAGGTTGTATCAATATATAGATTTTTAAATAAAAAACCTCTATAAGTAAAAGATTCAACAATTAAACTAAAAAAAGTGATTGTTGATAAAAAAGGGAAGATTTGATTAATATATCTTGTCAAATTCTCAAACTTAATAGGTTTTAACATAATAATTTACACCTTCTTAAGCCAAACGTAGAAGCTCGCGCAAAATAATCCAGGGGATAACGACACCATGTTTTCTCTTAATTTTTTTGGGATAAGAAAATTAATAGTTTGCCACAAAGTTTTTAGTATCGTTAATTTGGTTTTATTTTCTCCAGTCTGCTCTAAGTATTCAATCGCCAATTCGGGCTGACTATAATGATTCAGCGTACCAAAATCAAAATATTTTTTTTCAATTTTAAAACCACTAGTTTCTACAAACTTTTGAAAACCAGCCCATGTAAAAAATATTTTATGCATGTAGTCCCAGTCGTTAAACACCTTGGTATGATCATGCAGTGTTGTTTTCCAGACAATACCCTTACCTAGTAATATCCTTATCCTCATTGGTAAATAAAAATGGTTTGGAACATTTATAACAGCGTATCCGGTTCTCTTCAGGCTTAGCTTAATGTGGTTCATTAGGATTTTGGGTTCGTATAAATGTTCCAAAATATCTTTAGCTACAATTATGTCGAAATATTTTTCCTTTAATTTGAAGGGTTTATTCAAATCCTGCTTTATTATTTTGATACCCAATTTCTTGCAAACATTAATAGACTCTTTGGAATAATCAGTTCCCCAAACTTCATTATTCCCAAGAAGAAACTTAACATCCCTTGCTGTTCCTATGCCAAAAATCAATATTTTCTTTCCTACAATACTTTTACCCTTTGTAATTTTGAAGTCTGGTAAATCTAAATCGTGGTAGACTTTGTGAGTATAAATATCATTATAAAACCTTTCTTGATTGTTCATTATATTTACTGTTTTTTTTTAAATAACACACAGACAGAGCCTCCCATTTGGTTAACCAAAGGTATCTTTGCCGCAACCCGTTCTAAAATAAAATCGATTTTTCTCTTAAAGTCAAAGGGAAATACTTTAATGGGAATTATATATTCTGATGTACTAATATTTATTTTCACAAAATTTTTCAATATACTCTGGATGGTCAACGGATTAATGGCCCATTCACCGGGTGAATCACCAATTATCCTCTTCAGAAGTGGCGTCGATTTAATAAGAAAAACTATTGGGTTGAGTAAATTGGGCTCATAAAAGAAAAGTAACCCACTCGGTTTCAATACCCGGTAAGCTTCTTTTCTAAATTTTTCCAAATCAAGGTGATGCAGAACATAAAATCCAAACAAAACATCGATAGATTCTGTCTTCAGGCCAGTATCATACGCACTCTTTGCAATAAATTTAACATTTTTATGTTTAGCACATTTTCTTTTGGCGATTTCTAAAATTTGAGGCGAAATATCCAAACCATATATTGAACTCTCGGGAAAAGATTTCGCAATATGACGGGTATACTCTCCGGTTCCACAACCTATTTCTAGTATCTTAATGCTCTTATTGTTGCTTCCAAAATTTCGGATAGCATCTATTATCTTTTTACTCTTTTTATTAATTTTATATTTTGTGAAGGGATCCATATATCCATAGTTAACATCATAAGAATTAGCTAACATATCGAAGTGCTCCCTTTCAGTTTTTTCTCCTATTGTTATTTTCATGAATTAATTATTTCAATTTCAATACTATCACCAAATCTATTTCCCTATATTAGAACTTTCTTTGTACCATGTTATTGTTTTGAAAAGACCTTCTTCGAAAGGTGTGCTGGCAACAAAACCAAATTCCGTTTGGGCTCGACTTGTGTCGAGCCAACGCCGAGGTTGGCCATCAGGCTTTTCTCTATCCCAAATTATTCTACCCTTAAATTCTATAAGTTTTTTAATTGTTTCGGCTAAATCTCGTATGGATATTTCTTTACCCGGTCCGATATTTACAGGGTCTTCTTTATCGTATTTATTAGCAGCCAAAATTATCGCCCTCGCCGCATCTTCAACATACAAAAACTCCCTCGTCGGTATACCACTTCCCCAGACAACTACTTCCTTGAGATTCTTTTCCTTCGCTTCGATAAATCTTCTTATCAATGCGGGTATAACGTGTGACGATTGAGGATTGAAATTATCTCCCGGTCCGTATAAATTCACCGGTAGCAGATATATTGCGTTGAAACCATACTGCTGTCTATACGCTTGTGCCTGGACCAAAAGCATTTTTTTTGCCAGTCCATAGGGCGCGTTGGTCTCTTCCGGATAACCGTTCCAAAGGTCTTTTTCTTTGAAAGGAATCGGTGTAATTTTCGGGTATGCACAAATAGTACCTATCTGGACAAACTTCTCAACACCCGCAAGCCTTGCTTCTTCCATCAAATGTATTCCCATAACCGCATTGTCATAAAATAGCTCTCCCGGTTTTTCCCGATTATATCCAATTCCCCCTACTCTTGCCGCTAAATGAATAACTATATCTTTTCCTCTAACTGCTTTAGTACAATTTTCTTTTACTCTAAGATCCATTATCCCTGCCGAAGGAGTAAAAAGATTAGACCGTTTAACTTCTTTTTTAAGCTGGTTAACTAAATGTCCACCGAGAAAGCCGTGACCTCCCGTAATCAATATTTTTTTATTCTCCAAATTCATCTATACCTTTTTATTTATGCCTACTTTTTTAAAATCTGAATTGAGCATGATTTTTACTAGTTCTTTAAACGTAACATTTGGTTTCCATCCAAGTTTTCTTTTTGCTTTTGAAAAATCGCCTTGTAAGGCATTAACCTCAGTCGGTCGTAAATATCTCTCATCAAATCTGACGTGTCTTTTCCAATTCAATCCTGAAAGTGAAAACGCCAGTTCAACAAATTCTTTTACGCTGTGCATCTCACCCGTAGCAATTACAAAATCATCGGCTTTTTTTTGTTGCAGCATCGTCCACATTGCCTTAACATATTCCGGCGCATACCCCCAGTCACGCTTAGCTTCTAAATTTCCCAAATAAAGCTTATCCTGATTACCAACCAAAATATTAGCGATAGCCATCGTTACTTTTCGAGTTAAAAAAGTCTCTCCCCTTCTTGGGGATTCGTGATTAAATAGAATTCCGTTTACCGCAAAAATACCGTAAGCTTCCCGATAATTTCGTATGGCTTCACAAGCCATAACTTTCGCAATAGCGTAAGGACTGCGTGGTAAAAAAAGTGTACTTTCGTTTTGTGGTGGAGGTGAAGCGCCGTACATTTCGCTGCTCGAGGCCTGGTACAGTTTAGTATTCAGTTTAAGGTCTCTAATAGCATTTAAAATTCTTAGCACACCCATACCTGTAACATTCAGCGTATACTCCGGTAAATCGAAACTTACTCTGACGTGACTTTGGGCGGCCAAATTATAAATCTCATGAGGTTGAATAGTTTCCAACAATTTATAAATAGTACTACCATCCGCTATGTCTCCGTAATGTAAAAATAGCCTTGTTCCCCTTTCGTGTGGATCTCGGTAAATATGATCAAGCCTCGAGGTGTTGAAAGTACTCGAGCGGCGGATTATCCCATGTACTTCGTAATCTTTACGGAGCAAAAGTTCGGCCAAATATGAACCGTCCTGGCCGGTAATTCCAGTTATAAGAGCTTTTTTACGTTTTATGGTCTTAACCATATATCGTTAATTTCTAATATCCAATAAATTGTCTGGCTTTAATCTCGTACGCATCGGCAGATACATAATCATTACCATAATATACCCTAAAATTTCCAGGATAATATACATAAAAATAATTCTGGTCCGACAATGTTGTCCTAATAATCTGAGATGGTTTCCAGGGTAAATCCAAATCCTCAGGAGTATCAATAAACACAATTTTATCGTATTTAGTAAAAATATCTCCATTATTCTGAAAATAAGCATTGACTCTTTTTGCGGTTTTTTCACCTTGAGTTATCCAGTTTGTTTCAGACGTTAAATTTAGAGTAATAAAAGAAAGAAAAAACCAGACGATTAAATAAATAGCAGATTGCAGTTGGGAGCTGGTAGATAGAAGAAACGCAATAACAATAACAAAACCAACTAGGGGAAGAGTCAGATAAAAGGTAAACTTGTGGAGAGGAAGGAAGAGAACTGGAGTGAGAGAAACAAGGAAGAAGAATGCCGAATATAGAATGGTGAATAATGAATTATGGGTAAAAAACTTTTTGAAATTTGTTACAAGCATATAAACTAAAAGTGTGATCTCAATTATAAATAAAATACATATCGGGATCATGTAGTCTGACCAGAATTTAAATAAGTTAGGATTGATATGAAATCCAGGACCTATAAAATCAACAAGCATCTCGGGAACATTCAAAGACCATGAGCCATACCAGAAAATTGTATTTACAACTCTCGGGGAAAAGTCCCAAATGTATGAATCACCGGATGCAAAACCATAATGAAAAATACGGAAGTACAGGTAGGCAGCAAGTAGTAGGAAGTAAGGAAACATTAATTTAAGAGCAGTAGATAGGGAAAGTTTTCTTTCAACTTCCGGTTTTTTTGCATACTTTAAATATATAAATGTTATTAGTAAAAGGAACGGGGTAACTATAGCGGTTTCTTTTGAAGCAAGGGCCAGGATGAAGGTAATAAGCGATAAGTAATAAGTTATAGGGTGATTTTGTTTCAGGTATTTAATTAGTAAAATAACCGACAGCAAAACAAATATCGTGTAACCGAATTCCTGAGTTGAAAGGGAGTATAGTCTGCCGAAATTCGTTGCCGACGTCATATATAAAAAAACAGACATATTAGCCATTTTCCTCGTTAAACCCAATTCTGTAACTAATTTATAGATCAGATAGCCTGTAATGAGAAATGCCGCAAACATTATAATCCTTAAGGGTATCGGGCTTAAATTAAATAACCAAGCTAGGGTAAAAAAAACTTGTGTCGTCAGAGGTCTAAAGTGGGTAAAGCCCTGATGCGCCCTGGTAATATCAAAGTAAGAAAGAAAATTTCCTAATGTTGAAGGTTTGCTGATATTTAGAACGAAAAAATCATCATTTGTGTAAAAATAGTTGAATGAAGGGTAAAATAAAATAAGTGTTGAAATAACTATAATTAAGGACCAAAAATATTTTCTCTTAAACATTTTTAACTACCATTTTCCTTCCCCAATTATGAATAAAGTGAAGGGCAAGTACAAAAGGATTATTAGTGTGTAGTTTAACTATCTTCCAATCCTCACTCAGCGTTTTGTCAAACTCGTCCTTAGAAAAACTACGTTCAGGTATTCTAAAAGAAGAAAGGTATTTATTAATTACTGCCGGCATCTTTGATCGTCCCACACGAAGCCACAATTCATACTCCATAATAAATCTTGTGTTACCTCTGAAAAGCCCATATTTTTCGAAAACCTTGGTACTCATAAAAACGGAGGGTTGCATAAGGTAGTTAACCATTAAAAGCAATGGGTAATAATTGATCATTAATAATAAATTTTTATAAGTAGTAATATGTCTTGTTATTTCCCTTCCTCCACCATCAATAACCCTGCCTCTTCCTGCCAGCCATATTGTGTTGGGATTGGTCCTGAAATACTCACCCACAATACGCAAAGATCCTTTTTCATACACGTCATCGGCATTAATAAAAGCAAGTAGTTCTCCTTTGGCCTTACTAAGACCTTTGTTAATTGCGTCTAGCTGCCCATCGTCTTTCTCTTTATACAATTTAATAACATTATGGTATTTTTTTTCATATGTACGAATTATTTCCAGACTGCCATCAGTTGAACCGGGGTCCTGGATAATAACCTCAAGATTAGGATAATTTTGCCGTATAATTGATTCGAGCGTTTCACCTATATACTTGACTTTATTATATGAAGGAATAACTATGGAGATCTTCGGAAGTAATTTCATTTTGTTTTCTTGGATTTATCAGCATTTTTTATTGCATCACGTCGGATAAATTCCTCAAATTTATTTTCATACTTTCGGGTCTTCACATATATCCTCGCTACCATAAATATCACCAAAATAAACCCGCCCACCACCATCAAATCAAACAACCTAGTAATAAAAAATGTTCTTGCAAATGTCCTTAATATTTGAGGAAAAATAATAATTAACGCCGTTAATATCCATATTGTAAACCAGGAATAAAACTCAAGAGCATCAATATCGCGTCTTTTAAAATGCAGCAGTGCAAAATAAATCATTGAAAAAGCGAAAAGTAAGGCAATTATTTGCAGACCAAATATCATAAACTAAACCTCCATTTAATTACATCAAAAAAAATAGAAAAGGCATCCAATATAGTTACGCCTTTTACCCCATCCAAGTATATCGTCTGAACAGTAACACTGCAATGTTTCAGGTTGCGTTTGGCACATCGCACGACCATTTCTGTCTCGACAGCGTAACCTGTTGAACTCCATATAATTTCCTTGAAAGCGGCTTGTGTTATCGCCCGAAATCCGCAAAGAAGATCGCTAACCTTTATACCAAAAAGTAAATAAACTAATACTATGCCAATTCGATTTCCCATTCCTCTTATAACCGGAACATCACGAGCAATTCTTCTGACACCGAACACTACCTCGCATTTTCCTTTTTCAAGTTTTTCTATAAATTTACTTATATCATCTGGGTTGTGTTGACCGTCGGAATCAATAAAAATAACCGCTTCGGCACCGTTTGCAAAAGCATAACTCGCACCGGATTTCATAGCAGCGCCTTTACCAAGGTTAACTTTATGCTTAATAACCGTTGCATATGGCTTCGCAATTGCATTCGTATTATCGGTCGAACCATCATCAACTACCACAATATCATATCCTGTTTTCTTAACTCCTTCCAACACTTTTTTGATATGCTTGCTTTCGTTATAAGTAGGTATAACTATAAATATTTTCATGACTTTATCACTCTAACTTATCCAATAACCTCTTAAAAATAAAGAACAACTTATAAATAACATCAATAATGCCAGTAAACTCAGTAAAACTTTTGCGATCCGATGTCTTTTATCAAACCAACTCGCAATTAAAATAAATGCCGGAAAGAGAACTATAACGTATCTTGGAAGCGACGAAAAACTACCGGATAAGGTGGGAATTAAAAATCCCAAAGTAAGGTATACTGCATAGCTTATCCTAAGACGGAAAAAGGAAATTAGCATCAATAAAGTAAATATAACCGCAACAATAAACTCCATCCAGGCAGCCAAAACCGCCGGGAAATATTTATAAGAAACATTCGGCAGGACCTTAAATACATAGCGATAAAAAACCTGCGGTAAAGAAACAAATACACTTGACCTTTGCTGACCGAATATTGACACGTTGTGGAAAAATTCAAGCGGGTCGCCCGTTCGAATAAAAAGAAAGTACATATAAATAAAAATTCCCGAAACCGACACTATTATCGAGAAAATAAATCGCCAAGAAAGTTTCTCCCTTTTCTTTCTATCCAGCATCCCTTCGGTAACTAAGGCAGGAATGAGCGCAACACCGGCAAGCCTTGTAATTGCTCCCAAACCACAAAGTAAACCCGCAAAAAGCCATTTTTTCTTCCGTGCAAAATAAAATGACCACACGACCAGCGCAAAAAAGAGCGATTCAGAATAGACGCTGCCGAAATAGAAAGAGGTCGGGAATATCAGAAGTAGGATATAGGTAAGTTTGGAAACACGTTCCCCAAAATCAGTCCTTAGAAGTTTATAAAGCCCTGTCGATCCGACAAGAAAAGACAAATTAGAAACTATTAATGCACTGTAGTTCAGATTCTCCAAACCTGCGCCGATAAAAATACTCAATAATTTTGTTGCCAGCGGATAAAGCGGGAAGAAAAAATACGTTAAAGGTAAATAACCTTGATAGGCAATTGCAAGGAAATGCTCGCCGTCAAAGTTCGCCCAAGACCAAAGCCAGGGATTTTTTATATAACTCTCTAACCCTCCGCCCAAAAAGTCTTTCTGTAATGGAAATAAAAACGGAGCAATTATTAAAATTAAAAAAAGCCCAATTCTCCACATTAAAAAAGAAGTAATTATAAATTTGAGATCGCTCTTTCGAAGATTCATGTATTCGGATTTTTTATGACGTTTAAATAAACGGCTAGAGTTGCTTTCGCGGTTTTTTGCCAAGTATACGTCTCAGAGACTTTGAAACCTCTTTTTATAAATTCTTCCCTTAATTTGTCACTATCAACCAAATTCTTAATTTTTTCGGCAAAATCTTCCGGACTATCGGGATCAGCAATAAGCGCAGCGTCATGTGCAATTTCAACCAAGGCTTGTGTTTTAGATATCACGACCGGAGTTCCACTAGCCATCGCCTCCAAAACAGGAAGACCAAACCCTTCATATAGTGATGGTTGGCAATAAACAGTCGCAAGATTATATATACAATTAAGATCTTCGTCGGAGACAAAACCCAACCTCTTTACCGATGGGTTTTTATTAATTTCGTCTAGTAACATCTTGTAATGCGCTTTCTCAGGGTGAGGTCGGTTTAATAAAAATCTTAACCAATCCCTCGGTCCTTTTATTGCTTTGAGGTCCGTTTTCAGATTCCTTTCAATTTCCGAAGCGTGCTTGCCGACAATAACCAGGGGGACTCTTGCAATATCACACGCTTTTACTAAAACTGGAATGTTTTTATTGTAATTAACATCACCCACATATAAAACAAACTTTTTGGACAAACCAAATTCTTTTTTTATTCTCGCCAACTTATTGCGGTCTTTTAAGGGTTTAAAAACGTTTTTTGCGGCAAGATATGCCACTTTTATTTTACTTTCGTTAATTCCCAATAATCTGACAATATCTTTCTTTGTTGTTTCAGTATCGGTAATAATCGCACTTGCCCGCTTTATTAACAGTTTTTGAATTAGGAAATTTATACGCCCCTTAATACCAGGGGGATAGTGTTTAGGGTAAAGCAGATAAATAAGATCGTGCACCGTAACTATCAGTTTTCCCCGATATTTAATTGGAACTGTCAAAAAGTAAGGATTAAAAAAACTCGAGTGAATCAAATCGTACCTTCCGCTGTTTAATAATTTAGCGTTTGTCAAGAAATCGAAATCATCAATGATTAATCTTTCCAAACCGCTTCTTTCTCTCGATAACGCGTTTAATATCTCGCTCGTGTAAAATCCCACACCTCTTACAGCGTGCCCACTTTTTAATGGTCCGCTGTCAAAAGCAATTCGCATTAATTAATTTTACAGCTTATTTCATTCCCTTGAAATGAGAAGCTAGATGGCACCCTCTTCTTTACCTTTGTAATCTGAAGGATATATCTCAATTTCTTCCTGAAAATCGTCGTTTTTCAATATTTCGACAAATTTTTTTGCAACCCACTCGGGCGTAAAATACGCTTTACCTTTTAGATTTTCTTCCTTCTTTTCCTCCAAAGTCATTGGCCCAAACTCAGTTAGCGTGCTCCCAAGTGCAATATGAATAAAATGGATATTAGTATTCTTAAACTCAGCCGCCAGTGACATTGTCATACCCCTAAGAGCATATTTTGTCGCGCAATAAACACTCCTGCATGCTGTCGGAATTTTTCCCATTCCTGAGCCGATATTGATAATCACCGATTTCTCGCTTTTTTTGAGAAGAGGTAAAAGGGATTTTGTTAAAAAGAAAGGCGCAGTAACATTTATTGCCATAGAATCCTGCCATTCTCGGTACTCAACGTCTTCAATGTTTTTGTATATACCAACTCCCGCCGCGTTTATCAAAATATCAATATGGTCATTCTCTTCAATTATCTTCTTACACAAATCTTCAGTTTCATCAACTCTTGTGAAGTCAAACGCATAGTATTTGTGACCTTGTCCTTGAAGTTTGGTTAACAGAAGTTCAAGTTTTTCACTCGTTCTGGCAATTAAAATAAGTTTTGCGCCGGCATTTGCCAATACCTGAGATAAGGCACTCCCAATCCCACCCGTTGCCCCTGTTAGTACTACTTTTTCGTCTTTCAAATCCATAAATTATTTCTCGAAAAAACCCATACTTCCAGGATACCACCATCCTTCCCCCTTTTGAACCTTGTAAGGTCTCACCTTTAAAGGTAGCATAGAGTATGCCTGCTAAAAATGTGGTAAAAACCTATATCAATAATGGCATCTATCATATTTACAACCGTGGTGTAGAAAAAAGAAAAATATTCCAAGATAAACAGGATTATAATATTTTTCTGAACTATATTAAGGAATATTTAAGTCCGCCGCCTGATATAAGTCAGTTAAAAACTCAATTCATTTTGCAAGGTGAGACCTTTAAAGGTCTACGAAGGTTACCACGTAATTATTATAAAAAAATTACTCTGATAGCTTACTGTTTACTTCCAAACCACTTTCATCTATTAATAAACCAAAACTCCACAGATGACATGCAAGAATTTATTAGATCACTTTGTACTAGATACTCAATATATTTCAATAAAAAATACGACAGAGTGGGCGGACTGTTTCAGGGTCCATATAAAGCTGTTATTGTTACTGAGGATAATTATTTGCTCCATCTAAGTCGATACATACACCTTAATCCAAAGGATTACACAAAAGATATTATTAACACTTATTCTTCTTATGCCGAATATATGGGCCTAAGGAGGACGGAATGGGTAAAACCAGATATTGTGCTGGGTTTTTTCAACAACCCAGCTACACAAGAACTTATCAAAACTAATAATTATCGAGATTTTGTGGAAAAATACATTAAAGATTCTGAAGCGATTCTAGGTAATATGACACTTGAATGATCTTATTGTAAGGTCTCACCTTTAAAGGTTAACTACTGCTTTATCTTTTAAACTCATTTTTTGAAACGACAACGCTAATTTCAATTTTTTGCTCCGAGGGGAAGTTTTTTTACTGCGACAACAAACCTGGCCGGGTACAGCTTTACAAGGTGTTTTATATATTCATCATTAAATTCCTGATAATTTTCCATATCAGTTAGAAAAACTTGTGCAAAGACAATATTTGAAGCATCTAATCCTGCATACTTTAACTCTACCAAAATATTATTCATTGTCTGAGATATTCTTTCCGCAATCATTCCTTCTAACACTTTCCCTCGGGGTGTAAATTCAATTTTTCCAGAAAAGAAAACCAAATCTTTTGTCTCGATAAATGGAGTAAATGGTAAATCTGCCATAGTTAGTTTAATCAACTCTGTTTTGAGGTTTACCTTTAGCTAAAGCGACAATATTATCTACCCAAATCTTATATAAATTTTCCAGAGCTTCTTTGGTATACCATGCAAACCCTTTAAAACCAACCGCATTTTCAAGTTTTGCCAGAGGTGTGTGAACTAAGTCTTCTCCTTCGTACACGTAAGTATCAACCTTTCCTGACTTCAAGGCTTGAGCCATCGCCTTCTCGCCAACCAACTCCCTATCCACGGTATTTACAATAATTACACCTCTTTTCAATTTTGCAATTTCCGATTTTCCAATCATGTTATTATTTGATACCTCGTGAGTAGCATTCAAAGAAATCATATCGGATTCTCTTAACAGCTGGTTTAAAGAAACCATCTTTACCCCTTTCATCTTTTTTGGAGATCGATTATAGGCAATAACATTCATGCCAATTCCAGTACCAAGCTCTGCAACTCTGCTTCCAATATTTCCCAAACCTATGATACCAAGAGTTTTACCTTTCAGTTCAAACCCCTGCACCAGTTCATATTTTCCTTTTTGAGTCTTTCTATCAGAAATAAAAATTCTCTTTGCTGCACCAAGAAGAAATACTATCGCCTGCTCTGCAACCGATTCTTTCGAGTAACCTGGAATATTACTAACGGGAATTTTGTGTTTCTTACACCAATCCTAGTCAACCCAACCAAAAGAAGTTGTCGATAAACAAACTCCTTTTAAACCAGGTACAGATGCCATTATTTTAGTTAACTTTTCTTTTGCTTTCTCAAAACCGCCCAGAGGATCAGGGTCTACACCTATAATATCTACGTCTTTAGCCATTTCTAATAACTTATTCTCCTGTAGTGCCTCTCTGGTTTTTGTGTAAGATACTTTACCGAGCGAGGATAGTTTTTTCTGAAGTTCGGGGGAGAAACTTGATTGAGGATTAAATATAACTATCTTCATAATCGTACTATAGCACTCTAAATCAAAAAGTAAATGCAACTAAATATTTTCAGTAAATCAACTTGCAAAAATCACCATGCCCGTGCATATCAAGATTACATTATTTTCGAATACGACTATCATTTCCTCTTACTATTAAGAGACCAATACTTAAAATATGAAATCGGATAGTGAAGGGAAGAAAACGTGCTCCAAAGAAAGCCGCGTATGCCGTCCATAAACCCGCGATGTCTCACATATAGACTTACAAATGTAAGAGCGGGTTTGTATAAAGTATAAAGAATTAAGAAGTATGCATTTTTAGGGACACGCCTGTCTTTTAAATCCTGCGCATGTAAATCAGTATAGCGGTTCATACGCTCTAAATATCTCCTTAATGTTGGTGAGTCGTGGTGTTCCAAATCATGAAATAACCAACCGACTTCCCCATCAACCTCCATTAGCTCATGAACAGATTTTCCCGGTAGTCTTGCTTTTCCTTTCTTAAAAAGACGTATTACCCCGTCTGGATAAACCCCGGCGTGAATTAAAGGCTTACCCAAGAAATAATTTAGTCGGGGTATGAAAAAAGCCACCACTTCTCCTGTGTGGCTACCCAGTGCACCTTCACGCTGCCTGATTAATCCCTCGTGTCTCCTGAATAACCTCTCCTTGTCACCCCTAACTCGTTTCGGAACCGATTCTGAAATAAATTCAGCATGACGGTCTGTTAATACAGATTTAATTTCTTTCGCTAAGTCAGGTGTTACAACTTCGTCGGCATCGAGCTGCAAAATCCACTCCCCCGTCGCTTTATCTATGGCCTTTTGCTTCGTAATATGAAAATTCGTCTCGTAATGAAATTCATATACTTTAGCACCATAGGATTTAGCAATTTCAACCGTATCATCTGTAGAATATTGATCGGCCACTATAATCTCATCGGCTAAATTCTTTACCGAATTTAGACCCCGATCGAGATTTTGCTCTTCGTTCAAAACCGCTAAGACAACTGATATTTTTTGTCTAGTCATGAATTATTAACTTCGCCACCTCTAGTCCATTTTCTACCGCATAATTAGTACCCCTGTCCCACGGATACACCTGCTGAATATTGGATAAATATAAGCCTTGGATCGGTGTCACAAACGGTGGAATAGACTTCGAATAATTTAAAGGAAGTATCGGTTGTGCAAAAGGCGTTTTGAATACATAAATATTATTTATCCATGACTTTCGAAACTTCGGATTAATTTTATTTAGATACGGATAAAAAATACCGAATAATTCATCATCAGTTTTTTGAAAATAGTCATGATTATGAGGCAGGTAGTTACCTATGTACATTAAATGCGCGTTATCATAATACTCTTTATTCATATAATTCGTGTGTTCGACCACTGCTAAGAAGGGGAAGTTTAAATCGTTAATATTTAACCAATAAGTTCCATCCTCTAAAAATTGATGCTTCAAAGAAATCACCATATTTATCGCACCCAAACCTTTGAGCGGAGACAACTTTGCTTTATAGTTTATTGGTAAATCCACGGCCATTTTTAGAAAAAGAGGTGTCGGGAGCGTGCAGATTACTTTATCGAATTCATATTTTCCATTTCCAGTTGTAATCGTTATTTTTCCATTCTCTTCTGAGATTTTATAAACCGACGTATTATAAAAGATCTTGCCGTCATTTTTTCTTATTACTGTATCGAGTCTTTCCGCAAAAGCCAAAAATCCCCCCTTAGGATAACCGAGCGAGCTACTTCTTTTATTAATTCTTGTCCAAAACCATGCAGCAGAAATCTCATCCGCATAGTTACCAAACTTTTTCTCAAAGAGCGGTTGCCATAAAACCTTCCATGAGGTGTTACCCATGTATTTAGTTAAAAAAGATTTCGCTGTGATTTTTTCAAGTTTCTCCCAATCACGAATCATTTTCAAATATGCAATTACTGCACCAGTTCTTATGCGTTCCCGAAGAGGAAGAGCGGTAAATTTCATGAGGCTCATCGGAGTATCAAGTTGATAAATTTTCCCATGATAATACGTGGATGTTTTAGGTTGTAAGTAAATTAATTCTTGTCCGATCTCTTCAGCTAAATTTCTTATTGCCCAGTCTGAATAGAACAAATGATGGTAGTGTTTCTCAATAGTCCATTTCCACTTTGGCTCTTTAAAACCGATTGCAAGCCCACCCGGTTTTGTGTCTGCTTCAAAAACAGTTACATCACTACCTCCTTGTGCAAGTTTGTATGCACTGGCCAATCCCCCGAAACCTGCACCGATAATAGCAACTTTCATAGGATACTGAAACAAGTTCAGCATGACATTAGCGTCAATTCGCTACTGCTTGAAAATATTTATATCCGTTTGTTCCATAAATTTCTTGAACAATGTTAGCTTCATTAGGTATCTCTTCGTCTGTTCCGATTATAAGGCTTTTTGGGTAAGTAAGCCTATCTCTATCCCAATTTATGGATAAAAAGTGGTATTTGTCAAAACTTCTGACGGTCGAGAATTCATATGCGTCGCGGGGAGTTAAGTTGTGTTCTTTTTGAAATCTTGCCGGTGGGTATTTAAAATAGAAAAGAAACAAAATATAGGGCTGGTCATACCTGTCAGTAACGACGATATTGTCATATCTATCCTGATTCTCTTTGACAAAAGTAACGAGTTCCTTTATACCGTACTGCGATGAATAAGGATACTCTTTAGACATATGATACCAGTACATATTTAAGTACCTTGAAAAACTCCAAATTCCCAAAAGTCCAAATACCAAAAAACCAGTAACCCCTAACCATTTCAGCTTTACGGTTGATAATCTATTTAAAGAGTATGCGAATCCAAAAGCAGTTATTATAGTCAGTGGAATGACCATATTTTGACTGCGCAACGCATGAGGAGATTGAAAAGTGAGAGCCGCAGCAGTCGGAGCAATTAATAACCACCATAGAATTAGGTAGTAGGGCTTAGTATGTAGGGAGTAGGTCCTGAAAAAATAAATTAATCCCAAGATAATAAATAGAATGTCAAATAAATACATTTGCCCTGTTTCGGGTACGGCGTTTCTTTGAATTACATCTCCCGATATAAATAGAAATCCACCACTATAGTGATCACTCCAATTCTCTAAAAATGCTAAGCCGTAATTAACCGGTCTATTGTGTAAGAATAATGCTGGAAGTCCTCTAATATTCTCGTGTTCGCCGCGTTGTTCGTTTATTCTGGCCAGCGGGCCGGGATCTGACAAAAGCCCCACACCGGCAGCCCGGGAGGCTACGTCCCCTTTTATTAAATCCAACCCGAGGGGGATGAGAAGCAAGAATGCAATAGTACCTGTTATTGCGATCTGTTTAATATTTTTACGTATTTCATATCTGTAAATAACAAGTAGTCCAAAAAGTAAAAGCGGAACGACAACCCGAGCTGCATGATATGTGTATAAAGAAAGCACAAAACTAAGTGCTGATAACATTAAGAGTGGCAAGCTGCCCTTGCCTTTCAAAAATAACCACAAACCCAAAACCATAAAAAAGGTTGCGACATTTACTTCCCAACCTCCCCGGGAAAAATGAATATGCCACGGCGAGATTGCGAGTATCAGCGATGCAATCGAAGCCAGTACATCAGCATTCATCTGTTTATGGATCTGCGTAAATCCTTCCCTAAATAACTCCTTAACTAATAAATACATTAGTAAAACGGTTAATACACCCAACATAGCACCCGGAATCCTTACAGCCCATTCGTTCAAACCCAGTACTTTGACGAATGGAACAACCATATAAAAATAAAGTCCTGGTTTATAATCATTGAAGGATTGAAAGTGTATCGGCCAAGGATTACCGTGTTCGTCACGACCGGTTTGAATTAACGAATATGCATTATAACCTATTGCCGCCTCATCGGCATTTAGTGCAGGATAAGAATTTAATTTATAGAATCTCAAAACAAAAGCCAAAATAATAATCAGAATTAAGACTAGTTTATTTTTATTCATCTTTTTTCTAAAATCCTAAACGCAACCTTGCCGTTTAAATATCTTATTTCTCTTATTTCACTAAAATCGAATTTAGTGAAGTCAGCATGGATTCTATCCGCATTTCCTACAACTATATAGGATTTTGTGGCTCCAATATGGGGAAAACTATAATCCTCAAAACGAATATTATCCAATCTTTCGACTTGGCCCACATCACCCCTATACACACTCTCTTTTAACTTGGCCTTGCTTTGATAGAGTATTGGGTCATATTTTCCATAGAATAGAAAGTAGATATAAGGTTGTGCAAATGTTTGCTGGACAATAACCTCGTTATATTCATCCTTAATAGGAGATACCACCTCGACAATCTGTTTATATCCATACTCCCAAAGTTTTGAATCGTGATTTGGAAGATGTACAAAATAAGAATCAAAAAAATAAATCAAACTTCCGACATAAAGTGCAGTTAGAAGTATGTAGCTGGTAGCTCGGATAAATGCATGGGTTTTAATATTCTGCAACCATAAAATTATTCCATTTAGACCAAAGGAAAGAATTATTATAAGTGGGATTACCATATTCATCGATCGTATCGCATGTACTTCATTGCGCGAAAGAACAGATGGCAAAGGCGCGAATATAAGCCACAACGATACAAATAATATTTCTTTCATTAGTTTTCTTTTACATAGTACAATTAAACCCGCTAATAAAAATATTGCATCCGTCATTAATAACATACCCTGATGTGGCGAGGAATGCCGCGGATTTGACCAATCACCTTCAAAAAATAAAAACCTGCTCGACATATGGTTGAACCACCTCCCCATTATTCCTCGAAAATAATTTAATGATTCGGTATGAAATAAATAATAACGTAAAGAACCGACTTTATCGTTATCCTCACTCAAGAATTTTTGTAATTGATCGCCCGGCCTTGGATAAGAAAAAACGCTAAAAACAGTTAGCCTCCCCGCTTCTCCATTAACATAACTTTTGATAACGGGTACTAAACATAGACTAACAATTAGCGTGCTTATAATCACAGGCTTAGAGGCGGGTTTAAAAACACCCCAAAAACTTTTCCAATATATAATCATCAGCAATGTCACAACTATTAAAGTAGAGAGCTTGGTACCCTGATATGTAATAAAAGTTAACGCAAAAAAGAGTACCGAGTAAATTAGAAATTTTGGCTTTCGAAAAGATTTGAGAAAAAAAAATATCCCAGCTAAGGTTAAAGTAAGGGCAACGTTTGCTTCCCAGGCTCCTCTAGAAAAATATATTAACCACGGTGTAATAGAAGAAATAAATGCGGATAATATTGCAAGTCGACGATTGCCGAACAATTCTTTTGTAATTAGATAAATTAAGTAAACCGTTATTATCCCTGCCGTTGCGCTCGGGAGTCTAACGGAATATTCGTTTAACCCCAAAAGAGCGATGAAGGGAGCAGCTAAATAAATATAAAAACCAGGTTTGTAGTCCCCGAAAGATTTAAAAATAATCGGCAATACTTTCCCGTATTCGTCCCGACCGGTATTCAAAATTGAATATGCGTTATATCCGAGAGCGGCTTCGTCGGGGGTCAAGCTCGGAGGTATGCTCCCCAACTTCCATAGTCTTAATAAAACTGATAACAGAATAATAAAAAACAATAACATAGTACTGGTTTTGAGTTTTAAGTTATGAGTTCTAAGTTTATTTATTTTCATATATTTCAAAAGCAGTCTTTCCATCCAAATAATTAACGGTTTCTAACTTGTTCCAATTCATCGGCACATTTCCCGGACTAGTTATCAACATACAATTTATTTTTTTGCACTCAAAGCCGCCCCCGTATTCCATCTTCCATAGTCCATCTTCTAGTTTCGGTATATCCCAGTCATTAACAAAATAAAATTTGTCGAACCGATCAACCCAATACCAGTTAGACTGATGGAAACGAATTAGATTCGGATCGTTTTTATATTGTTGCGGATCCCATGGCCAAAAGAAAAGGAGAAACTCGTGGGGTTCACCGTATTTTTTCGTAACGATAATTTTATCGTACTTACCGTAATTTACCCTTGCATAATTTATAACCTCTTTATACCCGTACTGCCAAGACCATGAGTAGTTTAATCTGTAATTCCCAAAATAATTCCTCAAATATGCATAAACAGAAATTCCTAGGAATGTGAAATATATAATTGCAGCAAGTGGTGCGAATGCTTTGAATGTGTGATAACTTATCCAGTACTTCATACCGGCTGTAACCCTTCCCTTAACCATCCATTCCCAAATCGTAGCTAAACCAAATGCAGATAACAACATTGGCAGAGGTAGCATTGTTGAGGCCCTCGTTACAGCAAATGTTTCATTAGTAATACTTCCCGATATCGGACTTAATAAAAGCCAAGTTAATATTAATAAGTAGTCCTTCGATCCTTTGATGGCATTTTTTATTACTAAAAATATACCCAGGTAGAAAAAGGGTAAGTTAACAAGATACGATAAACCAAAACCCGGAAGGTTATATTGATATTGAGTCCCTCCTTTAAAAAAGAGAAACTTCGGTGAAAAATATCCAAGAAAATTCGAGGTAAATTTTGTAATAAAATATGTCGGACGGTTATAAACAAATCTTGCAATTTCATAAGGAAGAGTAGAAGCTTCACGCTTTTCAATAATACGATTGATCGCAGCCTGGTCGATAATAAAGAGCCACTTCGACCTAGCTCTCGAATTCGGATCGATTAAAATAACTACCGAGACTAGAAAAAAAACAATTATTGAAACAATAAATATTAATGAAATTAATCCTTTCCTCAAATATTTCTCTTTGAAATCATTTCTGAATATAAAAAGAGTTACTATAACTAAAAGCGGGGAAAAAATGCGCGTCGAATGATACGAAAATAATGTCAGAAACATTAATATGAATGAGGCGGGAAGAAGAAATTTACTTTTGTGTTTATTGAAAAAGGCTGCCATGCCTGCGGTGAGTAAAAATATGGAAAGGTTTTGTTGGAGTACTATCCTTGATGTAAATAAAGTCCATGGTTCCAATACGACCAAGAGTGTTGTCAATAGTGATATGCCCCTGCTTTTAGTTAACGCATATGCTAAAAAATAGGCAGCGAGGGCAGTTAGTATACCCAAGATTGCATGCGGTAAACGTATTGAGAACGTACTTAATCCCAGAGCCGCAACGTAAGGAATAGTTAAATAAAGGTTTAAGGGAAGGGGATAATCTCCATAAGCTCGAAAATTTAAAATCGGAATCTTTCCCCATTCATCCGTTCCTGTTTTCAAAAGTGAATAAGCGTTATAGCCATGAGAGATTTCGTCCCACGACACAGATGGCGGATTTTCGCTAAGGTTAAACACTCTTAAGATAAATCCTGAGATTAGAATAATGGCCAAAAGTATATATATTCTTCTATTCATGTTTTTTCTTCAAGATAAGCAAACCAGCTAGTGCGAAACCGGCCAAACTTAAAAAATCTGTAAATAATCTGAATGGTGTCTCTTTCCAATAAACACGTACCGTCGCAGGCGTACCATCTAAATGAATTTTGATATTCCCGTTCGGTTCTTTTATTTCAGTAGGCACTTCATTACCATTTACTTCTGCATACCAGCCGGGGAAATAATAGGAGTTAAAATACAAATCGCCTTTGCCGTTAACCTCTGCAGTGTAATCAATACTTGTATGTTCCGTAATACCAATTATAACTAAATCATCAGATGTGAATTTTGCTGATTGGAGTTCAGAGGGTCGATCTCTTGCCCAGACGGGTAATAACAAATAATCTTCGCTATAATTTTTATATATCAAGCTTTCTTGTGATTTACCTGCGGATAACCGATTAGCAAAGAAGCGTTTCAAAAAATAATTATCATCGGGATTATAATACTCACTTGGCTTAAAATAAGCCAGTCCAGCCAATAAACTAAACATAATTAGCACAATTAATAATATTTTCCCGATTTTTGTGCGACTATTAATGAAGATCACCATGCTTGAGGTTAAAAAAGCGGTCAACATAAGAAGTCTCCAGGGGAATTGAATAAACTTGGACAAAGTTGAAATCTCCCAAATAAAAGTTGATCTGATGTTCATCATAAACAAAATCAACAACGTCGCCGCGAGAAAAATAGTAGCCTCTATGTTTTTAAGTCCCTTTTTATATACAAAAATAGCAGTTACGATAATCAATGAAATATTCACAAGTCCAATTTGAAAAGACATGTCATCATAAACGCCAGGGTTTGATGCTCCGTATCCCCACGAAGGAATAATCAGTTGTTTAATGAAAGGAAAGTGATCTTTATAATTAAAGGGTGTAATACTTACCAGATATTTTTGTTCTATTAAAGATGGCATCCAAAAAAAAGCACTTATCAGAAATCCGACAATAATACCTTCAAATATTTTAATATAATTTCTGTTTTTAAAAGTTGTTAAAGATATAATAAATCCGTAAATAAACACACCCGGCATAAAAATTAATGGTGCAAGATTGTGGCTTAATATAAGTAAGGCCGTAAATAAACTCAAAAATCCTATGTCTTTCGTTTCGCCTGATTTAGCAACTTTGTAAACAAAATAAGCTATCAAGGGAAAGAAGATAAAAGCATACAATTCCCCCAAAGCGCCCCTTATATAAAGGTCAACGGCACGGTAAGGCGTAAAAGTATAAACCAGAGCTCCCGTAAAGCTTGTCAATTTATCCGCGTGAAGTCTCAGCCATTTATACATAAGCATCGAAGATGCCGGAATAGTTAACAGGAATAGCATTTTAAGAGATATAACCAACGAGCCGGTAAGTTCATAAAACAATGCACCTATATAAAAGGGTAGTGGGTAATAAAAATTAAATAGTGGATAACCATAGTTATAACTCATATCCGGTGCCCACCGCGGAGGGATCTGACCTGACCCGATTGCCCTAATCATTTGATATAAATTAGCAATGTGGGGTTCATCCGAAAAATAATAAAATCCCCGATGCAAGAGGGGTAAGCTTGCCGGTATTATAAATACAAGTAACAGTACTAACCAACCGGTGTCAGACCAAAACAGGTTTTTTGTAAATTTTTTCATGACGTCCTCCCCCGAGTCAGACTCGGGGGTTTCCCTAAGGAGGATGACTTGTCAGAGTTCAATTCACCCCCGGCCTGAAGGGCAGGGTTTTCTTGAACATTGTTATAAAGAATGTTATTTATAATTATTAAAAACATCGAGACTAAACTTACTATTGAAACCATATCGCCGGCAGTTCTCGGAAAAGAATTATTAAGACTTGCGTAAACAACATAATGCCCCTTGGTTAAGTCAAATTTTGGGAGTCCCAGGGTCCCGGAATTTGTATAAGGTATATCCGTATCGTTTGCGCTAATCTTCCAAACCGGGAAAGAATACGCAGGTAAAGCCAGTTCCGCCATACCGCTTTCTACAATTAAATCATATTTAAACCAATTACTACCTTTTATCGATGATTTTAAGTTAATTTCTCCGGTTAAGGGGATTAATCCTTCGGGTGCTACGTCATCGGGTGCACGCGACGCACTTTTTGGGAGGTAATCATAAATACTTGCAGTTAACTGTCTTTTCAAATTTTCGCCGCTAAGTTTTTCAGAATCATTTATAAAAAACCAATCTTTCGGTTTAAACATCCGCGAATAAAAAATAAGTATAATAAATATCGTAGCTAACGAGGAAAAGATTAAGAACTTGCCCTTAGACTGATTAAGAGCAAAACCGGCGAAAAAGGAAGATATAAAAATCGGCATCATAAGGAATCTCCAAGGAAACTGAAGAAATTCAAGAAAAGATAAATTTTGCCAGATAAATATTGATTTGCTGTGAGACATAAACGCATAACCTAAAAAGCCCATCATACCGAATAAAAATAACGCCAAATTTAGTTTACGTTTGTTCACTTTAACAATTAATACCATTAAACCAGTAATAACTGCCAAGGTATGAATTGGGCCAATACCTAAAAAGGCATCGTCCCCTGCTCCGATAACCGAAGGGCCATAACCCCAATGAGTAAATACGAATAATTGACTAACGCTAAGAAAGTGTTGAAGGTAACCGAAATAACCAGCCGTCAAAGTCTCTACATGCACCAAATTTCTTTCATAAATAAGTGGTATTAAGAAAAAAGATGATAATCCTACACCTAATAATGAATACTGAAAAAGATCAATAAGTGCCTGCGATCTAACTTTGTAAAACTTTAATCGAAGCACAACCCAAATTAAAAAGATCGGAAGTACGATTAATACGGTCAGGTTGTGTGTTATGAAAAATATCGAGAGCGATAAAGAAAGTATTATTCCGGAAATTTTGCTTTTTTTCGCCAAATAATTTTCAAGTGCCCAAAAGATGAGTGGAACTACAACCAGCCCCCAACTCTCACCCATCGCACCGCGAACATAAATTCCAGCAGCTCTCATCGGTGCGTAAATATATAAAGCAGTCGTTGCAAAAGATACATATTGTTTAAAAAATCTTCTTGAAAATAAATAAAAAAACAGGGCAGAAAAAATAACGCTCAAGATAAAACCCGCTTTTACTGAATTAATTAACGATATCCCCAACAAATGAATTCCCTCCATGATGTAGTACGGAAGCGGAGCATAATATATATAAAGCGGATAGCCATAACCTAACCCTAAATCCGGCACCCACCGGCAAGGAATTTGGCCATCCCTGAGGCATTTATCCATCTCCCAAACACGTACAACCTGCATATCATCATACATTGAATAAAACCCACCTTTAAATAACGGAAATATTGCTGGAAGACACAGCAATAATAAAGTAAATGCTGTGATGATGTTTTTCTTGAGCATGTGAATCGGCTTTTTTAGTCTAAGCACTATATTCAATTGTAACACCCCCTTAATGCTTGTTAAAATATAACGGTGAAGTTGAAAAAAATAATTATATTTCTCGGACTAATCTTTTGGCCTCTGACCCTATTATTAGCGAACACCCCATTGGATCTGATACGCTACTTGTTACCGGCATTGATATTACTATTTTCTTTCAATCTCTTCCAAAAAGGTAAAAATTACTTCGAATATCCGCTTTTGTTCATATCGTTAATTGAACCCAAACTAACACTATTTCCACTTATTTTTGCCTTGATACTATATATAACCGACAAAAAACATATAACCCTAAGACGAAGTTCAGTAGTCCTCCTGATATCAATCGCTCTTATCGTTACTAATTTTTTTGAATTGTCACGACAAACTATCTTCGTCAAAGATTATGAAGCACAACAAAAAGTCCTCAGAAATATTACCCTGTATCCAAATGTGTTAACTGCCAGGATCTTTCAAAACAAAGCCAGAATTATCATCAACAAATTCGATGATAATTTTTTTACGCTAACAGATCCGAATAATTATTTTTTCAGTAATCACCCAAGGGAAGATATCTTAGCGAATCAAAACTTAATAAAATATCCTTTTCTGGCTATTATTCCGTTTTTTATCGGAATCTATTTTATTTCTAAAAATAATGACCGGAAATTTATTATAATATCAGCAGTTGCAGCATTATTAACCCTAACACTCCTGACAAACTTCGACCGACACGATTTTGTTTTATGGGTTCCCGTATCGCTTATATTTACTGATGGGGTTAAGAAAATGGCGAAAAAAAAATATTTTACGGTTTTCGCTTCCATTTTTCTTATCATCTCATTTATTGAATTAATCCGTGCATACTACCTTTTTTAAATATGACTAAAAAAATATCTTTACTGATTTTAATTTTGGCAATACTACTTGCCGTAATTACCCGATTATATAAATTAGGCGAGGCACCTCACGGACTATATGTCGACGAAGCCGGACAGGGTTATAGCGCATACTCCATTTTAAAAACCGGTAAGGACGAGTTTGGGATGCCCTACCCTTTTGTTTTTAGATCTTTTGCTGATTTTAAAACACCTGTTTATATTTATTTAATTGTTCCCTTAATTCCGGTTTTCGGTCTTACAATTTATGCTGTTCGGTTTCCTTCTTATTTCTTCAGTATTCTCACTATCATCCTAACCTACTTACTGATTATTGAAATTGCACCCAAAAAGTACAAATACTCGCTTGCCTGTGTAAGTTCTTTGTTACTTGCCGTTTCCCCCTGGCATATACTCTTTGGCCGGACCAACTTCGAATGCAATGTTGGTCTTTTCTTTTTACTAGGTGGTGTTTACTTTTTCTATCTCGGCCTCAAAAAACCCATGTTTATCGTTTTGTCTTCCGTTTTCTTTGCTATTGCGCTTCCGGCTTATCACTCCCAAAGAATTGTTGCCCCGCTTACCCTTTTAGCATTAACACTTAGGCACAGAAAAGAACTTTTCTTAAAGACCAATACAAAATACCTAATAATTGCCGCCACTGTGGGTTTTCTGATAACCTTACCCACCCTTTCTGTTGCTACAACTCCGGGCTTTTTAGCTCGAGCAACCGGTCTAAATATTTTTTCGACCGTTAGGCGGACTCCTTCCGGAACACTTGACGAAGTTAGGGGATTATCATCTTTTTTCGTGAATAACAGAATGTTCCTCTCTTCTAAAGAATTCCTTGCGTTATATCTCGCATATTATTCCCCTAGAAATATGTTCGTGCTTGGAGATTACGGCCTGAGAAGTTCATTTCCCGATCTTTCAACCTTCTTCATGTGGCAATTCCCGTTTTATATCTACGGAGCTTATTTGTTTTTCAAAGAAAAAATGCTTGGTGAGCTTAGATCTATCGTCTTAACACTTTTTTTTATAGCTCCGATACCCGCTGCCGTTACAATAGATCCTTATACTACAATCAGATCAATACCGCTTGTTATCCCCCAGCTAATATTTATTGCATTCGCCATAGTTTATGCTTTCGAAAAAATCAAAGACAAAAAGAGTAAATATTTCTTTTACATATCTTTCGTTGTAATTCTCATATATTCAATCGCAAAACTATACAGTTCAGTAATCATCATCAATGAATTCTACCGAGCACAAGCTTGGAATTACGGTTGGGAAGAAGTCGTAGATGTTATAACAACCCGTCTTGATCCCAAAATCCCCATTGTAATAGATAATGCACGGGAAGACGGCTACATCCAACTTCTATTTTTCTTAAAATATGATCCGGCAACTTACCAGAAATCAAATAACGAAGTTGCTCTTTCCGAATATTATACAAACATGCAACGCGTCGATTCACGACAGATCGGAAATATCACTTCAAGGAAAATAGATTGGACTCCCGACACCATGAAAGAACAATACTTAATTGGGGATAATTTAGCAATATCGAACGAGCAAATAAAACTTCACTATTTAACCCCCATTACTGATATATTTTATCCCGACGGCAGCACGGCCTTTCGCGTGGTAAAAACAAACCCGAATCTAAAGCCAAGACTGTAAATCTTCAAAGAAATAGACCCTGAAAAATAATATTACTCCCCAAATAATTTATGACCATGTAAAAATTCATTCCAATACTTTACCCATAAAGGTGTCACCTCATGCTGATACTGAATGGCATCTTGGAGGTTGTTGTAGACCTTAACCTGGTATTGGGTGAAATTTCTGATTTCTTTTGTCCAAATTCTTCTTGCTGCGTTAAAGTTCTTTCTACCTTCCCAACTAACCCCAGAAAGTCGCTCCTTTATTCTCTCAATTTGACCTCGAATAATTTCCGGTAACTCTGGTAAGTTTTTTTCCCAATCCATTCGAATATACAATGAAGCTTTTGCGTATTCTGTCCTATGCGGAAGATAAATATTTTTATAACCAAAGGAGTTCTCATCATCACCTATGATGCTTGCCAATACATTACCTAGTAGCAATTTATTTGTATCTAACCCCAACTGTGGAGAAATATGCCTCAGCCAGTCGCTATGAAGAGGTCCTGCTATTGCCCAAGTTAACGGATTTTTCAGATCGGGTCTTGTTAAGTGAGGTGGCTGTTCAATTTCAAGCGACATTAGCCACGATTATATCTCTTTAGTTTTAACACATTCAACTTGATGAATAGAAAAACAAAAACGAGCAAATTAATTACTGCTATTATATTCATAAAGAGCATGTTTTTATATAAATTCTCCAAAGATGTAAATGAGGGTGCCCAGAATAAATAATAAATGTTAGCCAGGTGTGTTAAAGAAAGAATTATATAAGGTGTAATTAGTGTCGGAAGAAACGCCAAAGTAACGGTCGCATATGGGAAAAAGGGGTATAAATACCTCGGATGAATTCTGGTCATAAAAAGAAAGGAAATTAAACTACTCATCGCCAGAAGTAAAAATATATTTTTAGGAATCAAACTTTTTCTCAGGTAATAAATGGCCAAAATAACAAGCATCAAAAAAATCATCAAGCCATATGTTCTTGCTGATATTCCTAAAAATTGCGTCGAGTCTAGCACTCTCCCGGGACTAATAAGCCACCAGAAATTAAAGGCATTTGCGGTCAAAAAACCAATCTCACCCGGCAAGATTCTGTCTTGATACAATTTAACGAACCACATGGGAAAATCTGAATATGGGTGGAACCAAATTCCTATAGTAATAACTGTGGCTAACGACATAATAATTGCTTTAAGCCAAGAATTAAGTTTATGTTTTTGCATGATTGCAACCATTCCGAGTACGGGCATAAAAACAGCCAACGATGCCTTAAAAAGAAAACTTAAGGTAAAAAATAATGCAAATCGAAGAAGATTATTGTTGAGCAATGCAAAAACAGCCAGTAATCCGAAGAGATTTACAATCGCATCTGTCTGCCCCCACACAGCGGAGTTATACCATGTAAGCGGATTAAATAGCCAAATCGCTGATAATAAAACCGCCAATCTGCTCTTGTTGGTTTTGTGGATGATATAACGATAAATCATCCATCCGATACACAAGTCTGCAAAAATACTCGGAAGTTTGACCAAAAGTGTCATGCCTCTTTGCTCCCAAAACCATATAAATGCAGATGGGAAAAATCTAAAGCTATCATTTAGATTTAAAGCAAGAGCATAAACAACTTTCCAGATACCACTTAAAGCTGTGAACATTAAAATATAGAGAGGTGGTTGATTTGGTTGAGAGTATGGCCATCCACCGGTAGGAATTTTATCGTATAGGCCATTTAAACCCCTCTGAAGGGCGATACCACCCCAGGATATATTGTTATTCAAATCCCCGTGATAAGCACTAAAGATAAGCGAAAGTCTTAAGACAAAGGCTAAAGCTAAGACAAAAAATAGGTATTTTTTAGATAACGGCATTGATCAAAGGTCTTTTCCTTCCACAATTAAATACGCAGGTCTTCCGCTCGGGTAGTAGATGGTTTTTATTGCGGGAACGTTATACTTAAATTCGTCGGGTTTACCTACCACAAGCACGTTTTTGTCCCTGTATGACGAGTTAATACTCCCAAAAATATATTTTCCCAATCTGTAACCATCTAACTGATCTAAAAATTTATAACCATTTTGTTCATAGACCAACCAGCTTTTAGATTCATTTTGATAATCTACTGGATCCCATTTTTCAAAAAAAGCAATCCAGATATTAGGAACCGAAAGTGTCCGACTCACAACAATATTGTCGTATCGGTATTCTATACTAGCAACATACTTCACCGTCTCTTTTATACCATAATGCATACTCTCAGCACTTTGTACTGGTGCATGATAAATATAATTCTCCGTAAACTTGGCAATATTAAAAATTGCTAAAAGACTAAAAATACCAATCAGAACATATTTGAAAGTTAAAGGCCTGATGCTGTTTTTTAAACCTATCCATAACACGAATGCACCATATGCAGAAATAACCTGAATTGCAGGCATCATCAACGCAGCCCGATTTGCAGCGTACCCAGGACCTTTGGTTAATGCTGCAGGTATTGGCGAAAGAATAAGCCATAATAAGAAAAAATTCATATATTTAAAACCACGCTCCCTAACAAAAGCGATAAGCGCAGCAAACACAAAAACAGATTCGAATAAGTACAAAACCCCCTGACCGGGAATCATCCCGTAGGTCCACTCTCCCGCTCCCTGAATAAACAAATAGTACGGAGATATGTAGGTAAAATAATTAGTTGTAAAAAGTTCAAAGACGTAGACGGCTTTATTTGAAAAAACCCTGGATATTAAATCGGGTAGTCCCTGAAGGTATGCAACGTAGCGCCTATCCGCAACTGCCTGCCACTTGTCGGTCGGGTTTAATATTGTCACGTCCAGGGGGCGTGCTGAGGCTTTACCGATTGTTGAAAAACATGCCGGAATAATAAATAAAAGTAATGTTACTGTCGATATAACAACCCAAGTTCGATATTTTTTTTCTCTAACTAATTTCATTAACGCTTCGGCGTTTACATAGATCAGAAGTGCTAACATCGGGGGTACAAAAAATCTTGCGGCATGATAACTGAAAAGACTCAGGCCGAATGTTAAAGCGGATACAACTAACCATTTAGGATTACGTAACCCCTTCCAAAAAGAATAAATCCCAAACGGTATAAAAAAAGTTGTTAAATTTGCTTCAAACGCGCCCCTGGATAAAGGTAGGTGCCATGGTGAAACTGCCAAGAGAGTAGCTGCCAGAATTTCCAAATTCCATCCGCCGGTTGGCGGACCGATTTCCAATTTACTGTCACCCCTTCTTAACTCTTTGACCAGCAGATAAGTAGCGTATATGGCTAACGTACCAATTACGGCATTAGGTAGCCGCACGGCAAATTCATTAAGTCCGAATAACGCAATTGATGGAACCGCAAGGTATGAGTATAGCGGCAGTTTAAAATCACCAAACGAGCGCAATGATAACGGCAGGTATTCTCCCCAGGAATCGCGTCCTGTTTTTAAAATAGAATAAGCATCATAACCTATCCCCGCCTCATCCTGGGTAAATCCTGTCGGATAAGATGTTAAGTTATACACTCTTAAAAAAAATCCCAGTGCAATTATAAAAAAAAGGAACGTTTTAGCTTTCATCGGCTTATTTCTGTATAGACATAAAATATGGGAATGTCATCAGGCGAATTCACGGTTTTTAATAAGTCCAAATTCGAATTCTCAAAAATCGAGGGGTTGGTAGCATCTTTCTCGGCCGAAGCTACAACTAACGTACCTTGCTTAGCCAATCTTTCGATCGGTTTTTTAAGTTCTCCAAAATAGTATTTATCACCCAAACTAAACCCATTTAATCCTTCAATTATATTTACTTGATGAACATCTCCCTTGAATTGTTTTTGAAACTGGTTCATATCATAACCGTAATAAAATAAAAAGCGCGGCAGAGACGGCTCGTAGGTATTATTGAAAATTATTTTCTGGTAATTACCATCTACGCTTTTTACAAATGCCAAAGTATCTTTATAACCATATTGCCAAAATCGCCAACTAATATTTGGCCAAATAACAAAATAGCGATGTATAAAATAGAGAACGTTGAAAGCAGCTAAAATTACGAACGCTGTAAATAACAATTTCATTTTGAAATTTTTCAAGGAATTAGCCATATGTACAAAACCCAATGACGAAAGCAAAACCAAGGGGGGAAGCATGAGCGTAAGCCGCGACGCATGAGTTCCACCGTTTCGAGTCAATGCTGAAGGGACGGGTGCAAATAAAAGCCACAAAAATATTAATTTGAATTTACTGCTCTCCCCGCTTTTTTTATTAAGTCCGCGAAGTAAAACAAAAATCCCAAGAAGGAGAAGTGGGATATCGAAATAGTACATCTGACCGAATCCTTCGATTGCTTGGCGCATATTTGAGTCACCCCGTGTAAATAAAAAGTTTGTCGAAAATGCACTCATATAATTTTTAATCACCTTCTCAAAGTAGACCCTATTTTTATTGTAAAATACGCGAGTAATAAATGACCCTGACCAGCGCCTTCCGTCTACAACCTCTTGCATAATCTCATCATGTGATGCAACCTGGATATCCGAAAATCGTTTAGTAGTTTTACCCGAAAAGGTTGAATTTATATAGGGTAGTAAAACGGTAATTCCGATAATTCCGGCTATAAATAACCTCTTAAGTCCGAATTTTATTACAGCCCCGCGGTAAATTATAAATAATACTATAAAGAAAACCGGAATAAATAGCGCTGCAATCGCGTAAGTATATATGCCAATCGAGAAAAAGATTACAGATAATAAAAAATAATTAAACCTCCTTAATCCCTTAGCAAAGAATAAAGTACCTAAAATGACGAAGGGAAGAATCATCCCTGCGTCATTAGCCTGGCGGCTGAAATTAACATGCCATGGAGAAAACAATAAAAAAAGAGTTGAGATTAAAGCGAGTTTAGTATCAAATAGTTCTTTAACTAAAAAATATAATGCTATTAGCGTTAAAAGTCCCATTAAAACCGAAGGCATGCGCACTCCCAACCCACCTAAACCGAATAGTTTTATAAAAGGAACATCAACATATAGCTGATATGGTAAACGGTATTCGCTGAAAGAATGAAACATCACCGGAAATCTGTTTCCCAAATAATCTTTTCCTGTTGTTAAAATCGAATAAGCCTGCAAACCAACGTCAATTTCGTCTCCGAAGAGTTCTTTCGGAACACTGTTTATTTGCCATAAACGTAGGAACACTCCGACAATAAAAAGCGAGATAAAGAGGATGTGCTTCAATCCAAACTTACTCTTCATATTTATATTGTATTCCAGATCCAACTGTTATAACAATGTTCGATAAACCAAATCATTTAGGAGTTGGGAGACCGGCTTCGAACATGGGGGGATGAAGTTAATTTTTTGGAAATTCAGCAATGCTAGAATTTTGTAAACCATCATTTTGTAAAAAGCGTATTACCAATAATAAGACATTGTGTATTATTTAGAAATCGAAATTGTTTAGAGTTGGATTCATCTATTAAATACCCTGTTTGATTCCAATTTTTGTTAACTCTACTTTTAATTGATTGGCATCTTTAAATACAATTCCGTGAATACCTAAAACTTCAGCTGCTTTGACATTTTCAGCCGAATCGTCAATGAAAACAGCATCGGATGCTTTAACGCCAAGTTTCTTAAGAGTTAGCTCATAAATTCTTACGTCCGGTTTTCTAATTCCTACTTCGCTTGAAAGTATTACAATTTCAAAAGGAGAATATACGCCTTTTTCACGGTTGACTCTTGCGTGTGGTTCAATAGTATTGGACAGGATGGCAACTTTTATATCATTTGATTTAATATCGCTTACAATCTCCATTACCTCTTTTTGAATTTGATATTTTCTTAAAAACTCCCGGCACCATAAAGAATAGCCGGGAACTTTAGCTTTGGATTTTGTATAGGTAATAAACATTTTCCAAAATTCCTTCTCATCGGTAATTTCGCCAGTGTTGTAAAGAGGAATGAAAATCTTGCATGCTGAAGTATATTGTTTTTCACTTATTCCCAGCGTTTTACAAATATCCTTCTTTACTAATTCACCTATAGAAGTATGAAGAACGCCTCCCACATCAAAAATCACTGCGTGAATCATTATTGATCCCGACAATTCTTGTGCTCTTTTAATTGCCAACTTTAGGAGTTTTTCTTGGCCTGGTAAAAATTTTTTCCCTCCAAATTCTTCAGGTTTTATAAACTTCATTTCCTGGCCTTCCTTGCATTTTATTTCTTGTTTTTCGTCATATATTGTCCAATATATATGACGGTTTACTTTTTCCCCATCGCTTCTTAAATAAACTTCATTAACGAGACCAAATACTTCTTTCGGTGTATAACCGGTTTCTTCGTAGAGTTCTCTTATTGCTGCAGTTTTAAAATCTTCGCCTTTATCGACATGTCCCGCTGGGTAGCACCAATAACCCGGATAGAATATACCCGGTTTATTATCCCTATGTTGCATTAAAACTGATCCGTCTTTGCTTACAACAACTATTCCTGCACCGTGAATCATATTATGAAGTATATATGTTTTGAGGCTAAAATACATTTAATTAAGCATTAATGTAGTAATGAAGCATCTAACTGTAATTATCCAACCACCCCGAAAGGATAATTAACTGCCATATGGTACCCGAATTATTTTGTCCGTAATCCTGATGTTCCTTCCAAATTTTTTCGATTTCTTTTCTCTCGACAAATTCATCAAGCTTCTTATTTTCGAGGTGGTCTTTTGCAAATTTTTTAAGATCCCCTCTTAACCATTTTTCCAGAGGCAAACCAAACCCCTTTTTCGGTCTTTTGGCTATCTGGGGTAAATTTTTTTCAAGAAGTCCCCGAAGTTGGATTTTCGTTTTTAGTAAAGTGACATGCGGATTCCTGGTCGTGAATGCATAATTGATAACGTCGTTATCTAAATACGGCACTCTGGTCTCAAGTGAGTTAAACATCGAAGCCCTGTCAGTTTTAACCAAAAAATCATCCGGCAGGTATGTCTGAAAGTCAATTAGCTGGCCGATATTAACACCCGGTTTTTCCGTTATCAAACTTTTTGTCCAATTTCTGTCCGGATTTTGTCCCAAATTTTTATCACCAAGGAAAAACGTTCTCATCCAATATAAATGCCTGTCGGGATTTTTTAGTTTCAATCCCCTTAAAACAATTTCTCCCAGTTTCTTTTTCGGATAATCTTTAAAAGACAAAGGGATCTTATTTATCAAAGATTCGGGAATTATTCCCAAGATATTTTTAAGCTTATCCGGATTGATTAAGCGGACCGAATCAAAATATTTAGCCATTAAATGTGCCTGATAAGTTGGGTAGCCTCCGAACAATTCGTCTCCCCCGTCGCCTGATAAAACAACTTTGACATATTTCGCTGCTAATTTACTGACTTTATAAGTTGGAACTAACGAAGCATCGGCCAAAGGTTCATCTAAATATTTAATTAACTGGTTAAATATCGGAACAACATCTTTGACTGAAAATTCCTCACTGTGATGATCTGTGCCGATAATCTTAGCAACATAATATGCACTTTCACTTTCATCAAATCCCGGCTCTTTGAAACCAATTGAAAATGATTTTAATTTTTTACGCTTCGCAACATAATATGAAATAAGGCTCGAATCCAACCCGCCGCTTAAGAACACACCGACGGGAACGTCGGCCATCAATTGGCTTTTAACGGCATTGTCCAACAATTCGGATAATGAATTATTATTTTCCTTAACTGTATCCGTAAGGCCAAAATAGCTTGTTGTTGTTGCTCCTCTTTTCGAGAAAGACAATATATTTCCGGGTAATAATTTTTTTATTCCTGAATACATTGAATAATCATGCGGCAAAAAGCCAAAATACAAATAATTACTCATCGCATCAAGATTAATACTCTTATGAAATGAGGGGTGGCAAAGAATCGTTTTCGGCTCCGAACCGAATACTAAAAGGTTTTTACTCTCATAAAAATATAAAGGTTTAATTCCCACACGATCTCTTCCGAGCAATAATTTTCTTTGTTTCTCATCCCAAAGCGCAAAAGCAAACATTCCGTTTAACTTTTTGACCAGATCGAGTCCATACTCTTCGTAACCGTGAACCAAAACCTCTGTGTCGCTTTTGGTCTTAAATATATGGCCATTTTTCTGCAGTTTTAATTTTAATTCTTTATAATTATAAATTTCTCCGTTATATACGACCGTAATCGTCCCATCTTCATTTTTAATAGGCTGATCCCCCGTCTTAAGGTCAATAATGCTAAGTCTTCTTATACCCAGCCCGGCGATGTAATTTTCACTTATAAATTTTCCCGATGAATCGGGACCGCGGTACACAATCGAATCCGTCATTTTCTTTATTAATGACGGGTCTGTTTCTGAAGTAAAATCAACAAATCCAGCTATTCCACACATAAATTATTGAGGCATTGAATCATTCCTTTATCACATCTTTTATTTCGTATATCGGCTTTTTCTGCGACTCAAAATAAGTACGCACCTGTAACTCGGCCATTAGACCCATCAATATAAATTGAACGCCGAGTAGGCCGAAAAATATCGCTATCATAAAAAACGGATCATTATGGATATAAACTCCCAAGAATAATTTCTTATAAAGAGAGGCCAATAAAGTTAAGCTTCCGATAATTAAACTTCCAAAACCAAATGAGCCAAAAATATATGCAGGTCTTGTTCCGTATGAGCTTAAAAACTTTACTGTGATAAGGTCGATCATGGTTTTTACTATCCGCTTATATCCGTACTTAGATTTACCTTTAAAGCGATTTCTATGACTGACAACTATTTCTCCGACTTTTGCTCCTTTTAAATAAATCAAAACCGGCATTACTCTATGTAACTCGCCATATAATTGCAAATTAGTAACAAACTCTTTTTTTACTACTCTAGCCGAACAACCTACGTCGTGGTACGGATAGTCAAAGATTTTATTAATCAACAAGTTGGCAAGTCTTGATAATAAACTTCTGAGAGTAGCGTCTTTTCTGTCTTTGCGCCAACCGAATACAGCATCAAAGCCTTCGTCTAATTTCTCTAAAAATCTGGGGATATCATTTGGGTCGTTTTGTAAATCAGCATCAAGAAAAGAAATTAATTTACCGCCTGAATTATCTATACCAGCAGATATAGCTGCCGTTTGTCCCAAATTCTTAATGAACCTTATAAGAGTAAAAGATACCTTATTTACCTTACTCTTTTCTATTTCCTTTTTTATTGTATCGTAAGAAGAATCCGTAGAACCGTCGTCGATATAAATTACCTCGCTGGTAATATTAAGTTTACCGAGAACTCTCGTCAATTCATCATTAAGCTGAACCAAATTCTCTTCTTCGTTTATAAAAGGAATTATCACCGATAAATCCATATGACTATGCTAATTATACTCAATTTTTAACCAAAACTGCAGCCACTGATATTCCGAGAGGGTAGTTAATATATTTCATGCCATTAATTTCCGTGATAAAAATTTTTTTCAATAAAGAATTTATTTTTGAAGACTTTGCAATATTTAAATTAATTGAATTATCATAACTGCTCAAATAGTTTAAAGACTTTAATCGGCTCAAAATTCTTATTGCAATGATGGGCGGGCTGAACAAGAAATTAAAATAGCTAACAAAGTGCACCTTCAAATCAGCATGTCGTGCCAACATGCGTATGCGTCTCCTGGTGTAGCGCCTCTGATGTCCCTGATGTATGTCATAGTTTGACCATATAAAGCTGAGTGCAGGCGCAGTGATAATAACACTACCGCCTTTTTTTAATACCCTTTTGGCTTCAGTTATACATTTCTGATCATCTTGAACATGTTCCAAGACATCCAAAAATAGTACAGCGTCAAAAAAACTGTCTTTAAATGGCAGTTTGGTTGCACTTGCTAAGGTAACATTTTTATGTAACCTGGATTTTACATATTTTATTGCTTTAGCTGAGCTATCAATTCCGTACAATTGTGCTTTAGGATATAACTTGTGCAAAAATGTCATTGTTTCTCCTGTTCCGCACCCTATATCCAGTATTTTTTCGTATTTTTTCCCCACGAGTAACATTTTTAACAGCTGACGTCTGCCTTCCCACCACCAATGGACAGTCTCAACTGATTCAATCTTTTCGAGTAAGTGATCATCCATACTTTTTGTCATATATTTAAAGAAATTATAGCAATTTCGAGAAAACTCCGGGCTATCAGCCCGGAGATGAATCGAACTTGATATGTCGTCCTCCTTTAGAGGGAAACCGCCGAGTCAGACTCGGCGGAGGACGTCATAGGAAGCAGCAATAAATTGCTCTCACCGACTTGCAATATCATCCCAAAATGGAACTAAGTTGAAAAGATCCAGTTTGCTTCATTATAAAAAAATACTTCTTTATATGATAGAAAGAACGCCATAAGCAGGAGAAAAATTAATAGAATTCGGTTAACAAAAGCCGCTTTTTTCCAATTCAAAAGTGTTAATATAGTAAAACCAAAAATCACAATAGTAACCAATCTAAAAATACTTGCATACTGCCTAAATCCCTCTATGCCTAATAATCGGTGCATACTTGTCCCAAAGGGAAGCAAAAATAACATATATCCTACAAGTAGATTAGCCTTTTTATAAATCGTGATTAACATCCATGCTAGCGACAGAGATAATAATGGATAAAAGGGATATCTATACCAACCATAAGACTCTCCTCCGAATATCATAAATATAAAAAAATAAGCTGCGACAGCTGAAAAAATAACCTTAACTAATAGATTTTTATACACACCCCTTATTACGAGCACGAATATTGAAAGCCACCCAGCCAAAATCCAGCCATCAGTAAACGTTCTCTGGCTCATAATTTTTGAGGATGCAACGGCCTGATAAAATATTTCTGCACCAGCACCGAGAAGCCGCCCTGAATTCATTTCAAAAACTCGAATAAACATATTAAGATCAAATAAGGCGCCATATAAAACAAAAATCACAAGGGGGGCAATAATTGCAATTATTACAGGTTTTATTAAAGTTAAATCAAACTTCTTTTTCTCCAAAAATACTAAAAGTAAGAGAGAGATTGGAATAGCCAAAGCTGATAACTTAAAAAGTATTGAAACACCCGAGACCGAACATGCTAAATACCAAAATTTAATCTGCTTTAACTTAAAATATAAAACTGAAAAAATCAGGCTTATTAAAAATAGCGGAATATAACCATTCTCCGCTAATGCTAATCTTTGTGATATCGCTATTAGCGGACTGAAAGCATATATTGCCGAGGCTAATAGTCCAAGCTTACGCTTATGCACCAGAGTTCCTAAAATAAATACCAGAAGGATATTAATTATTGCCAAGATAATCATGGGTCTTCTTAAAATCAAAACTGAGGCAGAGGCAAAGTCTCGAACTCCTTCAAAATATGCATAACCGCCTACTAATAAACCAAAAAGCGGAGGGTGGTCAAACCAAGGCTTATCAATAGGAAAAGGAACTCTATTGGGATCTTTATCAAAAACCCTATCGACATTTATCTTTTGATAATCGTGGACATAAGGAGGAACACCTGACCAAGCGATTGGATATTTATCTTTAACTAAACTTATTCCCAACCACCCGAAGCTGTATTCATCCGCATTTTCTCCAGGAAAAGGAACCTCAGCATATGAAAACTTCCGCATATTTAACCCTAAAAAGACTATCATCATCAAAGAAATATATATTATTAAATTTTTCATGCTTGTTTTAATTTCTGACCGGACCAAATAATAAAATTAAAGATATAGTGCCTTATTATTCCATGATAAATTTTACTTGAGGGAATAAGTCTCTTCCACTGATCTTTTAGGGCAGCAAGACTTTTTCCGCTTACTCCATGATAATGGATTACCTCCGAATCAGGTAGATAATAAACTTTTAAACCAGCGTTTTTAATTCTTCTGCAATAATCAATATCTTCGTAATAAATAAAAAATCTCTCATCTAGTAAACCAACTAACGATATAGCTTGCGGCGTGATTAAAAAAGCAGCCATAACGGCTGCTTCCACCTCAACGGGCGTTGGCTGCGAAGATACGGGTGAATATTTATCTAAAATTCCTTGTTCTTTTAACCAATATTGTCTAATCGCCCTTCCAATTGTCGGAAATCTAAAAATTGAACCTTGGACGGATCGATCAAAATTTACTAGTTTAGGTACAACAGCACCGGCATCCGGGGTATGAGAGGCAAAATTTAAGAGTTTTTCGATTTCGGCCTTTTCAACCAATGTGTCTGAATTGAGTAATAGTATATATTTTCCCCGTGCGACTTTAAGTCCTTGATTATTCGCCTTCGCAAAACCAAAGTTAGTTTGATTCTTTATCAATCTTAATGGTGCTGTACGCGAATTTATACGAACTTGCGCTATACCGTTCTCATTTTTTATTGAAATCTTATGTGACGCTTTTGCGAATTGTTGCAATAATTCTTCTATAGCTTCGACTGAGCCATCGGTTGACGCGTTATCTACGACAATAATTTCATACTTATTGCCTAGATTTGAATTTATAATTGATTTAATACAGTTGAGTGTAATTTTTGAGGTATTATAACTGACAAGAATAATCGATAATTCCATGTTAATCCGTAAATTTCGCAAATATCGCTTCATCAGACACCTTGCCTTCTTTCTTTTCTTTTTTCCTTGCATGTTTAATATCCTTAATTTTAAGAAGTGCCAGAATTACTATCCTTGCATAACCCGGGTGTTTCCTTAATCTTGCAATTACCCCTCTGATATGTTTTCTAAACAAATTACCGGATATTAAATCTTTCCAAATAAAAACCAGCTGGTTCGTTTCCTGCATAGTCGTCAGCTGTCTTTTGGAAAAACGCACCCCCGTAACGGATTCATGTTTATGAAACACCAACGACCGTGGTTCCCATAACAATAAAAATCCCCGTTTGTGGGCACGATACGACAGATCGACGTCTTCCCAGTAAAATTTAAATAATTTTTCATCGAAACCCCCAAGCGCTATCCACATAGATCTCCTAAACACACCACTACCCCCACTTATCCAAAACGTCTCATGTGCCGAACCTCTCTCGGGTGCCGGACTATGGACTATATAACCTTCCTTGAAAATACCTTTTGCCCACGAGTAGCCCCCTTCGTGAAGCGACACTCCAAAAACTTTAGCATCGTTAAAATGTGGCAGTACATAAACCAAAAAATTTAAACTTACCTCCACATCACTATTAAGAAGTGCAACTATATTGCCCTTAGACATTCTGACTCCGGTATTAACGGCAGAGGAAAATCCGCGATTTACTGTATGCTTAATTATCTTAACCTGCGGGAATTTTTTTTTAATAAAAGCAGTACTACTGTCCGTTGAGGCATCGTCGACAATAATAATTTCACTTATCCCATTTTCCTTATTTTCGGCGGATTTAATTACCGACGATAAATTCTTCTTAAGAAGCTCTAGTCCGTTATAATTTGGTATAACTACCGTTACATTAAGGTTGGTCATATATTAGTTCATCTCCTAAGAATTCTTTTTTGGACAAGAATATTCCCAAATTCCTTTTGTACCACTAAATCAGAGGTTGTGTTTTCTTCCCCATTACCTAAACCTAGATATTGTCGCGGGATGCCGTCCAAGGGTTCAATAATGTAAAAATGGACATTAGTGTCACCCGTACCACGAACTAAATTATCTCCAGGTTGGCCAATTTGATCCCTACCGGTATAACTCGGAACATACCCGTACTTTCCCTTTCCATACCAGTTATATAAATACGACCAGAGCGTGTTTACAAATAAAGGAGATGTTAAATTATTAAAGCTAAAAGACTTGCCGTTTGCGTCAAAATAAGTATAGTCGACCACCTCTAATTCTTTTGAAAGTATTAAATCCTTTTGGATAGCAAAATTAGTCTGACCGTGAAGATTTTCCTGAACTATTTTTACCGAGTTTGCTATAAAAATAAAGGACAGAATATAAATTAATATCTTCGTTTTATTCCTAAACGATTCCCAAAGAAAAATACCAATAAATGCACTTACTCCAACCACCATCCCGGCCGTGATATGTGGGGTAGATGATCCACCAAAAGGCAATGCAATAATATGGGCTAAGATATATGACGACAAAAAAGGCTCCCAAGAAAGAAGATCACGGCCCTTTATCCATTTATTCAAAACCAATATTAAAATAGCCAGTCCGATCAATCCGCCAAAAACTAAGTTTAACGGGAATAGAGTATAAGCAAAAATCTTACCCAACTGATTTAAATAGATTACGAAAAAATCACCGAGAGCTTTTTGGGAAGTTGTAACATCCTGGCTGGTAAACAAATAGAATAGCCCCCTAATGCCCTTAAGGCCGAATTTAATTTCAACAAGAAGCATTGGGGAGACTGCTATAAATAACGTGATAAAAAAGCATATAACTTCTTTAATTTTTATTCGTTTTTTACATATAAAAAGCCATAGAAATACGGGGGCCAAATGGTAAGCAAGAGAAACGTTTGATTGCACACTCATCCCAAGCCCTAAACCCGTTAACACAGCACCCCACTTCTGTTTTTTTGTTATCCACAAATAAAGTCCAATATAAATTAATGGTACAAACCATACCGCCATTGACGGATTAGACAACCAATTTGCATATTGAGTTGCTTCAAAAGAAAAAGCAAAAATTAATGCAGAAATCAGAGCCGGATCTTTCTTGTTAGTAAGGATGTAAACAAGTCCATATGTTATAAATACTCCCAAAGCATTCAAAAAACTCATTAAGTAAGCAGCATAGACCGGGTTACCGTGTCCGAATAAATAAGCGGGAGCAATCAAATAGTAATATAAGACTCCATGATACAACCCGGGAACACCGCTAACTGAAGGTCCCAATATTTTGAGATCGCCATTTATAATTTCACCTGCAATATATGCATCTCTCGCCTGATCATAACCGAAAGTAATCGCTGCTTTGGGCAAAAAAAGCCAGCGAAGACTGAGCGCTAATAAAAATATCAGAAATAATTTCAGCTTCATGGAACTCTATATCATGCTTTCAACTTCACCCTCGAACCTATCATATTCATAAACTTTAGAATCTGATCTTGCCCGAGAAGAAATACTTCTCATAATACCTTGGTTATTGATTAGTGTCTTGGTTTCATTCAAGAGATCTTTCTCTTTTTTCCACAAATAACCGTTGATACCATCTGCAACTATTTCCTTATACCCACCTGCGTTGTATACGATAGGTACACATCCCCCTGCCATAGCTTCGACAAGAGAAATTCCAAAATGTTCAACTTTGAGAGGATCTTTATTTTCGATAGCGCCATAGCCGACTGCAGACCAAAATATTTTAGATTTACCATATAAGTCTCTCAAACTTTTTAAATCCGGATTTTCAAGCACATCTATCGGATAACCCTTGGCCAATTTTCTTAATTTGTTTAAATAATCACCGACTCCTACACCCCCACCGCCGGCAAGCACAAGCTTCCAATCTAAATTTTCCTTCTTAACTAACTTTTTAAAAAGGGTAATAAGCATATCCTGATTTTTCGCTTGAGTAAGTTGAGAAAATCTACCTACATATAAAATAATATTTTCTTTTCTTTTTAATTTTATTTTTTCTACATCAACCGGAGGATAAATAACAACACTATTTACACCGTACTCTTCGTCTATAAAACTTTTTGTAAAATAGGAATTGCAAATAATTTTATCGATTCTATACAACTTCATTTTATTTAAAAGAGATCTTCCGTTTACATTTTTAAACGGAAACTGAAAATGTAAAAAGTTTTTTCTGGCACGCAGAAGCGGTATACTTCCATCCGATATCCAAAAACATACGTCATAACCGTCGCCCCGACTGCGTTCTTTAGTGAAGTTTATGTTTTTAAGATCCATCCCAAACCTTTTTCCGAGTTGTTCTTTAATTGCTTTATCTCTCCATGCAACATCGACGGTATAACCAGAAGCATTTAGCGCTTGGGCAAACGCCATAGTATATCTCTCCCCGCCTCCAAGGGTATCTAAGTAAGGATTATGTATTAGAGCTCGCATCGTATAAAAGTTATACGTGATACGTTATCAGTTATCGGTTGTACGTTCCGCTTTTATTTGCAATTCCCATAATTTGGCGTACGAAACGAATTTGCTATAAACCTGATAAAGGGCATATATCATACCTTCTATGCCATCCATAAAACCTCTATTTTTAATCATTCTTAACCAAAACTCCCTCCACATCGCGCTCAAAAATCTGGAAACATTCATTGACGGATGATGCGCTTCAAACATTAATTTTGCCTCAATTTCCGACCACATGTTGGTTTTTTCCATCATGGCAGTTAAATTATCGTGTTTCACATGGATAAACGGTGCTTTTACATAACCCAGGTTGCCATTGTAAACCGGTTCTTCGTGAAGATCATTTTTATAACCTCTTAAATATCTTTTCCTAAAGAGCCGAATTACGTAATCCGGCCACCAACCACCATATCTCATTTCCCGACCTAAAATAATGTTTCTTCTGGGTATAGCATAAGCCACTGCATTTTTACTAACCATCGACCCTTGATTACTTTTGATCAATCCAGATATTTCGTCCCTAAGTCCAGAAGATACTCTTTCATCTGCATCTACATATAAAACCCAATCTCCACGAGCATGCTTTAAACCTGCATTTCGCCAGTCGCTGAAACTGCCCTTAGTATAATAAACTATATGTGCGTCATGTTTCCTTGCAATTTCAATAGTTTTATCAGTCGAACCGGTATCAACAACTATTATTTCATCTGCCCAAGAAACAGATGTAAGACAGTCCCCGATTTTTTTCTCTTCGTTTCGTGCAATAATAATTACACTAAGATTACGATTTCTCATTTTCCTTCCGGGCCAGCGGCCATGACCCCCTTTCTAACTTTCTAAGATAAAAATCGTGTACTCCCGTCCTTTGCCACTTTCTCCCACTTATTGTAAATCTCAAGCTTTCTTTAATAAGCGCAATTTTACTCCTCAGGGGTGCATATTTTATGCCGAATAGAAGTCTGTTGCGCGTAATAAAATAGTCATTTAAATCGCCGCCAATTCCCGAACTTTGGGCTACTTTATGCCAAATAACAGACGATGGGACATAAAAAACACCGTAACCACTTTTTATTAAACGCATAGATAAATCGGTATCTTCATAATACATAAAATATTTCTCGTCAAATAAACCTACGTCTTTTAAGACTTTAGCGCGTATGAACATACATGTTCCTGTTGCATAATCGGTTTTTTCCATTGTGTCATATTGTCCCCCATCAACTTCATCGACTCCGCGCGTTTTTCCATATACGTTGCCCCAGTCAATCTCACCTCCCGAGTACCATATAACTTTTCCCAAGTCCTCTCTCTTATATCTTTTTTTGTGAAACTCATATCCTTTTTCAAAATATATTTTCGGTGATGCGGCACCAAAATCGGAATATTTCTCAGCAACATCCACCAGTTTGGCAAGTGAAGTGGGCGCTAATCTCGTGTCGTTATTCAGTACCATAATATAATCAGCTCCCCTATTCAGCGAATAGGTGATCCCAACGTTATTTCCTCCTGCAAAACCTAAGTTTTCCTTATTAACTATTAATGTGGAACGTAAATCTTTTTTGAGGTGTTTTTTAATTTTTATTAAAGAGTCTGTAACAGATGCGTTATCAACAACTACAATTTCCAAATGGATTTTAGATCGCGGAATGACAAGTTTTTCAATGCTGTCCAGACATGCATTAGTATCATCAGCCCTGTTCCAGTTTAAAACGACGACAAATATCTTTAGCATGTAATTTTATAATTTAGGGTAGTCTTAATTTCCTTTTTATTCTTTGTTTCAAACCCCCGACTTCGTGAAGAAGTGTGTCTGCCCGCCAATAGTGGAGTTCTTTTTCAACTTTTCTAATTTCTTTCATTACTGTCGTTACTCCTATATCTCGCGGCTCAAATTTAAACGCCTGCCACACTTTTAAATAAACAACAAATTCAGAAAAACCCTGGAGAATTGACAAAACCAAACCATGTAATCCGTCTTTATAACCCTGGGCTGTAAAATACCTCCTTAAAAATTCATGGGATGACTCCTTAAGTAAATCAGTCCACTTAAACTTATGGCCACTTTTGATGATGAATTTAGCTTGGATAGTAGTATATCGATTTAATCTTTCGATATACTGCTCGATAGATTGATAATTATGATGAATAATCGCGTTTCCCTCATTAACCTCGAGATCCAATCCCTTTCCGGTTGTTACGGGAATTGAATGGATTATTTCACTCCAAACAACATGGCCATTTCTGAAAAATCGGATATTAAGATCAGGCCACCAATCGGTGTGCTTAATCCATTTCCCGAAAATGACATTCTTTCTTGGAACTCTGTAATAGTCAGCTTTAGGTTTTCTCACCAGCTTTTGAAGGATTTTACCCAACCCAGGAGATAATTCTTCGTCTGCGTCTAATATAAATAGCCATTCACCTGTTGCTTTCGAGATGGCATAATTTCGGACTGGCTCAACATAATCGGTCCTTGGGTGCATATAAACTTTAGCACCCAGTTTTTTTGCAATGTCAACTGTTTTATCGTCAGAATAATTATCTACAACAATTATCTCGTCAGCCAGACCCTTAACAGAAGCAATCGCGCGAGGCAGATTCTTTTCCTCGTTCAGGGTATTTATAACAACCGATACTTTTCCCACTAACCAATTTTAGCACGAAATTCAGAAAAGAGGGTTGTTTTAACTTTACTAATACTTGTAGATAATTGCTTCAGAGTTTTCAAATATCTTATTCGGATCAAGGCGTAAATCATTGTACTTTCTCTGCACACTCTTAATAACATATATATAATTAATATTCTTTTTCGCTAATAGTTCATTCATGCTGTCGTAAGTCACGTCGGTAAAAAAACGTTCCACCTCAGTCTGTCTGGTCTGCCATGGATACCCTGTTATTTCCAGATTAACTTCATCTTCAAGATATGTTACTTTACCTGAAAAGGCTGAAACGTAAGCTGTAGACTCATACAAATAAAGTGGTCTCGGGGGATTATTATTCGCTGCATCAGCCAATTTTTTATTAAAAAACTGAGTTAAGACAACTCCATCTTGTTGCTGTGACAGGAAATCCAGAGCTTCCAGTTCTTCTCTTGAAACTTTCGCTGGAGGTCTGGCAGGTAAATAATTCCTCAGGGTTGCAATTAGTGTTGGAATAGTAAAAGTAAAAATTGTTATTACAACGAGACATCGAACAAAAGGTGAAGATTTTTCCTGCCATTTACCGATTGTTATACCTGCTAAAATTCCTAACAACACTTGGGCATAGTAAAAAAATTGGATAGTATTCCAGGATGTTCCTGATTGAATAAACAGCATCGGTATTATAATCCCAAGGAAAATAATTGTTAGCAGGAAAACATCGACGTACTGGTAGTTTTTAGGATTGAAACCGTTTCTTGCCAACCATAGGAATCCAAAAATTCTCAGACCTAAGTTACCGACTAAAAATAGAATAAAAGCCGCAAGATATGCAATGGCGCCTTTTAGCCAAACACCTCCAAGCTTGTAATTAATAAGCGCCTCGGCGAACCTCGGCCAATAAAATCTTGAAAGATCAGACATCATCGTCTCTAAAAACCAGAATGGTTTCCATATTATTGCGTTTTGAGAGCTGCCATTTATAGGTGAAAACAATAGAATTGATAAAATTAACACTCCCGCGAACACCTTCAAGAGCAGGAGGCTATTTTTTGTCAGCACATACCACATACTCGCAACAAATAATGCACCAAGAATTAAGATACCGGCATAAACTTTCACTTGGATAAGACTGCCGAAAAAGAAGGTCGCCAGCATTAAGTATTTTTTGCTACGGTTTTCAACTCCCTTTAATAAGATTGTCAGTCCAATAAAAATAAATATTAGGGATAATGCAAAGGGGGGGTTAACCAGTGTGGAAATAGATTGTTGCGACCAAAACATACTTTCTCCCTCAAATTGTCTATGCCTTAAGTAGGTTACTAACCACCCCAAACTTCCTGCAAAATAAGTAAAAAAAGTTGCCCAAAAAGCCTGGTACCTCGATTTACGCCATTCATAAACAAACAGATAAACTCCCACTCCAATCACTAAGGCAAATATCGGAGGAAGAATTTGAAAATACAAATTAACAATCGGTATAAAGGTAATCTTATGGAGCGCTGCAAGAATTAAATCGAAACCAAGATGATAATTTTTAATGATCTCACCGGCAAACATAGGCATCTGCCATGACCCTCTGGCCAAGCTCCCGGCGAGTGCAATATGCCAGATACCATCATGGCCATTCGGTCCCCAAAAACCAAGACCATTTGAACAACCTCCTCCCCAGCAAAGACCGCTTTTTACCATCGTTAAAGACCAAGCGACTGACCCAAGAATAATAAGAAAGAAATCCCGCAATTCCAATCTTTGTAGAAGCTTTTTCATTTATTGGTAAATATGCCGCTAAAAACTCTTTTTGAGTCTTCTAAAAGAGCTATTCCGACAAGAACATACAGCGATAAGAAATAAATAAAACCACCCAAAAATACCATGCCTGCAAAAAGAAAGATATTATAAAAAGGCAATAGATGCCTGACTACCAGAAGTACACCACCCATTACAAGAGAAGACTCAAGAGGTTTTATTACGGAATCTACTATTGACCACGGAAGAATTCTTTTAACCAAAATAAAGACAACAATAGAACTCGTTGCAATCACTGCATAAGCCAATGAAGCTCCGTTTATCCCATAAACGATAGCGGCTGCAGGAACTAAAAGCCAGGTAAGAGATGTCCACATAACCATAAGTTTAAAAGTAGTCTTAATCTTTCCGATCGATGTTAAAAAATTGGTTAATTGGGTCGTCGCTGCAGCCCAGAAAGAGCAAATCGATAACAGCATTAAAGGGATAAGTGCCGGTGCCCACTTTTGATATTTCGGTATAACATCTAAAAGAGCCGGGAAAAGAATAACTAAACCGACAAGACTCGGAAAAACCAAGGCACAAATAAAAAATATTGACCTCGTAAGCGCCCGCGCCAACTCTTTAGTGTCGTCCTGCATCCTGGAAAATGCCGGAAAAGTTACTTTTGTCACATTATCCATAAAAAATCTCAGTGGATATTGAGCTAATTTCTGGGCAGTTCCTAAAATTCCCAGCCCAAACGCCCCGAGAATTTTACCCAGAACTATCGTCATACCATCATCTTTGATTGTTGCTAAAAAGTTATTAAGTTGATATGGTACTCCAAATCTAAGAAGGGAAGTTAACGAGCCTTTTGATATACCGAATTTAGGTTTCCAGGGTTGAAGAATATAAATAGCAATTACACCTACAACCCCCCGTAATAATACCGCATAAGTAAAGCTTGTAATCCCGTACCCTTGCCAGGCAAAAAAGACTACGGAAACATTATAAACAAGATTTTCCAGAACCTGTGGGATGATAAATTTACCGAACTCAAGTTTCCGCTCGAGTATGATCGACGGAATATTTTTCAGCGATGCTAAGAAAAAGGATATATTGAGAGCATAAAGAAGTCGTATACCATCCATCTCCAACGATTGAGTACGTCTGAGCACCGGACTGATCAGGAAAATAATTATCACAATCAAAACTACTAACATCTCCTGTACTGTAAATACTGTTGTAAAATCTTCCTCATTCGGCTTTTCTCTCTTCTGAATCAAGGCAGCACCCAACCCAATATCCGAAAAATATGATAGAAAATTTATGGTTGCTGAAACAAGAAGAAAAATGCCAAATTCCTTGGGATCAATAAATAACCAAAGCAACCCTTGAGCGATAAAAGTTATGAAGTTTAATATAAAAGTCCGACCCGTTAAAACTGCTATACCCTTAACGGCACGGCTTTTTACAGTTTCAAGATTAATCTCAAAAGTAGGATCTACATGCGACTCTTCTTCCACGAATTAAATTGTAGCACCGCACTAAGTAAAAGTAATGTCCAGGAGAATATAGATAATAAATTTGAAAATCTTCTAATGGAAGTATTTTCGAACTTTGCGTATATTGAATGTTCTCCCGCCGCTAGATTAAACCACATTCTGCCCAGCTTGTCGTTTTTCGGAATAAATTTATCTACCTCCTGACCGTCAACAAAAACTTTCCACCCGGGAAAATCAAATACATTAATCCTGATTGTTGCCTCCGAAGCGTTAGAATTAAATTTAATCCAATTTGTACCCTCAACAATATTCGAAAACTCTCCGGTTGCATCAATAAATTCAACTGGCTCCATTCTTGCAGACACCGGTGCCATCTCTACGGTTAACGGCAGATAATCAATAATCCCTCCACCCTGCTGAAGTTCCCATGCAGCACCCGAAAACTTCTCTGAATCAGTTAGACGCCCCATTCTACCGTGTTCCGGTTTAAAATAGTTCCAACTGACAATGACAAGTAATAAAATCAATAAACTTGTAAATACCATTCTAAAAGGAGCGTATGCCAAGTTGAGGAGGCTCTTTTTCGAATGAAACAAAGATGGTAATAATCCAGCCACGAACGAAAAAGCGAAAATTGTTATCGTCAAAAAACGCCAAGGAAATTGTACATAGCCCAGCACCGGAATTAATTTGTAGACAAATATTGATCGTGTGTGAGTCATAAATGCCGCGAACCAACCAACAAGTAACAAGTAACAAGTAACAAGTAACAATCTGTTTCTCTTTATCTTCACTCCGATATCACCAATTTCCTTTATCTCCCTTATTACCCTAAATATTATAAATATTCCAACCAGAAGAGATGCTACCCAGAGAACATATCCAATCTGAAAAGACATGCCGTCGTTTGGCCCCCAAATTGAACCTCCATATCCCCAAAATCTCGAAAATAGAAGTTGTTTCAAACTTACAAAATGAGCCGTGAAATCGAAATAGCCCTGAAGCTGCTCTCTAACGTGGGTATATTTATTTTCAGCTATTGCAGGAAGCGTAAAAAAGGCGGCCAGACCCACTGCCCATAATCCTGATATGATAAGATGATAGACTCTCCTCCACTTTCCTTCCATAGAAAGGTGGATCATTATCCAAACAAGAAAAAATGGCGTAAATATTAAGACCATTAGATTATGGGAAATAAATAATGCAAAGTATGAAAGTGTCAAACATATTAAGTTAGTTCTTAATTTTTCTTCCTTTTCAGTTACCAATTTGTAAGAATACAAAAAGATTAACGGGAACCAAACCAATGCCCAACTTTCATTCATCGCACCTCTGACATATACATCAACTGCGTGGTACGGTGCCCAAATATAAAAAATCGCCGAGACCACTCCTCCGAAACGTCCGAAAAACTTCCTAGAGAATAAATACATTGTGACTCCCGACAGAATAATCGACAAAGCAAAATTCAACTTTACGGTTGTTACAAACGAAAAGCCTAAAATTCGGAATACCTCTCCTGCCAAATACGGTAACGGCGGGTAAAAATTAAAAAGCGGGAAACCGTAACCGAAACCCATATCCGGAACCCAGCGACAAGGAATTTGGGTATCTATGAAGCATTTTTCCATTTCAAGCTGTCTCATCATCTGAAGATCATCATGCATATTAAAATAACCCGGCTGGAAAATAAGCGTTCTTGCCGCCAATATTGCAAATATAATTACCACCAAAAGGGGAAAGGCTTTTACCACTCTTCTAAGCCTATTAAACATATTTTTCAATTTACATCTCCGACTTCAAACAAATACAGAACTTCCTGAGGGCCTTTTAAATTATAGTCAGAAGTTCCTGTTGTCCTAAAAGCTTTTGGGTAAGTTGCAAGAAGATTTAAGTTCAGGTCATTATAATCTGCACTTAAGCGTGAATTATTAATCACCAAAAACGTCTTGTTTCCGGCTTTTTTCGATTCCACCAAACTTTTCGGTAATGCACTTAAGTTTATGCCTACACCAAGAACTATTATCTTCGGCAGATCATTTAAATATATTTGAAGACCGTCGGGGAGAGTTCCGAAATAACCTTCTGTTCCGACCACAATTTGTTGGTTAGGATTTTGCAAGTATTGATTACGGATATCCATTGCTACTTCCTTAATTCCATAGCCTGATGTCCATTCTTCCAAGTAACCCGTTCTCTCGGATGTGGGCATCGGAGCTTTTTGTATATTTGTCAAAAGAAGGAAATCGATCCATAAGGCATGGACTACCAAAATTATCGCTAATGTCTTAAATATTTTTTTATATGCAGCACTAGTTAGAACACTTGCACCAAGTATTGTAAGAGTCGGAATTATGTAAAGAATATATCTTGCAGTAAAAACTTTGGCATACTCAGCAGAAATTACAAGAGGCACGAAACTCCAAAAGCAAAGCAAAAGAGTTTCCTTTTTAAATTTTGTGAAATTCAAAATCACCCCAAATATGATAAAGAATATAAATACACTCGGTCCCCAAATCCAAAAATATTCAAACGACCGGTTTAAAAACGGCAGTAACGGATCAAATGGTCTTTCTAATAAATGAAACACCGGATAAACATAATCATTGTTCCGCAAAGTCAGCATGTGGAAGTTTGGACCAAGCCTTTGTATGTTATACATAAAATATGCAAGTAAATAACTTACTGCCAATAAACCCGATGCTTGGATCAAATCCTTAATTCTTACACCTTTTTTAGAATGCTCAAGAAAGACTAAAGCACTTGGCAATAAAAGTGCAAAGTATAATCCCGGGGATTTTGTAAGTAACGCGCCACCCAGCGCAAAACCTGCGAGCATTGCATAATCAAGTCTTTTGTACTTAACCGAAAGCAAACCAAAAATTAATGTCCATATACCGAACATTGACAGCAGTGCATCAGCCAGCGCCATGGAATCAAAGAATACAGCAAAAGGCATTACAGCATAGATTAATCCCGCAAAAAGCGAAATATTCAAAGAATTAAAAAGTATGTATGAGAGAATTATTACTCCGGTCAAAGACATCACGCCAGAAAATACCGACACCAATCTGCCAGCAATTAACGGGTCGCCGAACAGCTTGAGGAAAGGAATTATGCTCCAAATAAAAAGGGGTTGTTTCCCGTCAGATAGGGAAATAAAGCGCAAGCTGGGTTCTGCCTTTGCAACTTGTGCCCATCGGATATATATTGCTTCGTCTCCGAAAACTGGCTGGTTATATAACACCACTCTTAAAAAACGAAGTAGTAATGCACTAGCCAAAACACCGGCTGATAATATTATGACTTTCTTCCACTCGCTGCGAATTTTATCCATACACTGACTTCAGAATTAATTGTATTGGCCTCTCACGTCGTTCAGTTTTACGGTTATAATTTCTCTTAACATATCCCGCGACTCACGAAAATACTTACTAATGTAGCCACCCTTGCTCTGACTGATATCTTTATCATCCCATTCTACCGTAACTTCCTTTATTGAAATTCCATTTTTATCTAGAATATGTAAAAATTCTACATCCCAAGAACTGACTAACCAACCTTTTGTTTCAATTTTTCTCTTGAAAAAACTCAATCTAGGAAAATATTTTATTAGTGAATTTCTATCAAATAATTTGAAACCGCACTGCGTATCTTTTATATTACTTAAAAGTAATGCTCGCCTGAGATTCATAAATACCAAAGCCCCCACCCTTCTGTAAAACGGGAACTTCTTCCTACCTGTTCCGCGCGAACCAATAACTGCCTTACAACCTTTTTTCACAAAAGGCAGTAATTTAGTAAGCTCATTAATTGGCGTTGATTGGTCCATGTCTGTGAATAATATCCATAAGCCGTTCGAAGCTTTAACGCCATTCCATAAAGCCATGGGCTTGCCGCCGTGCTCAATTTTCAGTAGCCTAAAATTTTTCCAGTTTTTGATTTCCCTTTCCACTAATTCAGAACTACCATCCGTACTACCGTCATCTGAAATAATGACCTCCCAAGCAAAATCCTGATCTTTAAGAAAATCCCTTACCTCACCAAGTACCCCGCGCTTAATATTGGCATGTTCATTAAAACAGGGAATTATAATAGATAAAAATATTCTCTCCATATCTAAATTTCTTATCACTTATCTCGTATCACTTATTTCTCAAGTCCATCAATTTGTAAAACCGAACATCGGATCGGTTAAATTTGAATTCTCTCCCGAACAGCTTATTTCGACACCCTTATCAGTATACCTTGAATATTCAGGATAGATTAAGCCTATCGCACCGAAAGTTTTATCAACCGGAAAAAGTTTATCATTTAATGGATATACTATTGTGTATACGGGTGCGAGCGAATCGGGTTTATTAACGTGCATATCCTCGACATAGAAAAGGTATCTATATCCTAAATCGTACCCAGGCTTTGTTATATAAGATACTGCTACGCATGGATAACCGTGTATAAGTGAGTCTTTTTTAATTTCAGCAACGATTGCCCTTCGATATGGATAACTCGTCTTATTAAACGGAACCGTAAAAAATTTATACAAGTTGGCAATTGTGAAAATTAAAAGCGCAACTATGCCTAATATTCTATATTTATGCAAGGACAGTAAATGAGATGTACCTAATGCAAAAACTGCTATCCAAACCACCATCATACCATTCAAGTAATATTCTGAGACAATTTTCGAATAAAAAGTGAAAAAAGTAATGTAAATTACAAGCCAAAAAATAAAAATAAGTCCCAATTTCTTGGAAATTACTTTTTTAATAATTAATAACCTCAAACATAAGACCAGAGCGACTAACACATATATATAGTCAACATACTTAATATTACCCATTAATAACCCATAGGCATTCTTTGAAGTCAAATAAATGACCCTTTGAAATTTAGGGAAACCGCTTATTATATCGTGTTGGTCAGATGTCAGGGACGATAGAATCCCTTTAACTTGATTAAAATTATGCCTAAACTCAAAAGCTATTAACGGAAGCGATGTTATAAAAATAATAACCAAGCCTGTTACAAGTGTTGTTACATCGATTTTCTTTCTCGATACATAGAGTGATATCGGAATAAGCGGGGCTAAGAGTATCAGTGAAAAATTCAAATGCCAAATCAAAGCCAACAGAATTCCTAAAACAATAAAGCCTTGCTTCTGTTTCCCTTTCAAAAGCAAGTTGATACCGAATAAATACCAGACGCTCCAAGTGATAACCGGGGTAGTGGGTACAACCTGCCTATCATTATAAATTGTATAGTAAGAAACAGCATATATTAAAGTTGTAATCAAGCCGACACTCCGGTTAAACATCTTTGTAAATACGAAATAAACACTGAGCAAGCTAAAAAGAGAGAGTATCGTTATAAATATGACACCCGAGAGCGGATGCATATTAAATAGATAATAAAAAGGTACTAAAAGATAGTAGTATAAAGGTCCAATAAATACTCCCTGCGTCGAAGTCTCCTGACCAATAAGCCTTAGATGTTTATTAACCAAAACATCTTTGACAAACCACGATGCCAAATCCTGGTCGTGTTCGAACATAAAATATTCTCCAACCTTATATATTCTGAGGAAAAATGCCACAAGAATAATAATTATGAGAATTCTGTTTTTTTTGATGTATTTAATAATGTCCATATTATTATTGAATTCTTTTTCTTCTTTGTACGGTAATACCGCCATACTTTCCTTCATCCTGTACTACACCTATTTTTTCCTGTCGTAATAACCATGTCTCCAGGCGTTCAGGATTCGGAGGATCTGATTCATAGAGCGTATATAGGAGGGGGGTTTGATAATCAACTTTTCCGCACATACTTTCCCCACATATTTTAGTACCCTGCCACAAAATTAAATAATCATAAGCGTATGGAATAACGGGCGGGACATAAATATCAACGTTAAAATTACCTTTACCGGCAGCATTATTAAAAATCCAGTCAACCGCCTTGACTTGATTAGCAAAGCTAATATCGGTCTGTCCTTGCAGCTGGTCTGTTAACCGATTTTTTATTAATATACCATTGGCATTAAGAAACGTTACAAAAAATATAATGACTGATATTTTACCTATATTTGTTCTCCACAGTTCAGCCATACCTATCGAGAATATCGCGACAAAGGGTAAATAATAACCGCTCATATAATAGTCGTAAAGATGTCCGAAGTTACCCTGGAAAAAGGTTACAAAAAAAACCGGCGTTAGAAGAAAAATCATAAAAAGCCCGGTTAATCCTTTTTTCAAAAACCCTCTTCTGACAACGAGAGAGGAAAATACCAAAATAATGAAAGTTAAGGATAATAAACTGCCCTTTGGATATAGTTTGCTGCTGATTACCGTCCAAAAATATTTAATTTTTTCTTCAAGAATGAATCCACTAATGCCCCTAAAAGCCTTTTCTTCAAAAAATAGTTTTTGTAAATTACTGAACAATATATTGTCATGCCGAAAATTAAAAATAATTTGCGGGAGAAGGGTTGCGAAAAATAAAGACAGTGCAATTAATAATGTTCTACTTGGTAAACTTTTCTTTTGCCATATAATAAACACCACCATCACGGGCAGATAAAAAATCGCACTGGCAGATTCGAATTGTAGGGACAGTCCAAGCATTAACAAGGCCAACACCCACCATGTACTATCTACCTTCTTACTTTTTCCTCTAACAATTTTCCACAAAGCAAGTAAAAACAAAACGCTGGTTAAAAATATCGGATTTGGGTTAGAGAGCCACTGGTTAACTATAATAATATAGTACGAGCAGGAAGCTATAATAACCGCAATTAATCCGGCACCCCTACTGTGCATGTCGTAAACGGTTACAAAAAGCATAAATATTGCAAAGACCGATAAAAGTGCTAAAAAAACGACCGGATAAACTGGGTTTCCTCCACCTATTAAATACAAGGGGGCTATAAGGTAATAGTACATAGGTCCGAGAAATATACCGGCCAGACCCGTTACCGGCCCGATCAAAAAGAATTTTCCTTCGTGCCAGAGTTTCCAAATAATAAGGGCGTCTCTACCCTGGTCATACCAAAATCCTAATAAATCCCCAACTCGATATACACGGACAAATAAAGCAAGAAAAAGGATAGAAGTAAGTAGTAGGTAGTAAGCAGTATGTGGTTGTATTTCGTGTTTCCACAACTTTTTAATGAAAATTTCGATACTCTTAATCATTAGAAATTATTTTACCTTAAAATTTGGAGAAGTTTATTTACTCTTACTTTAAAATAATCGGGGAGCTTGCTAAAATTCTTTAATTCTTCCTTCGTAAACCACCTTACTTCATCCTGATCTTCCAAAGGTTTAGCGACACCATCTTTCCATTTACATAAAAACGACAAACCTATTACATGATGGCCGGAAACTCGATAAAACCCTTCATCGCAAATCAGAACTATATCATCCTCAATGTTCAAACCAACCTCTTCCAGCACTTCTTTTTTCAGTGTTTTAACTATAATTCCCTCCCCCTCGTCCATATCCACATTACCTCCGGGGACAGACCAAATTCCGGGAGCTTGTGGGTCATCTTTACTTCTCTTTGCTAATAGCACTTTTCCGTCTTTAATAATAAAAGCAAAAACCGCAACAATATGGGTACTAATATCAGTTTCTTTGGTTTTTAACATTATTCAAATTAATATTGCATTCTTATTTTTAAAAGAACTCCAAGTTACATCTACTTCAGACTTGCTTATGATTTTTTCTGCTAAGCCAGCAGTCATTTTTGCATACCATTCGTCTTTTGAAAAATCTTCAAAATGTTCTTTTGTGTGCGCATCTACGCCACCACCCTCAACCTTGTTGTATTTTCTTACTAAACTTTTAAGAATCTTTCTTTCTTTAATTAATTCATCGCGAATGTCATCATAAAAACCAAAGACTGTTTCAACTCCGTCTAATCTATTTTCTTTTAACAATTTCTCCATTTGCATAGCACCGAACTTTTTTATTTCAGTAAACCAATGGGCGAATAAGGCTACTCCACCTGAATTTCTAATTATTTTTACACAAGTATCAAGATCTATTCTGTAACCGTAATCGACGTAAACACCCTTAATATAGGAATCGTCGCTTAGAAAAAGCACATAAGGATATTGGGATTCCCCTTGTTCCATCATTAAATCATATTGTTCTTTAACTTTTCCGTCATTTTCCGCATCTGCTTTCATCTTCTTTCTTAAACTTTCCATAACTTCTTTATTTTTAGCTTTCAGATTCAATGCCTGGACGATATGCGGTCTTCCAACGGCTTCTCCGCCTGAAACTTTTAAACAATCGGCAGCAGATATATCAAATCCTAAACCAGTAAGGTTTTTTACCATTTTTCTCATTCTTTCATCACGGGCTTTTTGTGCATAATAACAATGATCTTTTAAGTCTTTATTAAAGGGATTGACAAACAACCCAATAACATGCGGACTAAAATTAATACTGCTATTTTTTGGAGGACCCGACGAAATTTCTATACCAACAATCCACTTTGTTCTACTTTTTGTATTTCGAAGCATGTTCATTGTCTTGTCGCTTGGTAAACTATCATGATCGGTGAAAGCTACAACGCCAATATTATTTTTTTCACATGTCGTTAAGACCTCTCTATAAGTCAATAAACCATCTGACGTTGTTGTATGTGCATGCAAAGTTTGATATTTCATAGTTCCTAGTTCCTATTATTGCACCTTAGAGGTGAAATAGGTTCACACCTCTGGTATTTTTTATTTAGAATGCACCAGTTTGTATACAATGACGCCTACTGTATCCCATTGACCCTCAACTTTACTCCAACCGAAATTGGCAACTTCAGTTTTAGAATTATGGGTAGGATCGCATTTTACCTCCGGCAATTCGCAAACAACAAACAGTTGACTTTTTACTGTTTCGGGTTTTTGAGCATCGATGTCCATCACCTTAGCGCCATGTTTCTCCAGAAAATATTGATATCCGTCCTCATAATTTTGCTGAGCTATAACTGCAAGGTTAAACTCCTGACCTCCTGCTTTCTCATCAATTAATTTTGCAACCTCGATCGCTCTCCACATTTGAGCATTGGGCGGATATCTTAGAGGGTTATTCAATAAATTAACAACAACCAATAAACAAAAGCCGGACGTCACAAGGATTTTTCCATCATAGCCAAATTTATCCCAGATTTTTTGTGATATCGCGCCAACTAATATAAATAGTGCTGGAAAAATAAAACCGAAATAATGATCGTATATATGTTGTTTATAAAGGCTTAAACCGACAATGCCGAAGAAAATCCAAATAGATACAAGGACAACACCGCTTAAGAAATTTTTTTTACCGGCGAAAACCTGACCGAGCTTCTTATTATTAAATGCCAAATAAAATACAGTCGAAATTAGAAGCGTAAAGGCAGTTATTCTACCGGCAAGTTCGTTTCCGCCGGCAACCAACCGAGCAACGTAGTCGTCTTTAAATATCGGCCAAAGATTGGGGACTGACTTCCAGGGTTTTATCGAAATAGTAGTTTCCCTCTGACTGAAAAAAGTTCTTATCGCAGAAAAATTTCGCCATCCATGTCGGGCATCAAATACTATTAATGGTGACATGAGGAGTAAAAACAAACCTAAACCAATTAGTGAATATTTTAGAAAATCTCGACTTGGTGATAGGTGATAGGTGATAGGTGATGGGTTAAGAGAAAGTAAAGTCAAAATCCAGAAAATACAGATTACAGGAGCCAATAATAGTCCGAGGTAATGAGATTGAAGTACAAACGCAAAAGCAATTCCCATGACTACCAGCCACTTAAAATTAAAATATTTCCACGTCTGCCATATTGCATAAATACAAAGTAAAGAAAAGAAAGGCATAATATTAGGGTTCCAAGATGACCTGGAGTAATTAATGACTACCGGGGAAATTGCGTACAAACCAGCAGCAATAAGAGCTCCATTATGAACACTATGTTCACCTCTCCGAGTCAGAGACTCTCCAGAGTCAGCGACTTGCAAGGTCTCACCTTTAAAGGTAAAGAGTTCATGGGTAACAAACCAGACAAAAAAAATAGTTACTACTCCAAGTAAAGCTATCATTACGGCTGGTCCGACCGGCGAAAAGTTGGCTAATAATAACGCCGGTGCTATCATGTAGTAATAAAGCGGCCCTAAATACATATTGCCGATCGAAGTACCGGGACCCACAAGTATCGGGTCGAAATTTACAAGAAGACGTCTCACAACAATCGCGTCCCTACCTTCATCTCCCAAAAATGTCATGTACTCACTTATCCTGTAAAGTCGAAAAAATGCCCCCACAAGAAGTATTAGTCCAAGAAGCATCGCTTCCTTCTTATTATTTTTTATCCACCCCATCATACTTACTGCATAATTCATAGAACTTGTTTCAAAACTCGCCTTGCAAGCTCGTTTTGAGAGCATACACTAAGTTATATGAACTGATTTCAAACCAGTTCATAATTCTAATTATCTTCTAAGTTGCCACCAAAGTTTTCCCAAATCGACAATACTTTTCGTAATTACCTTTAAATCGGCACCTGTTTGGTGACCGAACTTCCGCGGATAATGATGCACTCCCACTTCGGCGAATTTATAACCTTTTCTTTGAGCTTTGGTCAGCATTTCAATTTGAGTAACTTTTTCTTCCCCGACTAACGGCTGAACAGAATCAAAGACCTGCTTTCTTATTAACTTAAATCCACAGGAATAATCTGTAACTTTTAAACCAAGAAGAATTCTCGGAAGTAATTTCGACCATACAAATGTATACAACCGTCTTACGATAGAATCTGCTCGCCTCATACGTATTCCCAACACCAAGTCCGCTCCGGTTTTTTTTTGTTTTCTGATAAAATTTTCAACCTCGAAAAAATCAAATTGATCATCAGAATCCATAAAAGCAACCCATTTATATTTAGCAGCGCTGTAGCCTGACTTTAACGCTCCACCATAACCTCGATTCGGTTTATGGTGAATTACTCGGACATTAAGCTTATACTTTTTGACTAGACTGTCCGCTAGCTGAGGAGTTTTATCGCTGGAGCCATCCTCGACAATAATTATTTCCCATTTATCGGCAATATTAGTTAATATTTTCCTTACCTTTTCAACGACAATCGTAATATTTTTTTCCTCGTTATACGTCGGTAAAAATACAGAAAGTTCATCAATTAATTTTGCCATTTCATCTTGAAGTCTAGCATACATCCGCTCTGTTATTCCACGATTTCCACTAACATTACCTCCTTGTAACAGTGTAACGTTACACTGTTACAAGGTACCTAAAAACTTACTGGTGCTTGTTGACACAACCCAAATAAAAGACGGGCGCTGAGATAGTAAACCACGCAAAAGATTGCCAGCTGAGATTTTATACAAAGAGTTTAGTTAATGGGGAAAAATACAATGAACCAGAAATACAGATTCCTCGAACAGCAGACGAAGCTGTAAAAATAATACTAAAACACTTTTTTTCTTCTGCGCCTCGCTATACTAATATCAACCAAACTCCGCCTTAATTGATATAAAGCAGCAGTCCTTTCAACCCCTTTAATGCCCTTTGCCAATAGGTCTTCAGCTTTCTTTTTGGCTTCAACGGCCTTCTGTTCGGAGATGTAATCCCCCATTGCAACATCTTCAATCAAAAGCCTGCCTCGGCCTTCTGAAAATTCAAAAATGCCTTTTCCAATTGCTAAACTCAGTGTTCCTTTAGGCGTCATTGCAACCACCTCGCCTACTGACAATGGAGTAACAAACGGCATATGCCGAGCCAAAATAGTCATGTCACCTTCCACTCCGGGAACTGTAACACTCGTAACATCACCGCTATATATTGCACCCTTCAGACTTACTATATCTATGTGGAAGTTCATCTTGAATTGGAATTAAGTACCCAGCTCGTTAATTGTTCCTATCATATAGAAATCCTGTTCGTTCCTATCATCATGCTTGCCTGCCAAAATTTCAGAAAAGCCAGCTACACAATCTTCAATAGTTACATATTTACCAGGTCTGCCGGTAAAGCTCTCAGCTACCGACATTGGTTGTGTCAAAAATCTTTGGATTTTCCTCGCGCGCGTCACTATTAATTTATCTTCATCGGAAAGTTCCTCGACGCCTAAAATCGCGATGATATCTTGAAGTTCTTTGTATCTTTGCAGGACTCTTTGCACCTCACGAGCAACTCTGTAATGTTCATCTCCGACGACTTCGGGGTCCAAAGCATTCGATGAGGACACCAGTGGATCGACTGCGGGGTACAAGCCTTGTTCAGAAAGCGCCCGCTCGAGTGCAACCGAGGCATCCAAATGTGCAAATGTCGCAACAGGAGCAGGGTCGGTATAATCATCAGCTGGAACATATACAGCCTGCACAGATGTTATAGAACCTTTATACGTCGATGTAATTCTTTCCTGTAGTTCAGCCATTTCGGTTGCAAGAGTAGGTTGATAACCGACCGCGGACGGAATCCTACCAAGGAGGGCAGAAACTTCGCTCCCAGCCTGTGCAAAACGAAAAATATTATCAATAAAAAGGAGTAAGTCTTGATTTTCAACATCACGAAAATACTCAGCCATAGTGAGTGCTGTTAAAGCGACTCGAAATCTATTTGAAGGAGGTTCATTCATCTGACCATAAACAAGTACGGTCTTGTCCAGCACTTTCGATGCTTTCATCTCTTCTAAAAGGTCGTTGCCTTCACGAGACCGTTCTCCTACTCCTGCAAAAATAGAATAGCCTCCATGTTTTTTAGCAACGTTATGAATGAGTTCCATTATTATTACCGTTTTACCAACACCAGCACCACCAAAAGCAGCAACCTTTCCACCCTTTATAAAGGGGCAGATAAGATCGATTACTTTAATACCGGTTTCAAATACCTCAGGAACTGTTTTCTGTTCAACTAAGAGAGGCGCGGGATTGTGAATGGGAAGTACAATGCTCTTTTTCAAGTCACCCTTGTTATCTACGGGGTGTCCTAAGACATTAAAAACCCTCCCCAATGTTTCGCTGCCCACCGGCACTTTTATGGGGAAACCCAAATCAACCACCTCTAATCCCCGCTTAATTCCTTCGGCTGGACCCAAAACCAATGTTCGAATAAGTCCGCCCTTGAGAAGTTGCTGAACCTCGGCGGTTAAGTTTTTACTTTCGGGATCGATAATAATCGCGTTTTTAATTGCAGGAATATAGCCCTCAAATCTGACGTCAACGACGGACCCTATCACCTGTACTACTTTTCCTATAATTTTCGAATTATTCATAATGACTTGGCAAGCTGACAAGAGCAGTAGTTATATCACTGAGCTCTCCCGTAATTAAGGTTTGTCGAGCTTTATTATATTCAAGTGACAAACTCGCCGATAACTCAGTCGCGTTCTCTGTTGCATTCTTCATGGCTATCATCCGGGCTGAATGCTCTGATGCGCTTGACTCGTAAATACTTTCCGCAACTTGAATTTCAAGATAAAACGGTAAAAGCATCCTGAGTACCTCGACTGGGTCAGGCTCATAAGAGTATCTCAAGTCGGACGTGCTATCAGAAGATAGGTGAGCGCTCTTACCATACAGATCAAAATGTTCCTCCCCTTCTTCCAACAAAGTAGATTTTAGTATTGGAAGAAGTTGTTTTACGCGAGGCTCCTGTTTTAGTGCATTGATGAATTCTGAATATGCTATATAAACCGCACCGAATTCCCCGTCAACAAAGCCATCCGTAATTAATCTTGTCACAGCACTCACCACACTCCCTAAATCCTTGTCCTCGGAAAAATCCGCGAGTAATCTGCCGCTCGATACGGCGAACGATCTGCCTTTCTTGCCAACGGTTACAAAACTATTATCGCGACCGCTTAGTTTGGCTAATTGTATAGTGAGAAATTTAAAGAGATTTGTATTAAGGCTGCCAGCCAATCCTCTATTTGTGGACACTATTATATATAAGTCCGACGTTGATTTATCCGGTACCCTCATTAAAGGAATCTCAGTAAGCTTAATGTCACCGCTTAAAGAATTAACCAATTCGTAAATTAGCCGAGCGTACGGCTTTGCATTTAAAGCCGCAGTTTGTGCTTTCTGCACTTTTGATGCAGAGACCATCTCTAAAGCTTTAGTAATTTTTTTGATATTGTTTATTGACGTCACTCTTTTTTTAATTAATTTTGGATTCGCCATCCTCTTCCCTTTCTAACTTATGTGTTTTAACAAATTTTTTCTTAAAATCTGAAATTACCCCACTTAGTTGCCCTTCTAAATCCGCATCCAATTCACTCTTTTTAGCTAACTCTTTAAGTAAATACCGATGATTACCTCTTTCCAAGTAATCTAAGAAGTCTTTCTCAAATTCAGAAATAAACTCTACCGGGATATCATCCAAGTTTCCGGAAGTCGCCAAATAAATTACCACTATTTGACTTTCAACACTCATGGGTGAAAATTGGTCCTGTTTCAATATTTCAATAATTCTCTTACCACGTTCGATTTTTTCTCTGGTCGCCACATCCAAATCTGTTGCAAATTGGGCGAATGTCGCCAATTCGTAGTATTGTGATAGGTCGAGTCTCAAGCGGCCTGCAACTTTCTTCATCAACTTGACTTGAGCTGCTCCGCCAATTCTTGAAACAGATAATCCAACATTCAAAGCTGGCCTAATACCAGCAAAAAACAAATCAGGTTCAAGGTAAATCTGACCATCAGTAATTGAAATTACATTTGTTGGAATATAAGCAGCAACATCCTGAGCCTGTGTCTCAATAATCGGAAGAGCGGTGAGGGAGCCCCCACCATTTGCGGCTGATAACTGACACGCACGTTCCAATAAGCGTGCGTGCAAATAAAAAACGTCACCCGGATAAGCTTCGCGCCCCGATGGTCTTTTCAAAAGAAGTGAAATTTCTCTATAAGCCCAGGCATGCTTGGTTAAATCATCATAAACCACCAAGGCGTGCTTGCCCTTGTGCATAAAATACTCTCCAATAGTGCAGCCTGCATATGGGGCTAAATAGCGCATGGCAGAAGAACTTGAAGCGCTAGCAGCAACTATAATCGTGTTTTGCAAAACACCATACTCTTCAAGTTTCTTAGCCATTTCGGCTAGTTTTGATTGCTTTTGACCTATAGAAACATATACGCTCACCACGGCAGTTTCTTTCTGATTGATAATCGTGTCAATTGCTATGGCAGTTTTGCCAGTTTGCCTGTCACCTATGATCAACTCTCTTTGTCCTCTACCTATGGGAATCATGGCGTCTATAGCTTTTATGCCAGTCTGCAAAGGTGTGTCTACAGGCTTTCTTTCAACAATACCCGGAGCAATCTTTTCAATGGGCAAATAATTTCTTTTAGAAAAAGTTTTTCCTCCATCGATAGGTTCGCCCAACGGATCCACAACCCTACCCAGCATGTCCTCGCTTATACCTATTTCTAATAACCTTCCGGTTGTTTTAGCTATATCACCAAGTTTAAGTCTCTCATAATCGCCCAAGATAACAACACCAACCCTTTCCTCTTCAAGGTTTAACACTAACCCGGTAATGTTATTTCCAAAATCTATTTGCTCGCCATACATCACGTCCCCGAGACCAGTTAACCATGCAATACCATCGGCGAGAGATATAATTTCACCTTGGTGCTCAGAATTCTTCATTTTGCTTTTTTGTCTCTTTCTATTTGCGCTCTTGTTCCGGAGAGAATTTCCTTAGCTTGATTGTTGGCTTTATCAAGTATTTTCTTCCTTTCAGCCTCTGCGTCTCTTTTCGCAGCTAAAATCAAATCACGCTTTTCATTTTGAGCATTAGTTAATATTTCCTTTTCCCTTTTCTTCAAATCCGACAGTGCTCTATCAACTTCAACGCTCTTTTTTTCAATTTCAGCCAGCTCTTTTTGGCGATTCGCCATAGTAGTAAGAATCGGTTTATAAAGAACTTTTCTCAAAATGATAAGTAAGAGAACAAAATTAATAATTTGTACCGCAATTAATAGTGGGTCTATTCCAAGTTTTTCCATATGCTCAACCTTATGAACTTAATGCATCTATCATTAAACAAATTTAATTATGAGAGCAATAACCAGTGCATAAATAGCAATGGCCTCGGCAAAGGCAATTGATAAAATCAAGGTGGTTGTAACCTGATTACCAGCCTCAGGATTCCTACCAATAGCTTCCAGAGCGCCTTTACCAATCAAGCCGACTCCAATTCCTGGTCCTATCATTCCCAGTCCTATTGCAAGTGCTGTTGCTAAATCTTTAAGTTCCAAATTTATACACCTCCTCCCGCACCAAATTTGCTAAAGAAAGACTTCCAGTGATTCGTTTCTTTAGTTCATTGAGTGCCTGTCCATAATTCTTTAATCTATGTTCACGTATTTTTGCGTCTTCTTTAGATTTGTACATCTCACAATATACTACAATCCAAGGACCTTTGTTCTTGGTAGAGTAACTTTTATTTGTATTATGTGCACCAAGCCTTTTTTCTAGATTATTTGTATAACCTATGTAAAGCTCCTTGGTCTTAAGACTAACTAATAGGTATACATAATACATAGCAAAATTGGTGCGGGATCCCTCTCTTATTCATGACTCTCTTCTGTTGCAATCACCACAAAAATAGTTGTCAGCATCGTGAATACTAGCGCCTGTATAAATCCAACGAAAACCTCGAGTATAAGGAAAGGCACAGGCACCAGAATTGGAATAAGGAAAATCATAACAGATAGCAAAACTTCCCCGGCAAAAATATTCCCAAAAAGCCTGAATGAAAAAGACAAAATCTTCGCGAACTCAGAAACTAACTCAAGAACTCCTACAAAAAACTTAATCGGATTTTTTAGATTTATAAACTTCGACATATAAGTTCTAAACCCAAGGGTTTTAATACTCAAATATTGGGTAACACTAACCGAAATTAAAGCCAAGGCGAAGGTTGTATTAAGATCGGCATTTGGTCCGCGCAGTATTGGTATCAAGGACTTATCATGCCCCCCATTTTCGTAAAAGCCAATAGAGCCTACACCGGGCAGCAAACCTATCCAGTTGCCGAAGATAATAAACAAAAAGAATGTCATCAATAAGGGAAAGATTATTTCAGTCCTATCTCCGGCAATATTTTTAAAAAACATATAAGCCTTCTCGACGATCATTTCAACTGCGATATATAACTTTGACCTTTTTTTACTATCACCACCCGCTTTGACAAATAGAGCAACCGTTATTAAAAAAACCATGACAATCAGGCTGGTCAAAAGCGAATTGGTAATTTTAACAGGCCCAAGATGTGCAATAATCTCTGGCGCTACAGTAATGTGTAAACTTTTCATTTAACTATTTTTTCAACCTAAAGCTGATCGTCCTTTGGACGAAGATTGCTTAGTACTTTTTTTACCTGATAGGCAAATGCAGCAATTCCAAAGCCAACGCCTAAAATAATAAACAAAGGCATCGTACCAAACTTTTTATCCAAGAAAACCCCGAGCACCAAAAAGATGACTGGGAAAAAAACAAAGATGATACTTAAACTGCTTGCCTCACCAAAGGCGGACAGCAATTTTCCGTAATCTGGTTTTATGTTCTTTCTTTTTTCCATAAAAAAACAAAATTCTCACCCAAGGGGTGAGAAAAGCATTTCAACTTTTCAAACAATTCTAACTTGGGAGTCGTAAATAGTCAATGAAGTGTGCTGGACGACCACATCGGTGACACTTTAAATCTTTGGGTAGCATACGCAATTGGTGTCTGGTAA